>CBDDEE010000032.1:0-888837 GCA_965226855.1 Myxococcota bacterium | reverse complement strand
TGCTGGGGGAAAGCTGGGCCGCGCGCGTCTTCTACTACGGCGAGAGCGACGACTCGTTCCTGAAGCAAGGGAACGATCCGCGCTTCAGTGGAGTACGCGGCACAAACGATTCGGACATCGGGGAGATGCATCGCTACGGGGCACGTGTCGCCATCGCCGGCGACATCACGGAGCGTCTCTCGCTCTACGCCAACGTGCGCTACCACGAGGAAGACGGTCCGAACGACATTTGGGGCCGCGAGGCCAACGGCAACAGGCTCAGCCACTCCGACAGGAGGATCTCCACCTTCAATCCGGAGCATTACAGGGAGACCTGGAGCTGGATGGTGCACCTGGACTACGACTTCGATGACTTCGTGATCACCTCGATTACCTCGAATTCGGACACGGATTCGGATCGGGAGAGTGACATAGACATTGCCCCGGAGTTCGTCTTCGATCTGCTTCGGCTCCACCGGATCGACGTGGTTACGCAGGAGCTGCGTGTGATCTCCACGGGAGATGGGCCGTTCCAGTGGCAGTTCGGCGGCTTCTATCAGAATTACGATCGGGATCTGAATGGCGATTTCTATCTCTTCGGCGGCACCAGCACGAACTTCGCGGACCCAGCCTTTGCCCCCGACCCCGCGACAGAGACGGACCAGGGGTTCAACTTCGATGATCCGGCGAACCGCGATCCGGCGGGGTTAGTTGGCTGCAGTGACGTCACGATCTGCCCGTCGTTCATCTTCGAGCGCAGCAAACGGCAGCGCGACAGTCACGCCGTGTTCGTGAATGGCAGCTATCGCTGGAACGCCTTCGAGTTCGGAGCCGGCTACCGCTCCGACACCTGGGAGTCCCAGCGGCACAACGACGACAGTGGTATAAGCGGCAAGCGGAAGCAGACCGAGAACCTGTTCCGTGGCTCCGTGTCGTGGTTCTTGGATGACGAGCGGTCGATGTTCTACCTAACCTACGCCCAGGGCTTTGAGCCGGGCGACTTCAACCTGACCAGCTTCGAGGGCGTGCGTGACCTGTTCGGTTACGGGCCCGAAAATGCGACGAACTACGAGCTCGGCTACAAGGGCCGCCTGTGGGACGACAGGATCGTGCTGACCGCAGCCCTCTTCAAGACCGACTACAAGTCCCGGCAAGCCGAACTCCAGGTAACGCAAGACGATGGAACGATAGTCGAGGGGATCATCAACGTGGGCGATTCCAGGAACATGGGCTGGGAGGCGAGCGTGCAGGCGCTGCTCCATCCCGATTGGACCCTCAGCCTCGACGGCGGCGTCATCAGTTCCGAATTTAAGAGCGGCACGCGCTCGCCGATCTCGGGCCGCAGCATCTCGGGACGGACGCCGTCCAACCACGCCGACTGGGCCGTCACCTATGCGCTCGATTACGACCACGAGTTTGGCCTCGACACGAGAGTGTTCGGCCGGTTCCAGGTGCGGCAAAAGGGACCTGCCGCCACCGACTCTCTGTACAAGGATGTGCCGGGTGACGCCTTCGGACGCTGGGATAACGAGCGCTTCACGGTCGCGGATCTCAATGTGGGTGTGGAGTGGAAGCAGTTTGAAATCGGCCTCCGAGTCGAGAACATCTTCGATGAGGAGTACTACATCGACGCCCAGGAACTCGGGAACCTCGCTGGGCCGCTTTTCGATCCCGGCAGCACCCAGGACTCGATCATCATCGGTACCCTGGAGCAGTCCCGCCGCATCCGGGGCTACGTGCAGTGGCGTTTCTAACCGAGCATCAGCGCTGATCCGGCAAGGCGAAGACCCATAGGACCCCCCCCCTGCGGAACGTAGGTCGACGTTCCCAGGAGGGGGTTCAGCAGGTCCTGCTTGCGGGCCGCGTCCACGCCCCAGCCGGAGAGCACGGCCACGTACTGCACGCCGTCGACTTCGTAGGTGCTCGGTACGCCGGTGACGCCGGAGCTCGTGCGCTGCTTCCAGAGCGTAGTGCCGGTCTGCGCGTCGAAGGCCCGGAAGAAGCGGTCGTTGGTCCCGCCCATGAAGACGACGTTGCCCGCCGTCACGAGAACGGGGCCCCAGTTGTGGCTCTTGAAGGTCCGGGTCCAGACCTCCTTCGGCTCGTTCAGACTCCAGGCCTGGAGCTCCCCAATGTGCTCCCTGGCGTCGTCGTGGAGCACCAGGCTGAACTCCTCGCCAGGGTCCGCCCCTATGTAGACCTGCCCCCGCCGGTACTCGACCTCCTTCCCCGCCATCGTGCCGCACAGGTTGTCGTTCGCGGGGATGTAGAGGTAGCCCGTCTTTGGACTGTAGGCCGCGGGCGGCCAGTCCTTGCCGCCCCACCACGAGGGGCAGAACTGCGCACGCTTGCCGGTTCCCGGCTTGCGCGCCATGTCGTACTCGGTCGACCGGAGCGCGGATCGATGCTCGTGAAGACGTCCTGTCTGACGTACGCGCGGGCGTCGACGAAGCCGATCCGGTCGCGCGCCCGTTCGAGGAACCACAGGTAGCGTTGCGCGCGGGGTGGACCAGTCCGTGAATCGTGCGTTTGCCCCTCTTGAAGTCGACCAGGATAGGGGCCGACACCTCATCCCAGTCCCAGGAATCGTTCCAGTGGTACTGGTGGTGGGCTCGGAGCGCGCCGGTGTCGAGCGCGATCACGGAGGTCGCATACAGATTGCCGCCGGGCCGCGTGTCGCCCATCCAGGGTCCGCCGTTGCCGGTGCCCCAGTAGGTCAGGTTGAGGGCCGGGTCGTAAGAGCCCGTGATCCAGACGGGAACGCCTCCCGTCTTCCAGCTGGCTCCGCTCCAGGTCTCGCTGCCCGGCTCGCCCGGTGCCGGGATCGTGTAGGTCTTCCACGCGGGCTCGCCGCTCACGGCGTCGAACGCCGCGACGAAGCCCCGGATCCCGAACTCGCCGCCGGAGACGCCGACCATGACCTTGCCCCTGGCAACCATCGGGGCCAGCGTCATGTAGTAGCCCCCGGTGTAGTCCTCGACCTCGCGCTCCCAGACGACGGCCCCGGTCCTGGCGTCGAGTGCCACCAGGAAGGCGTCCGCCGTCGCCAGATACACGAGCTCGCCGTACGGCGCGACGCCACGGTTCGTCGGGTGCATCTGGAACAGGTCTTCGGGTAGGTCGCGCTCGTAGCGCCAGAGCAGATCGCCTGTACGCGCATCGAGAGCCATCACCCGGTTGCGGGGGGGCCTGGTGTCCCTCCCGCATGCCCGTGGAGAAGGTCCAGACGGGGACGAGCCGGCTCGCGTTGGTGGTATCGATCTGGTCCAGCTCGCTGTAGCCCCAGGAGTCGTAGGTGCCGCGATACATGAGCCAGTTGCGCGGCTCGGGCTCGAGGAGCCGCTCGGCCGTGACCGGACTCTAGCTCGGCGGGGGGTCGGCCGAGCCAGTCCCGGGTCCGCCGAGAACGATTGGCAACCGTCCCCGACGAACTGCTCCGACCAGCCTGCGAACGAGGCCAGGACGGGCAAGGACTGCCATTGCGTCTCCTCATTCCTATTGATGGCTTGTCAGTAAGGATGTGTCGGGCGCGCTCGACTCCAGAGGGTCAACACGATCCTCACAGTGCCCGCGGTTCTGCCGTAGCATGGTGCCTGAAGAGGAGAGCAGACCACGCCATGATGAATGAGGACACATTCAACAGGGAAGTTCGCAAGTTTCTCAAGCAGGTGGGTGTCACCTCCCAGCGGGAGATCGAGCGCGCCGTGCGCAGGGCGGCCGAGGCCGGCCAGCTCACAGGCAACGAAAAGTTGAAGGCAACAGCGCGCGTCCAAATCGAGGGCATCGGGCTGGACCACCGAGTCGAGGGCGACATCGCGCTCTCCTGAAACACATCAAAGTCGAGCTGGACGAGCCCGCTTCACCGCGTGAAGCGAGGATAGAGGAGGGACCGGTCGGCGAACCTTGGAGGCCACACGATGCGCCGCGCGCCGCCTTGCCATTGCACTGTAAGTACCTCGTGCCCGACCTGGAGCCCGGTCACCGGGTCGAGGCGGAAGTCTCCGTAGAGCGTCCGGCAATCGAGGCTCCGCGCGGCGGCCAGTAGGGCTGCGTCTTCCACTGCCCCGGCATCCCTGAGGCAGCGGGCGGCGAGAACGCCGGCGGCGAAGGACTGCGCGGCGGGGTAGGGAGGATCGTTTCCGACAGCTGACCGGTAACGAGTCAGGAACCACTGTACATCGGGACCTTCGTCGGACTCGGACGCGGCAGCTGCGACCCATTGTGCCGGGCCGAGAAGACCCTCGCGGGCCTGGCCGAGGGGCGCGAGGACTTCGTCCACTCCAGCCCCGACGAATCCCACGGCACGCCACTCACGTCCCAGCAGGGCCGGGGCGGCTGCGAGCTCGTCGTCGAAGCCGCCCACGACGAGGAGCACGTCCGCGTCAGGAAGCCGGGAGGCAGCGCGCACGGCTCCCCCGCTCGAGAAACCGATCGTCGTTGCGCTGAAGTGGAGCCGAGCGGCGTCCTCCGCGGCGCATCGCGGCGGCGGGGTCCGGGTGAGCGTCGTGGACGTCGAGCCGAACGCCTCACCAGGTGGGCGGGAGATCGGCGGCCTCAGCCGCCCAGAGGCGAAGAGCCTCGGCCCCGACGCGGCCGAAGCGCGCGAGCAGTCCGGAGAGTGGAGTAACCAACAGCACTCGTAGCTCGCTCACGGTGTCCCGCCCTCTCCTGCTATTAGCGCGATTCGTGTCGAATCAATCGAGGAAGATCCCGACACCGGCCTATTTCGCCACGAGTGTGTCACGCTCCGGGGCGCTACGGTCCACGGGAACGAGGCCCCTGGCGTCGTCGGCAGCCCTGCAAGCCGGCGATGAAGGCCCCCGGATCTCCTTCCCCCGCTGTGACCCCAGCGGTAGAGTGACTCCGGTCTCCGAACTCCAAACGAGGCCCCGTCAAAGAAAGGACGACTGGGAATGGGAGTGTTCAGAAAGGTAGCCGAGACCAAGGACCTCGAGCCCGGGACTGCCAGGCTGATCGAGATCGAGGGGAAGGAAATCGCTCTCTTCAACGTCGACGGGGAGTTCCACGCCATCGACAACACGTGTGCCCACATGGGCGGTCCGCTGGCCGAGGGGACGATCGAGAGCGATGTCGTCACGTGTCCTTGGCACGGCGCGACCTACAACATCAAAACGGGCGAGGTCCTGGGTCCCCCCGCTTCCCGCGGTGTAGCGAGCTACAATGTTCGAGTAGAGGGGTCGGATATCGAGATCGAGGTGCCCTAGCCCGAAGCATGAATGGTCACCCGGGACTCGAGAGGGGGGCTGAACCCGCTGCCGGCACGCCACCGGCCTCCTTGAGAGCTTCGGCGCGCGAGGCGACCGGCGCGGCCCCGGAGGAGCGATGACCGCCCAGGCGAGCTTGGATGCGGCGTGACGGCTGAGAAGCTGATTCAGAGCCACGCGACCCTATGGTACGACGCGACGCACCACTCGTTCCTCGATCAGGTCCGCGCCGGGACGCTCGCCCCAGCCGCCTTCGCACGTTGGCTCTCCCAGGATTATCACTTCGGGGTGGCACTGACGCGCGCGGAAGCCCGCTTCCTAGCTGGCGCACCGCGCGAAGACCTGGAGCTTCTCGCGAGCGGAGTTCAGGCGATGGTCGCGGAACTCGACTGGTTCGAGCGCAAGGCGGCCGAGCGCCGGATCGATCTGGATACGCCACTCCATCCGACCGCACGCGCCTACATCGACTACCTGCACACGCTCACCGAGGAGCCCTACTCGATTCAGCTTACGGCGCTCTGGGCGCTCGAGCGCGCGTACCTCGAGGCGTGGCGGACCGCGCTTCCAGCGGCGCCCGTCTTCCGGGAATTTGTCGAGCACTGGACGAGCGATGCGTTCGCGGCCTACGTGAGCGTACTCGAGGCCGCAACGAACCGAGTCCTCGAGCCCGCCGGAGATGCCGAGCACGAGGCCTTTCGCAGAGTCGCGCAGCACGAGCGGGCCTTCTGGCAGATGGCCTACGCGACCCTGTGATGCCTATCCGGAGGGGCATCCAGCTCGGACACCCAAAAGGGCAGGCGCCAGGGCTTGTCTTCGTCGGCTAGCTAGAGGGCTCGCTCCGCCCGTGCACAACTGCACCGCGGGCTGTCGCGTGTCCGCCTCGAAGCTAAACACACAACGACACACCAGGGGTGTCCGCCTCGACGCTCGTCAGGTTCTGTCCACGTCGACCCCGGGCCGTTCCTCCCGGGACCAGTATCCCGAAGCCAGCTAAGAACTCGGAGCCACTGGGGACCAGAAACCATTCCAGCCCCGCTCTTCGCAGCCCGCCGAGATAGCGGTCACGCAAAACGGGATCTCCGGCCAGGAAGATGGGCGCGGGTCGCGAGTGATTTGGAGTCTCGGCCCGGCACCAAGCTTGAAGTCTCTCCCAGAGACGGGCAGGCTCAGAAGTCAGAACGGTCCGATGCATGCAAGACATCGATCTAAAGAAAGCGCGTCTCGACCCAACCGCCGTTTTTTCGAGTCCCGAAGCGGTGGTTGAGCATCCCCAGCTTACCCGCGAGGAGAAGATCGACATCCTTCAGCGCTGGAAGTATGACGCGATCGAGCTTGAGGTGGCGGAAGAGGAAGGCATGGGAGGCGGCGAGCCCTCGATGCTGGAACAGGTTCTCAAGTCCCTCGCGATCCTGCGCGTTGAGACGGATCATGAGCATTCACCGCCCACTAAGCAGGGCACCAAGTAACTCCCCGGCGTTGGGATGAGACCATTACCGTCTCTTCCCGGTCGAAACCGGCTTTCGAGGTTGCCCCAGGATCGACGATCTCGGGCCGGTCCGACTCAGCGCCACCGGATCGGGCAACACCGGCTACTACGACCTCTCGTACGCTCTGACGGGCTTCTCGTGGCTGCTGGGCAACTGGGACGGCGACAGCGCCTACGATGACAACCCCGCCTCCCGCGCCACCTTCGGCAGTCCTAGCCCATGGCTTTCTCCGCCTGCACTGTGATGATTGCGGACACGATCGCCTGGTCGCGTTCTCGTGCAAGCGCCGGGGGTTCTGTCCGTCCTGTGGCGGACGACGCATGGCGGACACGGCGGCGCGCGCCCCCGCTCGAGCCCGCGGCGGCTGACACCCCAGACCTGGGTCAGGCTGAGGACGACTGGCTCTTCGATCAGTCACCGGTCCACGACGAGCCGTAGCCGCTCGTCCCCGAGTCGCACTCGCTCGCAAGGCCACGACTGCAGCGCGCTGCCGAACCCCACCCCGCGGTCCCCATGGCCCACGCTCGCCCGCGTGCCGGCACTTTGCAGCGCCGCACCGCCGAGGCAACCATCGGACCGCCGATCAGGGCGCCGCGCGGCTACCGGCGCAGCTTGAAATCGCCCCGCTGCGGGGTCCCCGTAGGGTGAACGGTCGGGATGATGATTTACAGAAGTCCGGGCACATCCTTTACACCAAAGGATGCCCTGGATGGAAACCGACACGAAGAAGCAGCGTCAGCATTTCTATCGCGACTACACGAGTGGCCAGTGGTCGATGAGCGAATTGTGTGACCGATATCAGATCTCCCGGCCCACCGGCTACAAGTGGATCGACCGGATCGAGACGGAGGGCCTGAAGGCGGTCGACGACCGATCTCGGGCTCCCAATCGGCATCCGAATCGAACACCGGAACACGTCGAGCGCGAGATCCTGGTACTTCGAGAGAAGTATGGCTGGGGAGCGACCAAGCTGCGCGAGATCATGAAGAGACGGCACCCGAGTCGGAGTCTTCCGGCCCGAAGCACAGTCAACGAACTCCTGGATCGACACGGCAAGCTTCGCAAGAACCGACATAGGCGGTCGTGGAAACATCCCGGAGCGGTTCGTTTGGAGACGGCGGGCCCCAACGAGATCTGGCCCGCGGACTTCAAGGGCCAATTCAAAACCGGCGACCGGAAGTACTGCTACCCGTTGACCGTGACGGACCACTACAGCCGGATGCTCTTGCTCTGCAAAGCGCTGCGATCGGTTCGCACAGAAGCCGCCAAACCCGCCTTCCGGGCTCTATTTCGCGAACGCGGGCTTTCTGACGCGATCCGGACAGACAACGGCGCCCCATTCGCCTCAACAGGAATCCATGGGCTGTGCGAGCTCAATGTCTGGTGGATGAAGCTCGGGATCGTTCATCAACGAATCCGCCCCTCGAGTCCGCAGCAGAACGGCCAACACGAGCGCATGCACAAAGACATGAAGCGGGAAGCGGCCAGGCCCCCCGCCGCGAATCTCGCCAAGCAACAAAGGCAACTTGATCTCTTCCAGCAACGCTACAACCACGAACGACCGCATGAAGCACTCGACGGTGACTTCCCAGCCGAGCGGTGGCAGCCGTCAACGAAAGAGTACTCAAGCCGTATCCGACAACCGGAGTATCCCGGCCACTTCGAGGTCCGGAGAGTGAGCACCTGCGGAACCTTCCGACTCTCCGGTCAATACTTCCTCAGCAATGCGCTCGAGGGCGAGAACATCGGACTCGAGGAGGTCGGCGATGCCGTGTGAAACATCGTCTACTACAACACCGTCCTTGGGCGGATCGATCTGCAAACAGGTAAAATCACCGGAAGCGAAAACGTGTAAACGATGTGCCTGGACTTCTGTAAAGGATGTGCCCGGACCGTACCGGGGCTTGACATAACGCCCATACTCGGACCTCGAGCCAGAACGCAGCCTGTTTATCCTATGGCCCGCGGTAAGGACGATGCCGTTCCAGTTTCATGCCGATGAGCTGGAGATCGATGCCTCTATTGAGAGGCTGATCACCGAGGCCAAGCCGATCAACGGTCGACTCGCCTTTACCAATTACGCTGACTTCAGCGTCATCGAGCGGACGCGGCGTCCCTGCGCTTACTCTGTCATGCTCGACGAGAGTCGATCGATGCGCGGGTCGAAATCAGTTGCGGCGGCACTGGTAGCCGCCGTCCTGCTGCTGAACCTGCGCCCGGAGGATTATTACGCGGTCACGGGTTGCGCAGATCACGCGCGAGTGATATGCCCTCTCGGGCAGCGCAAGGTCCATGAACGGATACTGCAAGACATTCTAGAGACGAGGCCCGGCGGCTGCACGGATGTTGCCAAGGGGCTGAAGGCCGGAATTTCAGAAATCAGGAAAGGAGGCGCGTGCCACCGTATCGGGATCCTGGTCTCCGACGGCTGGTTGAATACGGGGCCACGATCCGCTGCCGCTTGTTCGGGAATTCCGGCAACTGAATGTCATTGAGCTGCCGGGCGGCGATCACGAGCTCTGCGCAAGAATGGCGGCCGCGGGCAATGGCGTCGTCGCGCCGGTACGCGATCTGTCCGAGATCCCCTCGGCCGTCAAACGGTGTCTGAGCGCGTGAGCTTCACCACCCGTCCCACGCTCCAGGGCTACGGAGGCGCCGTCAGCGCAGGACACTACCTGGCGACCCAGGCAGGCGCGCAGATACTCGCCGACGGTGGGAACGCCGCGGACGCCGCCTGCGCCATGGGCTTCGCCCTACAAGTACTCGAGCCCCACATGAACGGGCCCGCCGGCGAGGTCCCGATCCTGATCTACGTCGCTGGCGAGGACCGGACCTTCGCGATCTCTGGCCAGGGGACGGCACCGGCCGCCGCGACGATCGAGCGGATGATGGGCCTCGACCTCGACCGGATCCCCGGCGACGGCCTGCTGCCCGCAACGGTGCCGGCCGCGCTCGACGCCTGGTGCCAGCTCCTGGAGCGTTTCGGCACGCTGCGCTTCTGTGACGTGGTGGCTCCCGCGCGCAAGCTCGCCGGGGACGGCTTTCCGATGTACCCCTTCCTGCAGGGCATCCTCGGTCTGCTCGAGCCGCGCTTCCGGGAGCAGTGGCCGACGAGCGCCGAGCTCTACCTCCCCGTGAAGCGGATCGGCGAACGTCAGACGAACCCGGCCTATGCGGCGCTGCTGGAGGAGCTGGTCTATACGGCGCGCTCCGCAGGGAGTCGCGAGGCAGGTATTCGGGCGGCGCGCGACGCGTTCTATCGCGGCCGACCCGCGGAGCAGATCGAGAAGTTCCTGGCGACGCCGATACCTGACGCAAGCGGGAGAGCTCATCCGGGTCTGCTTAGCGCGGACGATCTCGCTCGTTACTCGGGTCGGATCGACGACCCCGTGTCGACCTCGTACCGCGGAAGCGAGGTCTGGAAGTGCCCGCCGTGGACCCAAGGTCCGGTCTTCCTGCAGCAGCTCGTCCTGCTCGAGGGCTTCGACCTCGGAGCCATGGGTCACAACAGCCCGGACGCGCTGCACACCTGGCTCGAGTGCGCCAAGCTCGCGTACGCGGATCGCGACGCGTGTTACGGAGACCCGCTCTTCGTGGACGTACCGCTCGGAGAGCTGCTCTCCGAGCGCTACGCGGAGGCACGGCGCGCCCTCATAGACCCCGCCAGCGCATCGCTCGAGCTGCGGCCAGGACTCGGCACGCTTCCGCAGGGCTGGCCGCTCGTGGCGGGAGATGACGCACCGTCTCTCGAGCCGCAGTGGATGGCGGCGGAGCAGGAGCGCTCGAAGGTCGCTTCCGGTCGAGCCGACACCACGCATCTCGACGCCGTCGACCGCTGGGGCAACCTGGTGAGCGCGACGCCAAGTGGAGGCTGGATCCCCTCGTCGCCGGTGATTCCCGAGCTGGGCTTCCCGGTCGGCACGCGCGGACAGATGTTCAACCTGGATCCGACGCACCCGAACTCGCTCGCCCCGGGCAAGCGCCCGCGCGCCACGCTGACTCCTTCCATGGCCCGGCTACCCGACGGCCGCCGCATTGCCTTCGGAACCCCCGGCGGGGACCAGCAGGATCAGTGGACCTTGCAGTTCTTCCTCAACACGGTCGACTTCGGCATGCGGGACCTGCAGGCCGCCATCGACGCCCCGACCGTGCACACGCGCCACCTGATCGACTCGTTCTACCCTCGTCTCTTCCACCCCGGTCTCTGCATCGCAGAGGAGCGCATCCCACAGGCGACGATCCGCGAGCTCTCGCGTCGCGGCCACCGCATGGCGCGCAGTGGCCCCTGGGACCACGGCCGGGTCATGGCTGTGTCCCGCCACCCGGAGACCGGCCTCTGCGAAGCCGCCGCCTCGCCCCGCAGCCGGGTCGCCTACTCTGCTACACTTGCCTGACACGATAGGATACAGAAGCAGCCACTCAGGAGACCAATGGCTAGTAAACCTGGACCGTACACCGGCAAGGAGTATCTGGACAGTTTGAACGACGACCGCGAGGTTTGGATTTACGGGGAAAAGGCGAAAGACGTCGCGAATCATCCCGCTTTTCGAAATTCCGCCCGTATGTTTGCACGACTTTACGACGCGCTACATGACCCGGAGCGCATCGACCTGATGACGATTCCGATGGACAACGGATCCGGGATGCGGACTCATCGGTTCTTCCAAGCATCCCACACCGTGGAAGAGCAGATTGCCGCCCGCGACGCCATCGCTGAATGGGCACGTATGGGATACGGTTGGTTGGGCCGGACCCCGGACTATAAGGCTGCATGGGTCGGCACACTTGCATGCAACAGCGGTCTCTACGGGGAATACCAACCCAATGCGGACCGCTGGTACGACTTCGCTCGCGAACGCGTTCCCTACATCAATCACGCGATTGTTCATCCGCCCGTGGACCGGCATCTTCCCAATGAATCCGTGGACGTGTTTGTTCAAGTGGAAAAGGAGACCGATCGGGGTCTAGTTATTAGCGGTGCGAAAGTTGTCGCCACTGGGGCTGCGTTGACGCAGTACACCTTTGTCGCTCATTACAATGTCGTCCACGAGCAAAAGAAATTCTCCCCGATATTCATCGTTCGGAACAATGCGCCGGGCGTCAAGTTCATATGCCGAGGTTCATACGAGTTCAACTCCGCGGTCATCGGTAGTCCGTTCGACTATCCCCTATCGAGTCGAATGGACGAAAACGATGCAATCCTGATTCTCGACAAAGTACTGGTACCTTGGGAAGACGTACTGATGTACGGCGTAGAGATGTCGAACCAGTTCATATTCCAATCCGGCTTCCTGGGACGCACGCTTCTGCACGGCTGCACGCGCCTAGCGACGAAAATGGATTTCATCTGCGGTCTTCTTCTGAAGGCGGTGGAGATAACCGGTACAAACGAGTATCGGGGAGTGCAAGCCGTTGTCGGCGAAGTGATCGGACTGAGGCATGTCCTATGGGCGCTATCCGATGCGATCGCTCGATCCTCCGCGCCGTGGGTCCCGGGTTACGTGCTTCCGAACGCAGAATGGGGCCTTGGCTATCGAACGATCCAGTCTGACATATACACTAGGGTGAGAAATCTGATCGGACGAGTGGTCGCGAGCGGCTTGATCTATCTTCCCTCACACGCGATCGACTTTCAGAGCGCCGAGCTACGTCCATATCTTGACAAGTATCTGCGTGGTTCACACGGCATTCAATCGGTCGAGCGCGTGAAGGTCATGAAGTTGCTCTGGGATGCAGTTGGAACGGAGTTCGCCAATCGTCACGATCTGTACGAGATGAACTATTCTGGAAGTTATGAGAAGAGTCATCTGGATCCGCTTGCGATGGCAGAGGTAATGGGCCGCGATAAGGAGTGGAAGGCCTACGCAGAGCAGTGCATGGCCGAGTATGATCTTGATGGCTGGACCGTGTCCGACTTGGTGAATCCGGATGATGTGAATGTCATCACCCAGCGAAGAAGGCAGCAGTAGGAGCGGCTCGGGCCGTGACAGAGCGCATCACCACCTCAATTGACCCACGGCAGTTCCGCCAGGTGCTGGGCCGCTTTGCCACAGGTATCACCGTAGTAACGACAAAGACGGGGGCCAACGTACACGGCATGACCGCTAACGCGTTCATGTCTGGTTCGCTGGACCCCCCGCTGCTCGTCACTTCAATCGCCAGGAGCTCCATGTTGCACGACCTGCTGGATGCGGCCGGAGCATTTGGAGTCAGCGTGCTGAGAGCTGACCAGAAGCTCTATAGCTCCCATTTTGCGGGACAACCTCAGACCGATGTCAGGCCGGATTTCGAATACCCCTTCGGGGTACCTGTCCTTGGCGGTGCGCTTGCGACGATTGCTGCGGAGGTCGAAAGGTCATTCGAATGCGGTGACCATACGCTGTTCCTCGGACGAGTGCGTCATCTTGCCTGCGGTGAAGGTAATCCGCTGGTCTATTACGCGGGCGCTTTGCGGCACCTCGCAGAGACTGAGGAATACTTCCAGGCTATTGATTTCGTATGGTGATCGCCTTCACCCTGACGACGCCGCCAGTACGAGGCGGTGTCTCTGTCCGCAGCAATACAGACTGAGAATAAAGAGGTACGTGAAAAAATGACCATCAAAATTCTCGAGCTTCATCATTACGCCGTCACCATGCCCAACAATCTCGTCGAGAAGATGGGCGAGTTCTACGAGGGTGTCGTAGGGCTTGATTTCGATGAGGGACGGCCGAACATCCCGGGCATCCCCGGATTCTGGCTCGATGTGCCGAATGATGTGCAGATTCACCTGATGGGAAAAGAGGGTCAATCGATCTACGCGAGCGGACCGGACAAGGATCCGGTGAACGTTCATGTCGCTCTCGCGGTCCCGGACGTCGCCGAGGCAGAGGAAGAGCTGAAGCGCCTGAACATCGACTACTGGACGCTGGGGAACGTTGCTCTCCCGAACCTGCAGCAGCTCTTCTTCAAGGATCCCGCCGGTAACCAGATCGAGCTGCACGAGATCGGTCGTTGCCGCTGCAATAAGAGCAGCAGGGATGCAGCCGCCGAGGCTGCCAAGGAGTGACGGTCAGCGAGCAGGCCGCAGCGACCGGGGAGCAGCCCGGACTCGACCAACTGCTCGACGCGGCCCACGCGATCGGCGAGCGTGCAGCGGCGCAGGCCGACCAGGCCGACCGAGACTGCAGGCTGGACGACGGCGTCATCGAGGACAATGACGCGGGCACGCTTGTTCCAGGTCATGCAGCCGCGTCGCTTCGGGGGGCTGGAGATGGGCTTCCCGGCCCAGGTGCGCATCTGCCAGGCACTGGGGCAGCACGACATGGCAGCGTCCTGGGTGTTCGGCATCCTGTCGGCCCACCACTGGTGGGGCGCCTTGACGACCCCAGAGATGCAGGACGAGCTGTGGCGCGACGATCCACACGTCATGTTCTCGGACTGCTTCGCACCGACGGGTCGCGCCGAGCGCGTTTCTGACAGCTACGTCTTGAGCGGCGCGTGGAAGTTCTCCAGTGGTGTGGACTGGTCCGGCTACATCGCGCTCGGCGTCATGCTAGATCCCGTGGACGGAGCCGAGCCGGAATACCGCATGATGTTCCTGCCCAAGTCGGACTGTCAGGTGCTGGACGACTGGGACACGCTCGGCATGCGCGAACCGGCAGCCGTGGGGTCAAGGTAGAGAAGAAGCTCGTGCCGGAGTATCGAACCATCAGCCTGTTCCCGTTGATCCACGAAGGGACCGCGCCCGGGCATGCCTATAACCATGGCGCCTTGTACCGCATCCCATTCGGGCCCGGGCTTTGCATCTCTCTGATGGGGTGCCCGCTCGGCGGCGCCCAGGCAGTCAACAGACTCTTCAACGAGAACATGCGCAGGCGGGTCCCGACCTTCACCGTTGAACGCCAGGATCAGATGGTGTACTCGCAGATGGTCCTGGCCGAGAGCGCCGTGCGTCTCGACGCGTGCGAGCGCTTGCTCTACAGGAACGCGGACGAGATCACGGAGGTGGGCAAGGCGTTGGCCGACGGCGATAAGGTCGACGTCATGGAGCTGCGAGTGCGCTCCTTCGCATGGCGTGCCTACCTCGCCCGCGAGTGCCGCTCAGCCGCGACGGCGATGTTCGAAAATGCCGGGGCCTCCTCGATCTACTCGGGCACTCCCATTCAACGCTTCTGGCGGGACATCCACTCGATCGCACAACATGTGGCCGTGAGCTACGAAGTCGGCATTCGCAACTACGGTCGATACCTGCTGGGGCAGGAACCGATGCCGTCGATCTACTAGGTTCAGACCGGGCTAGGCCGTAGGACACTCGGCCCAAGGAATGTCTACAGGTCGTCCGGAGACAGCTGGAGAAGCTGCTGGTCCGTGGGACACGCCTCCGGCAACCCGATGATGTAGACGACCCGATCGGCGATCTCACCCTCAGCGTGCAATGTACGTGCGGGGATCACGATCTTGTCACCGGGCCCGACAGTGTGGCGGTTGCCGCTCTCCACGTCGAGGAACGACGTGTTTCCCTCCATCAAGTAGGCGTGTACGTTGACGTCGTGCCAGTGGACTGCGATTCCGGGTGAGGGGCCCGACACGAACGTGGTGGGCCAATACCCACTGGCTTTGAGATCGTCCAACACCTCGCCCCGCTTCTCGAAGAAGCCCTTCAGTACCTCTAAGGCCATGTGGGTTCCCGCCGCGGGGTCCCCGTAGGGGCTTGACATAACGCCCTACTCGGACCTCGGGCCAGAACCCAGCCTGTTTATCCTATGCCCTTGACCAGGACATCGATCCGGCCTAACTCGGAGATCAGCTTTGCGACCGTTTCGCGTACCGCCGCCGAGTCTGATATGTCGCAGGCATAGGCGTGGAAACCCTCCGGGGATTCGAGTCGTTCTCGCCGCCTTCCCAGGATTGCCACCCGGTATTGGTTGCGATGCAGCTCGCTTGCGATGGCGCGTCCGATGCCCGTGCCCCCACCAGTGACCAGCGCTACTTTGGATGTGGACGCACTAGCCGTCATCTCCTCTTCCTCCCTTTTTAGCCCGAAGCCAGGAACTCGCGGATCAGGCGACTCGTCTCCTCGGGCTTCTCGAAGCTGTAGTAGTGCCCGCAATCCGGAAGCATGACCAATTGCGAGCTCGGCAGCGCCTTGTGAAGCTCCTCGGCCAGGTATGGCGGCGTGCGCCCGTCTTCCGCGCCGCAGATGATCAGCACGCGAGCCTTGACGACCGGCAGCTTTGGGCCAAAGTCCGAAAGCTCATCGAACGCGTCTACCATCTCTGAGTAGTCGGATGGGCTGTTCCGAAGAAGCGTTGCCCGCATCTTCTGTACCGCCTGCGGGTTGTGCTCCCGCGACCACTGGCTAAAGGCGGCTTCGGTGAAATCGAAGGTCGCGTCGATGATCTCCTCCACCGACGCGCCGCTATCGGCAAGCCGCTGTCGCATCTCGAAGCCGGACTTGTCCTGCACGACCCGCTCGGGGCCGGGCGAGCCGATCGGGATGACGACGCCGCACCGATCCGAGTGATCGGCTGCGAAGTCGAGGATCACCGAGGCGCCCAACGACCACCCAACCAGCGTCGGTTTCTCGAGCTCAAACGCGTCAACGAATGCGAGGAGATCTGCCGTCCACTGGGCCAGCGAAAGTTTCGGCTCCTTCGGGCGGACCGTCTGACCGAAACCCCGCTGATCGTAACGGTACACGGTGAACTCGGTTGCTAGGTGGGGAACCATGTCTTCCCACCAAATCAGGTCTGCTCCGGAACCGTGCAGTAGGACCAGTGGCGGGCCGGTTCCATCCTTCTCGTATGCGATGTCCAGATCTCCGATCCGTCGACGCACAACAGCTCCTCAGCCGGGAACGAGCCAGAAGCGACGCAGCTCTTCTGCATCCTGCCCTGCCGGTGGATCCGCAAGAGGTGTGTAGAACTCGACACCTAGCAGGCTGCTGAAAAACTCCTCATCGAAGGGTACCTTTGAGGGAAGCCCCAAGGGGGAGATGTGAGAGGACCGCAGACGCTCCAGGGTGGGATCTTCAGCTACGTATCGCTGGAGTCCCGGATTCCCGAGGACCATCCGCTTCGAGCGATCCGGCGACTGGTGGACGCGGCGCTGGAGCAGCTGTCGCGACGCTTCGATGGTATCTACGCCAAAGGGGTCGGCCGACCGTCGGTCCCGCCGGAGCAGCTGTTGCGGGCGCTGCTGTTGCAGGTGCTGTACACGATCCGGAGCGAGCGCCAGCTGATCGAGCAGATCGACTACAACCTGCTCTACCGCTGGTTCGTGGGCCTGGAGCTGGACGATGAGGTGTTCAGCGCGACGGTGTTCACCAAGAATCGGGAACGGCTGCTGAAGGGCGAGATCGCTCAGCATTTCTTCGAGGCGGTGCTGGCGCAGGCGGAGTCGGAGGGGTTGGTGTCATCGGAGCACTTCACGGTGGACGGGACGCTGATCGAGGCGTGGGCGAGCCAGAAGAGCTTCGTGCGCAAGGACGAGAAGCGCAGGGACGATGACGACCCGGGCAACCCGACGGTCAACTTCCGGGGCGAGAAGCGGAGCAACCAGACGCATGCGTCGAGGACGGATCCGGACGCCCGACTGGCGGGGATGAGGGGCCAGGGCGCGCGGCTCGCGTATCAGGGACACGTCGTGACGGAGAACCGCAACGGCCTGGTGGTGGCGGCGAAGCTCACTCAGGCGTCGGGGTATGCGGAGCGCGAAGCGGCTCTCGAGATGGTGCTGGGTCTGGGGGGCGCTCGCCGGATCACCCTGGCTGGAGACAAGGGCTACGACGCCAAGAGCTTTGTGCAGGCGCTTCGGGCCTGGAGCGTTACCCCGCACGTGGCACAGAACACGACGAACCGCCGAAGCGCGATCGATCGAAGGACCACAGGACACCCGGGCTACGAGGTGAGCCAGCGCTTCCGCAAACGGGTGGAGGAGGTGTTTGGCTGGATGAAGACGGTGGGCTTGATGCGCAAGACCCGGCACCGGGGCACGGATCGGGTCGGCTGGGTCTTCACCTTCACTGCTGCGGCCTACAACCTGGTCCGTATCCGCAACCTGTTGGAGGCGACATAGCTCATGATCCCGCAAGATCTACCCGTGCGACACCGAACCGGTTCGTACCGGGAACGGCGATCCCTCTCCCTGCTCGGCACGCCTCCCGTCAGAGGCGTCCCGCCCAACCCAGTCACTTTCTCCGCAGCCTGCTAGGCGCGACGCGATCTTGCGGCCCGCGAAGCGCCGCGCGGCAGCGGGAGTTCGGAGACGGGAACTCGGGACAGCACACGGAGTGCGGTCAACGACGGCGTACCTTGCGGGGCGGGCGAGATCGACGCCCACCAACAAGCATCGGCCATGCAACGGAGCTTTTCGGCGACCTGGCAGCGGCCGAGATGATCATGAAACCGACGGCGCATGACGGGAACCGTGAACGTGCCACGGCCTCGGTGGAGTTTGCCTGCCCGCACTGTGGAGTTTCCTCCCCTTGCAGAAGGCAGGATCGGCGCGGGGGCTTCAGCGGCAGAACTGACAGTCGCGGTTTGTGTGCGGCGCGCGCGAACTAGAGCGAGTCGGGGCGGCCGCAGCGCCTCGGCCCGCTTCAGAGCCACCTCTCCCGCGGTGCTTGCTTCGTAGCGTCCAAGCTCCGATTATCATCATCCAATCGTGGTCGAGAACTGCCGCGCGCTACGTTAGCCGTCCCCTGCGAGTAGGGAGTCCCCGCATGGTCGCCCTGATCATCAAGTTGCTCCGAGGCTTCGCGATCCTCTGGTTCACCCTCGCAGCCGGCTCAATTCTCGCGAGCACGATCGCGATCTGGGACAGGGAAGGCTTTGGCCGCGTGCAAGAGGTCTTCAGCCCATTCAACGTGATCAACTTCGTTGCTGTGCTTATCATTCTCGCACCGGGTCTTGGTGCACGCATGCTTGCAGGGCGGCTCGAAGAACGTTCCTCGGGAGACGCGCCAATCTCGGAGGTCAAGTCATGATCCGGGTCATTCTCCTCGCTGCCGTTCTGCTACCGGCGCCGTACTCAATCGCGGGAGGCAGCGAACCCCTCGATCTCATGATGCCGAGGGACTTCGCCAATCTTACCGAGAAGGAGAAGGTGCTCTACGTCTCGGGCGTCGTGGACGGCCAGGTCTTCATGCTGCATGGAGCTTCGGACCCAGATCTCGATCCGCTCGTGAGCTGCATCAACGCCAAGGGAATCGAGCGCTTGGCCCGGCTGACCGAAAGCTTGCTGGTGCTGCACGTCGAAGATCTCAAGCTTCCCATGCCGTGGGCGATCTCTAGGGCGCTTGGCACCATGTGTGAGGAACATCGTAAGGGAGCAGAGGAGCACAAGCCCGCTATCGCAGGGGAATCCTGGGTCTCCTCAATTCGCACATCCCCACAATGGGCGGTCTTTCCGTGCAAGGACTACTGGATTACGAACGTCTGCGGGACAGACAAGGACTACACAGACCCGGGCGCGCTTCCTTCTGTCGTTTCGGTGGGCGACACGATCACTTATGCCGACAAGAGCGGTGGACAACAGCAGTTTGTGGTTCGTCACATTAGCTACTTTGTATTCGGCAAGGACGTGGAATTCACCTACGGCGGGGAGCGGCTGACCTCGAAGAAGGGCGACACAACCTGCACCCTCTACGACGTGAAGACTCGCTCTGCCACCCGCGAGACCAACTATCCATCCAAGGTCGTGGTCAAGGATTGCCTCGCGCTCCGTTAGCCACGACCACGATGCCAACACCCCCAGGATTCTCTGTGGCCGATGTATACATAGGGGGCGATGCGCCGCCTCCCCGGTAGCCCCCCCTTCGCCGTTGTGCCGCAGGGAGAGCAGGGGGCAGTGCGTACGCGACGCGTGCGCGGGCTGCGGCTACGGTCGGGGCGAGGGGTGGTGCGTCGTCGGTGAGTGCGCGGGCGTGTAGCGAGGCGGATCGCGCTGCCGTCTAGCTCCGCGTACTTCTCAACGGAACCCGCGTCTCGGTGGCCCATGTTGTGATTGGGCGGGCGCCTGCGGGACTGCGCTGGTCGTCGAAATCCCTGCCATTTCAATAAGATCTGGCGGGGGTTGCGGGTGAGGCCCCCCGCCGCTACGCTCCACTTTCGCTGACTCTTCGCGTGTGGTGTGGAGCGTAGCGGCGGGGGGCCTCAAGGACGGTTCAACCGCCCTTTTCGCTTGGCCGAAGTAGAGATCTCAGGCGAAGATATACTGACGCTCAAGGAGGCTCAGATGCCCGCCCGCAAGCAGCTTCAGTCGAAGCTCAAGGTCAAAGCGAACTTGAAGCGTTTGCTGACAGAGGCTCGCGGTAGAGACGTGTCTGAAGGCGAGCTTCACGAGCAGCGCGTCAGCTTCGCGTTTGGTAATGCCCCGGAGTCGGATCTCATCACGAAGGACTCCGTACGCTACGCCTCCGAGCACATCCGGCTCAAGAAGGTCGACAAGTAGTCGACTGCTCGCGCGCGGCACAGGAGCCGGCCTGAGATGTCCGTCCGAGAAGCCGATGATCCGGCTCTCTTCGCCCGCATTCAGGAGCAGAACCTGCTTCGGCAGTATGACTTGCTCACCAACTGCATCGAGATCGGTCTCACCAAAGGCATCGAAGCGTTCGACAAGTACACGCTCTGGTCCCTGAACGCTGTGGCGGTTGCCAACCTTGCACAGTTCGGTGGGCGCTTCCGCGAGCAACCGATTTACGTCGGAGAGCACATTCCGCCGCACTTCGACAGGGTCCCGGAACTGATCGACCAGCTCATATCCGTTGTCCATGAGAACTGGGATATCATCGACCATCCAACCGTTCTCCCCGCGTACGCATTGTGGCGTCTCAACTGGATCCACCCTTTCATCGAGGGCAACGGTCGTACAGCTCGGGCAGCGTGCTACTACCTGATCTGCCTCCGCTTCGGGGCCCTGCTCCCAGGAGCGAAAACCGTGCCTGAGCGAATCAGCGAGAACCGAGAACCCTACTACGAGGCTCTCCAAGCCGCCGATCGTGAATGGGCTGACGGGCACTTCAACGTTGACGAACTCGCGGGCTATCTCGCAGATCTCCTCGAAGCTCAACTGAACGAATAGGCCAGGCCGCCGCGCCCTCCAGGCTCCTGTCGCAGGACGTTCGCGGGACGTTGAAAATCCCGTAACTCCGCGGAATCGTTAGGGTGCTCACCGGTTCGAATCCGGTCGCCGCCTCCATACGTCTTCACCCCCCGTGCTTGTGCCTAGAGCACGAGGATACGAACGGAGCCGGTCGCTCCATAGGGTCTAGACTTGTGGGCGTGCAGATCCGCCGCCGAGGCTTCTTTCGGCTCGTAGCGGGCGGCTTCGCGTGGTTCGCGAGCGGGGCGACCGAGGGCGAGAACCTCGCGCTCGAGATCCACCGCGCCACCCGCAACACGCGCCTGGGCGCCCTGGGCGTAAGGCGCCCGCGGCTTCGCGGGCCGCCCCGGCCCTACAAGTCCTACCCCCGCGCGCAGCGCCAGGCGCTGCCGGCCCCCGGCGACGAGCAAGGTCTGTCGCTCGCCGAGGCCGTGCGGGGGTTCGCGCCGGCGCCGGGATTCCGAGCCGAGCCCGTTCTGCTTGCGCGACTGGCGCGCGTTCTTCACCTGACGAACGGCGTGACCGGGCGGGCGCCGCGGGGAGGGCGCGCGCTCCGGGCCGCTCCCTCGGCGGGTGCGCTCTACGCGGGCGAGGTGTACGTCGTCGCTGAGAGGGTCGAGGGTCTGGCCCCCGGCGTCTACTATTACGCGGTTCGCGAGCACGCGCTGCTCCGACTCGAGAAGGGCTCGCGCCTCGCCGAGGTGGCGGGCTGCCTCGAGCAGCCGGCCTCGCTCCAGGGGGCCGCGGCATGCGTGGTCCTCACCAACGTCTTCGCCCGCTACACATGGCGCTACGCCAACCGGGGCTATCGCTACGCGCTGATCGACTCGGGACACATCGGCGAGAACCTGCGCCTGGCCGCACACTCGGCGGGCCTCGCGGAGCGCTCCTGGCTCCGCTTCCTTGACGACCGGCTGGGGGCGCTCCTGGGAGTCGATGGGACGGGCGAGGCGGTGTGCGCGCTCCACGCACTCGGCGCACCAGCCAGCGAAGGGCTCGCGCAAGACGAGCTCGCAGTCGCGCTCGGCGAGAAGGGGCAGGCGGACCACCCGGGAAGGGCAACCGTGCCCGAGCGCTACCACGAGGCGACGAAGCTCGTGCCCGCGAGCTCCAAGGGCCGCGCGAGCTCCAAAGGGGGAGGCGCCGCGGCCAACAAGGGGGGCGCGCGGAAGGCGCTGGCCCGCGCGGCGAGCGCGCCCGCGACCTCCGTCGAGGAGAGCATTCGCGTGCGTCGCTCGGCGCGCCGCTTCGAGTCCGGACCCGTTGCGCGCTCCCAGCTCGACTTCGTGCTTGAGGCGACGCAGGGAAATCCCGGCCTCGAGCGGAGCCCAGACGTCGCGCTCTACCTCGTCGCGCACCGCGTCTCGGGACTCGATGCCGGTCTCTATCGCTACGCTCCGCAAGCAGGTCGACTCTCGCCGCTGCGGAGCAGCGATTTGCGCGAGCGGCTCGTCGACGCCTGCCTGGGACAGGAAAAGGCCGGAAACGCCGCAGTCGCCTTCGTGATGGTCGGCGGGCTCGAAAGCGCGCGTGCCCACGCCGGCGACCGCAGCTACCGCAATCTCCTGCTCGAGGCGGGCGGCGTCGGCCAGCGGATCTACCTCGCCGCCGAGGCACTCGGCCTGGCCGCGCGCAACCTGGCCGCCTACCGGGACGACGACCTGAACGAGCTCCTCGGGGTGGACGGACGCCGTCAGGCGGCACTGCACCTCACGATGCTCGGCCCGGGCGACTGACCGGCGCGTTCGTCAGGCTCGTCACGCCCGGCCCGCTTGGTCGGTTTGCAGAGGACGCGATCGGATTCGCGCACCGAAGCGCTCCTTCGTGAAGGCTCGGTCGGCCGCGATCCATTCCCGGGCCGTTCGCTTCCAGCCGAACTCGGGGAACGCGACGTCGAGCTTGTGGAAGAGCGCGGGTTGGACCGCATTTTCGAGGCAGCGGACGAGCGAGATCGCTTGCTCGGTCACGACTCGCGCTCTGCCTCGGAGCCAAAGAATGCCCGCGTATTCTCGAGCCAACGATCCACGTGGGCGAAGTCGTGCGTGCCCATGTCCATGAGGAGGTCGCCGATCACTCCGCGGGTGTCGCCATCGAGGCTCACGAGCTGGTCGAGTTCGACCTGGCTGTCGCCGTCGTAGAGGGTGAGCGCGAAGTCGTAGAGCACGCGTGCGCGTCGCACCCGACTCGGGTCGGCAACGCTCGGAGTCGCGAACCGCTCGGCGCGCGCGTCGTAGTGCGCGAACTCCAGGAGCCGGTCGCAGACCGCCTGGCGCTGCGCGTCGTCGCGGAAGAGTCCGTTCACGAGCGCGCCTCCGGGCCGTTGCGAACATCAGTTCCGTTCGCGCTCTGCGGCGCCGGCGTCGCGATCGCCTCACCGTACTGCTCGCGGGAGAGCTCGGCGTCGGGCTGGAGGTCGGGGTCGGCGTCCGGATCGAGATGGACCCCGAGGTCGTACGGCGGCCGCGGTTCCTTGGGTTGCTTCAGCCTCACGGGACGAGTCCTCCTCCGGTAAAGGTGTTGAGGTACGGCTCCTGGAAGATCAGGTCCTTGCTCACGAAGACGTTGAAGCGCGTGCCGGGACGGATCTGAAGGGTTGGCTGCACGTTCATCTCGCGGCGGATCATCTCGCTCCCCACCTCGCCCAGGTTCTGGCCGAGGGCCGTCGCGAGCGTGTCCTTCACCCGGTCGCGGGTGGAGCCGCGATCGAGGACGCTCCGGTTGTCGTCCTCCTGGCTGAGCGTGACACCCGCGGTGAGGACGGAGAGCAGGAGCGCACTTCCGAAGACGCGCTTGTAATGACGGTTGACCTGGTCCTGGAGGCCCGCAGCTCCGATGAGATCCGTGCCGGGCATGCCACCGATGTTGAGCTTGGTGCCGTCCGGGAAGATCAGCCGTTGCCATACGACGAGGAGCCGCCTCTGACCGAAGGTGACGACGCTGTCGTATACGCCGACGATGGTCGTGGCCTGCGGGATCAAGAGGTGGCGCCCGGTGGCAGAGTCGTAGACGTTCTCTCGAACGCGTCCGGTCATGAGACCGGGGAGGTCCGAGCTGCCCTGGGTGACCAGCACTGCGGGAACGAGCATTCCCGCTGTCACCTCGTAGGTGGAGATCGGCTGGCGGACGAGGTGCGAATTCGTCTCGTCCTGCTCGCCGAGCCCGCTCTCGTCAAGGAATGCGCGCTTCCCCGCCTGGTTGTTCTGGAGGAGTGTCTCGTCCGTCGGTTGGAGGGCTTGCCCGAGCGATCCTAGAAGAGCGGGGTGCGTGTTCCCGTTGGTTGGTGCGCCCGCGCGGGCCGATGTGCGGCTCTGTGCATTCGTGCGGAAGGCGGCAACGAGGGGCGCCGCATCCCGGGCCCGAAGCAGTCGCTCACGCCTTCGTTGCGTGTCGGCGTCGAGCTCGCTCCCGACGGTCGACACCGGGACAACATTGGGCTTCGCCACGGCGTTGGGCGCGGCGGGAGGTCGGCTCTCGACGGCTGGCAGAGGAATACCGTCCGGCTGCCCGTCCCAGAAGCGATCCCAGCTCGTCGCCGTCGCGAGGGAGGCTTCACTCGCGGGACGGATCGGGGCGCGGTTCGCCACGAGCGTCGCTGCGGCCGCGACGAGGACGGCTCCGCCGAGCAGCGCGGCCAGGACCAGCGCGTTGCGATTGACGCGCGTGGTCCCGGGCCTCGGCCGAAGATCGAGCCCCGCCGGTTCACTGCTGCATGACAGGGTAGGCGAACGGCTCATCGCATTCTCTGCCTCACGCGGGCGCTCTTAGCGAGCATCGGCCATCTCGCGAGGCCGATCGCTTTGCTGGCTCGCCGCGAGTTCACTCGGCTTCTTTCGCGTGATGAAGATCTCGCTCGCCTTGCGGCCGGCGCCGACGGCCATCCGGGCCTTCCCGAAGAGCTTGTCCACGATGTAGTGTCCCTCACGGACGCGGTAGTTCACGAGGATCTGCTCCCCGAACTCGTCGATCACCCAGAGCACCGGGGCCTCGGTCACGTGCATCGCGTCGGGCATCTTGACGTAGACGCGGGTTCCGTCGTCGAAGACCTCCAGGGGCCGCCACGGGACGGTGTCCCCGCTGATCTCGTAGCCGTGGTAGAGGCGGGGCGGGATCGCGGGCTGGCTTTCCGCGAGCGCTGCGGCGAGCGCCGCCCGCTCCTCCTCGCGCTTCCGGTTCTGTGCGGACACCCAGGCCGTGACGGTTTCGTCCGGATAGTAGAAGCTCGCATGCCGGGTGTAGCGCGGACCATTCCCATCGGAGCGGGCCATGAGGCCGAGGTGGTACACGCGGCGGTTCGTGGTGATGACCGCGTTCGTCGAGATCCCGTCCATCACGGGCTTGAAGATCACGTGGGGCGAGCGGAAGCCTGCGGGTCCACTCTCCATCTTCTGGGCGTGCCACGTCTCTGTGTCGCCGAGGGCGACATCGAGCACCTGCTCGCCGGCCTGGAGCTCGAGGTCACAGACCCGGAGCGGCCTGCAGTAGAGCAGGGGATCGCTGTGCCCGTAGGGGTACCGCACGTAGCGCCGAGCCTTGTGCCGAACGATGGGAGGCTTGCCCGACTTTGAGAACTCCGCCATCGCGGCCTGGATCTCGGGGCTCTCGACATCGAGAAGCTCGACGTCCGGGTTCATGGGCACACCGACGCTGGTATGGGCGACGCGGGAGCGCGGTGGTCTCGCGTTCGGGAAGTCCTCGGGGCCCATGCGGGGAGCCCCGGGGTAGGGTGCACAGCCGGCCGCGAGGACGCTCGACGCGATCAGGAGAATGGCGGGTGAGAGACGATGGCGGCGTGGGAGCATGGGACTTCCTCCAGTTAGAACTTCCGGCTCCAGGCGACGCGGGTCACCTTGAAGCCGAGTGGGTTTGTGACGATCTCCTCGGCCGCAGTGGGCGGCTCGACGACCACCTCGAACTGATCGACCCAGGTTTCCTCGCGACGGAGCGTTCCGTCGAGAGTGCGGTGGGCCTCGACCCACTCGACCTGCCACGTTCGATCTCCGAGCTGGAGCGTGTTCCGCACACTCGGCATGACCGTCTGCGATCGGGCCGCGAGGAACGGGTCAGAGGCCCGGAAGTGGTCATTCAGGAAGCCAATCGCCGGACCGGCCGTCTGCCGGTAGACGCGCTCGAGGAGGTTCTTCTGGGCGGACCCGTCGGCCGTGATCTGGCGCACGTCACGCACGTAGGCCTGGAGCTGGAAGCCGATGATCTGCGGGTCGGTGACCGTCGAGGCTGTCGCGGGACCGATCACAAGAGATTGGCCGGCTTCGTCTACGCGGACGATGTAAGGCACGACCTTGCTCTGCGCGGAGTGCCAGATGAGCCCGAGGGCCACGACGAGGTTCGAAAGGGCGAGGACGAGCGCGATGATCTGCCAGTTCCAGCGGGCCCGGACAAGGTTCTGGTAACGCTCATTCCAGACGCTGCGGGCCTCGTGGTAGGGATTCGAAGTCTCGGGGGCAGTACTCAAGGTGGAGAGTCCTCCTCAGGCGAGCCCACGCTTGCGGCGCAGCGCATCGGCAGCGGTCACCCGGTGGTGGGGATTGCGAGTGGCTAGGTTCTGGCCGGCGGCGCGGAAGGGCGAGAGGACCGTCTGCCCGACGCCCGCGCCGAGGGCACGGACTGCACCGGCACCGGCGCGGTAGCGATCACGAGCGAGGCCTGCACCCTGGCCGAGGGCCGCGTTTGCTCTCGCGCCGAGCGCCAACGGTGCGCGAGCCCCAGCCGCGCCAGCCGCGATGCCAGCGGTAGACGAGACCGCAGTCTGCAGCGTGGTCGTCACCGCGCCACTGCTGAGCGCCTGGGCGTAGTTCGGGATCCACCAGGTGACCAGCGCGAAGAGCAGAGCGACGCCGATGATCGTGAGAGCTTGGATGAAGCTCACGCTTGCAGCGATCTGTGCGGTCCAGGCGTCTACGAGCGCGCCACCGAAGCCCACGATCACGTAGATCATGAAGAGCTTGACGCCCGTCCCGACGAGCGCGCTGAAGTAAGTGAGGCCGAACTGCGCGGTCCACGGTGAGCCGAGGAAGCCAAGCAGCAGAACGCCAGCACCCATGATGATGAAGGCCTCAATCAGAGCGATCACCATCTGCGCAGCGATGAAAAGGAATGCCAGGAACATCAGGACGCTCACGAGGAGGCCGGCGAGGCCACCCCACAAAGAGCTGAGCAAACCAGTGAGCTGGAGGTTGCTGGCAATCTGCGCAGCGAGCGTCGCTCCCGTGCTTACAACTGCGGACGGGTCGAGCGAGGGGACTGGGGCGCCGGCTGCGTTCGCCGCGGCTTGGCCGGCCATGCGAAAGCTCGTGAGGACGGTCTGGGAGAGCGTATCTGCGTTGATGAGGACGAACCAGAAGAACGAGATCCGCATCAGGTTCCTGAGGAGGGAAACGAAGAGCGGTACGGGATCGTCCTTCTCAATCACCCACCAGATCAACGCCCAGGTGATGTGGATCGCCGCGAGGAAGATGAACAGATTCTGGGTGATCGGGAGCAGCGCTGCATAGACGGCCGCTGCGGCGGCGTTGAACTGGCTGGCTAGAGCGGTCGACACTGAGCGCGGTTCCTTTAGGGATTCAGTCCCTCTTCAGACTGAAAGGGGTTCTCGACCGGTTTGCGCGTCGCGACGAACTTGGCGGAGGCGACGATCTCGCAGTTGGGACGATTGGCGTGCTCGGCGGGCTCGCAGTACTCGAGCGCCTCCTTCCAGATCTCGGAGGCCGCCGTCATCTGCTCGCTCCAATACTTCGGCCCGTAGCGGCTCGACTCGACGGTGGAGCTGAGGGCCGCAATGGGATCGGCGCCGTTGGCCAGCAGCTCTTGTGTGGGCTGGCACCCGGCGAGGCAAACGAGAAGCGACACGGCTAGGATCTTGTACCAATGCATGGTCACCTCCTGAAGGACTACGCATAGGCTACGGGTTCACCCCCGCCCCACTCGCGAAGGGATTCGCAACGGCACCCGGAGTCCCGATGAACCGCTGGACGGCGGCCTCCGAGGCGGCGTTTGTGTTTGTGGAGTTGGCCTTCCACACGTTCTGGGCGCTGATCTCGAGCGCGAGAAGTTGCCTCATCTTGGTCATCTCCTGGATCTGGAGGCTGGCCAGCGAGTTCCCAACCTGGAGGAGCTCGTTGCGGCCGGTGGCGCCGTCGCTCGCGTCGCGGAGCGCGGTGAGGGCCCCTTGCACGCTGTCGAAGTCGCCAGCGTTAAGTCCGGCGGAGTAGAGCGTGGCGTTCAGGGTGTCGAGCGTGGACTGCGAGGACTGCTGGAGCTGGGTGTTCCAGTCGGTCGGAGGCACGTAGCCCGGAAACTGTGCCTGGAACCGCGCCTGAATGTCGGGGAGGTTGTAGGCGATGGCCTGCCCGATCTGGACGGCGTTCGCAAGCGCCGCAATCGAGACCTGAACCTCTCCCCAGGTGGGCGCGGTGATTCTCGCCGCTTGGTTCGCCATGTCCTGGAGCTGCTGTACCTGGTTCGCGATCTGGGTGGTCTCGTTGGCCAGCTGCTGCACCTGCTGGGCGACGGCAGTAATGCTCTGGATCGCAGAGACGACGTCCTGGGCGAAGTTCCACGGGTCAAAGACGACATCGGCAGTTCCGGTCCTGGGCGCCAGAGCGCCGACGATAAAGAGCAGGGCGACTGCAGCGTGCTGACGTCTGGGCCGACGTGCACGGTTTCTTCTCAGGACGTGTGGCATGGGGTCTCCTCGTGCTGGAGTGCTCTCCAGCGGGTGGCGGCGTCATCGAGTCCCCGCTGCTCGAGCCAGACGGCGGGCCAGGTGTCGCGGTAGTGCTCGCGGAGCTTTCGGATCCGCTCGATCTCCTCGCTCCCCGAGACACCGGTGAAGCTCAGAGCCTCGGGACCGAGAGCGAGGTCGAGCATGCGGTGCCCGAGTGGCGAGGTGTAGTAGTAGTGCCGCTTGGGGGTGGCGTGCGCGATGAGCTCGACCTGTGTCTCGTTGAGGCCCAGGCGGCGATAGAGCTGGCCCGTCTGCGCGTTTCGCGCCTCAGGATTCGGGAGGAAGATCTTCGTCGGGCAGGACTCAAGCAGCAGGTCGCGTTGCGGGGAGTTGAAGACCTCGGTCAGGCTCTGGCTCACGAAGACGACTGCGCAGTTGCGCTTGCGCAGCACCCGGAGCCACTCCTCGATCTTGGTGGAAAAGACGGGGTGGTTCAGTAGCAGCCAGGCCTCCTCGAGGATGAGAAGACTCGGGTCACCGCGGAGCCGGCGCTCGATCTGGTGGAAGAGGTAGAGAAGCACGGGTACCGCGTTCTGCTCGCCCTTGTTCATCAGGTGCTCGACCTCGAAGACCTGGAAGTGGGCATCCCGCAGGCCATCCCGTTCGGCGTCGAGCAGTTGTCCCATCGCGCCCTCGAGCGTGTAGTGGCGGAGCCCGCTCCGGACGGCCTCGTCCTGGACGGTGCTCACGAAGTGCGTGAGCGTCCGCTCGGGACTTTCCACGAGCCTCTCGAGCGCGGCGTGGATCTGCTTGCGCTGCTGCGGTCGGATCGTCACCTGCTGCAACGTCATCAGGTGCTCGATCCACTCCGCGGCCCAGCTGCGGACCGGAGCCTCATGAATGTCGGCCAAGGGGCAGAAGGCCAGGTCGTCGTTCTGGTCGCCGGCGATGTCGTAGTGAATGCCGCCGACGGCATTGCAGAGCGCGAATGAGCTGTAGCCCTTGTCGAAGGCGAAGACCTGGGCGCCCGGGTAGCGGAGGAACTGGGCGGCGATGAGCCCGATCAGCGTCGACTTTCCGGCGCCCGTGGGGCCGATCACCATCGTGTGCCCCACGTCGGAGACGTGGAGGTTGAATCGGAAGGGCGTGGCGCCGGCCGTGTTCGCGTAGAGGAGGGGAGGGGAGCCGGGGGGATAGAAGGGGCAGGGATTCTGCTCGAGCCCGGGAAAGATCGAGGTCGTCGGGATCAGGTCGGCAAAGTTCAGCGTGTGGAGGAGGGGCCGTCGGATGTTCCGGAAGCCGTGCCCGGGAAGGGTGCCGAGAGGAACGCCTCGAGGGCGTTCATGGTCTCGACGCGCGTCTGGAAGCCGTTGTGCTGGAGCTCGCGCTCGACCTGGCGGCCCTGCGCCTCGAGCTCCTCGCGGTCCTCCCCGCGAAGGAGGATCACACTTGTGTAGTGGCCGAAGCGGACATGCATGCGAGCGGCCTCGGCGACAGCTGCGTCCGCATCCTCCGCCATCATCACCGCATCCTGGTTGGCGAAGGTCTGGCCGCCCATCTGCATGGCCTCACGGATCAGGCCCGCCAGTCCGTAGCGCTTTTGGAACCAGTTGCGCCGCGTCCGTTTCAGGAGTTGCTCGGCCGTCGTCGGATCGACCGAGATGAAGCGGTTCGACCAGCGGTACTCGAGCGAGAGTCGGTTTAGAAAGTCGAGGATTCCCGGGAAGGAGTCCGCGGGGAGGCCGCAGATCGCGATCGGCCGCAGCCAGAGCGGGCCCACACGGGGCTCGAATCCCCCCACCAGATCCTGAGAGCCGATGAGGGTGTCAAGATCGAGGGGAGGATCCGGGACGCGAACCGGGTGGATGACGCCCGAGGCGCAGGAGCAGAGGAAGCCCAGGAGATCGCCCGAGTCCATGCGCTCGATCGTGAGCCGGTCGGAGAGTGCATCCTCGAGGTGCGTCGTGGCGCGCTGGAAGTGTCGAAGAAGCGTTTCCCAGCTCGGCGCCCGGTTCGCCTCCTCGCTCTCGATGAAGAGTGCGGAGAGACGACTTTGCATCTCGGGCGGTGGCAGGTAGCTCGCGGTAAAGGCGTAGAGGCTCTCGAACGTGGCCTCCCCGCTCTCGTAGTGCCCTCGACGTTCCTGGTCGATCAGCCGAGACGTCGGATCGGGGAAGAACCCCACTTCGGGGTAGCCGGGGGCCGGCTTGCGGATCGCATCGGCCTGGATCATCCATCCGTTTCCGAGGTCGCGAAGCGCCCCGTTCAGCTGCTCGGAGAGCACGGCCATCTCGTTGGGCGTGGCGGACTCCATGTCCGGGCCCGCGTACCACCAGCCTGCGAGCAGCGAGCCGTCCTTGTTGAAGAGCACCCCCTCGTCCACGAGGGCGAAGTAGTTCAGGAGATCGGGGAAGCTCTTGGGCTCACGGCGGAACTCGGGCAGCATGCGCGTCTCCTTCAGTCCGAGTAAGGCACCGAGGGGTGGATGATGGGTCGCGGAGCGTGGAGCGATGCGCGGGCGGGGTAGAAGGGCTGCAGCTGGACATGTCGCGTGTAGATCCGGCGGAAGTCCGGGTCGTACCGAGTCACCCGCCCGAGCGCCCACTGGCCGGCCGTCGCCAGGCAGAAGCAGACCCCGAAGGTCCAGCGCGAGAACCCGATTCCGAACAGCAGCGCAAAGATCACGATCACGTTGATGAGCGTGAGCTCCCGATCCGCTCCGGCCAGCAGGATCGGCCGGGTGAGCGAGACGTGAATCGGAGTCGAACGGAGGCCTCCGACGCTCGCCGAGCTTTCGCGTGGATCTTCGAGCGACAACGGACTCTTCCTCCTATAAGTGCTCCCCGAGCCAGGAGACCTGGCTTAGGAGGGTGAGGGCGCCGAGCGCGACGGTCGTCGCGAACACGACGGCGACAGGCCGCCGATGAGGCCCAGCGAAGACGACGAAGACCGAAGCCGCGAAGGCCACGCTGAGGCCAGTTGCCGCGATCGCGGCAGCGCTGCGCAGCTCCGAGAGGACTCGCGTGAGTACGGCTCCCCACTCCGTGGAGGAGACGACGACCAGCACCAAGACACCGAGGGCGAAGAGCACAGGGGCCTGACACGTCGAGGCGTTGACTTGGGTGCCGTTCCTACCGGTTCTCGCTCGGGTCGCCACGTGCGCTCCTCAGAAGGTCGCGCCGACCCAGCCGAGCGCCGTCATGAAGGTCAAGGCGCCCAGTGCAAGCGCTCCGCCGAAAGCGATGGAGGCCACTCGGCGGAGACCGCTTCCCGCTTCGCCAAAGGCGAACACGAGCCCTGTCACCACGATGGCAACGGTGATGGCGATGCGGGCCACCGTTCCCTGGAGATTGTTCAGGAGATTCGTGAGCGGCGTGTCCCATGGCATCGCGGTGCCGGCTGGCGTGGCGAGGGCGGGGTCGGCACCCACGAGAAGGAACAAGGTCGCGAGGATCGCGACCCGGAGCGCGTTCCTCGCCTTCGCGCGATGACGGTCGAGATGATTCATGGCGTACCCTCACTCCTTGTGGCTGCTGATGCGAGCTCTTCGAGCTCGAAACCGCGCTCGGGATCGAAGCCCCGAACGCGGAGAACCTCGCAGACGATCCGCTCTTCTAGCGCGACGATGAGGTCGACGGCGTCCGCGAGCAGGAACGGCTGACTCGGGACCCCGGCCTCCTGGACGAGCTGATCGAGACGAGAGAGGGCGGCCCTCGCGCTGTTGGCGTGCACCGTGCAAACGCCACCCGGATGCCCGGTATTCCACGCCTTGAGCATGTCGAGAGCCTCCCTCCCTCGTACCTCGCCGATGATGATCGCGTCGGGGCGGAGTCGCATCGTGGCTCGCACAAGCTGCGTGAGGTCCGCCACCTCGGAAGTGCGAAGCGCGACCTGGTTTGGTGCCGCGCATCGGAGCTCAACCGTGTCCTCGAGGATCACGAAGCGGTGATTCGGATGGGAAAGCTTCACCTTCTCGTGCAAGAGCGCGTTCACGAAGGTGGTCTTTCCGCTCGCCGTGCCCCCTGTGACGATGATGTTCAGGCGCTCGCGCACCGCTTTGCGCAGCGTATCTGCGTGAGACGGGGAGAGGCGGCGCTCGGCGACGTAGTCGTCGAGTGTTCGGACCTGCGAGCTGTGCTTCCGGATGGCAACCGTGGCGCGTGGAGCGACGGGGGGGACCACACCCTCGAACCGGAACCCGAAGAAAGGTAGCTCCCCTTCGACGATCGGGTGCTCCTCGTTCGCGACGGTGTCGAGAAGGGCTGCCACCGTGCCGACCAGACTCTCGGCGCGCTCGGCAGAAAACTCGTCCGGGAGGAGCGACTGGCCGTCCCCCAGGCGGTCCCACCAGACCCGGCCATCCGGGTTGATCATGACCTCGATGGTCTTTTCGTCGGCGAGCGCCTCGAGGACGACCGGACCGAGCTCACGGTGGAGCTTCCCCCGGAGCCGCTCCTCCCGAACGTTTTGCGCGTCGCTACGCGCACGTCCAATGATCTCATCCCCCATTGGGAGAAGAAGGTAGGAACCGAGCCGCATCATCATCAACGTCGGAATGCGGCGGTTCACGTCCGAATTGCGGCGGAAACCGTTCAGAGGTCGGCGGAAAGTGTGCAGTGAGTGTGCAGTCACGCAGAGCGCGGACGCGCACGGCGCGCGGCGATGGGGCGAGGAGAGGACGGGCGCTAGCGCAGACCGAGCTGTTTCAATCGGTAGTTCAAGCCGCTCCGCGACATTTGCAGGATTTCGGCGGCCTGGGAGACATTGCCACCCGTAGTGCGAAGTGCGCTTAGCGTTTCGCGCATGCGGCGGGCGTCCCTGTCGCCTCGCATCGCCGCGAGTTGGTCGTGGTGCGAGCCGTTCAGGTATCGCGACGTGCGAAGGAGCGCTCGCGCAACGGCGGGAAGGTCGGCTGCCTCCTGGGGCCAGGCGAGGTACTGCTGCAGGCCTGTCAGAAGCCGCGTGGCCTTCGGGCATTCCGCCTGGGAGCGATCACGGATGAGGACGACGACGGGAAGACGGCTAGTCGCGCGGCGAACTTCCTCGACGACTTGGGGCTTGTGTTCCGGCACGTCGATGTCGGTGCACACCACCAGGTTGGCGGGCCGAATCTGCCAGAGTCTGACGGCGCTGGGGAAGTCATGCACCCGACGGGTTTCGAGGCCGAGCGGCTGAACCAAGGCCTCGATCCGATCCAGTTCGTCCGCTTCCGGGTGAACGAGGAGAATCGTCTCCCGATCCATACCTGGGGAACCTCATGTAGCGCCGTTCCATGGGGCTCTGGAGCGGAAGAGAGTATTTCAGATCAGCGCCCTAACTCTTCGTGCGGTGGACCATGCTCCCGTAATGCAGTTTCCAAAGCCAAGGACCTACAGGACGTTCTCTTCCTCACGTGATCTTGGATCCCTTACCCTCCAATGCGCATGCGATCCAGCTTAGGAAGCACCTCCGGTACAGCAAGTCGCATGCCATCAGTCGTCGCCCGACTTCGCCTACGAACCGGAATCCTGTATCTCCCCGCCGTCGGGTTGTTTGAGCGAAGTGATCGGTTGTCCGAGGCTGGGTGGAGGCCACGCGTGAGCGGCCCAGGGATAGCTCCTTTTGAAATCCTGGTCTGTACATCTTACAGAGATGCACTAGACGAGGGGACTGGCCTTGGCATCTCGACCCCCGACGGAAACCGTCCAGTCGGTGCCCTGCGGGCAGCGCTAGCGGCTACTTGCGACGGCTTACGCACAACTCAGCCAGCTCGACGACGCGAGAGCCGCTTTCGAGGGGGCTATAAAGGTGCGCCCGTTTCTCCCGCTCAATGAGAGTCACCCGCTCTACGCGGCCGTCGATCCGGATTGCCGCGATCGGTACCTCGACGGCCTCGGCAAGCCCGACTTGAAGGAGTAACGGCGGCAGCCCCCACTGGTAGCGCCGTACCGGATTGTGTGGGCGGCCCGCTCGGTCTAGAGTGCGGCACGGCGCGGGGAGAGAAGCGGAGCTCGATGAGCCTTCGATTGCACCTTCTGGTCGCGGTGTCTCTGATCGCCTGCATCGGGCGCCAGGCGGGGGACGAGGCGACGCATCGTGCACGCCTCTGCAGCCGATACAGGCAACGAACAACAGCGCGACCGCGCCGTGCACTCGAAGACCCACCTCACCAACGTACCACCTAGGACGGGCTGCGAGCGGCCCCTTCGCTGTCTCAGCCTATGGCGTAGCCGAAGATCGCGTCCAGCAGGCGCTCGCGCCGGGCGTTGGTGAGTCTCGGCTCGATCGGGAGCAGCAGTTCTGTCGCCGCTCGAGAAGGCTGTCAAAGCCGCCGCGGGGAGCGAGTGATGCCCTACACTTCGGCCTAGAAGTCGGCGACGAGGTTTCCGCTCAGCTCATCGAGGCGGGCGCCGACGAGGGCTCCAGGCGGTGTGCCAGCAGATCCGTGCCGATCTCCGGCGATCGAAGGTCGCCGGCGCCATCCGTGCCCCGCGCGAGAGGCCACGAGCTCGGGATCTCGCGCACGGTCGTCTACCGTTGGAGGCAGCGCTTCGAGGGCTACGGTCCCGATGGACTCCATCCCCGACGAACACAGGCGCCCGGGGCCGACCCTCGGAGATCCCGGCCTATCGGGAGCGCCAGGTGATCGCGCTCGCGCTGTCCTGGCCCACCTGGGGCCCACCCTGCGCTCCAGCTGGCCCCCGTGAAGGGCTCGCGGGGTGGAGGCGATCCAACACCCCGCCCATCCGGACTGCGGGGATTGCTGTCCCCTACCCACCTGTGAATACGGCGTGCCCCCCTGGTTTAGGGTGAACGAAACCCGGAAGAGCCCGCTTGATGTCGTACTCACGCGAACGGAGGAGTGAAGACCATGCCGATGCTGAGACTCGCCGACTTCCTTCAGGAGGACCTTGTACTGTGGGACCTTCCCTCCCTGGACAAGCCGTCCTTCATGAAGGCCTTCGTCGCCCGTGTGGCCTCCCGGCTGCCCTCGGTAGACGAGCGGGATCTGCTCGATCGGCTCTCAGAGAGGGAGGCGGAACAGTCCACGGGAATCGGCGGTGGACTGGCCCTCCCCCACGCCATGGTGCACGGCCTGGAGGCGACCGTATTGGTCGTCGGCCGCGCCCGCGAGGGTCTGGATTTCGCTGCACTGGACTCCGAGCCGGTCGACCTGCTCTTCCTGCTGCTCAGCCCACCGGAGGCCCAGGCGCTGCACCTGCGTCTGCTGGCCCGACTGGCGAGGGTCTTCGCCGCCGCGGCAATGGTTGAGAGGCTTCGGAGCGCGACGGGGCCAAAGGAACTGTTCCGAATGCTACTCGACGAGGACGCCCGGCATGTCTAGTAGCGGCCGGGAACTCCTGGTCGCGGTGGTCAAGGGCCACCGCCGCCTAGAACTTGTGATGGAGGGCTTCCTGGAACTCGAACTGCCCGGTGCCACAGTGCTCGACGCCAAGGGAATGGGGCAGATAGTGAGCACCGAGCTTCCGATCTTCTCCGGCTTCCGCTCGATGTTTCCGGGCGGCGGAGAGGAGAGCTATCTGATCCTGTCGGTCCTCACGGCGGAACAAGTTGACGAGGCGATCGGTCTGCTCCGCGATGTCTGCGGGGACTTTACCGACAAGGGAACCGGGATCATCTTCACGCTCCCTGTGACGGGATTCGTCGGCTTCGAAAACGGCTAGCACGAGCCTCGCCCACCGCGTTGAGCGCGAATTTGAACGTAACGGGGCCGATGATCTGATTGAGCGAGATGATCGCCACGATCGTGGTGGCCAGGGCAGCCCCCCATTCCGGGAAGCGGCGCATGACGATGCCGGCCAGACCCAGGCTGACCCCGGCCTGGGTGATGAAGCTCAATCCGCTCATCCGCCGGAAGCCGAGTGGATCACCACTCAAGGAGCTACCCAGATACGCTCCCACCCAAATCAGCAGGAATCGGACCGCCACCACCAGAACGGCGATGAGCCAAGTTTGGTTCAGGGCACCGATGTTCAGGGCCGCACCGGTTAGTGAGAAGAAGATGACATAGATAGGGAGAGAACTCCGGTCGATGTTCTCCATGAACAGGTCACCACCCCGCGAAAAGTTCTGGACCCAGAACCCTGCAGTGATGCAGATGAGCATCGGCTCCACGTGAAGAGTGATGCTGTAGAACTGGTCAATCAATAACGCGAACTGCCTCGAAAAGAAGGCAACCATGAAGGCCAGAGCCAGGATGAAAACAAGCAACTCGGCCTTCACGTATCTGATGTAGACCGAAATGACGCAGCCTACAATGATGCCGCCCAGGATGGACCCGATGAGTTCAACGAGGATCACGATGATGAACTGGAAATCCATCTGGCCTTCCGTGCCGAGAACAGCCTGGCAGACCGAAACCACCGCGGCGAATACGACGATGACCAGGACGTCCATGACGACGGTGACTCCCAGCACCATTTCAGTGAACGGACCCCGGGACTTGCACTCGCTGATGATTGCGATCGCAGACGATGGCGAGCGCGCCACGGCAAAGGTGCCCACAAGTGCCGCCACCGCCAGGAGGTGGGCCGTCGGCTTGCCGTCCAGAAAGGGAAGCAGCGACCTCGCGGCCAGGACAAATGCTCCCACGCCGACAGACACGATGACCGTCAGGAAGAGCACCGTCAGGGTGATGCTCCTTCGCCGCTGACGCAGTTCCTTGAGTCGCAATTCGCCGCCGGCGGCCAGAGCGATGAAGGTCAGGGCCAGGTCGTCGATGAGCCTGAGTTCACGGATCGTACCGGCGTTGACAAATTCGAGGACGTAGGGCCCGAGAAAGACTCCGGCCAGGATATAGCCCGTGATCTTGGGAAGCTTGAACCATGAGAGAACATCCCCGGCGAGATAGGCGGCCAGCAACAGAAAGCCGAAGGTCATGGTGGACCGGGTATCGGGAAAGATGACGGCGTCACCGAAGGTGAAGAGAGTGAGCGCCATGAAGACGACGACAATGGCCAGCGCGACGATGCGGCTCATCCTTCGATCTCGCCTGCCCTGCTGAGCACAGACTTGGCTAGAGAGGGGCCGACCAGCTCGTTGATGATCACAGCGATCAACACGGCGGTCACCACCACTTCGGTCACCGGCACAGAACTCAACTGGTAGTAATTCATGACCATGGCGATGGCCATTCCCCCCTGGGAGATGAGGCCCAATCCCAATCCGGGAGGGGGCCGTGAGTCGTCCGTTGCCGCTCTTGCAGCGAGATATCCTCCGGAGACTTTCCCAACAAAACGTAGGCCCAAGTACAGGGCGGCAAGGGGTAACGCCCAGGGCGACCCCGGACGCCAGATGGCTCCGGCCAGGATCAAAAAGACGATGTAGAAGGGCTTCTCCACTCGCAGCAGAAGATTGAATATGCGCTCCTTTGAGCCTGGCATGTTGGTGGCCACCAGCCCCATAAGCGCGTTGATGAACAGCGGCGAGAGCTTGCAGTAGAGAGCGATGCCGCTGGAGAACACCACCATGCCTATGACAAAGACCAGCAGCTCCTCTTCGCCACAGCGGATCCGGGTCAGCAGGTGCAGCAGGATTCCCATGGCCGTGCCAATCGCCAGCGAGAGGGCAAACCACTGCAAGCTGACGCCGGCGTTGAAACCCATTACCGGTTGGGTATGCATCAGACAAAACGCCAAGCCGAGGGCTGCAAGACCGACCACGGCGTCGACACTGGAGATGTAGCGAAGCAGCTGCATCACCCGCGCCCCTCGCAGCTTCAATTCCCTATCGATTAGAGCCAGCGCCGTCTGGCCGGTACAGGCGGCTGTGGCGGCTAGCACCAGGGAGGCGAGCAGAGTCGACCGCCCGTGATCACCGAACAGCTTTCCGAGGATGAAGTGGGAGGGCCAGAAAACGACCAGCATGGTGAACGCCGCCTGAATCATGGCCATCGGGAGATAGCGGGCAGGGAAGCGGAGCATCTTATCGAGCTCGAGCTGCATTCCGAAAATTAGACCGACGATGCCCAGTCCTAAGCTGAATAGCGGTGTCAAGCTGCGGATGGTCTGCTCGTCTAAGAGCCCGATCAGGTTGTCGCCTAGGGCGACGCCGACCAGTATGAACTCGGTACCAGTGAGGAAGATGAGTCGGGCACCGATGGAGAAGCGCAAACGGGTGAAGGACCTGCGATAGCCCAAGAGGGCAATCACCAGGAGCAGCGCAACGCCAATGGTAACCTTGAGCACCTGCCTAGTTTTCTCGAAGGTCGGCTAGTCGACTGCAACGACCATCGCCTGTCCCTTCTCAAGAACTCGAATGACGAGTGTATGGGCCCCTTCGGTGTCGGTGCTGACGACGTGCCATTCCCTAGCAGGCTGCTGAAAAACTCCTCATCGAAGGGTACCTTTGAGGGAAGCCCCAAGGGGGAGATGTGAGAGGACCGCAGACGCTCCAGGGTGGGATCTTCAGCTACGTATCGCTGGAGTCCCGGATTCCCGAGGACCATCCGCTTCGAGCGATCCGGCGACTGGTGGACGCGGCGCTGGAGCAGCTGTCGCGACGCTTCGATGGTATCTACGCCAAAGGGGTCGGCCGACCGTCGGTCCCGCCGGAGCAGCTGTTGCGGGCGCTGCTGTTGCAGGTGCTGTACACGATCCGGAGCGAGCGCCAGCTGATCGAGCAGATCGACTACAACCTGCTCTACCGCTGGTTCGTGGGCCTGGAGCTGGACGATGAGGTGTTCAGCGCGACGGTGTTCACCAAGAATCGGGAACGGCTGCTGAAGGGCGAGGTCGCTCAGCATTTCTTCGAGGCGGTGCTGGCGCAGGCGGAGTCGGAGGGGTTGGTGTCATCGGAGCACTTCACGGTGGACGGGACGCTGATCGAGGCGTGGGCGAGCCAGAAGAGCTTCGTGCGCAAGGACGAGAAGCGCAGGGACGATGACGACCCGGGCAACCCGACGGTCAACTTCCGGGGCGAGAAGCGGAGCAACCAGACGCATGCGTCGAGGACGGATCCGGACGCCCGACTGGCGGGGATGAGGGGCCAGGGCGCGCGGCTCGCGTATCAGGGACACGTCGTGACGGAGAACCGCAACGGCCTGGTGGTGGCGGCGAAGCTCACTCAGGCGTCGGGGTATGCGGAGCGCGAAGCGGCTCTCGAGATGGTGCTGGGTCTGGGGGGCGCTCGCCGGATCACCCTGGCTGGAGACAAGGGCTACGACGCCAAGAGCTTTGTGCAGGCGCTTCGGGCCTGGAGCGTTACCCCGCACGTGGCACAGAACACGACGAACCGCCGAAGCGCGATCGATCGAAGGACCACAGGACACCCGGGCTACGAGGTGAGCCAGCGCTTCCGCAAACGGGTGGAGGAGGTGTTTGGCTGGATGAAGACGGTGGGCTTGATGCGCAAGACCCGGCACCGGGGCACGGATCGGGTCGGCTGGGTCTTCACCTTCACTGCTGCGGCCTACAACCTGGTCCGTATCCGCAACCTGTTGGAGGCGACATAGCTCATGATCCCGCAAGATCTACCCGTGCGACACCGAACCGGTTCGTACCGGGAACGGCGATCCCTCTCCCTGCTCGGCACGCCTCCCGTCAGAGGCGTCCCGCCCAACCCAGTCACTTTCTCCGCAGCCTGCTAGGCGGCTGATAGAAGCTATCGCCCGCCTTGAGGCTTACCGGGGGCTCGCTCTCCGTTACGACCGTCACGCCCCCTTCGAGAATGAAGCCGAGCTCCCCGCCAGGATGGTAGTGCTTTGCGCCGACTGATCCTGCGGTTCTCCTGATTAGGCCCATGACAATTTCGAGATCGTCTGCGCCGCTTACGTCGACCCGATGAAGTTCGGAGAACCCGCTCGGTCTGGTCGGAGGTGGTGCGCCGGCCGTGACGCCGACGCCAGTGGCTAAGAGCCCGAGCAGGATCGTCGCGTTAGCACGATGCATCGCAGGACCCCCCTTAGGCCGGCGCAGATCTACCTGGGCGGTATAGCTGAGCCCTTGGACCAATCTGCGGGAAGGAGTTGAAAGTTCAGTAGAACGACGGGCTCTTCGGTGGCGTTGTGAGCTGTATGACTCACGGCACCGGACTCAAAAAAGCAGTCGCCGCCCTTGTAGATCGTCGTCTTGTCGGGCTGAACGTAGGTCAGCTCGCCATTCGTAACGCACCGGATTCCAGGACCGACATGGTGGTGTGAGCCGATGTGGCCGCCCGGATCGTAGGTCACCTCCGCGACACGGAGTCTATACCGTCCGTTCAACTCGGTGAGATGCCCCGCTACAACCTCATCGATCTTGATATCCTCGTACTTTCCCTCGCTTTCAACCCCGAGTGGTTGTCCCGCGTTGGCTGTGCCAAGTACTATCGCCGAAATCACCACAGCTAGTTCGAGAATTCGATGCATGGGGCCTCCGAAAGTGTGAGGCAAGGCAGTGCGGCCGCCCGTGCCGGCCTACCTTGTATCTAGACCAAGTTCCCTGATCTTCGCCCCGGCGTAGTATGAAGAGGCTCTCCGGGGAGACCGAGCTGCCTGAAGCCAAGAGCTTGTTAGTTAGATGGGTCCCCCGCCCCTCTTCGCCCATGCCGTGGAGTATCCGAGGCCCAAGGAGCCTGCATCCATAAGGTCGGTAGGCGTCGGCGCAGGGTCGGGGGACCGGAGAGCAGCATATCGCAAGGGGGGGCGATGAAGAAGCTTGGTCGTGGCAGGCGAGGATGTTAGCGCGAAGAGCCTTTCCGTGGCGCTGGAGGAGGGTCGGGATCTCTGTTTGAGAACACCCCAATGGGACACCGGAAGCTGTGCCGCACGCTGACCCATGGTGGGCGTCGGGCCAGGGTGTGTGTCGAGGCGACCGGGATCTACAGCCTGGACCTGGCGCTGGCGCTGCACCGGGCCAAGGGGATCGAGGTGATGGTCGCCAATCCTCGAGCGACCAAGGACTTCACCCGCGCACGGATGCAGCGCTCGAAGACCGATCGCACGGATGCGCGGGCCATCCTCGAGTTCGCTCGCTCCATGCCGTTCGTGCCCTGGGCGGCGCTATCCACCGAAGTCCTGGAGCTACGGGCGATTTCTCGTCGGATCACGGCTCTGACCTTGACGGCGGCCCAGGAGCAGAACCGGATTCATGCCAGTGAGCAGAGTGAAGCGCTTCCGGAAATCCTGCGGGCAGATGCGGAGGCTCACTTGGACTACCTCAAGGCGAGCATCGCGGGACTCGCAAAAGAGGCGCTGCACGTGATTGAGCGGAGCCCCGAGCTCGCACGAAGCTTTCAGCATCTGGTCTCGGTCAAGGGGATCGCAACGACGAGTGCGATTCGCCTCCTGGCCGAGCTCGCCGTGCTGCCTCCAGACATGACGCCGCGCCAGTGGGTGGCCCATGCCGGCCTCGATCCGCGCGCCTGCGATTCCGGGAGCTCCATTCGCCGACCCGCGCGAATCTCCAAGACCGACAATCGGCACTTGCCTGCCGCCTTGTTCATGCCGGCCCTAGTTGTGATTCCCAAGGAGGTTGTTCATCCAGGGCTCCTCTGAGAAAAGGGTTTGTACCACCAACCCCCAGCCTCAGAGGAAAGCACCTGAATGAAGCTCCATCCTAACGCGAGGACGACGCCCTCCGGTCGTTGGCTGCTCGTGCAGCGCGTCCGCGAACAGCATTGGACGGTCTCGGAAGCCGCAGAGGCGGCAGGTGTCAGTTTACGGACGGCCTACAAGTGGCTGGCCCGGTATCGCGACGAAGGCCGACCGGGCCTGGCGGACCGGCGCTCGAGGCCCCGGAGGATCCCGCGGCGCACGCCCGCCCGCGTCGTCCGACGTGTCGAGCGGCTACGTCGTCGCCGCTGGACGGCCTCTGAGATCGCCTCCCGGACCTCCATCCCGCTCTCGACCGTCTCTCTGATCCTCCGACGTCTGGGACTCCACAAGCTCTCGCGCCTGGAACCCGAGGAGCCGGTGCGGCGCTACGAGCGAGCGTCCCCCGGCGAGCTCCTCCACCTGGACACCAAGAAACTGGCTCGGATCCGCGGGGTTGGGCATCGCATCCACGGCGATCGCTCCAAGCGGGTCTACGGCATCGGCTGGGAGTTCGCCCACGTCTGCATCGATGACCATACGCGGCTGGCCTACGTCGAAGTGCTTTCCGACGAACGGGCCAACACCGCTACGGCCTTCCTGCGTCGGGCCCTGGCCTGGTACCGGGCACGCGGCATCGGGGTCCAGCGGGTCATGACCGACAACGCGCCCTGCTACAGGTCCAAGCGCTTCGCGGCTCTCTGTTGCGAGCGCGAGATCAATCAAATCTTCACCAAGCCCTACACACCCAAGACCAACGGCAAGGCCGAGCGCTTCATCCAGACCCTGACCCAGAGGTGGGCGTACAAACGTCCCTATAGGACCTCAGCTCTCAGAACCTCTGCACTCCGGCCTTGGCTTAAGCACTACAATCACAAGAGACCCCACAGAGCCCTCGGAATGAAACCCCCGATCAGCCGGCTCAGAGAAGCCCGTGAACAACGTGCTTAGGAACCACACCTAGTCGCCACTCGCTACGATCCCCACGTCCGAGCCTTCTACGAGAATGCTGTGGCGCGCGGGAAGACCAAGCTCCAGGCCATCTTCGCGGTGATGAGGAAGCTCCTGCACTCCATCCACGGAATGGTCCACCACGATCAGAACTTCGACGGGGAAGGCGGCAGAAGTCGAACAGCGAGGGAACAGGCTCAGAAGACTCCTCGTTGCACTCAGGGCGATGCCGACCAGTATGACTCCGTACCGGTGAGAGAGATTGAGCCGGGCACCGATGGGGAAGCGCAAACGGGTGAAGATCCTGCGATAGCCGAAGAGGTCGATCACCAAGAGCAGCGCAACGCCAATGGTAACCTTGAGCACTTGACTAGTTTCCCCGGCACAATCTGAGGCAGGATCTCACCCGCCTCGCTGGCCCCCGCCATGTCAACGATCACCGTCGTCATCGCGGGCTCGGATACCAAACCTGGTCTGGCCATGGGCGGTGCACCACCAGGCAATGATTCACGAGTGCTTATGGCGGTGGTGGAGGTCGGGCCAGTGCGGATGCGCTTGTACGAGCTGTTGGTGGCGATGCCAGTGGGCGTTGGCGGGTGGAGGTCGGGAGACCGGATGCGCATGGAGGTATACCCCTCGTCGTGCCGGTGGGTGTTCAGGTGCTCTACCGCCTGGCGCACGTGTACGTCCGAAGAGCAGGAGGACCGGCCCCAGTTCGCGTGCGGGGGTGGTCAACCCGAACGCATGCGCTGCGCCGACAGCACCTCTGCGAGCGCCGCTCGAATCTCGTCGGCCCCGTCCGCGCGCTCGAGACGTTCGCCCGCTTCCGGTCGGGACATGGCCTGCGCGATGGCGGCCAGGATCTGCAGCTGCAGGCCGTGATCCTGCACCGGCGTGAGCAGCAGGAACACGTGGTGAACCGGCAGGCCATCCGGAGCATCCCAGTCGACGCCTGCCACGGACCGCCCGAAGGTGAGCAGCGGGCGCGCCAGGGACTCGAGGCGCGCGTGCGCGATCGCAACGCCGTCGCCCAGTCCGGTTCCCATGAGCTCCTCGCGCGCCTGCACTTCCGCGAACAGGGCCTCGCCGTCGAGATCTCTCCGGCTGGCAGCCAGACGGTCGGAGAGCTCGTGGAGCGCCTCGGTGCGCGTGCGCCCTCGCAGATCGGACGAGACGGCGCCGCCCACGAGGTAGCCGAGAACCTCGACCTCGCGGCGGCGCTGGATCGACCACAAGAGCCACGGTCCGATCAGGACCGAGGAGAAGATCGCGGAGAACACGATCGCCACGAACGCCGGCACCGTGAGGATCCCGACCTCCAGCGCGACGGAGCCAACGACGATGCCGGTGACCCCGCTCGGCGTGAAGGCGATCCCGATAGAGACACGATCTTCTCGTGACAGGCTGGAGCCGAACGCCCCGAGCCAGGCCCCCAGGAACTTGGCGCCGATCGAGACGAGCGTGACGAACGAGACCAGGAAAAGGTCGAAGTTCGCAAAGAAGTCGATGCGAAGCGCGATGGTCGCGAAGTAGACGGGCACGAAGATCGCATGGACCATCTGCGTCAGCGTGTTTCGCACCTGCTCGGACAGCCCGCGCGCCTCGCCCGCCATGATCCCGGCGAGGAAGAAGCCCAGCAGGGCCGTGAGCCCGATCCAGGCCGTGACGGCTCCGCACAGGAGACCGATGCAGGTCACCAGCGTCAGCACCGCGCCGGGCTGCTGTGGCAGCCTCTTGCCCAGCAGCGAGATCGCCCGCTCGGTGGCGCGCACGCCGAGCGTCAGGCAAGCGGCGGTGAACGCCACGGTGAGCGCCAGCAGGCCGGCCACCGACAGCGCGTCGACACCACTCCGCGTCGCCGTGGCGAGGACCAGGCTGAAGATCACCCATGCGAGGATGTCGTTCACCGCGTACCCGCACAGCGTGACCAGCCCCAGGTCGCTTTTGATGAGATCCAGCTCGCGGAGCACGCGCGCGATGATCACCATCGCGCTGATGGCCATGGTCGTGCCGAGGAACAGCGCGAATACGACACGATGCTCCTCGCCCGGCAGGTAGCGGGACGGCAGCAGTAGCGACAGAGCGAAGCCGACGACGAGCGGGACGATCACGCCGATGATCCCGATGCGCAGCGACGGGCCGCGCAGGCGCCACGCGGCCGAGACGTTGACCTCGAGTCCCGTCTCGAGCAGCAGGAAGAGCACCCCGAGCCACGAGACCGTCTCGAGCATCGCGTACTGGAGCGGATCGTCCGGGAACAGTGCGAGCTGCAGGCCGGGCACGAGGCGGCCGAGAAGCGTCGGACCCAGCATGATGCCGACGAGGATCTCGCCGACCAAGCGCGGGTGCCCGAACGCGCGAAACGCCTCTCCGAGCCCCCGCGCAAGCACCAGGAGGAGGAGCATCTGGCTCAAGAAGACCAGGAGATGCCACTCCCGGAGCTCGGATAAGGAGGTCATCGCTACGCTCTCCCGTCTCCACCCATACTAGACTGGTGAATGACCCCATCTACGTGGAGAACGTCTTCCGGCGGCTGACGGAGAACCACCATCGGCCGCCCGACGAGCGCCGGCCAGGTCCTGCCCCTCATCCACGACGCCTCGCGCGAGATCCAGGGCACCCATCGTGAATGCCCATGCCGCTCTTCTTCCTGAGCGCGGTCGAGGGACGGCTCCTCCTGCTTCTGGGCTTCGCGTACGTGGTCTCGATTCTGGCTTCACTCCTCGTCGCGGTCACGGTGACGCCCGTCCTATGCGCCACGCTGCTGCCCGAGTCCCGGGCGGTGCAGGAAGAGCGCGAGAACGTGGTGATCCGGTGAGTCAAGACGCGGCTACGCGGAGACGCTGGAGGCGGTGCTGGCGTAGCCCTGCGCGGCGGCACTTGCGAGACGAAATCGCGCCCGCTCCGTTGCGAGGGAGCGGCTGCCGACTGCCGCACAGCTAGAGAGAGGCGAGTCGCCACTGTGCCTAGAGTTTCTCGTGGTGCCGGTGAGTAACTGGAGGGTGTGGGAGTGCATGTTCTTGAGAGGCTCGCGCGCAGTCAGAAACGGTGCTCAGCGGGCGTAGCGCCGCTCGAGAAGGATGAGCAGGTTGCTCGCGATGTAGATCGTGGAATAGGTCCCCACTACGATTCCGACCAAGAGCGCCGTCGCGAACCCGCGTAGGACCGATCCCCCCAGCAGCAGGATCGCGCCCACGACCGCCATCGTGGTCATCGAGGTGAGCAAGGTCCGCGCGAGCGTCTGGTTGATACTCTGGTTCACCACGTCTTCCAGATGGGTGGTTCCGCGTGCCTGCAGGTTCTCTCGGATGCGGTCATAGGTGACGATCGTGTCGTTGAGCGAGGTAGCCGATCACCACGAGCAGAGCAGCGAGCGTCTGCAGATTGAACTCCCAGCGTAGTGCCAGAAACACTCCAACTGTGATGATCACGTCGTGCACGAGGGCCGCGACCGCACCCGGCGCGTACCGCAGGTCAAAGCGGAACCAGATATAGAGTAGGATCAGAGCCCACGAGGTCAGCAGCGCCAAAATCCCACGCAGCTGCTGCTCACCACCCAGGCGCGGCCCGATGGAGGTGATGCGCTGCGGCACGACGGATGTGCCCAGCTCCTCCGTTAGGCTCTCGATTATCTCGATCGAGAGGTCGCGACGTTCCTCCTCCGACGCCTTGACGCTGATGCGAAATGAGTGACCGGCGTCGCCTGCCCAGGCGCACGATCACGGCGTCGGGAAAGCCAAGTCGAGAGAGTACGCCGCGGACGCGTCCTTCGTCGACATCCCCCAGGTCCTCGGGCACGTCCACCTCAATGACGGTCCCGCCGACGAAGTCGATTCCCCAGCTGAAACCCGGCCGCACCATGAGAGCTAGGGAGATCAGGACGAGTCCCAGCGAAATCGCGGCGCAGATCGGCGCCTTGCCTATGAAGTCAAAGTTCACGTCGGGTCGGATGAGTTCCATCAGACGTTCAGCACCTGGGCGTTGCGGAATAGCGTCCAGTTGGTCCCGAGTTCGAGCCGCACTGACTGCCCGACCTCGTGCCTTCTCGAAGCGAAAGGCCTCCCTACAGCTTCGGTAGACTCGATGCTGCGATCGATTGATGCGCGACATCCGGGGGGGGCGGGACAGCACGGGATCCTGGGGTGATCCCGATCTTGACGCCCCGATGCAGTCATGCGCTGTTACATGGGTTGCGAAGCACCTTTGACGCAGCAGATGCGGCCCGCTTACTCGTTACTTCCCGATTCTTCCTCGTACTTTCTGATTTCTTCGCCATTGTCTCTCTCTACCCCCTTGTGAGGTCACCGATTGACGGTCCGCCGCCTAGAACGAAGAATGCTAAGATGGCTAGAATTACAGCGAAGATCACCGCACCCACGAAGGTGGCGGCTACAGCGATGCCAAATCGCGGCCAGAGCCGTTGGCCCTTGGCGTATTTCACTGACGATGACCTCGCTTTGAATATCCTGCTCTAACAGCTCCTCCTCCACTTTTTCGCAAAGGGCTGCTTCCGCTTCTCCCTTGGTTCGAACGAAACTCACCCTGAGGTTGTTGTTCGTACCACTCGTTGACCTCACCTACCTTCGGTTTCGAGCCGGTCGTTTTCGGCACGGTGATGCATCCACTCGATTCGACGTTCCTCTAAGATCGCGAAGGCGACTAACCCGTATGAGCCTCTGACCGAGATGAGAGCGATGCTGTTCTCCGCGGATCTTTGCGAGCCGAGGTTCGATCTCACGTATGGGGCGGAGAGGGTCGAGAGTCATGAACTTCGGCTCACATCCGAAATCTCCCCGTGGATCGGATCCGAATCGTGCAAATCACGCTGCAGGGACCAAGACGGTGCGGTCTGAACATTGCCAATCATGAGCGAGCCTCAAGACTGGCTCAACGTTTCCGGGCGGCAGCGAGATTACGGCGCAGATTGGCGCCTCGCCTACGAAGTCAAAGTTCACGTCGGGTCGGATGAGTTCCATCAGACGTTCAGCACCTGGGCGTTGCGGAATAGCGTCCAGTTGGTCCCGAGTTCGAGCCGCACTGACTGCCCGACCTCGTGCCTTCTCGAAGCGAAAGGCCCCCTACAGTTTCGGTAGACTCGATGTTGCGATCGATTGCGTGCGCGACATCGGGGGGGCGGGACAGCACGGGATCCTGGGGTGATCCTGATCTTGAGGCCCGATGCCGTGACGCGCTGTTACAGTAGCGGACGCTCGACATTCGATCGATTAGGGAATTTGTTTGCAACTCTTCGATCTGACCAAACTGTGGGGACCACCCATGCCGGCTTCTAGTCGAAGAGCTTGTCGCGTGCACCTCTGGATATGGCTACCACGGCAGGATGTCGGAGCCTCCGCTCGACGGAGATCGCGTAGAATCGTTCAACGACCTCAGTCGTCCGACCAATCACCGTGACAGAATACTGCCTTCGCACCTCGTCTTCGATGACTGACGGGGCGGAAAACAGGCCCACTCCGGATGCCCCGAAAGCCTTGAGTAGGCCCGTGTCGTCGAACTCTCCGACGACCAGTGGCCTAACGCCCCGTTCTTGGAACCAGGCGTCTAGCGCCCGGCGAACTGCCGTGTGTCCTCTCGGTAGCAGTAGGGGTGCTCCGTCGAGGGACTCGGGGAACTTCCTGCGGTAGCGTTCCGCCATCTTCTTTGGAGCAAAAAAAGAGAGGCCGCAGTCCCCCCAGCAAGTGGTTGTAGGAGCGAACAGGGACCTCGGAGCCAATGGGATTGTCGGTGAGGACCATGTCGAGAGAGTAGGTTGCCAACTGAGCCACCAAGCGCTCCGGAGTGTCCTCCACGCAGACGATCGTAACCGGTTCGGGTAGTGAGAGCGCGGGCTCGAGCAGGCGGTACGCGATCAATTTGGGCACAACACTGGCAACGCCCACTACGAAGCGCATCGGGCGGCGATGTTCGCCCTGCTTGACCGCGGTCATCAGCTCCTGGCCGAGTCCAAAGATCTCATCGGCGTACTCGAAGACAGTCGTGCCGATCTCGGTCAGCACGAGCCGCCGACCCTTTCGCTCGAACAGCTTCTCGTCGAGTGCTTCTTCAAGTGCGCGGATTTGCAGGCTGATTGTAGAAGGGGCGAGGCGCAAGCTGGTCCTTGCTTTCGCGATGCTCCCTTCGCGCGCGACAGTCCAGAAGTACAGGAGATGATGGTAGTTGAGCCACTCCACGAGAAGAATGATAGTTTGGGCACACCTAATAGACAAGTCCAGATTATCTATTGGACCGAACTATCGACATGGCGCATCGTTCGAGGTTGAGTGGTCGGTGCGTCGACGTCTGCGAGGTTGGAGCCATCCTTCAGTGCGAGAAGTTTCGTGTGCGCATCAATCGAGGAGTTGGAGCGAGAGGGGGACCTAGCAAAACCGTGCCGAGGTCCAAGCGTCGATGACTATAACGAAGCGCGCCGTAGCCTACTGTCGGAACCCTGCCTGCGTGAACTACGCACAAGCAGTGGGTGTTCTCGAAGAGGTTGAGAGCTTCTACTGCTCCCGCTGCCGCAGGCCTGTCCACGTTGAAAGGGAGCGTCACGAATTTGGCGCCGGGACCGGTCCCTATCCCGAGGTTCGCGCCGAAATCCTTCTTTCCTTCGACGATGATTTGGAGGTGTTTCGACGCAGACTGGCGCGACTCTCGGGCGAAGATGAACCGAGGGGGCACGCTTCCGCACTCGCGTAAGGGGCAAGGCGGTGGAAGTCGTTTTTCGCATGCCGTCCAGCTGCCGAGACAGTGGCGTCGAGACGATCCTCGAGCGTCGACTGCGAATCACCCTTGGCTGTTTCGCGTCGGCCCTGTCTGAGCTCGAGGTTACCTGGAACCTCGGGCACTGCCACCACAATCATCGTCCCCAGCACGCCGTCCAAGGCCTGAGAGCCGGGGGCGTTCAAGTTGTACTGCGGGGGATCTTAGGGAGCGGCGGCGGTGTTGTGACGGTCGTGGCTGCGGAGGCACATATCGAACGAGCGATCGATAGTGCGGCGCACCGCCTATCCCGTCGCCTCGCCAGCGGTGATGCTGGAGTTCGTCCGCCGACGCGCTGAGCCGGCCAGTACTGAATCTCTCCGAGATTCGCTCGCATGCACGGGGGGCGTCCAAGGAGTTCATTGTGAAGGAGTCCGATACGACCGGGGCCACGACCCGTGCAGTGGAGGGCCGAGACGGTCGTCAGCGAACCCGTCGTCGGGACACCCTAATGATGGGTGGAGGGACCCAGGGAATCTCCTTTGCTGGACGTGCCTGGATCATCGATGAGCCGAACCCTTGATGAACTACGGGGCCACCACTCGCCAAGAAAGGAGGACATCGGGAGGTCGCAGAAACGGTGAATGGGGCGGATGAGCTTATAGCGCGGATCCGGGCCTAGCCGGCAGGCCTCGGCCGGCATGGGCAGGTGCCAGCTCCGCTGACGATGCGGGTAGCGATCGTCACCTGCATCTCGGATCGCGAGAAGGGGAAAGTGCACGTGATTCAAAACCCGGTTGGGATGGTGACGGAAGACGTCCTTCGATCGCTCGCAGTCTCGCAGGTGGTTCTTGGGACACGCGAGATCGTGGTGATGAAACATACGGATTGCGGCTTGGGGCGGTTCAGAGAAGATGAACTTCGCGGAATCATCGCCGCAGCGAGCGGCGCTTGGGACGTTGCGGGTTGCAGCGTCTCATAGAAGTGAATGGGCTCGGACCGTGGATGCGCCCGCATGCTGATGTTGAGCACTTCCCCGGCCACAGAGAAGGCCATTGCGGAATCGATGTAGCCCTTGGGTGTATGGAAGTCGAAGATGCTCACTGTCGGCGCAAGGACTGGCCAGGCCTCGCTCGTGGGGGTAGTGGTATCCGCGTTGAAGCTCGTTGTTCTGGCGATTCTGACGGTTCTCGCGTGTCTAGTGTGTCCAGGACCGTAAAGGGCTTGGCAGGTTCCGTCTTACACGCGCGAGTTCCTCGGGTCGGCAGGGGAGCTGCTCGCCTCCTGTTGGATGAAGATGGAACGGCTCGAGGTCTACACACTGCTCGTGATCTTTCACTCCAGGGTTGTGGCGCTTCTAGGCACCGACGCCGTATGGGCTCCATCCTCCCCGTGGCGCAAACTCGACGCGCATGACGAGCACCGCTCTCGTTGCAGCCGCTCTGCTCTTCACCGCGAATGCCGAGGCACCTCGCCCACCGCGCCCTAGCGGCATTGAGGAGTGCTGGATGTTCGACGAGAACAACGTTCCAGTGGGGCAGCGGTACGACTTTTTCATGGGCTGCTGTCAGCGCCTCCGATCCGGGGGGGTCCGAGTGCGTCCGCCTGTGGGTCGAGCGGCAGCCTCAAGGAGTGGCATCGACGGGTCGCCTCCCGGGCGGAGCGGACCTTCAGATCCACGCGGAGGAGATTCTGTGCTAGCCGTGTGTCACATGACAACTCAGTAGGGATGCCCCAAGCTCGTCGAGGACCATTCCCCTTTGAGGACGTGGAGTATGAACGCCGGAGACATTGAACGTTGGAAAGAGCGGACACGTCGGATCAAAGAGAAGCTCGAGGAGGAGTTCCCACGGCACACCTGCGTGAGGGTGGCGGTCGATTATCCCCGTGTGCACGGCTTCAGGCTGCACGACGACACAGGAGTCCCGCGCTATCTCCTCATCCTGCTCGACCATCTACTCAAAGACGCGGATCTGGATCCGTTGGAGCTGATGGAGCAACAGGATACGATCGAGGCAATGCGCACAGCTGGTTTTCGGGGTGTGCCGCTGCGACACCGAAACCTTGATCGTGGAGACTGAGGTGGAGCTACCCCGCTTCGGCGGACGAGCTACCAGCTGGGCAGATGCCAGCTCACCCCGAGGCTGACTGTCAGGTCCGGGGCCTTCCGAGTGAGGCCGGGCCGAACGTCGAAGCGGCCGGCGTCGATGCTGACGCCGGGGCCTAGCTGGACAATCGTCGGCTCGCCGCTCATCTCTTTGGCGAAGAGTTCGAGCCGGGGCCGAAGGCGGAGCCAACGCACCTCGCCAAGCAGGCTGGCCCTACTGTCCCACTCCGCAGGGGCCGGCCGCCGTCGAAGCCGCCCGCGTTCAGGTGTACGCTGAACCGTTCCGTTCTATAGAGGACCTGCGGCGGGCGGCCGAGCACCTTCTGTCGCAATCGGGCGATGCGAGGGTCCAGCTCCACCGCATCGGAACCGAGTCCCAATCGGAGTTGACACAGCAGATCAGTCGAACCCAAGATCGGTCACAATGAGACAAGCTCAGAAGGAGGCACGGATGCCCCGGACTTCGATACTTGACGCAGTCATCATTCAAGCTCGAGCCCTCTTCCCCGTTGTGAAGGAGCTTGGAAAGGAGAAGGCACACTCGATCGTGGGCCGGGCGATAGCGGACTCGTATGCGGAGTTCGCCGTGAGTCGCACATCCGAGAGGAACACTCATCCCGGCGACGGCGTCAGCGGGGCGTTCGAGTATCCCACAGAGTCCGAGGTCGTGGAGCGGACCGACACGACCTACGCCGTGAACATGACGGGATGCGCCATTGCCGAGTACTTCCACGAGATCGGAGAGCCAGAAATCGGCGCACTCTTGACATGCGGTGTCGACTTCGCCGTCGAGACGAAGACCCGGCTGAACTGGGAGTTCTCTCGAACGCAGACCCTGATGCAAGGCCCCCCACTGCGACTTCCGCTGGCGGCTACGCCCATCTGACTCCTGACCCGGAGCCCTAGCTCTGCGATTCCGGCCTCGATCGTCTCCTCGATCAAGTAGTTGAACCGGGCGCGACGGTTCTTGCAGATCGTGTAACGCTTCGACTCGGTCACTTGGGCGGGGACAGTCTGCTCACTTACCCCCGTCCGTGGAGCTGTCGGCGATTCCGGCCGAGATGATCAGCTTGAACGCCTCCTCCACGGAGAGCCCCGTCTCGACGGCCTGGTCCTCGGGAACGAGCAGGAAGTAGCCCGTGGTCGGGTTCGGTGTGCTCGACACGAATACCTTGAGCAGCTTGTCCGGCAGCTCCGGTGCCAGTCCGCTCGACTGGCCCGTCACGAAGGCGTACGTGTAGATGCTCGTGCGCGGGTACTCGATCAGGACCACGCGGTCAAAGCTCGAGGAGGTGGTCCCATCACCGACGATTGCGGCCATGAACTGCTTCAGCACCGCGTACAGGCTGCGAGCGACCGGAATCCTCTCGACGATGCTCTCCCAGACGCCGAGGGCGCCCCGTCCAACGAAGCTCCGCGTGAGTGCCCCCACGAGCAGGATGGCGACGAGCGTGACGGCTGCGCCCAGGAAACGCGGCTGCTCGATCTCCAATCCAAGCGCGCGGAAGATGTTTGGCAGGACGAGCTTGTCGAGCTGGTCGACGAGCCAGAGGACGCCCAGCAGCGTAAAGCAGACCGGGACGAACACGAGCAGGCCGGCCAGGAAGTCGCGCCGCAGAGCGTTGACGACCCTACGCCAGAACCTGCGCCACATAGCGGACCTCCATCGTCGCCGCTCCCGCGGCGGTGCCCGTCAAATTAGCGGAGGCGATTTTTCCGAGTCGACGAAGCAGATGCGCGGCCGGTGGCTGCGGGCCTCTTCCGTCGCCAGCTGAGCGTAGCTCGCGATGATGACGCGATCCCCGGGCTTGACGAGGTGTGCCGCCGCCCCATTGATCCCGATCACCCCACTGCCGGCCTCGCCTCGGATTACGTAGGTCGAGAGGGGCGCGCCGTTCGTGAGGTCGTAGATGTCCACCTTCTCGTGCGGGAGCAGGTCTGCCGCGCGGAGCAGCTCCTCGTCGCTCGTGATCGGATGCCCCGTATCCAGCCGCCGCGAGAATTCTAAGGTCCATACGCCACTAGACCATCTGCCTTTCGCACGCACGCCGGCGGCTGTCACTCGGCTGACTCGGCAGGTCCGGCACGACCCCCTCCCCGACAAAACCACCGGGTGCCGGCTGCTGGTAAGCTGGTCCGAGGTCCCGGCGATAGTCGGGTGGTCCGCCTCGAACTCCAGCGCCATCTTCCGATATTCGGCGAGAGAGCGGGCGCGGGAGTTTCAGCACCCCGTTGATCTCTTGCATCGCCTCTCGAAGAGGCTTCCCGAACGCGCTCAGTTTCGTTGGTGAATGAGAGCGGCGAACCGCACTCGTTGCAGAACTTGGCGCCCCTCAGGATTCTCATATCCGCAGCTCTTGCAGTTCACGCGGGCCACTGCGCTCCTATTGGACTCGTTGCCAAAAGAGGACAGAGGGACGGGCGAAGTACCCTCCGCGCAGGAACGAGTGGGAACTCTCGCTTCACGCCCGATGGACTCCAGTCGCGCGCAGGTCGGCAGATCCCTGAACGAACCGACATGACTTGCGCGGAAGACCTCATAGTCCTCGTCATCTGCATCGAAGACCCAGAAGCCGAACAAGGGTCGCTTCGCGCGTCGCAGGCGGTCTCGCGTACGCTGAGTCGAGAGGCCTGCGTTGTCGGCGGCGTGGCCCTCGAGCACGCCGAGCCGTTCGCGAGCGCGTGCCCAAGCCTACGCGACGTAGCAGCCGGTAGGCGCTCGGCGAGAGCTCGATCCCTTCGCGGGCCAGCTGGAGCGACAGGCGCTTGAGGCCCCAGGTGGGCCAAGACAGCGCGAGCGCGATCACCTGCCGCTCCCGATGGGCCGGGCTCTCCGACGGTCGGTCCTGGGACGCCTGTGTTCGGCGGGAATGGAGTCTATCGGGGACCGTAGGCATCGAAGCGCTGCCTCCAACGGTAGAAGACGGTGCGCGAGATCTCGAGCTCTGTCGATCACGGAGGGCACCTAGCGCACCCGGAGAATAGTTTGAGGATTACAAACGAACAAGCGTGAATTTCCTACTGGACCGAATCGCCTCATTTTCGGACGCTCTTGGCAGCTGCCTGTCCGGTCGGTGGATGATCGAGCGTGCTTGTCGGTCCTCCGGAGAACTGACGATCTGCTTGGCCACGCGTGCGCCGCTGATCGTCGCGCCGGCGATGAACGTCAACATGTACAACCGCCCCGCCACACGCGCGAACCTCGATTGCCTCGTCGAGCGCGGCGCGCGGATCGTGGGGCCCGGCACTGGCGAGCTCGCTTGCGGCTGGGTCGGAGAGGGCCGCCTGGTGGATCTCGAGGAGATCGAAGGGGCGACGGAGGAGCTCCTCGGAGAGAGCGAGTTGCGGGACAAGGTCTTCCTCGTGACCGCTGGGCCCACCGCCGAGCCCATCGATCCGGTGCGCGTGATCACGAACCGCTCGTCCGGCCGCATGGGCTTTGCGGTGGCTGAGGAGGCGGTCCGCCGCGGCGCCGAGGTCATGCTGGTGGCAGGTCCGGTGAGCTTGCCGACACCCTTCGGCGTAAAGCGGACGGACGTCGAGACCGCCACGGAGATGCGAGAGGTCGTGCTCGAGTTGATGGAGTCCGCCGACGTCATCGTCCTCGCTGCAGCGGTTGCAGATTACTCCGTCCAACGACCGAGCGATTGAAAGCTCAAGCGCGCGGACCGCTCCCGGCTCGTGCTCGAGCTCGTAGAGAACCCGGACCTGTCAAAAGAGGTGGGCTCGCGCAAGAAGGGTCGAATCGTCGTCACGTTCGCGGCCGAGACCGAAGATCTGATCGAGAACGCGAGGGGCAAGCTCGAGCGGAAGGGCTGTGATCTCGTCGTGGCCAACGACGTCTCGCGCTCCGACATCGGATTCGGCGTCGACCAGAACGAGGTCTCGATCATCGGCCCGGATCCTTTGGAGGTCGTCCACGTGCCCTACGCGTCGAAGCGCGATGTTGCAGCGCGCATCCTCGATCGTGTGCGGGAGGTGCTGAAGTGAGGCAGAGCATGCTGCCGGCGTTTCTGGCCGGGCTGCTGCTGTCTCTCGCCGGCGCTGCGCGAGCGGGGACGGTGAACGTCATCACCGTGGATGGCGTCATCACGCCGGGCGTGGCCGCCTACATCGAGAAGGCGATCATGCAGAGCGAGGAGGAGGACGCGGTCACGCTCGTGATCGAGCTCGACACTCCGGGTGGCCTGCTCGATTCGACCAAGGATATCGTCTCGTCGCTCCTGAACGCGAAGCTCCCTGTCATCGTGTACGTGTCTCCTCGAGGGGCGTGGGCGGCCTCCGCCGGGACCTTCATCACCCTGGCCGCGCACGTGGCTGCCATGTCGCCGGGCACGAGCATCGGCGCGGCCCACCCGGTGTTCGCGGGGGGAGGGGGCCCGACCCCCAGCCCACCGCTCCCCGGACAGCAGGACGAGAAGGATTCGAAGTCCCCGCCAAACCTCCGGGACTACCGCAATGAGAAGGCGGAGAACTTCACGGCGGCCTTCATCGAGTCGATCGCAGCGGAGCGCGAGCGGAACGTGGAGTGGGCGATCGACGCGGTGCGCAATTCCGTCGCGATCAGCCAGGCGGAGGCGGTCGAGCTGAACGTAGTCGACCTCGTGGCGGACGATCTCGATCACCTGCTCGAGCTCGTCGATGGTCGGACGGTCAAGATCGGCCGCGAGGAGGTCACCCTCGCGACCAACGACGTGCGCGTCGTGCGCCTCGAGATGGAGCCCCTGGACAGGTTCTTTGCCCTGATTTCCGATCCCTCGATAGCCGTCCTGCTGTTCATGGCAGGACTGGCCGGGCTCTACATCGAGGTCCAGAGTCCCGGGCTGATCGTTCCCGGTCTGGTCGGCGTCGTCTGCCTGGTCCTCGCCGGACTGGCCTTCCAGGTCATCCCCATCAACTGGGTCGGCGCACTGCTCCTCATCAGCGGGCTGGCCCTCTTCGTGGCCGAGATTTTCATCACGAGCTTCGGCATGCTCTTCGCCGCCGGGATTGTCTGTTTCGCCTACGGGGCGTATATGCTCTTCCGTGTGCCCGAGCTCTCCGATCTCACCGTGCCTTTCTGGTCGGTTATCTTTCCCGCGGTCGTCGTGCTCTCCGGATTCATGGCGATCGTCGTGTTCGGCGTGAGTCGGAGTCTTGGCAGGCCCCAGTTCTCGGGGCGCGAGGCGCTCTTGGGCCAGAAGGCGGTTGCGGAGAGCGACATTCGGCCGGAGGGTCGGATTCGAGTGCGAGGAGAACTCTGGAAGGCGGAATCGGACGAGCCGATCGAACGCGGTCAGCGGGTCGAGATCGTCGAGGTGCATGATCTGATGGTCCGAGTGCGAGGGGCCTCAGAGTCCCCGGGGAGAACCTGACAAATGGCTACCATCCCGTTGTTCATCGGCCTGCTGATCGTCCTCGTGCTGCTCTACCAATCCGTCTGGATCCTGCAAGAGTACGAGCGCGGGGTCGTGTTCCGCCTGGGACGCTTCCAGGGTGTGAAGGAGGCGGGGCTGCAGCTCGTCATCCCCTTCGTCGACCGGCTGTTCAAGGTGAGCTTGCGTGAGATCGTCATGGACGTGCCGCCCCAGGACGTGATCACGCGCGACAACGTGTCGGTGAAGGTGAACGCCGTCGTTTATTTTCGCGTGCTCCATCCCGAAGACGCACTGATCAAAGTCGAGAACTTCCACTACGGGACCTCGCAGCTGGCGCAGACCACTCTGCGCAGTGTCTGTGGCCAGAGCGAGCTGGACCGGATTCTCTCCGAGCGCGAGGCGATCAACCGGCAGCTCCAGGAGGAGCTCGATCGCGGCACCGATCCCTGGGGAGTCAAGGTGCGGGCCGTCGAGATCAAGCACATCGATCTCCCCCAGGAGATGCAGCGGGCCATGGCAAAGCAAGCGGAGGCGGAGCGGGAGCGCCGCGCCAAAGTGATTAACGCGGAGGGAGAGTTCCAGGCCTCGGAGCGCCTGCGCGAGGCGTCCGAGGTCATGAAGCAGTCGCCCTTTACGCTGCAGCTGCGCTACCTGCAGACCCTTCAAGAGGTCGCGACCGAGCAGAACTCGACCATCCTGTTCCCCATTCCGCTCGATCTCATCTCGCCGATCCTCAATGCGCGCAAGGCGCTCGAGAGCGCGGACACGGATAGCGATTGAAGCTCGCGGGCCGCTATGCGGCGCTGCTGATCGTGCTGAGAGCGATCGGCACCTATCTGTCTCTCGGTGTTTACCAGGTGGCTCCGGACGAGGCCGTGGCCCAACAGGCACCTCGTGTGCACCAAGTGATGTTGTTGACGTTGCTGGGGATCTTCCGAAGTTCCAGGAGTTCTTCACGCGCGTTGATGCCATCGGCAAAAGGTACAACAGCACTGGTACTGGCCGAGTCTGGTTGACCACGCTCGCAGGCCCCAACAGGAACACCGTTATCGTGATCACGGAGTACCTGAACCTGGTCTCGATGGCCCAATCGACCGCGAAGGTCGTTCAGTCCGCGGAGTGGCAACAGTTCATCGCTGAATTCGCGGCCGCTGGTATGTGCGTGATCTCGAACTCGGTGTCGGTCGAGGTCACGCCCTAAACAGCCTCGCCGCCGTGCTTGCACGGCTCTGGTGTGGGCGGAGAAGATCGGTCCCGTGTGCGCCCGAAGCTCATGACAGTGATAGCCATGACCGCCCGGCTCCTGCTGCTGTTGTGGAGTCAAGGCGCGTGTGCCGATGAAATAAAACGCATCGCCGCCCGATGGTGGGCGGATTTGGTCACGTGGTTCGGTCCTTGCTCGGTGTCTATCAGCGCTTTAGCGATGGAAACGATGCTGGCTTCCGGACGTGGGCGTATTGAATGGAAAAGAAACCCGGTGAGTAAGCAGTTCTGGACGATGGCAGTCGCCGTCGCGTTCCTCGGCCTCGTCTTCGGCCCTACGGGCTGCGGCGGGGCGGCGAGCGGGGACCATCCCGGTCGTGGGAACCTTGTGAGCGTCGAGCCCGAGATGCGGGAGGTGACGATCGACCACGAGGACATTCCCGGGTTCATGAAAGGGATGACGATGACCTTCAGCGTGGCGCCAGGCGTAGCGCTAGAAGGACTCGGCGAAGGGACGGAGATCCACTTCCGGGTGAAGGAGCGAGGCGGTTCGTACATCGTAACGGAGATCGCTCGGTCGGACTCCTAAAAATCCTCGGTAAGAAGCCCAAGCTGAGCGGCTCGTTCCTCCCACTGGCGCCGTGCGAGTTGTCTCATGTTCTCCGTCTGATCCACTTCGTCCATGATCTCGAGGCCGAGTAGCGTCTCGATCACATCTTCCATCGTCACAATCCCCTTTGTTCCTCCGTAGGGGGCGAGCACGAGGGCGATGTGCTCGCGGCGCGAGAGCAACTCGGCGAACAAGCGTGGTAACGGAAATTCTTCTGGAACGATCAGGATCTCGCGACGAAGCGCGGTCAGGGGCTCCTCGTGACGGTCTTCCGCCACCGCTTGCAGAACATCGTCTCTTAGCACGTATCCCGTGATTTGATCGGGGTTCTCCGCGAATACGGGGACGCGCGAGAACAGCACATCCTCTGCGGTGACTTCGGCCGCTGCGGCCGATTCGGGGAACGTAACCAGGACAGTACGCGGGGTCATCACGTCCTTAGCAGTGAGGCCGTTGAAACGCATTAGGCTCTTGACGATATGCGCCTCAGCGCTTCGATCGCGCCTCGCTGCTCGCCGATGTCGGCCATGGCGACGAGTTCCTCACGACTCACTTCTCCCGCAACATCTCGGCGACGCGAAATCAATCCCGTAATTGACTGGCAGATCCAGACGAGCGGATAGAGAAGCCAGATCATCGGGCCCAGAATACGGGCGACCCGCGGGGCCAGTTGCCGCCAGTAGAGCGCCCCGATCGTCTTGGGTATGATCTCGCTCAACACAAGGATGGCCAAAGTGAGGAGCGCCGAGAAGAGACCTATCGCGGTGCTTCCAAAAAACTGCGGCGGCCTGAGCGCCCGCGCCCGCTGCCCCCATGGTGTGCGCCACCGTATTCAGACTGAGAATTGCCGCGAGCGGCCGTTCTTTCTGGAGAGCACCGATGTATGCGGGCGTAACGCTCAGAAGGACTGCTTCCATGATGGAACACACGAAAGAGACGCCAAGAGCCAGAGTTACGTAGAGGCTTAGAAGCATCATGGTATTCTCTCCACTCCGGGCTCGCCCATAGGACTCGCTAATCGACGGCACGTCGTTCGACGTAACCGTTCGAGCACGAGGAGTTCATTGTCCGACACGCTCGTATCGTGGGTAGCAAGAAAGCGGCGGGCCATCTGATCTCAGCAGGAGACGTGTCTGACTCTTCTTGTGGGCGACTCACACAGCTTACAGACAGATCAGACCTCGTTCTGGCCAGAACTGCTTCCGCGTTCCTCAGGACTCTACGCCGCGTTCTACGATTGCCCCAGCGCCGGATCGACCCGCCTGGAGAGCCTGGCGTCGGCTCGTAGAGCTGTCGCTGGAAAGTGAGGTGAACGTCAACTCAGTCTTGGCTGATGGATCGACCTGGCTGGGTCCAATTTCCTCACCACCCCCCCGGAGGTCACCTCGTTGCTCTTGGCTCGACATCTGCCACCGTCGCGACTACCGACAGCGGATTCGCTGCTTTAGGTTACACTAGCGGACGCTCGACATTCGATCGATTAGAGAATTTGGTGGCAATTCTTCGATTAGGCCAAACTTGGGAACCACCCAGGATGGCCTCCGTGCTGCTATCCGGTAGCAGTACGGGGGTATTCACGTGCTGGAGCACGTACTCGGCCGTGTTGCCGATGAGGAAGCCCGCCAGCTTCTCGAGGATGCCCGAGCCGCAGGAGCAGAGGAAGCCCAGGAGATCGCCCGAGTCCATGCGCTGCGCCGCCCACCGCGGAAGCGCGCTCCGGACGCCGGAGGTGACCAGTTTCGTGTTCGCCCTACCAGATCAGCGGCACCTCGCCGGATGGCTCCTGGCTCCTACGGCGTCAAGGAGCTTCCGTAGGTGAATTCGAGTGTCTGGGTTTCGTTGTCGCCGATGGTGACGGTCTGCTCCATCGTCTCGTACCTCTCGTGCCAGGCCTCGATCGCGTAGGTTCCAGGGGGGAGATTCGGCAACTCAAACGAGCCGTCGTCCCCGGTAACCGCGAAATAGGGATGGTCCACCACGGCAACGTAGGAGTTCATCCAGGGGTGGATGTCGCACTTCACCTTCATGGGAGGGCTCGCCTCATCCCGGCGCATGCGGATCGTGATGTCGCCGGCACCCGCCGGCTGTGATCGATTGAATGGCCGGTTTGCCTTCCCGAAGCCGTGGACATTGTGCGCCGTGGGATCGCTGGTCTTCACCGTGAGAGACTGGCCGGTGCGCATGCCTTGAACGTGCGGGTGATACCTACAGCCCCTCTGGTCGAGCAGGGCGTCACCCTCGGGCATTGGGAAGCTCCAGCCGTCGATACCCGTCTTGACCCAGACGAACACGTTCCGGATCGTTCCGTTACCATTGAGGATGACGGTCTGCGGCAATTGTCGCTCGCCACCATACATCTCCGCACACTTCTCGTCGGCGCCCGCCATGTCGATGGGCCGCATTCGCGGCGCCTTGCCCTCGAACTTGACGGTGCCCGTGACGGTCGCGGTGCCCAGCGCGGGGTCCCACGGCTTACCTTCGTCGGTGGCAGCGCTAGTCGCGGGCTGCTGCGGATTGGCGGTGCTCGTCTGGCCGGTCGCACCACCGCCTTGATCCCCGCCACAACAGAGAACAAGAAGGGGAACCGCGCAGAACACGGCCAAAACCAGTCGCTTCTTCACGGATCCTCCTACTGCCCCCGCCGAGGTCGACTTGCAAGCCGGCACTTAAACAGAAGCGCAACGCGAAGGCCTCGCCGGAGGCTTCCTCATGCGCGCGCGACGGGATGTCATTCGCCTTCCAAGGTAACTGGTGTCCGGAAGTCGGGAGGTTTCACGGCCAGCACCGAGCAGTGTAGATCGGCGAGGAGGTCTTCCGCCGCGTTTTCATTGATTAGCCCGGGGATCCCCGTGCGCGTCACTGTGCCCATCACGATCAGATCAGCCTCCAATCGCTTGGCAGCTTCAGTCACGACGTGTGCCGTCCTCCCTTCTTCCACATGAATTCGGCATTCCAGATCGGGCTTGGCAAATAACTCCGCGAAGCGTCGCACGTCGCGTTCGATCGACTGCTGGAATAGTGTAGTGCGAAGTGCGCTTAGCGTTTCGCGCATGCGGCGGGCGTCCCTGTCGCCTCGCATCGCCGCGAGTTGGTCGTGGTGCGAGCCGTTCAGGTATCGCGACGTGCGAAGGAGCGCACGCGCAACGGCGGGAAGGTCGGCTGCCTCCTGGGGCCAGGCGAGGTACTGCTGCAGGCCTGTCAGAAGCCGCGTGGCCTTCGGGCATTCCGCCTGGGAGCGATCACGGATGAGGACGACGACGGGAAGACGGCTAGTCGCGCGGCGAACTTCCTCGACGACTTGGGGCTTGTGTTCCGGCACGTCGATGTCGGTGCACACCACCAGGTTGGCGGGCCGAATCTGCCAGAGTCTGACGGCGCTGGGGAAGTCATGCACCCGACGGGTTTCGAGGCCGAGCGGCTGAACCAAGGCCTCGATCCGATCCAGTTCGTCCGCTTCCGGGTGAACGAGGAGAATCGTCTCCCGATCCATACCTGGGGAACCTCATGCAGCGCCGTTCCATGGGGCTTTGGAGCGGAAGAGACTATTTCAGATCAACGCTCTAGCTCATCGTGCGGTGGACCATGCTCCGTAATGCAGTTCCCAAGGCCAAGGACTACAGGACGGTTCTCTTCGTCACGTGATCTTGGATCCCTTGGGACCTGCGCATGCGATTCAGCTTAGGAGGCACCTCCGGTAGAGCAAGGCGCATGCCATTAGTCTGTCGCCCGACCTCGCCTACGAGCCGGAGTCGCGTATCTACCCGCTGTCGGGTTACTTTAGTGAGGTGATCGGTTGTACGAGGCTGGGTTGGGGACACTCGTCACCGGCCCCGAGCACGTCTTTTTGAAATCGTGGTCTGTACGTTTTACAGAGATGTCAGCCATCCTGCCGCAAAATCCTTGCGCTGCGGGGTCGACCACGGTCTGTAAGGCACCTGAAGACCGCACCTAGTTGTCGCCGAATTGCTCCATGGCTACACGATCCCTTCGCTCGAGAGTCGCTCGAGCTCTTGCGCCGAGACTCCGAGCTCACTGTAGATCTCGGCGTTGTGCTCGCCGAGCAGCAGCGCGCGCCGCGCGATGTTCCACGGCGAGCCGTGGAACAGATAGGGCGCCCCGTGGTACTTGAATGAGCGGCCGAGCTCGGGGTGCTCGACCTCGACCTGGAAGCCCCTCGCCACGAAGTGCGGGTCCTCGAAGACCTCGTCGTAAAGGCGATCGGTCGCGTCCAGGTCTTCGACCAGATGGGCCAGGTGGAAGAGCTTCCCGATCATGCGCACCTCACAGCGACGCCGCGAAGCCGTGGACGTCGCGGATCGACGCGTAGTAGACGTCGGGCATGACGGCCAGCAGCTCGGTGTCGCCGCCGTGATTCGTGCCGTTGATCGTGCGGCTCAGCGTCGGCACACCGGCGGCCATCAGCCTTCGCGCGTAGTGGAGTCCCTCGTCGCGCAGCGGGTCCAGCTCGTTCACCGAGATCGCGTGCGGCGGGAGTCCCGCCAGGTCCTCCACGCTCGCGCGGTAGGGCCACGCCAACGGGTTGTCGGTGTTCTCCCCGCCCGGGTCGTAGGCCGTGGCGAGGACCTGCATCATGTCCGCATCCACCACGTACCCCGCGTTCTCGTGCAGAGAGGTCAGCTCGGGGGGTGCGGGACTGTAGGTGCCGGAGATGTACGGGCACATCGCGTACACGCCCGCGATCTTGTGAATCCAGCCCTCGCGCTTGGCCTTGAGCGCCAGGGCGAGGCTCAGGTTTCCGCCCCCGGACTCGCCCGAGACGACGAGCTGCGAGATGCCGAGCGCGTCGCGATTTTCGTGCGTCCAGTGCGCGCCCGCGGCGCAGTCGTCGAGACCGGCGGGGAACGGACAGGGACCGAGCTTGCCCGCCGAGTTGCGGAACTCGACCCCGACGACGCTCAGCCCCGTGGCGGCCAGCTCGTCCCGCCATCGGGTGGACTGGGGATCGGCCGCGGCGCAGATGGCCATGCCGCCGCCGTGGGTGTGCAGGATGCCGGGCCGCGGGCCGGCTCGCCCGGAGGGCTCGTGGATGAAGAGGCGGATCTCGTTGCCGTCCTGCCCCTTGATGACCTCGGTTCGCCGGGCGACACCGGTCACCGGGGGAAGGCGGCCGAACATCTCCCGATTGACCGCGTCGATGCCGGCTTCGAGGGCGCCGACGTACTCGATGATCTCTGCATAGGGGGAGCCCGGTCCGACGGAGGGCGCCTCCTCGACGGCGTCCATGCCCGACTGGGCCAGGGCCGCGATGACTCGCGGGTCGGTGCGCGGGTCCGTGGCGAGGGTGAGGTTCGGGTCGCCCAGTCTGCCGGGCAGTTTCGGCGAAGCTGCGGTCACGTCGTCGTCCTCCTCGCTTCCTGAGGGTCTCGCCCACAATCGTGAAGCTTACTATACACCGGGAGCGGCCGGGTCGTGATCTAATCCCGCCAGGAGCCAGCAGCTTCAGTACCAGGTCCGTGGTTGTCGAGGTCAGGCGGAGTCGATCCTCGCGAAGAAAGAACGGCTCCAGGACGACGAAGAACTCGCGTCCTGGCTCGATGATCCAGCGGAAGCGGCTGTTGATGGTGAGCGAATCTGTCTCGTTGTCCCACTGGATCAGGTTCCGCCACGAAATGTCGGCCGTAAACGCGAAGTCGATTCCCAGGCGCGCGATGCGGGTCGTGAAGTTCCCCTCCGGCAGTCGCACCTGAAACTGCTCGTGTTCCGCGAGCAGCGAGAAGTGCGGGCTCGGTCGGTACTCGAAGAACGTCAGGACGTCGAGATCTGGGGCGCCGACCCGCGCAGTGTGATCGGAAACGGCCCGCCTCCCGGGGGAGAGGCGGTGGAGGTGGAGGGCGGCTTCCGCGTCTCGGGCCGCTGGACGTTCAGCAGCGGCTGCCGCCACGCGAACTGGATGGCGGGCTTCGCGCGCGTTCGCAGCGGCGGGGAGCGCGCGGACGCAACGCCGCGGCTTCGGGTACTGCTGCTGCCGCGCGCGCAGGTCGAGGTCTTGGACACCTGGGACGTCCGCGGGATGCGGGGGACCGGCAGTCACCACTGGCGAGTCGAGGACCTGTTTGTGCCGGATCACCGATCGGTGTCACTCACCGACCCCCTGTGCGAGCCCGGCCCGCTGTATCGCCTGCCCCTCAACCTGATGTTCGCGTGCGGGTTCGGTTCCGTCGCCCTCGGCATCGCGCGGAGCGCCCTCGACGCCGCGATCGAGCTCTGTGCGGACAAGACGCCCGCCTTCCGGCGCAAGACCCTCCGCGACGAGTCCCACGTCCAGATGGACCTGGGTCGCGCCGAGGCCCTGTGGCGCGCCACGCGCGCTCGGCCTGAGAGGCGGTGCGGGCGGGCGAGCCGCCGCGGCCCGTTCTCGTGGGGATGCGTCTGGCGGGAACCCACGCGATCCGCCAGGCGGCCGACGTCGTCGACCTCGCGTACCGGGTCGGCGGAACCACCGGCATCTTTGCCGACCACCCCTTACACCGGCACTTTCAAGACATTCACGTGATCACCCAGCACGTGCAGGGTCGGATGTCGCACTACGAGCTGGTGGGGAGGTCGCTCCTCGGCTTCAGCACCGCGACCCGCACCTCCTGTAACCGCGGAGCCGGATCAGTCCGCGCAGTGCTTGCTCGGCGCCACGTCGAGCGCGGGGTTGCGCTCGAAGAAGCCGACGGGGTGCAGGGAGAAGCCGCAGTACTCGACGGGCATGACCGGCCAGTCCTCCGGGCGCGGGACGTGGGTCAGGCCAAACGTGTGCCAGACGACCAGATCGGTGTTCTCGAGCGCGCGATCGTTCTGCACGTAGGCCGGCAGCCCCGCCCCCCCGGGGTGCTGGTTGGTGAAATCGCCCGCGGCGCCGAGCTCTTCGGGGTCGTGGGCGGTGACCCAGAGGTTCTTGCGGGCGAACCCCGCGCGACGCGAGTGGGTCGAGTCGGGGGAGGCGAGCAACGTTGGAGTCGACCCCGGCACGAGCTTGTACGCGACGGGGAGACCCATGCGGTTGCGCACCTCGGGGTTCGTAACCTTCCAGTAGCGGCTGTGCGCCGCGTCGACGACGCGCTGCGCCTCGCTCTCGGTCCGCAGCGGCGTGGCGACCGAGCGGAAGACGTTCCCGTGGGGGTTGTCGGGCCCCACCGGGACCGGCTCCGCGTTCACCTCGCACACGGAGTTCGCGTCGCCGTCTAGACCGAAGTCGAGGCGGAAACAGAACAGGTGCTGGTGATTCGGCGAGGCCAGCTGCGGGGCGATCAGGACCGCGGTCTCGGTCGACTCCCCGGGGGCGACGGCCGACACGCCCACGATCCCCGTCAGCTTGACCTCCATCTGGATCGTTCCGTCGAGATAGAAGTACCAGAAGAAACCGTACTCGTAGTTCCCGACGGTGTGGAACGCGCTCACGACCAGGCGGCGCGAGCGCCGCACCTCGGTCGTGCCGCTGTGCATGTCCCGGTGCTTCCAGAGGATGCCGTAGTCCTCCTCGTGCATGCAGATGGCGTTCTCGATCTCGACGGGCTCACCGTCCCACCCGAGGTAGGTCGAATCGAAGTAGTGGATCTCGCCGAGGCAGTCGCAACCGAGTGTCAGCGAGTTCGCGAGCTGACCGATGGCCGCCTCGCTCGCGTCGAACACGTGCTTCCAGCGGTGCATGGGCGAGGGGTCGCCGTAGGGGACGACCATGTCGGCCAGCGAGGCGCGGTAGAGGATCGGCCGCACACGGCCGCCGTCCTCGTAGCCGACGTCGTGGAGCACGAGGCCGTGCGTGGGGTGCAGCGAGGTGCGGAAGCTCCACTTCTGCCAGCGGACGGCGTGACCCTCGACCTGGAAGCTCGGGCCCTCGGGCTGGGTGATCTCGAGCGGGCGAAGGTCGCTGCGCAGCGGCCCGACGCTGTCGACGGTGTACTCGCCGGCCTCGGGCGGCATGGGCACGACGCCGTGATCCTCGACGGCGATGACGCGATCGCGACCGACGTCGACCAGGGCTATCACTCCCTCGACCCGGCCTCGAGAAGCTCATCGCAGTGAAGCGAGCGGCCGGTCGCCCCAAGGATCTAGAGGCGATCGCCGAGCTCGAGGTCATTCGGGACGAGCAGGAGTAGCGGACGCGGGTTCGATTCCGGCCGCCTGCACCACCAACTCGAGCGTTGGCTCGGTGACCAGGAGGGTCGTCTGCTCGGATAGCAATCAGCAAGGGGAACAAACCGCCCGCGGAGTTCCCCACAGTCTCCGCGCGATCGACGGGGTGCCCCCTCATCTGGTCGATCGCGCGGAGACGTCGCTCAACTGGATCAGGTCCACACGCCGTCGCGTCCCTCGAGCCCCTACACCGTGGGGGGCGCGCGGTCGCGGTAGCGGCGCTCGATGCGCGCCCCCAAATGCCCGACGGCTCGACAGGATGCGAGTCGGCCGAGCTTAGGGCTCGGTCATCGCGCTTCCCTCCGACGGCGTGTCTAGGTGGCCAGGCGCTTGGCTTCGTCGTCGGCGCTCGGCTCTTCGATCTTGTAGAGGTCGCGCCCGTTCTCCCACAAGATCTTGCGTCGCACCGACTCCTCGCAGTCCGAGAGCCCGGCGTCGATGCGCTTGTGCACCTCATCGCCGTAGAGCGAGGTGGGGTGGGGGAAGTCGGTCTCGAACAGGATGTTGTCGACGCCCACCTTGTCGATCAACCGCCGCGGGGCGACCTGCTCGAACCAGTAGCAGGCGTAGATGTTACGGGCGAAGTACTCCGAGGGATTCAGCTCGAAGGCGGGGTTCTCCTCGCGCACCCGGTTGCCGTGGAACTGGTAGTCGAGGGCCTCGAGGACAAAGGGGATCCAGCCGATGCCGCTCTCCACCGAGACGAACTTGATGTCGGGATAGCGGTTGAGCACCCCCGACATGATGAGGTCGCCCAGGTACATGCCGTTCTGCAGGAACAGGTCGACCCCGATGGAGGTGAAGGCCGCCATGCGACCGTAGGCCTCCACCTTGGGGCGGAACTGCTCGAGGCCGAAGTCCCCCGAACCGATGTGGAAGCTGATCGGCAGGTTCAGCTCGACCGCGGTCTCCCAGATCGGGTTCCACTGCGGGTCGCCCAGCAGGGGCTGCCCCAGGGTCTGGGGTGCGCCGCTGAACAGGATGCCGCGGTGCCGCATCTCGGCGCAGCGCCGCACCTCGGCCACCGACGCCTCCACGTCCCAGAAGGGCAGCGAGGTGATCGGGAGCAGGCGGCGCGAATCGGCCTCGGCCCACTCGCTCTGCCAGTCGTTGTAGATCTGGACGCAGCGGAGCATGAGCTCCGGATCGTTCATCTTGAGAAACTCCTGCGCCCCAAAGCCCCCGACGTTCGGGTACATGACCATCGCCCAGATGCCGAGCTGGTCCATGTAGGCGAGACGCGCTTTGGCGTCGTAGGCGCCCGGGTGCATCTCCTCGTAGCGCTTGGGCGGATCGTCGATTGTGCCGACCCCCGCCGTCGCCGTCTCCCCCGGATTCGAGAGCAGCGACTCACCCGCGATCACCCAGCCTAGGCTCCCGTCGTCGTTCTTCTCGACGCGCGGGACGCGGTCGCGCATCGAGGCCGGAGCGCGGCTGGGTCCAGAGGTCTGGGGTCTCGGTGACGTGGGTGTCGGCATCGATGATGGTGTAGCCGCTCATGGCGATGTCCTCGCGGATGAAGGTTCGGACCCGAGACGCGGCCAGTGTACCACCGCTCCAACACTGGCGCAGCTCCTCCTTCTCCTCCGTCGTCAGCCCGTCGCTGCGCAGCCCGCCGTCCAGCTCGGCCTGCTTGACCCATGGTAGCGGGCAACGGTCTCGATGCTCTCTGCGAGCATCTTCGGTGTGTACATGTAGGGCAACCAGCTGGGCTACGGTCGCCTTGAACTCGTAGAGTTTGCCATCGTGGATCTTGGTCGTGTAGCATACGTAGCATTCATTCCCTTAGCGAGTAGAGGAGGAGAGGAAATTGGAGTTCGGTGTTTTCTCCACGATTGATGTTCGGCCGGACTGCGGGCAAACCGAGGTGGGCGCAACCGAGAATTTCTTGACGCAGTGTGAGTATGCGGATGAGTTGGGGTACGACAGCGTCTGGCTTGCCGAGCAGCGGTTCTTCCCGGAATACTCGTGTTCGCCGGCGCCGGAACTGCTGGCGGCGGCCTTGAGCCAGCGAACCCGCCGCATCCGGATCGGGTTTGCCGTTCTGCTGCTACCCTACCATCATCCAATTCACACGGCGGGGAAGATCGCGACGCTGGATATCCTGACCCGGGGGCGGGTGGACTTTGGCCTGGGGCGGGGAGTACAGCGTGTGGAAGGCGAAGTGTTGGGTGTGTCGATGGACGACAGCCGCGAGATCTTCGCTGAGCACCTTGAGGTTGTCCTCAAGGCGTGGACACAGGAGAAGTTCACGCACCGGGGAGTGCACTACCCCGATATTCCCGAGACTCTCCGAGATGCGCGAGGCCACGAGATTTCCATCATTCCCAAGCCGGTGCAGAAGCCGTACCCACCGGTGTGGATCGCGGCCGTTTCACGCGACACCCCGGATATGATCGGGAAGATGGGGCACGGTGTGCTATTGGCCTCGCACTACGCCACGTTTGAGAACATAGAGAGGTGGATCAAACAGTATCGAGCGGCCTTCAAGCAAGCTGGGCATAGCCACAAGCCCCGAATCGGCGTGGTGTCGGAGCTGTATGTAGACACGACGCAGAAGCAAGCACGGGAAGTCGCCGAGGAGTGCTACGTCTGGAACGCGAAGTACACGGGTCAGATCGTCGCGAGCCTGGGGTCCAAACCAGTCAAGAGCTACGAGGACTACTACAAGCTAGCCCATTTGGGAGGGAATGCCGGACGACAAGATGACCTTCAACGGGCTGCAGGAAGTCAATTCGATCATCGTTGGCGACGCGGACTACTGTATCGACAGACTGAAGGCCTTCGAAGGACTGGGGGGTAGACCTGCATATCTCCTGGACACAGAGCGGCGGGATGCCACACCAGAAGGTGATGGACTCGATGAGGCTATTCTCGGACAAGGTCATCCCGGCCCTTCGCTAGACCGCAGCGCTTCGGGTGAGCCGATTGAAGAGCCCGCAGTCGCCAGCCCGAGGGGCGGGGCATCGAGCTCGGCCTTCCGACCTACCGCTTTGTGCGTCGCTTCGTCGAGCGTCAAGCGACTTCGCTGCTGACCCTCAAGCAGGTCGATCCGCACATCCGCGAGCTGCACCACTACCGGGAGCTGATCGAGCGCAGCACGGAAGGAGATGCCGCGCGAAGGTCAACGAGCTCGATTCCACACTGCGCAAGCTGCGTATCTCGGGGATGGCCGACCAGCTCGAGCTGCGTCCACTCGAAGCGCAGAACAGCCAGTGGGCGCCGATCGATCTGCTCTCGGCCCTGGTCCAGGCGAACTGACACGACCTCAGGATAGCCTGCTTGCGGCGCATCAAGCAGGCGCGCTTCCGCGACGCCGACAAGACCCTCGATGGGTGTGACTTCCGCTTCAAAGCCAAGCTCTCTCGCGCATTGGTCTTCGAACTCGCCACCGCTCGCTTCGTCTCGCATGCGGAGGATGCGCTCTTCTTTGGCCCTCGGGGTACCGGCAAGAGCTATCTCAGCGGCGCGACGGGCCCCCACTCGCAGTCTACGCGTCCGGCGATGTCTTGGTCCCGAACCTACAGCTGACACAGATCGCGGGAGTGCCATTGGCGGGCTCACGGACTTCGGCCGCCAGATGATCGCCGAGATGAACCGGCTCGGCATGCTGGTGGACATCTCCCACGCCTCGGACGCGACCTTCTGGGACGCGATCGAGACCACGCGCGCGCCGCTCATCGCGTCGCACTCGTGCGCCCGCGCCGTCGCCGACCACCCCCGCAACCTGGACGACGCGATGCTGCGCGCCGTGGCCGAGAACGGCGGCGTCGTGATGGTCAACTTCTTCGCGATGTTCGTAGACGAGCGGAAGACCAGTCCCCTCGGGCTAGCGTGGAACTGGCTGCGCGACACGCCGCTGGAACGGGTCGTCGACCACATCGACCACATCCGCGGGGTCGCGGGAATCGACCACGTGGGCTTGGGGTCCGACTTCGACGGCGCCGCCGTGGTTCCCCGAGGGTCTCGAGGACGTGGGCGACCTACCCAACCTGACGCGCGCGCTCGTGCGGCGCGGCTACGGCGAGGCGGACGTGCGCAAGGTTCTGGGCGAGAACATCCTGCGCGTCTTGGCGGAGGCGGAGCGCCCCCGCTAGATCACATCTTGGTGTAGTCCTCGGTGCGCCAACGCTCGGGGCGCATGGAGATCACCACGCCCAGGTCGCCGCCCATCGCAGCGACTATCTGCTTGACTATCTGCTCGAGGTACTGATCGCCGCCCTCGGTTTCCAGGTAGCGGCGCGCCATGGGACGGAGGTCCTTCTCCATTTCGGCCGAGCGCACCTCCGTGACCGGCCCCGAGACCGACACGTACTGTTGGTCGGGCGGTTGGCCGCGTAGAAATGCTCGAGCGTCCTCGTTCTGGGACGACCAGCGTGAAGGTGCCCGTGCGCTCGGCCAAGCGAGCCTTGGCGGACGTGCGACCCGTCACGAACGAGACGGACCCGCCGGGTTTGTAGTCGTACCAAACCGGCACCGCCAGCGGGGCCGCGTCGCCCTTCCGCGCGATACACACGATGCCGACGCGCGCGTCGGCCAGAAACTGCTCCCGTTCCGCCTGGGTCATATCGAGTCTGGACATGCGCCTAGTTTAACCGCTCACGCGGCGGGGCGCGACCTCAGCGGCGAAGCGCTGCATCGCCTGGATCCGACCGTCCACGCCGCCGGGGGCCTGAATGTCGAGCAGCGCGTGGGACACGCCCGTGGCCTTTAGCTTCGCGATCGTCTCCAGCATCTGGTCGGGCGAGCCCTGGATCGACTTCGCCGGCTCGCCGCGGGCGCCAGCGTTGCTTCGAGCTCTGCGACTCTGCTGAGCGCGATCGCGAGACCCGGATCATCGGGCCGAGCGCTCTCTGCAAGCCGAATCACGGCCTCGCGACCGATCCACTCGGACAGGTCGGTCTGAGTGGCAGGAGGGCCCGCGAATCGCTGCTGGCGGCCCGAATGCTCCGTTTTCACGTGGAGGCCGTCGCGAAGGTAAGCACGGTAGAACGCAAGCTCCTCGTCAGTGAGGAGGGGAGGCAGAACAGACGCTAGAGCGGTGAAGAGCGGGTCCCGCTTGCGCGCCTCGAGCCGCCCGCCCTCTGCCAGGATCCCGCCGCAGCCGCGTCACGACGTCCTCGAGCGCTGGCACATAGTTGGCCTCGACGAAGCTACGAGCTGGCTCGGTCACACCGACGGGTCCGTCCTTGATCAGCCCTGAGGTCCGGGCGGCTACTGAGAACAACCCCCAAAGGCCATATACCTTCTGATCCGACAGGATCAGCCCCCGACTGTGGTGACGTCCGGGGGTTGCTGGAAACAAAGGGGGGATGCAACCTCGCGTGAATCAAGAAAAAACCCGCCGGGCCTTCCGGCCACGCGAGGAGACATCCCCTTGGCAACGAGAATACCGAGCAGCGAAAGGACGAGCCAGCAGATCCGTGACCTGATCCAGGGGCTCGAGGAAGGCGACGGCCTCGAGCGGCTGCTTCAGCTGGCGATGCGCAAGATCATCGAGGAAGCACTCGAAGCGGAGGTTAGCGACGTCCTCGGTCGCGGCCACTACCAACGCCGCCGAGATGGACAGCAGGGCTACCGGAACGGCGCCCGCAAGGCCCACGTGAAGACCGCCGAAGGCGCGATCGAGTATCGCGCCCCGCAGGTGACCGACACCGACGAGCCCTTCCACTCGAAGATCCGGCCCGAGCTCGAGAAGCGTACCGGCGCTCTCGAAGAGCTTGCGGTCGAGATGTACGCCCGAGGGCTGTCGACCCGCGATATCGAGGCCACGTTCCGTGGCGAAGACGGACGCTCGTTGCTGTCACGAGCCCACGGCTTCCCGAGGGGTACTCAACCACGACTTCCTCTTGCGAGTTCTCGGCGTAGAAGAAGCTAGAAATGTGTATGCACTGGCTGAGACCTCCGTCTCCTGGAATTACCACTATTGGCTCCAACGTGGGAGCCTTGAGGTAGTGACCGCAAGAAACGCGACCTGCGGCTTGAAGCCCGCACCGTAGATACGAGTCATTCGCACACCGGCCAGAAGCGTACCAGTCCGACTGCGCGGGGTCTGATTACCCCATTTCGTACTCGAGGGCGCCCGCCAGTGGACCGCCTGTTCGACGCTCTGTAGGCTGCGGTCCGGGAGGGTCTGGCTTTCGATCGAGAAAGAGCTCGTACAACTCCTCTCCAATATGGGGCGCGACGCCTCAGATGTGGCGGGACTCTGGGGTTAAACGCCACGCCCCCGGCGCGCTCGCTACAGGCGCCAGAGTTTCATGGCCGTTCCTCCGACGATGGCCTGCGCCTGCTCCACGGTTTCCGTGGCATCAAAGATGTCCCAGATCGACTGATGGGAGTAGCCGACGGTGCTCTCGGGGTGCGGGTAGTCCGAGCACCACATGACCTTGTCCCAGCCCATCAGATCCAGCTGCCGAAGCCCGGATGGATCCTCCATGAAGGTCGCAAAGCAGTTCTGGAACCAGTAGTGCGACGGTTTCCGCGCCAGCTTGGGGTTCATCTCGGACTCGAAGCTTGTGTAGATGCGGTCGAAGTCGTACAGAGCCGCGGGGACCCACGAGATGCCGCCCTCGGTGAAGACGACCCTCAGCTCCGGATGTCGCTCGAGGATCCCCGAGTACGTGAGCAGCGCGAAGAGTCGCCGATACGGCTGGAGCGCGACGACGATGGTCGTCGCCAGTCCGCCGAGTCCGCGCGCGTCAAACGTCTCGCCGACGTGGAACGAGAGCGGGAGTCCGCCTTCCTCGATTCCGTCCCACAGGCCCTCCACCTTCTGGGAGTTGTAATAGATTCCGGGGGGGAGGGTGGGCAGCATGACTCCCTTCAACCCGAGCGCTCTGATCTTCTGGATCTCGTCGCGCGTCGCGTCGGGATCCCAATAGTTGAGGAGTCCGACGCCGTGGTAGCGGTCGGGGTGCGTGGCGCAAAACTCGGCCAGCTGCTCGTTGTAGGCATCGAAGCAGGCCTGGACGAACTCCATGTCGCCCCGATCGGGACGGAGCTCGGCTTTGCCCGCGAGGAGGTTGCCGGCCTGCCGGGCCGTGCTGCGGATAACGCCCAGCATGCGCTGAGGAAAGAGGAGCTCCTTGTCGATGTACTCGGAGTTGATCTCCCGCAAGCGGAATTCGGGATCCCACATTCCGGGGCGCCCCTCGACCATCTTGCTGGGAAGGATCGGGCTGTCCGTCGTTCGCCCGTCGATCTCGAAGTGGTAGCCGGACTCGTCGAAGTGTCCGCGAGGGGCCCGGTCCCGGAACTTCTCGGGCATGTAGTCCGCGAACGATTCGGGCTCGAGCCAGTGGCTGTCGGTGGACACGACCACAGTGCCCTCCGGCAGCGCGCGGGTGACCTCGGGGAGCTCGCGTTCTACGGGCCAGGGAATGGTCTGGGTGCTCTCGATGCGCTCAGGCACGGTGTACTCCTAAACTCCCGACTTTCTGTAGCTCCGCAACTCGAAGCGACAGGGCGGTCACCACCTGCCGCGGTAGTAGAGCAGCAGGACGAACTTGTGCTTCGCGAGCTGAGCGTCGAGCCACGTGCGGCGCACGCCCGCAGGGGGGTCGAGAAGCGGCGGGATGGCGGGGTCGTCCGCCTCGATCGCGGTGACCTCGAAGCCGTCGCCCCGCGCCCGGATGCGGACCTGCTCGCGCGCGCAGACCTCGCCCTCGCACAGGACCAATCCGAGCTCGAGGGCGTCGCCCGGCTTCGCGGCCAGGGCTGCCTCGGTTTCGACCAGGCCGGTCAGGCGGAAGTGGCTTCCGCGCGTTTCGTTGAGCCACGCCAGGGCGGTCGGCCGGAGGTCTCAGCTGCGGAGGGATGTCTTCGAGCAGTTGTAGACGTCAGGCTCCCGGCGCGTACCCGTGGCGCAACAGCTTGCCCGGGGTCGCGCCGGTGCACTTGCCGTCCGCGAACGTGACCTCGCCGTTGACGACGATGGCGCGGTAGCCGATCGCGTGCTGTACCCGGCGCCACTCCCCTCCGGGGAAGTCGTGGGCGACCTCGCCCGTCCAGCGCGGCGAGACGTCGAGCGCGTCCAGGTCGTAGACGACGATGTCGGCCGGCGCGCCGACCCGCAGCGTGCCGCGATCGCGGAAGCCCGCGGCGTGGGCGGGCAGCGCGCTCAGCCGGTAGTGCGCCTCCTCGAGGCTGATCCGGGGCTCGTCGCGGACGAGCCACATCAAGAAGTCTGTCGTAAAGGCGCCTCCGGTGAAGAACTTCGTGTGCGCGCCCCCGTCGGAAACCCCGGGGAACGTGTACATCGAGTCGTTGATCATCGCGGCCATGTGGTCGGCGTTCTGTCCGCGGTCGGGCCCGAGGAACTCGACCTCGAGATTCCCGGCAACCGCGACGTCGAGCATGGCGTCGACCGGGTGCTTGCCCTCTTCCTCGGCGATCTGGGCAACCGACTTCCCGACGTACTTCTCGAGTTCCGCGTGCCCCTTGACGTCCTGCACGAGGAGCTTCTCCATGGGACCGCCGACACCCGCCTGGACGATCCGCAGCTTCTCTACCGCGGCGCTGGTGGACTCCCGCCGCATCTCCTCGCGAATTCCGGGATCGGCGAGCTTCTGCAGCCGCTCCTCGCGGGTTCCCGTGGTCGCCTTGCGCCACGCGCGACTCGCGTCGTAGAGGTTCCAGTCCTCGAGCGTGAAAACGAAGCCCGCGCGTAACGTCCCGCCCTGACCGAAGATCTGGAGGCCCTCCTCCCGACACTCCTCGATCCAGGCCAGGCGCCGCTCGTGAACGCTCGGGTCCTTGCGGCTGATGACGACGGCGTTGTGAAGGATCGGGCGCTGCGCGACCCGGGCGAGCTCGGCCTGGAAGGCCAGGTCCCGCCGGAGGTGTCCGGTCGCCTGCGTGATCTGGATGAAGCCCTCGTCGCGCTCTCGCAACACCTCGGCCAGGCAGAGGATGTCCTCGTCGACCATGGTGTCTGTGACCATGGGCGATCCGTCGAAGTCGGCCTGGGTCGAGTCCTTCCCGAGTCGCTGAATCGAGAAGCCACACAGACCCGCGTCCATTCCCTCGTGGAGCAGCCGCTGCATCTCCGCGCGCTCCGCCCGCGTGGCCGGGCGGGTCTTGGCGGCCTCCAGGCCCATCACGTAGGTCATGAGCGACGCGGTGGGCATGTACTGCAGGCAGTTGACGCCCTTGGGCGCGCGATCCAGGGAGTCGAGGTACTCGGGGATGGTCTCCCAGTCCCAGTTCATCCCCTCCTTCATCGACTCGAAGGGGATGGCCTCGGTGCGCGTCATCGTGAGCATGGAGCGCTCCCGGAACTCGGGTCGGACCGGTGCGAACCCGAACCCGCAGTTCCCGAGCACGACGGAGGTCACCCCGTGCCAGCCGGAGATCGTACACCACGGGTCCCAGCGGATCTGGGCGTCGTAGTGGGTGTGAAGGTCCACGAAGCCGGGGGCGACGATGTGGCCGCCGGCGTCGACCTCGCGCGCCGCCGCGCCGGGAGCACGGCCGCCGATCTGCGCGATCCGTCCGTCCTTCACCCAGAGGTCACCCGCGAACCGGGGAACCCTCGTTCCGTCCACGATCGTGCCGCCGCGAATGTGCAGGTCATACTCGGCCATGGGGAAGCCTCCCTTCACTAGGTGGAAGCATTATAGGCATCGTTCCCTAACTGCTTCAACCCGAACGACACGAGTCGCAACTCATCTGGTATTCAAGACCCGCCGACGTCCGGTGGCACAGGGGGGGACGTGGGGCGTACCCGCCGTCCGAAGACGGTTCAGTCCTACAAGATCGCGGTCATCAAGCTGATCGAGTGCGTCCCGGCAGCACGCGAGCGCTACATCACGCGCGCCGACCTGATCAAGTTCCGGGACTGGCGCGCGGACACGACTTCGGTGTCCAGCGCGAACCGCGACCTCAAAGCTCTGAAGGCGTGCTTGTCGTGGAGCTGGTTGAACGAGCTGGGCCACCCGCCTGTCAACCTGAAGCGCCTGCTCTTGCAGCCTCCGCCTCGCAAGGACGAGACACTCACCCCTGACGAGGTTGAGCGGGTCATGAAGGCATCGGAGTTCGACGTGCCCGTGCGCATCGTGCTGCGGATCTGCCACGCGACTGGGTTCAGGCTGGGTGAGGTCCTGAACCTGATCTGGTCTGACGTGGACTTCGACGAGGGCGAGATCAGCATCACCGCGAAGCCGTGGTGGCAACCGAAGACAGGCGCGGCGATCCGGACGGTCTACGCCCCCTGAGCTAGCCGAGTGGCTCGCCGAGTACCGCGAGACGCTGCGGCATGGTGGCGCGGGCGACCGCGTATGCCAGCAGCATGAGATGTCGGGCAAGCCCTGGGGGCACAGAGTCCACGAGAGGCTACGCCGGGTCTACGAGCGAGCTGGAATCTCGGGGAAGAAGCCGACGCACAGCCTGAGGCACACGATGGCATCCGACCTCGTTCAGTCTGGCGCTCCGATCCACGTGGCACAGCGGCACCTGGGGCACGCCAGCGCGAGCGTGACGCTGGCGGTGTACGCGCACGCGAAGCGGGACGGGCTGCGGCAGGCCGGCGCGGCTCTGGAAGAGTACCGGCGGGGCCGCCAGGGACGGGACTGATCTGATGGGTGCCGCCCAGCCTCTCTGCGATGGGTGGCAGACAGTCCTCGTTGCACCGGAAACATCGCGCTCCCTCGGGTGCCTGGACCTAGGAGTACGCCGTGTGCCTTGACCTTGCCCGCCAGCTCCTCTGATCACGCGATCGTCGAGCTTCTCGATCTGACCAATCGCGGTCGTCTCTCCACGACGCTCCGAGTCTAGGAGGGAGAGCCGCTTTCTCTTGAAGTCGATCCTCACGAAGTCGGCGAGGCTGACCCCGTCCGCATCTCCCTTGACGCAGTCGCCGTCCACTCGGCACTCGACGGCGTCCATGAAGGCGCAGATGAGCTCGGAAGAGCCGTCGAAAGTGTCCGCGTCCGCGGGAGCGGCGACGAGGAGGGCACACAGGCCCACCAGGGTGCCGAGATGCTTCGTCACATATCTCTCCCGACTAACGAACTGTGTAGCCGCGGCCTTCCAGGCAGGCGGCGTACGCTCGGTTGTAGTTGGTGCGGTTGCGCCGGTAGGTCGCGACCTGCTCGTCCTCCCAAGACTTCTGCGCCGCGGCCTCGCTTCGCTTCTGGTCCTGGCGGCGCATTCCGCCAAAGAGTCCGCCCACTGCCGCGCCCGTGGCGCGCGCCTGCTTGCCGCCGCTGCCCTTGATCGCACCAACTGCCGTCCCCAGCGCGAGACCGCGGACCGCGCCGCGACCGGCACCGCCTCTTTGTGCTTCCTTCTCCGGCGGGCGCGACGTTGCCGTGGGCGGGGCCATCGGATCGAATCCCGTATTGTCCTTGGCCCAGTTGTAGCAGTTGAACTCGTCCTGTTTCTGCTGGTCCGCGGTCTGATCCTCGTTCGGGTAAACGAACATCTCCTGCGAATGCACTGGGCTCGCCAGCAGCATCATTGGTTGGATCGCGTCCTGGTTTATAGGGCCGAAGGGGAAGTTCGAGGTCGTCGTCGTCGAACGGCGAAAGAGAGTTCGCTGAGCGGGACCCTCGGAGCCGAGGCTAGTTCCCCTCTACGATGATCGCGCGCTCGGCGATCCACCAGCGCCCGCCATCGTGAATAAGTTTGTCTTCGTAGCGGCCGCCCGCGCCGCCCGCTTCTCCCTCGGTCGAGACGGAGTCTGCGTCGAGGTAGCAGACCGCGCTCGCCTGCCGACCATCCACCTGAATGAGGGGCGCACTGATCTTGTGGCGCAGGATCTTGGTCCCTTTTCGCACGGTGTCGAAGTAGCGCTCGTACCAACCCCGCACCGTATCGGCGCCCTTGTACGCCTCTTCCGACTCGTAGCGCGGAAGAAGGACAGCGTCGCGGTGAAAGACCTGCATTACGTCATCGACGGTGCCGCGATCGACGGAGTGGCAGTAGCAGATGAAGCAGCTGCTCTATCTCTACGATGTCCGATGTCATGGAGTGCCTCCGTGTCTATGTGCGTTCTCTGCTCGATACCCTACTCCAGTGATGAATTGGGCGTCACTTCTTGCGAACCCGGCGCGGAAAGGTCCATCTCCCCGAGGGCTCGTCGACCTCCACTGGCTCACTGGCGAGCGGAAAGCTGACCTCTAGCTCGGAGATCTGAATGAAGGCCGGGCCGATCGCGTCCGAAGCTAGCTCCGTCTCCTAGCAGGCTGCTGAAAAAACTCCTCATCGAAGGGTACCTTTGAGGGAAGCCCCAAGGGGGAGATGTGAGAGGACCGCAGACGCTCCAGGGTGGGATCTTCAGCTACGTATCGCTGGAGTCCCGGATTCCCGAGGACCATCCGCTTCGAGCGATCCGGCGACTGGTGGACGCGGCGCTGGAGCAGCTGTCGCGACGCTTCGATGGTATCTACGCCAAAGGGGTCGGCCGACCGTCGGTCCCGCCGGAGCAGCTGTTGCGGGCGCTGCTGTTGCAGGTGCTGTACACGATCCGGAGCGAGCGCCAGCTGATCGAGCAGATCGACTACAACCTGCTCTACCGCTGGTTCGTGGGCCTGGAGCTGGACGATGAGGTGTTCAGCGCGACGGTGTACACCAAGAATCGGGAACGGCTGCTGAAGGGCGAGATCGCTCAGCATTTCTTCGAGGCGGTGCTGGCGCAGGCGGAGTCGGAGGGGTTGGTGTCATCGGAGCACTTCACGGTGGACGGGACGCTGATCGAGGCGTGGGCGAGCCAGAAGAGCTTCGTGCGCAAGGACGAGAAGCGCAGGGACGATGACGACCCGGGCAACCCGACGGTCAACTTCCGGGGCGAGAAGCGGAGCAACCAGACGCATGCGTCGAGGACGGATCCGGACGCCCGACTGGCGGGGATGAGGGGCCAGGGCGCGCGGCTCGCGTATCAGGGACACGTCGTGACGGAGAACCGCAACGGCCTGGTGGTGGCGGCGAAGCTCACTCAGGCGTCGGGGTATGCGGAGCGCGAAGCGGCTCTCGAGATGGTGCTGGGTCTGGGGGGCGCTCGCCGGATCACCCTGGCTGGAGACAAGGGCTACGACGCCAAGAGCTTTGTGCAGGCGCTTCGGGCCTGGAGCGTTACCCCGCACGTGGCACAGAACACGACGAACCGCCGAAGCGCGATCGATCGAAGGACCACAGGACACCCGGGCTACGAGGTGAGCCAGCGCTTCCGCAAACGGGTGGAGGAGGTGTTTGGCTGGATGAAGACGGTGGGCTTGATGCGCAAGACCCGGCACCGGGGCACGGATCGGGTCGGCTGGGTCTTCACCTTCACTGCTGCGGCCTACAACCTGGTCCGTATCCGCAACCTGTTGGAGGCGACATAGCTCATGATCCCGCAAGATCTACCCGTGCGACACCGAACCGGTTCGTACCGGGAACGGCGATCCCTCTCCCTGCTCGGCACGCCTCCCGTCAGAGGCGTCCCGCCCAACCCAGTCACTTTCTCCGCAGCCTGCTAGGACACGGACAGCATCAGCTCATCGATGGCGAGCGGGTCGCTGTAGAGCTCGCGCACGGTGGAGGGGCCCGCCTCGATGCTCACGGTCTCGCACCCCCGTTCCTCGCGCAGAAAACGCAGTACCTGTCGGAGCGATGGGTTTGTGTTCGCCTTGAGCATCACTCCACGTTCGCCCGCCGCCGAGGCAAGGCTCGCCGTGCCTTCGTCGCCTGTGTAGACCAGGCAGGGTCCGCTCTGGAACAGCGGATGAAGAAGGTCGAGTCCCCGACCGGAGCTGAGCACCACACTCAGGGGTGGGGTCGGGCGACCAAGTCGTTCCGCGCGCCACTCGCCCAGATCAGCGAGCTCCGGTGCGGTTGTCGGGATGCGGTGCACAAGGCCCGGCTCATGCCGAAGAATCTCGCCCGTCGTCACGATGGCATCGGCGCGAGCACGCGCCAGACAAAGCGCGAACAAGTCCGAGGCGCTCCGCGGCGTCGCCTGGTTGACCCGGAGAACTCGGGGAACCCCCGAGGGACTCTGCCAGAGGGCGGTCACGTGGATGATCCCCGCGGGTCCGGTGAGCTCTGCCCCGTAAAGCTGGTGCATTCGCTCGACACTCGCGCGCCTGCTCACGGGAGCCAGAGTAACCCGTCCCCTGCTCCTCTCATCTCACGATCCGGCTAAGAGAGTATGGGCACACCCGGAGGGGAGAATGGACTCGACCTACTTGCTCTGGGCAGTTTCGCTAGGCGGGCTGAGTGCCGTGTCGCTCCCTCTGGGGTCAGCCGTGTGGTTGGCTCTGCGGCCCAGCCTGTCGACCGCGGCTGTGCTGGCCGCGTTCGACAGGCTGGGCACTGATCGCGGCGGTCACCATCGAACTGGTCGCCCCGACCGTGCAGCACATTGGCGAAAGCGGCGGACACGCGGGTGCGGCTGCCTTCTGGATCCTCGCCGCGGGCGCACTGGCGGGAGGACTTCTCTTCGTTGCGGTCGATCGCGCGCTCGCGTCGCGAGGCGGGTTTCTCCGCAAGGTCTCGACCGCCATCGGTTGGTTCACACGAGAGGCGCGACAGCGGAACGAGTCCTATCTGAAGGAACTCTGCGCGATTCCGCTGCTCTGGAAGCTCCCCTCCGAACAGGTCGAGCTGCTGATCCGCGATGTGAGGGCGGAGTCGTACTCCGAAGACGAGACCCTGTTTGAGGAGGGCGAGGTCGCGGACGAACTCTTCTTCGTCCGGTCCGGTGAGGTCGAGCTCAGTCGCGGCGGCGAGCACGTCCGCACCGTGGGGGCCGGGGGGATCTTTGGCGAGCTTCCGCTGCTGGCCGGTATTCCGCGCACCGTCTCTGCGCAAGCAAAAGGGCGCGTAGAGGCACTGGTGCTGCGCGGAGCGGACTTCGAGCGCTGGCGCAAGGAGTGTCCGGAGTTTGATCTGGGCTTTCGCCGGAGTTTGATCTGGGCTTTCGCGAGATGGCCAGCGAGCGACTGGAGGAGATCCGCGAGCGCGATGCAGTTCGCAGCCAGATGGAACAGAGCTGGGGGGAGCAGGCGATCGGTGCTTTGCGACAGGGAACAGTCGTACCGAGCCCGGCGGAGATCCGGCAGGCTGCAGAGGCGCGCAGCGGCGCCGGGCTCGCGGTGTGGCTCGGAATGTTGATCGACGGAATCCCCGAGAGCATCGTGATCGGATCGGGTTTCCTCGGGATACTGACAGGACGCCTCGCGAGCGGAACAGACGTGGCCTTTGCGGAGGTCGTCCCCTACACGCTGATCGCGGGGCTGTTCCTGGCGAACTTCCCAGAGGCGCTGTCGAGCTCACTGGCGATGCGGACACAGGGATGGAGCCGAATGCGCGTGCTCTCGATGTGGAGCGCGTTGATGGTGATCACGGCGGCAGGCGCCGGTGTCGGGTACGCGATTGGGGGGGCGGTTCCCCACTACGCGCTCATCGCCATCGAGGGCGTCGCCGCCGGGGCCATGATCACGACGATCGTCTCGACCATGATTCCGGAAGCCGTCCACCTGGCGGGCTCGGGGTCGCGGGTCGGAATCTCGACGCTGGTGGGGTTCTTCGCGGCGGTCTCGTTCAAGCTGCTGGAGTAAGTCGGTGGCACCGAGGAGGTGCCCAGTTAGAGGTTCCCTGCTGTGGAGTTCTTCCGGGCGGGGATGATCTGTAACTGGCCGGAATCGCACGGATTCAACAACGCATCATGCGGTTGACTGGGCGGAGCGGGTGAGCGTATGCTCATTCACCTGTAAGAAATACTAGAGACAGACTACGCTAGGGAGCCGGGATAACACCTGGCCACCGGACCTGGAGGCCACACAATGCGTGATCCCGCGACCGACTTAGGCCGGCTCTTTGCCTACGGCGCATCCCTCGCCCTCTGCGCCTCTCTCATTGCGTCACCCGCGCTCGGAGATGAGGCGAGCGGAGAAGACGTGGATGTGCCGGCTCCGCCCGCACTCGTTCAAGAGGAGGCCGAAGAGGAGACCTCCCTGAGCCGACGGACCCAGATCGAGGAGGTCGTCGTGACGGGGCAGCGTCGCGAGACGAACCTGCAGACCACACCGATCGCGATCTCGGCCTTTTCTGCGGATGACATCGCACGCAGCGACCTGGACAGCTTCGAGAAGCTGCAGTTCCAGGTTCCCGGCATGACCTTCGCCCGCGGGACCTTCTACACGTACATCACGGTGCGCGGCGTCGGCCTCGAAGTACCCACCCTGGGTGAGCCGGGAGTCGCTCTCAACATCGATGGCGTCTACCAGGCCCGCTCCTACCTCTCGAGCGGGATCTACGATGACTTGGAGCGAATCGAGGTGCTCCGAGGTCCGCAAGGAACGCTCTACGGCCGGAATGCAACCGGAGGGGCGATGAATCTGTGGACGAAGACCCCGCCCGAATCTACGGAAGCGGAGTTCTCCGCCCTGGCTGGAGACAACAACCGCTACCGCATTCGATCTGCTCTCGGCGGCCCGATTAACGAGCAACTGGGTCTGCGGCTGAGCTACACCACGGACCAGAGCGACGGCCTGAGGCGGAACAATTTCAACGGGGACAAGCTCGACGACACCGATCACCACTCGCTTCGAGGCGCGCTGCGCTACACCCCCACCGAAGACCTTGAGATCCTGGTGCGTTACGACTGGGCACGCGACCGTGGAAATGGGCCGACCTTCCAGCACGCCGGCCAGCTAATCCCGTTCGGTCCGGTGACGTTCGGGGGCACTCTGGAACCGGACGCCCAACGCGTCAACGTCGACAGGAAGCTGGACAACGAGAAGCGCATCTGGGGAATCAGCAGCACCATCAAGCTGGACCTTCACGGACTGCCGCTGATTGGTGACGCGACGCTCAACTCCATTACGTCGTTCCGCTATAACAGGATGGAGCTCGATGGGGACCTCGATGGAACCGAGGCCAACTTTATAAACACCAATCAGGAAGATACTTCCAAGGTGTGGACTCAGGAGCTCACCCTGAGCTCCGCGGGCGACGGGAAACTCGACTGGGTGGTCGGAGCGTACTTCTTCAAGGACCGCGCCGATACTAGCTTCTTCTACACACTGCCCGATCTCGCGGCCTTGGCGCAGCCGATCCTGGACGGCGGCGGAACTGGGTTTGACGTGCTGGATGCGGGAATCGTCGACAATTTTATCTTCGCTATGGATCAGGACACCGAGGCTTGGGCCCTGTTCGGGGAGGCGACGTACCACGTGACCGAGCGCCTCCGCGCAACCGTCGGCATACGATACAGTGACGAGGAGAAGGACTTCGATCAGCTTGTGTCTTTTGGAGTCCCAGGGCTCGAGGACGTCCCCGGCTTTGGCCACGATTTTTTCCTGTGCGAAGGGCTGGAGAGCGACCTCGACTTCACCTCTTGGACCCCGAAGTTCGGCGTAGATTTCGACGTCTCGGAATCCGTCATGGCATACGCATCGGCGAGTCGCGGCTTTAAGGGCGGCGGCATGAATGCCGACGTCTGTGGGTCCGACTTCGATCAGGAAAGCCTCTGGTCCTACGAGATCGGTGTGAAGAGCAGGTGGCTCGACGACCGCCTCCAGTTGAATCTCGTCGGCTTCTTCTACGACTACGAAGACTACCAGGCGATCGTCAACATCGCGAATTCCTCTACCATTGAGAATGCCGCGGACGCCGAGGTGCTGGGCTTCGAAGCCGAGCTGCGTGCCTTCCCGTTCGAGGGATTCCAGTTGACTGCCGGGCTCTCCATCCAGAATGCCGAGTTCGAGGACTACGACTCACTTGACCCGTTCTTCGGCGAGTTTCGGGACCTCAAAGGGAATCAGCTGCCCCGTGCCCCCGACAAGACCTTCTTCATCAACGGGGACTACACCGTGCCCATCTCGGACCTTGGATCGGCCTCGCTTCGGTATGAGTATGCCTGGTCGGACAATTACTACTTCACGTCTTTCAACGAAACCTTCTCCGAACAGTCCAGCTACAGCGTATCCAACGCGCGGCTCATCCTCGCCACCGCAGGTGGACGCCTCGAGGACACGCTCGGCGACTTTGAGCTGCACTTCTTCGTCAACAATCTCGGAGACAAAGACTACTTGTATCAAGTGGCCGATGTCGCAACGGTCGGTGGTCAGATGCGCCTCTACGCGGATCCCCGGCGCTACGGAGTAGAGCTCAAATATCGCTTCCACTGATTTCTCCGCGCGGACGCTCGGTCGGCCCTAGGGTACATACCAGTATCGAACTCAGCGGTCGCTTCGAGTAGGGATCTTCGACAGCGCGGCCGCGCCGGTACTCGTCGTTGCAGAAGCACAGAATGTGGCGTCGCATCTGGCGGGCGTCGACGAAGAGGTGGTAAGCGAGGCCGGGCCGCTGCTGGATGAGTGCCTCGAGTGCGGAGGAGAGCGTGGCTCCGCCCACCTCGAAGCGTCGAGATCTGCCGGTGATTGCACGAGAACGAGCGGGAGCTTGACTCCGCTGAGGAGATCCAGCGAAGCGATCCGGACTCGCGTCGGGAACATCCAGTTCCGGGTGCGCAGGCTCGTGTATGCCGAGGTCGAGAGCTACTCCCAGCAACCCTGCGGGACGTGGGCCCCGAGTTCGGCACCAGCTCGGGCAAGCCCAGGGTGGCGTTCAACCTGGACGGCGTCTACCTGCCGCGCAGCACAACGTCGAGCGCCATCATCTCGGACCTGGAGCGAATCGACGTTCTGCGGGGCCCGCAAGGGACCTGTATGGACGCAACCTGCATCAAGCAGTACGCAGAGCTCGCTCCCGGGGAGCGCGTCGTCATCATGTGCCTCGCCACCGATCGTGCCCATGTAGGACACTCCACGCTCGGGCGGCAGCTCGCGTCGACCCGACACGACTACGGCCTCGACGGCCTCCCGCGTCAGTAGGCCTTCGACGTCCGAGCGAAACTCCGCCAAGAACACTCGCCTGCGTATCGATCCTCCGCAGCCTCGATGACGGCCTTCATGAGGTTCTTGATGACTTTGTGGCTGACGGCGGTTACGCCGACCTTCTTGCCGGCCCGGACGAGCTCGCAGATCATGCGCGCTCCCATGTAGGTCTTGCCCGCGCTTGGAGGGCCCTGCACGGGCAAGACGCCATGGTCGAGCTCGAGGACCAGGCGGCGCGCCGCTGCGCTCAGCTCCTCGCCTTCGTGGCGCAGGGACGGACCGATGGGCGGCTCGAGTCGGGGCGGCCGCTGCAAGAGGAGATCGCGTGCCCCTCGATGAGGTCCATCGGAGTCGATGCCGTGCTCTGCGACCCAGGTCGCCAGGCGCTGCGTGTATACTCCTCGGGGTCGCGAACGAGGAGTTCCGATGGAGTGTCGAGCCGCCGTCGCCGGTGTGGGCGAGTCGAACTACTACAAGCGAGGCGGCGCCCCCGAGACCGAGTTTCAGCTGGCGTGCATTGCCATCCGCAATGCGGTGGAAGACGCGGGTCTCGGGCTCTCGGACGTAGACGGCTTCGTGTCGTACGTGGACTCGCGCAACGACCCCGTGCGCCTCTCGTCCGCGCTCGGTCTTTCCAAGGTGGACTTCACCGCGCAGACGTACGGCGGGGGCGGAAACGGAGTAGGGTCTGCGGTCGCGATCGCGGATGCCGCGGTCATCGCGGGGTACGCGCAACACGTCGTGGTGTTCCGCGCGGTGGCCCAGGGCCAGTTCGAGCGCTTCGGGCAGGCCATGATCGGCTGGTCCGCCATCTGCTCGGGGGGCGGCCGGACGCGCGCCCCCGCGCCCGACGCCTACACCGCGCCGTACGGCTTGGTCAGCGCGGCCCAGATCAACGCGATGCAGACCCAGCGGTATATGTACGAGCACGGCCTGGGGCAGGACGCCCTCGCGGACGTAACGCTGGCCTGCTACGAGCACGCGCAGCACAACCCGCGGGCCCTGCGCTACGGCACGCCGCTCTCGCGCGAGGACTACCACGCGTCGCGCTGGATCGCCGAGCCCTTTCACCTGTACGACTGCTGCCCCGAAAACGACGGGGCCGCGGCTGTGGTGGTGACGACGACTGAGCGCGCGCGCGACCTGCGCCACGCGGCCGTCCCGATTTTGGCCGCCGCGCAGGGGCTCGAACGAGGCGGTGGGATCGGCGCGTTCAACGAGACGCCCTTTCCCACCGCGCACATGCGCCCCGTCGGCGAGCGCCTGTGGGGGCGGGCGGGGGTGACGGCCGCGGACGTGGACGTGGCGCAGTTCTACGAGAACTTCACCGGGCCGGTGCTCATCGCGATCAGCGAGATGGGCTTCTGCGAACCCGAGGGACTGAACGAGTTCGTTGGGAACGACCGGCTGCTGTGGAAGAGCGGGGGCCTGCCCCTGAACACGAGCGGCGGGAACATCGGCGAGGCGTACATCCACGGCTTCGGGCTCGTGAACGAGGCCGTGCGCCAGATCCGCGGCGACTCGACGTGCCAGGTCGAGGACGCCCAGCTCAGCCTGGTCGTGGGGGGGCCGGGCTACGCACTGGGTAGCGCTGTGCTGTTCTGTCGAGACTGAGGGAGGCCACGTGGCCCGTACCATGCCAGACGAATGGGTGCTGCCGGCGATCGAACCGCGGACCGAGGCCTTCTTCACCACCGGGCGACTTCTGCTCCAGCGATGTACGGCGTGTGAGTTCATCCAACACCCGCCCGAGGACGTGTGCCACCGCTGCCAGGGAATGGACTTCGACACGCGCGAAGTGGCGGGGCGCGGGACGATCTATAGTCACACGGTCGTGAGACACCCGGTCCACCCCATGCTCGAGGAGGCGGTGCCCTACACCGTGGTGCTCGTGAGCCTGGACGAGGTCCCGCACGTGCGCGTAACCGGCAACCTCGTCGACGTCCCACCCGAAGAGGCGCGCATCGGTATGCCCGTGCGCGCGGTGTGGGAGGAGGTCACCGACCCCGAGTCGGGCGGGAAGCTGCTGCTGCCCCAGTGGGAGCGCGCTACCTAGGAATCACGGGCAGCAGCACGTACGACGCCATGTCCTCTGGTGGTAGACGGTCTGTTCGGCCGTCACGCCTCGGGTGCCCTCGCCGAACTGCTCCCCCGTGTTCAGGTTGCGGTCGAAGCGCGGGAAGTTGCTCGAGCTGATCTCGAGCCGGCTCCGGCGGCTCGTCCAGGATCCCGTTCGCGCGGTCATTGAGCCAGTAGTCGAACCAGCGCAGCAGGGTCTCGTTCAGGTCGATCAGGGCGTTCGGTCCGAAGTCGATGTCGCCGGTGCCGCTGGCGCTCGGCAGGCGTTACGGGAGCAGGTGACCCCACGGGCCGATGATCAGGCGCTGCCCCTCGCGCGCAACGGGGAAGCGGCTCCTGGCCTTGATACTCCGGTACGCGCTGGGGCCGCCCTCGCCGAAGATGTCGTACCACGACGTGACGTGCAGATGACGAGCCAGTCGCGCAGACAGGTGCGAGGCCGCCCTCGCGCCCCTCTCTACACCTCCACGCGGTACAGGCGCGCCGCGTTGTCCTGCAAGATCTTGCGGCGCGTGGTCTCGCTCCAGTCGGCGGTCACGTCGGCGAGGTACTCCTGGACGTCGGGGTACCTGCAGGTGGGGTGCGGGAAGTCGGTCTCGAACATGATGTTGTCTTCGCCGATCTCCTCGATCAGCTTCTTGGGCGCCGCGCGCTCGAACCAGAAGCACGCGTAGATCTGGCGGCGGAAATACTCCGAGGGCCGCATCGGCAGCGCGTACTCGGCCTCGGAGTTGGTCTCCTCCCACTCGTAGTCGAGCGCCTCCAGCATGAAAGGGACCCAACCGATGCCGCTCTCGACCGACACGATCTTCACCCGGGGGAACCTCTCCAGGATGCCGCTGTAGAGCAGGTTGCCGAGCACTCGAGCGTTCTCCATGAACATGTTCGTGGAGCCCAGTGCCAGGCGGCGGTGCTCTCCCATCGACGGCCAGGAAGCGCGCCCGTACATGTTCATCGAGGTCTCGCTCGCTGCGATGTGGAAGTTCACCGGGACCTCGAGGTCACTGCACGCCTGCCAGAACGGAGACCAGGCGTCGTCCGAAAGATCCGGCATGCCGATGCTGTCGGGGTCGCTGCACATCACGATGCCGCGCAGGCCGAGGGCGACGGAACGCTCGACCTCGGCGACGCAGTCCTCGATGTTCCACCAGGGCATGAGCGCCATCGGCAGGATTCGCTCCTGCGTCTCGGCCTGGAACTCGGCCATGGCATCGTTGTAGACCGTCGCGCACAGCTTGCGGAGCGTTTGGTCCTCAACCTTGAGAAAGTTCTGGTTCCCGAAGCCGGCGAGGTTCGGATAGACGACCTGGGCGTGGAGTCCGAAGTCGTTGAGCAGCGACACGCGCGCCTTCATGTCGTACGACGCCACATGTACTTCTTCCTGACTGAAACCTTCGAACTCGACGCCCTTCGACTTGGAGCCGTCCTTGCGGATCACGCTCACCGGGTATGCAGGCCCGAGGTCGATGTCGCGATTCACCATCCAGTGGCGTTTGCCGTCGACCTCCCGAACGTGTGGCAAGAGCTCCTTGTAGCCCGCGGGAGCGCGCGAGCTCCACAGGTCGAGCGGCTCGGAGATGTGGCTGTCGGTGTCGATGATCTTGAGGCTTCGGATCGAGGCCTCGACCTCGGCGGACGACGCGGGCTGGGTCATTTGGGGATCCCCTTTTTGACTTGAGCTAGTCTACACGGAATGGACGATGGGCACAGGACAAACAGGCTGCGTTTCGGCTCCAGGTCCGAGTAGGGGCGTTATGTCAAGCCCCTACGGGGACCCGCGGCGGGGCGATTTCAAGCTGTGCCGGAAGCCGCACGGCGCCCTGGTCGGCGATCGGATGGGCGCCTCGGCGGTGCTGCGCTGCAAGGTATCGGGACGCGGGCGAGCGTGGGCCATGGGGACCGCGGGGTGGAGTTCGGCAGCGCGCTGCAGTGGCCTTGCGAGCGAGTGCGACTCGGGGACGAGGGGCTACGGCTCGTCGTGGACCGGTGACTGATCGAAGAGCCAGTCGTCCTCAGCCTGCCCCAGGTTTGGGGTGTCAGCCGCCGCGGGCTCGAGCGGGGGCGCGCGTGCTGGAAGCTTCAGGCATTCGAGGATCTTCCGCGCCACCGTGGGATCTTCGATGGCCGCGATGAGGCGCAGCGTGGACCCGCAGCGCGGGCACCGCAGAGCGTCGATCTCGAAGACGCGCTGAAGCAGCGAAGCCCATCGCATCCTGTGGGATCGGTCTCGCGAGTTTGCATCGGAGGGAGGTTCCTCGCTGGAGAGGTCGACTTCTCTCTCTGTCGACGGCTTCTCCCGACGTACTTGGCGCCGGAGGGGCTGTGCCGTTGGCCGATCACCCCCACTGCTTCCCGCGATTCGCGCGCGGTGCGCGCGATGGAGTCACGGCCGAGCCGCGCCGTGTTGCCGGCGGGTCCTTCGACTCCCACATCTGGCACGATCCAATCGCGTTGGCTCGCACCGGGCGCCAGGATCCCGTGGTACCGAACCTGATGGGTGCGCGGAGGTGGAATCAACGGCACGAGTCGTTCGATGAGCTCGTTTCGCTCCATGAGGATGTGTGTGGTGCCGTCGCGCCAGCGGGTCTTCAGGCGCAGAGCGAGCCTCCCGTCAGAGCGTTCTTCGAGTCGTTCATGGGCGAGCGGAGGCCGGGCGACGTAGCGGCAGAGCCGCTCGAGGCGTCGTCGGTCTCGCGCGGGGACGGCCACGTCCGCGTGGAGGCTCATCCCGCCGTGCCGCGGCACGCGCGCCGATGCCTCAGGGTCCTCGTCGGCCTGCCCGGTCTCCCGGGGCTCGACGCGATCGCCGAGCCGGCGCCATGGATCTCCGCGGTGCGGCCCGGTAGCGATGCGGGTTCGCAGCGACGCGGCGGCCAGCATCGCCAGTACGGGCTCGTCGCGGGCAAGCGCGTCCTCGTCGTCTCGGGCGCGCTCTCCGAGCAGCCGTTGGATTCGACGGGCGGTGCCCGCCAGCACCCGCGCCACCTCATCGGCGTTCGGTGGGGGCAGGGGGAGAAAACGCGGCGCTCGACTCTGGCCAACGGTGTAGGTGTAGGCGCCGTCCAGCGCGAGGGTGTGAAAGTGGACGTTCAGGTTGAGTGCCGAGCCGAAGCGCTGGATGAAGGTGACGGCGCCACACTGCTCCGTCCGAACACCCCATTGCCTTCGCGTACGCCGGCGAAGCTCCGCGAACAGCGCTCGGACGAAGGCCCGGAGCACGGCGCTCGTGAGTCTTGCGTCGTAGGCACACCAGTACCGGAGCGGGCAGGGAAGGGTGAGCACCCACTGCCGGATCGACACTTCTGGGAGTACGCGGTCCACCAGGTGCGCCGCCGTGTCCGCCATGCGTCGTCCGCCACAGGACGGACAGAACCCCCGGCGCTTGCACGAGAACGCGACCAGGCGATCGTGTCCGCAATTCTCACAATGCAGGCGGAGAAAGCCATGAGCCAGGACGCCGCAGCGGAGGAAAGCGCGCAGCTCCTGCTCGACGAAGCGGGGAGTCGATTGATCCTGGCAGCGTGAGCGGGCGAGGAAGGTCTCCAGCTGCTCGCGGACGACTCGGTGCATGAGGGTCTGCTCGGGAGACCTTGGTGTGTAGCGACGTTCGAACGCTGCGGGCGCGGCGATCGGATCCACGCGGCGTGACGGCATGGCTTCCACGCGCGGGTTCGGAGCGCTCGCGTGGCACGGGCGACGATCCAGCATCGTGCGCCGAGAGCCGTGCGATTCGCATGCCGTCCGTTCCCGCGGTCTCTTGCCGCGATGCGGCTCTTTGAGGACACGCGTTCACGCGAGGTCGGAGCCGCTCGGATCACATGCGAGCCGGCTGGGGCGGGTAAGCTCGTGGTGCTCATCTCCATGAAGTTTGAGCTTGCCCAAGTCAACATCAGTGGGAGAGGAGTCGATGGACGGGTCCGGCCCGTGGCTCGCGTGCGCTGCGGGACTTGACTGAGAGCCGCTGTGACCGCTTCAAACGTGATAGAGCGCGAAGGCTCGATCACGCAGTGGTCGAAGATTTCCGGCATCCCTTCTTATTTCCGCGCCTACGTGTTCCGACGCGACAGAGGCCCTCAGGTGGAAAATCTGATGCGAAATCTCGAACCGTGAAAGTCCGTGGAACAACTGGCGCGGCAGGAGGGATTCGAACTCCCGCCCCTCAGGTTCGAAGCCTGCGGGTCTACTCGAGCATGGTCTGGAGGGCCAGGAGTGTCTCGATCCACTCCGTGGCCCAGATCCGCACCGAGCAATCGTCGATCTGGGCCAGGGGGGCAGAAGGCGAGGCTCTCCGTCTGGTCGCACACTGAAAAGGACCGCAGAGACTACGCCAGGTCCTCCCACGATAGGCTGCTCGCCGGACCCTCTCCGTCGAAGTGCGGGACGTTCAGCTTCGCTGCGATTTCCTGAGCTAGGTTGTTCGCTGCGACGACGTAGCCCCGCGTGGTGTTCGCATCCTCGTGGCCGGCCCAATCCATCGTCTGGAAGAGATCGAGCAGCCCCGCCAGGATCGTTGTGCTCGTCGCCCGCAGGTCATGGGGAGAGAACTTCGACACGCCCGCTGCGAGCAAACGTCGATCGACGATGTTGTTGCCAACCTTGGTCGTCATCGGCTGCTCCTGTTGAATGATGACGCCGTTCTTTCGGACCGGGAAGAAGAGTGGGCCCGATTCTCGTCCGCGCAGCTCGAGCCAGTCGCGCACGAACGCCGCCGTGCCGATGGGTACGCCCACGGTCCGCTCTTTGTTGCGCTTGCCGATGACCGTCACAAGCCAGCCATCGGGTCGCATGTCGATGTCGTCGAGCAGGAGGCCGATCGCTTCGAAACGCCGTAAGCCGCAGCCGAAGAGCAGGGCCATCAGGGCCGCATCTCGGGTTCCGGCTGCGCGGTTGGGATCGAGGGCGCAGCAGCGGAAGACCTTCACGAGGTTCTCCTCTGGAACGAAGCGCCGCTTCTTCTGCCGCTGGCCCTTCATCTGGCGCACGTTTGCGGCGCGCTGGTAGTCCTCGGCCGTCATCAGACCCTTGTCCCAAGCGTGCTTCAGCACCTGGCGCCACGCCGTGAGCCGGTTGTTCACGCTCTCGGGGTTCGAACGGCGTCGTCCCCGGCGTCGAGCGCCTTCCTCGTAGCGCTCCATCAGGTGGCCGCGCACCGCGTCGCGGTGCTCGGCCGTCAGCATGTGCCAGCGGATCTCATCCCGACCGAGCTTCCCGGCAGAGAGGAAGGCCGCGAAGATGTCGAGCGCGTAGCCCATGTTGCGCCGGGAATCGTCGGAGTCGAACGAGTCGAGGTAGGCCTGGGCAGGGCAGGGGAGGCCATGGGTCTCGTAGTCGAAGGCGCGGTCGATCCGGAGGCGTTCCTTGATCGGGCTGAAGGCCTCGATTGTGTCCTTGGCCTTGGTATTCCGGCTTGGTCGCTGCGTCGTCCGGGTTGCCATACTTCGCATAAGATACATTATGCGTATCTATATTCAATAGATACAGACAGCACTTATAAGACAGTACTCGACTGTATGGGATTCAATGCGACGCCCGCGGCAAGGCGTGCGAAGCCGACGAGGCTCTGGCGCTCCGTCCCACAGGCGCCCGGCGCAAGCGCCCCTCGTAGAAGCTCAACGACGACCGACCCCTCTTGCTCGCGGTCTCCCCGGGTTCCCTCCCAGGTGCCCCTTTGCTCGGCGCGCGGGACGACCGACTGACACAATTAAGAGTTGGTCTGTAGAGGGAGGTACTACAGGTCGGACCGGCCCGAGATCGTCGATCCTGGGGCAACCTCGAAGGCCGGTTTCGGGCGATTCCTGGGTGAAGAGGCACGAGAGCGCGTTTCGGCGGGGAGGAGGCGGCGGCGAGCCACCGGGCCCTATCTCCGCCACGTGACCTCGCAATCGCCTATGGGCGAATGAAGGATGGGGTGACCGGCGAAAGTCTGCCGGCACGGATAGAGGGGCGTCCGAGGGCGGCCGCACCTGTCGCGCAATGGTGATCCCCAGGACCGGGTGCCTGGGGAACCTCTCGATGAGCTTCCGCTTGGTCGCCACAAAATTGAGCACCCGAGACCACGCACATTATCGAAGACGGCGATTTGCACGAGCTGCGGCTCCGAAAGAGCTCGTAGTGCTCTTCGGGGAGCGCCCTCCCCTCACCCCCGCCCTCTTGCTCGCCTGATGCCCGTGGACGGCGGACCGTGCACGCTGGGCCGATGAACACACCCCGGAATGACTTTTCGAAATGAACAACGGATCCTCCCCAAGAATAGTCCGCACCTACACAAGCGAACCAATAGCCCCGCTCGACCTCATACGGGATTCTCTCAGTCGCCACCCTCATACTTGAAGGAGACCTTCACCTTTGCCCGATATGCAGCGATGCCCTCCTCGTCGAGCTGCATGTCGAGTTCGACGATTTCCGCGATCCGGAGATCTCGCAAGCTCTTGGCCGCTCGGTTGACGGCAGTCGAGGCTGCCATCTCCCAAGACTCCGTGCTTGTGCCCACCAGCTCGATCACCTTGTAGACGCTCTCCGCCATCTCGTTCTCCTTACCCCCTCACCCATCATAGGTGGTGGCAGCGTCGCGTGGACCATGCGTTCCGCTACAGTTTTGGGGGGGGGGAACATAGCGGTTCACATCGCCGCACAGCGATCGAGCTAGAGCCCTTGGCTTTGCGCGACCTCCGGCACACTCCAGAATCCAGCCGAGACCGGCTACCGTCCTCCCAGGCGGTATCCCTCCTCGGCGGCGCGGGGCTCCTGCCAGCGCTCGGTCTGTGTAAGGCGCGCCAGATCCTGTAGCGCGAACGACGCCTTCGCACCCTCCGGCGTCGGCGGGCGGTCGAAGACCTCGAACGACTCCGCTTCGCCCTGGATGACGATGAGGTCCAAGTTCACCCAGTAGTAGCGGCAGCTCTGCATACCCGGGTTGGTGCGCGCAGCACGGCAGTAGTCGTAAGCGGCGCTACCGAGAGCCTCGGGATCCTTGCCGTCTCGACGCTGGAAGTGGTTGACGATGATCGCCATTTCCGCTTCTCCCTGCCCCTCACTGAGACTACTCTACGTCCGGTTGCGTCCACGGGGCAATCTCTTCTGGAGCGGGCGCTGGGACCTTCGTCCCTCAAACCACAAGGTCCCCATTGAGGTGTAAGTGATTGTGGGGGTTGGGGATTCTCGGTGTGGACTTTCGGGGGTAGGTCCCCCTCGGCTCTACCCTACGTCTCCATTCGTGAAGTCCGACAGACCGACTATCGCTCCTTCTGAGCCAGCACGACCATGATCCGGCTTTCCGGTGTGTACTCGGTGTACGGACCCGTCTGCCCAGCCGCACCCCACGATCGCTGGTGGACCAATCCGGCTTCGCGCAGCAGCTTGATCAGGTCTTCGTGGGTGTAGGAACGAACGATCTCACGGGACTCTCGAAGCGGGGCTCTGGGCTCGATGTGGATGTACCGGTTGTAGAAGCGCTCCTCGTCGGCTCGAAACCGTCTCTCGTTCAAGAGGAAGTGTCCAGGTCCGCGGAGAGCCCACGTTTGAACCACGGCAGTGCCGCTCCAGGGCTCGATCTGCGCGGCCCGAAGTACCTCATCGCGGTGGTTGGCCCCAATGAAGATCAGGCAGCGTCCGCCCGGCTTGAGCAGATGATTCAGTTCGACCGACAGCTCGCGAGCCTGCTGGTCTGAGTCGGGGAAGTGCTCGAACAAGGTTCCAATAGAGAGCAGGGCGTCGAACCCCGCTTCGCCCGCCAACGCCTTCCAGGGGAGATCACAAAGGTCCGCCTCGATCAGCGGAAAATCCAGATCTTCCCTTCTCGCCCAGGCTGCCGTGACGGCGAGGCCGTCCGCCCACGCATCGATGCCCACAACAGCCATACCCTGCATCGCCAACGGAACGCCAACCCTGCCTAGCAGGCTGCTGAAAAACTCCTCATCGAAGGGTACCTTTGAGGGAAGCCCCAAGGGGGAGATGTGAGAGGACCGCAGACGCTCCAGGGTGGGATCTTCAGCTACGTATCGCTGGAGTCCCGGATTCCCGAGGACCATCCGCTTCGAGCGATCCGGCGACTGGTGGACGCGGCGCTGGAGCAGCTGTCGCGACGCTTCGATGGTATCTACGCCAAAGGGGTCGGCCGACCGTCGGTCCCGCCGGAGCAGCTGTTGCGGGCGCTGCTGTTGCAGGTGCTGTACACGATCCGGAGCGAGCGCCAGCTGATCGAGCAGATCGACTACAACCTGCTCTACCGCTGGTTCGTGGGCCTGGAGCTGGACGATGAGGTGTTCAGCGCGACGGTGTTCACCAAGAATCGGGAACGGCTGCTGAAGGGCGAGATCGCTCAGCATTTCTTCGAGGCGGTGCTGGCGCAGGCGGAGTCGGAGGGGTTGGTGTCATCGGAGCACTTCACGGTGGACGGGACGCTGATCGAGGCGTGGGCGAGCCAGAAGAGCTTCGTGCGCAAGGACGAGAAGCGCAGGGACGATGACGACCCGGGCAACCCGACGGTCAACTTCCGGGGCGAGAAGCGGAGCAACCAGACGCATGCGTCGAGGACGGATCCGGACGCCCGACTGGCGGGGATGAGGGGCCAGGGCGCGCGGCTCGCGTATCAGGGACACGTCGTGACGGAGAACCGCAACGGCCTGGTGGTGGCGGCGAAGCTCACTCAGGCGTCGGGGTATGCGGAGCGCGAAGCGGCTCTCGAGATGGTGCTGGGTCTGGGGGGCGCTCGCCGGATCACCCTGGCTGGAGACAAGGGCTACGACGCCAAGAGCTTTGTGCAGGCGCTTCGGGCCTGGAGCGTTACCCCGCACGTGGCACAGAACACGACGAACCGCCGAAGCGCGATCGATCGAAGGACCACAGGACACCCGGGCTACGAGGTGAGCCAGCGCTTCCGCAAACGGGTGGAGGAGGTGTTTGGCTGGATGAAGACGGTGGGCTTGATGCGCAAGACCCGGCACCGGGGCACGGATCGGGTCGGCTGGGTCTTCACCTTCACTGCTGCGGCCTACAACCTGGTCCGTATCCGCAACCTGTTGGAGGCGACATAGCTCATGATCCCGCAAGATCTACCCGTGCGACACCGAACCGGTTCGTACCGGGAACGGCGATCCCTCTCCCTGCTCGGCACGCCTCCCGTCAGAGGCGTCCCGCCCAACCCAGTCACTTTCTCCGCAGCCTGCTAGGCCGCAACCCACGTCGAGCACGCGGTCCCCGGGCCTCAAACCCGCGCTATCCACGCAAAAGTCCACTAGGTCCTTCGGAGCACCCCCTGCACTTAGCCCGTCCGCGGCCTCATCCGCGTCTTTCGCTCCCGCGAAGCCCGAGTAGATTTTCCAGAGCCTCTTCCGGCTCGTAGACGCCAAAGACACTGTCCATACCCCAGCGATAGACCTCCTGGAGGAGCTCGAGTCCTGGAGTGCCTGCAGCTCACGAGGTCAATCGGCGTTCATGCCGGCGTCGGCCTTCGTTGCGGTTTCGGACGTGGGTGAGATCGCCGTAGAGCCACGCATCTAGCGCCTGTTCGAGCGTCAGGGTCGCGTCGTCGCCGGGTAAGGCGGACAACGTGGCGGATTGCCGCAAAGCAGCGGCGAGCGAATTACGCACCGCCTTGTTCTCGGCCCGCCAATTCTGTGTCAGAGCCGGGTCGTTGAGACCACCGATCGTGGCGCACGAGATGTCGTCTTTCTGCGATAAGAAGATGCGGACCGTGGCACCGGTAGCTTTACGCTGGTCGAGGTCGGGCCCGTCAGACGTGAAGCCCTCTTTGGACCAGCGGAGGTAGATGGGTTGCCCCTCGTGCGCCGGACGAAACCGCCCTCCTTCAACTCTTCGGCCTTCGCGCGGAAGGCCTAGAAGCGGTCGAGGGTCTCCTTTCGGAGCGCCGCTGCTTCACCACTGTCGGCGGTCACGTCTTCTGGCACTTCGGCACCTTCCGTCGCGGCCTAGGCCGGCTCGAGCTTCTTGATCTTGATCTTGGACGCCTTCTGGGCCTGTGCCAGGTCGTAGGCGGCCTGCATGCGGAGCCAAGCTTCCGCCGAGCTGCCGAGGCCCTTCTCGAGACGAATCGCCATCTCGGGAGAAATCCCGGCATGCTCGTTCACGATCTGCGTGAGCTGCTTGCGGGACACCCCAAGGCCCTCGGCGGCCGCGGTGATCGTGAGACCGAGTCCGTCGCTGATGGCACGGCGCACGACCTGGCCGGGATGCGGGGGGTTCTTCATCGGCATGTCGCACCTCCTTCTAGTGGTAGTCCTCGTAGTTCACGTCGGTGACTTCGTGTCCGTCGAAAGAGAACGTCACCCGCCAGTTCCCGGATATCCAGATCGACCAACGCCCCTCCTTCGCCGGCTTGAGCCGGTGGAGCTTGTAGCCGGGCAAATCGGCGTCGTTCGGCACCGCCGCGGCGTCCAAGACCAGGAGAATCTCCCGGAGCTTGTCGGCGTGTTGGGCGTTGACCCTGCTGGCGTCGTCATCCTCGCAGAGCTTCTTCAGCCCTCGATGACGAATCCTCCGAATCATGCTCTATAGTAACCTGATACGTATCGGGTATCAAGCGCAAAGTCTAAAGCGGCAAGAAACAGGAAGCCGCCGAGCCCAGCAGGACCCGGGGGCCGAGACGGACACCCTCCGGGGCGCTGAGGTCGAGACACTTATGCGCGGCGGGACCATCCGCGAGACCTGACCCGCAGCTCCTCCAAACGATTTTCGTCGTCCCGAGCCTGACCCATCCGTCCCCACGAGATTGATGTACGCCGGCCTCGAAGTACACACTCTTGTAGGATTGCTGCTTCTAGGGGGAGCGGAAACAGCGAATCATGACGCAGCGGTGGTATCAGAAGGCGGCCGTCCAAACCGGGATGGTGACGGGAGTTCTCGCCATCGCGGCCACGTTGATCGCCACATTGGTCCCAACTTGTTCGAGGATCTCTACACTCGAAACGCAGAGTGAACAGTTGAAACTCGGAATCGATCGTCTTAGCGATCAGCTCATACCCTTCAAGACGATCGCCCTTGATCGCTACCCAGGAGGCGAGGCGGAGGCGCTAGCTCGATTAGCTGACGATCTAAGAGCGGTTCAATCTCGGCTGGACCAAGCGCTCGGAGTGATTCGCTCGTTTGAAGTTGACGTCGCTGCTGTCGTGGCGGCTAAATGGTCTAGCGGCTCGCCTCCGAAGATTTCAGGGTTCCTGTCTTTGGGTGGGGACGCTGACTCTTATCTGGATCTTCGCCTGAATACTGGCGAAACAAGGCGCGTAGAGCTGCACGGTTCTAGAAGTCCAACCGTATCCCCAGTTGATCAGGCCTCTTCACGGATCGAGTATAGGGCCGCTGCGAGGTCGGGAGACTGAAGAGGCGGTGGTTCGTCGATTCGATGAGCTCCGTCGCGTCGGAGAGCGCGGCTTCGATCTCGGTCGCGGCGGAGGCACCTCTCGCGTGCAGGGTCGCACGAGCTCTGGCCACGTGGCACTCGCCGAGGCCTCGAAGCGCCAGCTTCACATGCTGAAAGCTCGGGAGCTCGCGTGGGGCTGCCTCGGGTCGTCGGAGTCCACACGGCACACCCACCTGGTGAAGCGGCTCTGAGGTCGGTGAGTCGCCTCTTGGGAGTGCCGCGATCTTGGGCTGGGTAATATTCCGCTCACTAAGTATTTGATTTAGAAGACACGAACACTCAATTCCGATGCGTCTCGACCCTGGCGGCCGCATCAGGAGCGACGACGATGTCAGCAGGAAGCAGCGTCATGAGATCCTCGCGAGTCGGCTCCTGTTCCGCGTGAGCGAGGCGAAGCGCCTGGTTCCTGAGAATCGCCTCGAACGTGTTGCGGACGTAGCGGCCGTTGCCGAAGGAGCGATCGGCGAGGGCGAGCCGCGCTCCGAATAGGGTGCTCAGTTCCACTCGGGCGCTTTCTGCGAGCCGGCAGCCTCCGTGCTCGGCCAACTGCTCGAAGATGCGTTCGAGCTCGTCTTCGTTGTAGTTCGCGAAGTGAATATACGTGCTGAACCGGGAGCGGAGCCCAGGGTTCGAATCGATGAACTCCGTCATCTCCACCGAATAGCCCGCCACGATGACCACCAGACGGTCGCGGTGGTCCTCCATGCGCTTGACCAGCGTATCGATAGCGCGCTGCCCGAAGTCGCGCTCGCCTCCCTTCGCCAGGCTGTACGCCTCGTCGATGAACAAAACGCCGTCGAGCGCCTGTTCGACGACCTGCGCAGTCTTCACTTCTGTATGGCCAACGTACTGCCCGACCATCCCGCTGCGATCGGTCTCGACCAGATGCCCCTTGCTCAAGAGCCCGAGTGCACGGAAGATCTGAGCCACGAGTCGCGCCACTGTGGTCTTTCCGGTGCCCGGACTGCCGGTGAAGACCATGTGATTCGTGAGCCCAGCCGTTGGAAGATCCACCGCTTTACGCTTCTTCTGCACCTCCAAGAAGCTCACGAGCTTCTTGACTTCCTGCTTGACCGGCTCGAGCCCCACCAGCCCACCGAGCTCCGCGAGACACGCCTCGAGGCTGCGAATCTCGCTCTCGCTCCTCACGGTCAGCGGCCCCTCGAGCCCCTTCAAGTGCGCCGCGAGATCGGGCGCGAGCTCGGCGGCCTGGCAGAGCTCGGCCTCCACCCTCCGCACTTCCTCCTCGCGTGCGCTCGGCACGAGCGTGGACCGCAGTCTCTTCAGGAAGGCGATCTCGTCCTCGGGAAGCTCGGCCGCAGCGAACAAGGTGGCCAGAGCGACACGGTAGACGGCGAGGCCCAACTGAAGCTCCTGGCTCGCGGCCCGGAAGTCCGCCAGGTCGAAGGAAGGTTGGCGCATCAGCCGATCGTCGAGCAGATCGCGATAGACCCGGCTCCATTGCAGGCGATCCCTGAGTGCGCCCGAAAAGCGGCTTCGCTGCGCCGAGGACGAGCCCTCTGTGAAGTGCGCGACGAGGAAGAGCGCCATGTTGGCCTCGTAGTCGACCTCGAACATGGAGTGGTGGCTGCGGGAAGGCAACTCCGTGCGTACGAGGACGAGGGGCTCGGCACAGAACTTCACCAGGGCCTCGAGGGGGTGGACCATCTGGGATCAGGGAGCCGCGTGCGGCATCCGGCCTCGTTCGACCACCCTCGCATCGAGCCGGCGTGCGCGGAGCTCCCGGGCCAGATGCTCGGCGATCTGCTCCAGATCGATCTGCGGGGAGCAGCTAAACATGTCGAGGGCCGCACATCCGTATTCGGGCCAGGTGTGGATGGTGAGATGGCTCTCGGCAATCACCACGACGCCGCTCACGCCCTGTGGACTGAAGCGATGAAACATCGTGTCGATCACGGTGGCGCCTGCTCCCCGGGCCGCATTGAGCAGGAGCTGGCGTATCTCATCTGGATCATCGAGGTCCTTGCTCGGACACTCGTAGACCTCGAGCATCAGGTGCCGGCCCAGAAGAGACGGCGGTTCCTCCTTGGGAGACGGGCACACGGCCGCAGGCTCGCGGACCACCCTAGCAGGCTGCGGAGAAAGTGACTGGGTTGGGCGGGACGCCTCTGACGGGAGGCGTGCCGAGCAGGGAGAGGGATCGCCGTTCCCGGTACGAACCGGTTCGGTGTCGCACGGGTAGATCTTGCGGGATCATGAGCTATGTCGCCTCCAACAGGTTGCGGATACGGACCAGGTTGTAGGCCGCAGCAGTGAAGGTGAAGACCCAGCCGACCCGATCCGTGCCCCGGTGCCGGGTCTTGCGCATCAAGCCCACCGTCTTCATCCAGCCAAACACCTCCTCCACCCGTTTGCGGAAGCGCTGGCTCACCTCGTAGCCCGGGTGTCCTGTGGTCCTTCGATCGATCGCGCTTCGGCGGTTCGTCGTGTTCTGTGCCACGTGCGGGGTAACGCTCCAGGCCCGAAGCGCCTGCACAAAGCTCTTGGCGTCGTAGCCCTTGTCTCCAGCCAGGGTGATCCGGCGAGCGCCCCCCAGACCCAGCACCATCTCGAGAGCCGCTTCGCGCTCCGCATACCCCGACGCCTGAGTGAGCTTCGCCGCCACCACCAGGCCGTTGCGGTTCTCCGTCACGACGTGTCCCTGATACGCGAGCCGCGCGCCCTGGCCCCTCATCCCCGCCAGTCGGGCGTCCGGATCCGTCCTCGACGCATGCGTCTGGTTGCTCCGCTTCTCGCCCCGGAAGTTGACCGTCGGGTTGCCCGGGTCGTCATCGTCCCTGCGCTTCTCGTCCTTGCGCACGAAGCTCTTCTGGCTCGCCCACGCCTCGATCAGCGTCCCGTCCACCGTGAAGTGCTCCGATGACACCAACCCCTCCGACTCCGCCTGCGCCAGCACCGCCTCGAAGAAATGCTGAGCGATCTCGCCCTTCAGCAGCCGTTCCCGATTCTTGGTGAACACCGTCGCGCTGAACACCTCATCGTCCAGCTCCAGGCCCACGAACCAGCGGTAGAGCAGGTTGTAGTCGATCTGCTCGATCAGCTGGCGCTCGCTCCGGATCGTGTACAGCACCTGCAACAGCAGCGCCCGCAACAGCTGCTCCGGCGGGACCGACGGTCGGCCGACCCCTTTGGCGTAGATACCATCGAAGCGTCGCGACAGCTGCTCCAGCGCCGCGTCCACCAGTCGCCGGATCGCTCGAAGCGGATGGTCCTCGGGAATCCGGGACTCCAGCGATACGTAGCTGAAGATCCCACCCTGGAGCGTCTGCGGTCCTCTCACATCTCCCCCTTGGGGCTTCCCTCAAAGGTACCCTTCGATGAGGAGTTTTTCAGCAGCCTGCTAGGCCTCCGCAAGCTTGGCCTTGAGCGCGTCCAGCTTCTGCTGGACCTCGGTGCTGCTCGTCTTGGCCTCGAGGCCCGCGAACTCCGCCTCGAGCCGGCCGCCCGTCTGCGCCTCGGCGAGCTCCTGAGCCGCCTCGGCTTCATAGCGCGCGCGCTCGGCCTTGGCCTTGAGCCGCTCCATCAGGTTGTCGACATCGCCGCTCTGCGAGATCTTCGCCTTCGCCTCGTAGATGGACTTCTTGACCGCCGCGGCCTTGCTCTGGGCAATGATGAAGTCCTTGTTGCGCCGATACTCTGCCAGCTGGTCGTCGAAACTCGTGATGTCCTGCTTGAGGCTGTCGAGCGTCTTGCGCTGGTCCCTCCAGTTGGCTTCGATCGAGCTGACCTTTTGCTCGTGCTCGGTAGCTCGGCTCAGGGCCTTGACTGCCAGATCGTCGCGTCCGGCTTTGAGCGCGGCCTCGGCCTTGCTCTCCCAGTCATGTTGTTGCACGCGCTCCCGCTCCATCATTGCCTTGGTTTGACGCTCGGTCGCGATACAGCCCTGAACCGCCTTCTTCGCCTCGCGGATCTGCTTTTCTTTGTCGCGAATGGCCTGATCCAGCATCAGCTCCGGCCGCTCGAGCTTGTCCACGACGGTGTGCGTCGCTGCCTGCCCGATCTTGAAGAGTCTCGAAAGAATGCTCATGGTCGTCTCTCCGTTCAGGCCGCGCTTACGGCGCCCTGGAGTACTTCTGCTGCCCGGTCTACCGCGAGTTCGAGCGAATCGAACACGCACAAAAGCTCCTCGTCACAGAGGTCGCTGGTCTCTCTCCGCTCCACGAGTACCAGGCGCGGATCGTCGCGGTTCGAGCTGTCGATACCCAGGCTCACGGGGAGGATCACGGTGTTGAGATCGAGCAGCTGGAAGTAGAGATCCTGACTCGCGATCGCATCGATGTTGCCGAGGTCCACCTCGAAGAAGATGTTGCCATCTCCGATGCGCAGGAATACCGGCAGCTCATCGTCTCGGGTCACCTTGTAGATGCCCTCCCCCAGCTCCTCGACCAAGAACTCTCGAAGCTCCAGGAACTCGAGCAGGTTGGCCTTCTTGGTCGATCGGATCGGTATCTCTTCCATTTCATCCTCCTTTAGGCAGGCCGCTCGACGCTTCGGACTGGATCGACTGATCCAGCGAGGCCTGCAGTGCTGGAAAGTCCTCCGGCTCATTTGCGAGCACGATCAGACGATCGCCCGGTTGGATGACCCGGTTCTTGTCGGGGTTCAGCTCGATCTTGTCACCGTTGATGATGCCGATCAGCTGCAGGTTCGTCGGATGTGAGATCACCGCCAGCTGCAGCTCCTTCACCCGTCGCCCCTCGAGCGTAGTGTCGTGGATGTAGAACTGGCTCCCCCTCTGATTGGAGATCACCTCCTGAACGATGGCGTGAACGCCCGGGTTCAAGAACTCCTGGACCATGAGGCAATCGGAGACGCCCTCATCGAACACGATGCCGTCGACTCCCGCTCGGCGCATCATCCTCTCGTTCTTCTTGCTGACGAGCTGAACGATCACGCGTAGATCTACGCCCGCCTCGCGACTCAATGTCGAGAGCGTGAGGCCGATCGCGAGCGTCGCCGCGTCACTGCCGGGATCGGTCGGATCGATTGCAAACACGAAGACTCCCGCGCTCTTCAGCACGGCCGCGCGGCCGAGCACCTCTTCGCGCGTCGCGTTGCCACGGATGTAGCGGATGTGGAGCTGGTCGAGCTCGTCGGGGAGCTCCTCAAAACGGTCGCTCACGAGCACGACTTCCCGCTTCGCATGATCGCGATGGTGACGCAGCTCGGCGACGACCTGACGCACCTTGTAGGTGTTCGGGCAATTACAGATGACGAAATGGTCCTGCATGTCCACGGCGAGAAGCCCCTTTCTGTGCTCGGAGAGCCGATGAATCACGGTCTCGGCAACGGATACTATGCGCAGACGGCCGCGGGTCGCCTCTTGGTGTCGTATCCCGCGATGTCGCCCACCACAGACCGTCCACAAGCGTGAGCCCAGGCTGGGCCTCTCGCTAGGTCACGTAGAACAGTGCCCCGAACACGAGGTTCATCAGGATGACGACGAGGAGCACCCGCGGCAGGCTCTGGCCGAGCACGTGACGCGAGCGCAACCATCGAATGACTTGGACCATCCTCCGAGCCTCAAAACAGGAAAACCGCCAGCCAGAGCGGACTCACGTAGAACGGGTCGTGGTACGGCTCGTAGTACACGGACGGATATTGCTCTACCCACACGTGCTCCACGTACTCTTCCTCGTCCGGGTCGACTTGGGAGGGCGCGAGGCCGCCGCCGTCCGAGCCGCCGCTCGAGCGGCGCTCCTCCTCGTCGAGCAGGTCGGTCAGGAGCTTGGCGCCCTGCGCCAGCACGTCTCCAATCACGTCCTCGCCCGACACGATGCCCCCATTGCTGGCGTAGCCGAGGTCGTCGACACGAACCGCAGTCTCAACGATCTGCGCGATCTCGTCCCAGACACTGCCGAGGAGGAGATCGAACTGCCAGCCGGTCTCGTCTCGCCCGAACCTGCCCTCATTGATGAAGCTCATGAACACGATCTCGACCGGATCGATCTTCTTGAACTCGGCTGCGGCCACGCGCAGATCGTCCCACCGCTCCTGTCTCAGATACGCCTTCCACTCCTGTGCGTCTTTGAGCTCAAAGTAGCGGGCAAAGGCGAATTCTCCGGCCTCGAGATCCACGCCGCAGTAGATGTCAAAAATGCGCAGGAACTCACTGTAGCGTGCCATGAACAGCTGCAGCGCATCGCGACCCTTCTCGGTCGGCGCGTAGCGCTCCTTGTCGTGGATCGCGACGCACTCCTTCACGAGGAGATGTTCAAGGATCGGCTCGAGGTCCGCGTCGTTTCGTTCCAGCAAGAGCGGGAACGTCTTCGGCGTGTTGATCATGTGATCGAGCACGTAGATCGACGCGAAGCGCTGCTTCTGTTCCTCAGTGATCTTCGGATTGCGGCTCATCTGATCCTCCTCAGAAGCTGGCCCCTATCAGCGCGGCGAGCGCGATGGCCGAGCCGCCTTCAATGAGCGCAGCTCCCCAGTTCCGGTCCGTGCTCACCTCCTCCTCGAGCAACCGCCCGGGGAGCAGGAACTTGTCGACGAGGTAGCGAGAACCGAGCAGGAGCAGCGTCCCGATCAGGAACCACGCCGCCAGGCCGAGCAAGGTCGTAACGCGAGAGATAACTCGAGATCAGCACGGAGACCGCGATCAGGCTCAGTCCCAGCGAGACGCCGGCGGCGGCATTGTCCTGCTCGATCTCACGGTGAACGTCGTATCGAGTGACCAGCTGATAGACCTTCCCGAACAGCACGAAGATCACCTGCGCCGCCAGAAAATAGAGAACCGTCTCGACGATCGCGGCGAGAATCCCACCGCCCTCTCCCATGAGGAGGACGCGGATGATCAGCGCGGACCCTACGAACGATCCGAACTCCACGGCGCCCGTACCTACATTCTGGTCCTCCACCAGCTCCTTCGTATTCGAGAAGGAGCTGAGCAGCACATTGTCGTTGATCCAGCGCGCGAGCTGCAGGAGCACGATTCCGATGCTGCCCCAGAGCACCGTGTCGCCCACGTCCAGCAGCAGATCGCGCCGCACGGATCCCGTGGCCAGGCTCGAGGGCTCCTGAGCGACGACTCCCTCGAGGATGATCTCCAGCCCCAGCAGATAGCCCGTAAAGGACACCGCGATCGCGCGATTGTCCACCTCGACTAGCTGCTGGTTCAGCTTGTACGGAGTCAACAGGTCGTAGACCCACTTGCCGATCACAAAGATCCCCAGCATCGTCACCAGGTAGACCAACGAATGGGGATCGAAGAGCTCCCCGACTTCGCTCACGTCCAGCGCATTACTCACCAGCTCGTACATCGATTCCTCACTTTCCGCCGCGATAGCCACCGGACGAACGCGATGGTCGCCCGAACCCTCCGCTCCGAGTGGATTGCGCGCGCGACCGAGTCTGGAACGAGCGCTGAGAGGTCGTGGCCTGGCGGAGAGATGTCTTCTGGCTCTGTACCCGGCTTGTGTGGCTACTCGACAACTGCGAGCGGGTGCTCGGCGCCAGCCTCGAGTTCCGCGTGGCGCTGACGGTCCGCGCGCGGTAGCTGGAAGGCGCGACCACCGAGTGGCGCTGATAGTAGCCGGGATAACGACCGTAATAGAAGGGCGAGCGGTAGAGGGAATGGGAGCTGAAGAGCCACCGCATCATCAAGTAGTCGCCGAAGCCGAAGTGGCTGTGATGGTAGTGGTTGGCGCCGTAGACGCGCTCGTTGCCCCGAATCTCGAGGTCGCCTTCCGACTCCGTCGTCTTCTCGATGTCGATCGTTGCGACCTCTTGTTGTTGATTGCCCTGCAGCTTGGCGACCAGCATGAACCCGCGCGAATCGCCGCCGCCGAACTCCTCGACCGAGATGTAGTCGACGGCACCGTCGCTATCGAGATCGAGATTGTTGAGCCCGCGCGAGCGGTCGTTGATCTGACGCTCGAGTTCTTCGGCGTCCTTGGCAGTCTTGACGAGCTCGCCCACGGCGCGAAGATCGAGACCCTCTTTCGCCCCCGCCGGGATCTGGATGCTGGACACGTTCACGTCGTACAGATCCGGCGTGGAGCAAGAGCCCCAGAGCGAGGCTCCCACGAACACGACCAGCACTACGCAAACCACCTTGAGCGTGTTCTCCGTCATGCGAGTTGCTCCTGGGTATGGGAATCCGCGAGAGCTCCGTGGGTCTTCATCGTCGTTGCCACGCCTCCAGGTAGTACCGATAGACAGCGTCTCGGGTCACGGTGTTGATGGACGTTTCGACGGTCTCGAGCTGACCTCGCCCGAAGATCAGGGACGCGCCCACGAGCTCCGGGGTGAGGTAGCGAGTCGGAACGGAGAACGGTTCGAGATCCTGCATGTTCTGCCGGAGCTGTGCCTCGCTGCGTCTGTCGTCGCGGCTGCCGATCCACCACCCCCACTCGCCGAACGAGGGGATACTGTCATGGTAGGGCACCGCCGTCAGTCCAGCTGCGCGCAGAGTCCGTCCGATGCAGAGGAAGGCCTCGCTCGCATGGACGGGCGAGGTCGATTGCTGAGCGAAAACGCCGTCGGTCGCGAGCTTTGCGCGCAATAGTTCGTAGAACTGCAGGCTGTAAAGCTTGGACAGCTCGGGCGCATTGGGGTCCGGAAAGTCGATCAGGATCACATCGAACAGGCCCGGCACCTGCTCGAGAAAGCGGACGGCATCGATGTTCATGACGCGAATGGTCGGGCCGGGCTCGGCCGACGCGCGGCGAGTCCGGCGGATTCGAGCAGAAGTCGCACTGGAAGCTCGGGGGCTCGGAGTCGTCGACTTATTGGCAGCGGTGGGGACCACGATGAGGCGTCGCAGACTACAAAAGAACCGAATCGGAGGAGGGCAAACATGACACTTCGGAACACCATCTTGAAATCCCGTGACCTGAAACAGAAGCTCGTCCGACCCGCGAAGTGGTGGGGGAGACGACGTGTTCGTTCGCGCAGTAACCCTCGTTGATTCGTGCCATCTCGCCCGGGGCTGCCGTGTTCGCTTGTTTCTCGAGACATCGGGATCACCATTGGAGGGAGCGGGGGGTCACCGTGCGCATCGGGCGCGGCGGCTACAGCCGTGCGCTCGCCGTCGTCATCACGCCGTCGATCGTGATCGTCGCGCCGTTGATGAATGCCGCGTCGTCGCTGGACAGAAAAGCTACGAGCGCGGCGACCCCCTTGGGCTAACGCCCCCGGAACTGCGGCTCGCGCTTTTCCAGGAAGGCGCGGAACGCCTCCTGCGTGTCCTCGCTGGCCGCGATGCGGCGATGGTGCTCCGTTTCGAGGTCGACGTAGTCGCCGAAGTCCATGCGCTCGGCGGCGACGTAGTGCGCCTTGAGGGACTTGAGCGCGACGGGCGAGCGGCCCTCGAGGCGGCCGACCAGCTCGTCGACCTCCTTGCGAAACACCTCGTCGTCCCAAACCCGCACGACGAGGCCCATCTCGTGCGCCTCGTCCGCGGTGAACTTCTCGGCCAGGAAGGATAGGTCCCGCGCCTTCGCCGCTCCGACGAGGCGGGGAAGGCTCCAGGGCAGACCCATGTCCCCCGCGACCGCCACGTTCTGGAAGGCGGTGTTGAAGCGCGCCGAACGCGCCGCTACCCGGAGGTCACACCCGCAGGCCCAGCCCAACCCCGCACCCGCGCACGCACCGTTGATCGCGGACACGGTGACCGCCGGCATTTGGTGCAGCAGAACCGGGACGCGGAAGTGCAGCGGCTCCGCCGTGTCCCCGGGGTCGCGCTCTCCCGAGGTGGCCCAGTTCAGGTCGGCCCCCGGGCAGAACGACCTGCCCTCCCCGGTCAACAGCAGCACCCGGAGCGAGGGATCCGCGGCGGCCTCCGTCAAAGCCGCGTGCGTCTCCCGGACCATGCGATTGGTCATCCCATTGCGCTGATCGGGGCGGTTCAGCGTGAGACGCGCGAGCCCTCCGGAAACCTCGTAGCGGATCGTGTCGTAGCTCGACATTTCCAGCCTCCCGACTTGAAGACGGCTTCTAGACTACACGAGAGCCGGACTCCGCGGCGCTCGAGGCTCTACTTGCCCTTCTTGACGAGCTTCTTGAGCTTCTTTTCCTTCGCCGTGAGCTTGGGCTTGTTCGTCTTTGCAGTGCGCTTCTTGTTTTGATCCTTGGCCATGGACCAAGAATAGCGCGCCATCGCCGCTCTTGAATCTTCCCCGGACCTGTGACCAGATTGGCGTCCCATGCTCTCGTCCTACCGTGTTGTCGATCTCTCCGACGAGCGCGGCATTTTCTGTGGCTACGTGCTCGCCCACCTCGGTGCCGAGGTGATCGCGATCGAGCCGCCGGGAGGCTGCGCGGCCGGCGCCAGGCGCCGTCTGCAGGAGACAGTGGTGAACCGGACGACAGTCTTTGGTGGTGGGCGTACGGGCGCGGCAGGCAGAGCCTCACTCTCGACCTGAACACGCCGGGCGGCCGCGAACGCTGTCTAGAACTCGCCGCCGAGGCCGATTTCGTGATCGAGTCCTTCGAGCCTGGGCGTATGGCCGCGCTCGGCCTCGACTACGCGACGCTCTCGGAACGCAACCCGCGACTGATCGCCGTGTCGATCACGCCTTTCGGCCAGTCGGGTCCAAAGGCGCACTGGCCCGCGACTGATCTGACTGTATGGGCGGCGAGCGGCGCGCACTCGCTTGCGGGCGACGACGATCGCGCGCCCGTGCGCACCACGGTGCCCCAGGCTTTTCTTCACGCGGGCGGCGACGCTGCCGGTGCGGCCCTGGTCGCGCTACAGGAGCGGCACAAGAGCGGGCGAGGCCAGCACATCGACGTTTCGGCGCAGCAGTCGTCGGCCCAGGCCGCCCTGTCGGCCATGCTCAGGGCACCGAACCGCGCAGACCTGAAGGTCGAGCGTATGGCGGGCGGACTGAAGGCCGGGATGCCGATCCGGCTGACGTGGCCGTGCCGCGACGGCTACGTGGCGATCACTCTGCTCTTCGGGCCCGCGTTCACGGGGCCGAATCGACGCCTGTTGGCGTGGCTCCACGAGCACGGCGCCTGCAGTGCAGAAGACGTGGAGACAGACTGGGGTGCCGAGCTCGCCGCGATGGTCACCAAGATGATCCCTCAACGGGTGGGGAGAGAGCCGTCAGTCTGAGTCGGCGCCCGTTCACGCCATGTGCTTGGGTCCTCTCAGCTTCGCGATTTCGTCAGGCACCTGGTCGAGCAGATGGGGGGCTCGGTCTCCGTCGAGAGCGAGGTCGGACCTTCCTGGTCCGCCTGCGGAGCGTCGCGCGCTAGCGCAGCGCCGCTTTACGCGCGCGCCACTCGGCCTTCACGGCCTCCCAGTCCTCCATGAACTGCGTGAGGTCGATCGGCTTCTGTGGCCAGTTCACGTAGGTCGTGTGCGTGATCAGATCCCGGCCGTCGAAGAAGTGAAGCTGGCAGGCGGGCGGCTCCAGGATGAAGTGGGGTTTGTTCTCGGGAACCAGATCCAGGTGGACTTGGTGGGCCGTGGACGGGGCGATGGACACCAGTGTCCCGCCCCAGCCGACCTGGATCGGTCGATGGATGTGTCCACAGACGATCCGCGCGACCTGTGGATGTCGAGCAATCACCTCCCGAAGATCTGACGCCCCCGAAAGGCCCGAAGTGTCCATCCACCAGATGCCGGTCTCGAACGGCGGATGGTGCATGAAGATCAAGGTCGGCCGATCAGGAGCCTACCGGAGGGTTTCGTCCAGCCAGGCGAGCCGTTCGTTGCAAAGCAGACCGTCATCGGTCCCCTCGTTCAACGTGTCGAGCGCGACGAGTCGTACGGGATGGCCCTCGATCGTGTACTGGATGAAGCCCGAGGGTCCGGACTCCACGTGGCCCGCAAAGAACTCGAGCAGGGGAGCCCGACGGTCGTGGTTGCCGGGAATCAGGTAGTAGGGGATCTCAAGGTCGTCGAAGATCTCCCGCAGGCGCATGTACTCGGGCGGCTCGCCGTTGTCGACCAGGTCTCCCGTGCCCAGGACCAGGTCGGGCCTGGGCACGAGCCCGTTCAAGTGCGAGATGGCCGCCTCGGCCATGGAGTTGGTGTCGACTACGCCAGCCAGTCTCTGACCGGGTGCGACGACGTGCAAATCGGTGATCTGGGCGATGATCAATCCGTTCTCCTCGCCTGCGTAGCCGCGAAGAGATTCTAGGCCGTCGGGGCCCTTTGCGCGCATGCGGCAGGAGGATCCCGTCCATTTCCTGGAGCCACTCGGACCGGCTCGAGGCCGCCGGAGTGGCGCGGGATTCCGGGGGCTTTTCTGCTGTCACACCCCGGTGTGTCGGGGTAGGCTATTGGCGTGGACCCGCAGCGTTCTGAGCGCAGGCTCGCGGCCATCATGTTCACCGACATCGTCGGCTCCCCTTCCCCGGATCGCCTGGGAGCGGAGACCAGAGCCGGGCGGGTCGATCACGTCGCTGTCCGGGCTGATGCAACCTTCGGTCCAGGGACGGGTGGGGATCGGGGACCCCCGAGGCTTCCGACACTTTCGTAGGCAGGCTGCGTGCGAACCACCCCCCTGCCCTGAGAACCGGAAGGCAAAGCTGCGCCCAACCTCGAACGGGAGCTACACAGGTGCCCGGCTAGTCCACCTCGAACCACCCCCCAGGTCAGGATGATGGCGCGGACACGCGACAGCCCGCGGTGCAGTCCGTTGACGAGCTGAGCTGGAGTGAAGAGCTGCCGAGCACCGCCACGACCCTGGCCCGGGCGAGCAGCCCAGCACCTGACGAGCGTCGAGCGGACCGGGGAATTAGAGAGAGAGACGCCCCTGCCCTGGACGGAGGGGGGTGGACAGGAGCACCCCCGCGTGGACGAGTGCTCCCAGGCCTCTGTGGTCGGGCCCCGTAGCGGTACTTTAGCGGTACGCCCGCGTAAATAGCTGACCTACCAATGACTTTAGGGCGACGTTTTATTACTTGGGCAAGTAGTCGTCGGCGTGCTTTCCGCTGGCGGCGAATGGGCGTACGCTCGATCCTCGTCGGCGAGCCAGGATTTGGCACGAGTTTACTTTGGGCAGGCACTGAGTCTGACCGGCGATTCAGCTCAGTTCCAAGACCTCGACCGGGCCGGGCGACGCGAAGCGCGAGAAGGCGCGCGTCCACATCCGAGGGAGGCCCGAGGTGGTCCCGGGGATTCCTCGCACAATCGATCCATCCAAAAGGAATCAAGGAGAATCGACATGAACAACTCAGTGTTTGTGGGGATTGGCGTTGCCGTCCTCGCAGTGTTCGCCCTGATCCTCGGAACGAAGGCTTTTGAGGAGAACAATGCCGGTTTCATGCAGGTCAAGCAGGCTTTCCCCTCGGGAACGCTGACCGTGATCTCGGACGCAGGCTATTTCTGCCAGTGTTTCGGCACGCTCACCGAGTACAAGCAGGCTGGTACCTACGTCTTCTCGGACAACCCCGAGTCCGCCGCAGTCGGCGGTGAGACGCTCGCAGGGAACGCGATCCCGGTGCGCTTCAGTGACGGTGGTACGGCCAAGATCTCTGGTTCGGCTCGCTTCGACGTCCCCATCGACGAGAACGGCCTGCTGAGGATCCACAACAAGTTCCGCTCTTATGGCTCCGTCGCCAATGGCCTGCTCAAGCCGGCCATTCGTGAGGCGGTGGTACTGAGTGCGGCACTGATGACCTCCGAAGAGTCCTACTCAGGTGGGAAGGCCGAGCTTTCCCAGCTCTCTCTGGACCAGCTCCAGAACGGGGTCTACCTGACGGAGTCCGAGGAAGTCGAAGTCATAAACCCGGTCACCAATCAGGTCACGACTGAGCGGATCGTTCGTGTCAAGGTCGACGAGGACGGCAACCGACTGCGCAAGGCCAACACTCTCGCCTCCTACGGGATCGAGGTGACGCAGCTGTTCTTCCCGGATGACTTCGCCTACGAGACGAAGATTCTGGAGCAGATTGGCAACGTGCGAGATGCGCAGATGAAGGCCACTGCGGCCTTCGCTCGTGCGGAAGCTGCGGCTCAGGACGAGAAGACGGCTGCTGCGGAAGGTCGAGCCAATGTGGCCAAGGCCCGAGCTGCTGCCGAGGTGGAGAAGCAGAAGGCCGTGACCGCCGCCGAGCAGAGGCGAGACGTGGCCGTTCTGGCCGCCGAGGCCCGCAAGAAGGTTGCGTCCGAGGACGCACTGGCAGCTGCCGAAGAGAAGCGAGCCAACATCCTGCGGGGTGAGGGTGAAGCTGCTCGGAAGAAGCTGGTGATGGCAGCCGACGGTGCTCTCCAGCAGAAGCTGGCCGCCTACGTCGAGACCCAGAAGGTCTGGGCCGATGCGTTCGCCAAGCGCAACGTGCCGACCACCGTCTTCGGTGGTTCCGGTGCGGGTACGAGTGGGGACTCCGATGCCTCCGCGTTCATGCAGATGATGACTGTGCAGGCCGCGAAGCAGCTGTCAGTGTCGACCGCCATCGGTGGAGGACCCTGAGGGCTCACCGCTCGTCTTCCGACCGTAGTCAACGGTGGATCCGGGTGGGGAATGGGGAGAGTTTACTCCTGGGTGGTTGAATCGAGGCAGATACCCCAGGCCAGGATGATGGCGCGGACACGCGACAGCCCGCGGTGCAGTCCGTTGACGAGCTGAGCTGGAGTGGAGAGCTGGCGAGCAGCGCCACGACCCTGGCCGCATCGTCGTGCCCTGGGACCCCCGAAGCGAACACCTGGGGCCGGGGGTGCTTCTCTTGATCCAGCTCCTGACGCTCTGGTTGCTGCTGCGCTGAGGCCCGAGCGCTCAAGGAGCGAGCACGGCGTGAATAGAGTGTGGGCGGCGTCGACCGGCCGAGCGGCCTGGGTCACCACACTTACGTCGTTCGGGGTGATGCCAGGTGTGCGTATATTGTGCGAGAGATCCTTCACTTGGGCGCGCGCGCAGCGATCGCTCGGAGGGAGGCGACCAGATTGGCCGCGACCCCATATGACGTGAGCGAGGCACAGATCAGGCGCGAACTCCTGTCCAACCACAGCCATGTCCGCGGCGAGTTTTTGGATCACTTCAAGGCTGAGATCGACGAGCTGGGCGCTGCCCTCTACCAGGCTATCGCGCGTCTGCGGAAGTTCGGCGAGCGCGTTGGCGCGAAGCCGGACCTTCGGGGAGCTTGGGTAGAGGCATTTCTCTTTTCGGCCCTAAACAACGTGCTCAGCTCAGGGCAGCTCTTCATCGCTGGGTTTCCCCAGCCTGCAGGGAACTTGATGCGTGCCTACGGCGAATCTGCAGCGATGGCCCTTCTTCTGTCTCTCCCCGAGACACGCGTTCTGCAGCGCCTAGAGCGTGACCTGAACAAATTCCCCGTGCACCAGGCACTTGAGCTCGTGGAGCGGAAACACAACAGAGAGGCCCTCAAACGCCTCGGACTCGGCCGGAAAGCGTGGAGCGACTTCAAGAGGATCACGAAGTGGTACGACCGCTACAGCCATCCCTCAGTGTTCGCCATCACTGGGATGAGAAAGTTCGCCAAGCCCCGTGCGGTAATACTTGGAAGCGGCTTCGACGAGGCAAAGGTCGCCAAGGTGTATCCGCCCGAGCTGCACCGTCGCATCAGCGCCGCGGAGCACCTCCCAGAGTTCATCCACGTGACCGAAGAAGAGGTTCTCCGAGTGCGCGCGCTCCAGAAGGGCTGAACTACTCACTCGGCGTATAGAAGCGCGGCCAGCCTTTCGGTTGCTTCCTCCTGCAGCCCGGGGATCACGTGACTGTACACGTCGAGGGTCATGGCGGCAGAAGCGTGTCCGAGCCTAACGCGGGACCGGGGTCCCGTGCTAAGTGATCAGGCTGCGAGGCTCAGGCGAGTCGCGCGGACTCCCCAACTCGACCTTCCCATGGATGCGAGCGCCCTCGTCGAACTTGAACTTGGGCGTGCTCACGCTGCCCTCGATCGAGCCGGTCGGCCCCACCTCGACCCGCTCCTTTGCAGCGATTTCTCCCGTGACGGTCCCGTGCACGACCAGCCTCCAGACCGAAAGCCTGGCGTGCACGCTTCCACTCTCGCCGATCACGAGCCCGTCCGCCTCGACCTCTCCCCGCAACTCGCCGTCCAGGCGGACGAGTCCCGTGAGCCGGATCGTTCCCTCGAAGGAGGTGCCGTTCGCCAGGAAGGATTGATACTCGGACTTCGCCTTCGCCGTCGGGACGCCGCCTGCACCCTGCGATCCCTGCTTCTTCCACCCGGGAGGCCGGAACATGTTCGTGAGCTTCCTGGTCGCCGTCGAAGTGGATCGCTTCATCTCTCTCTCCCTGCCCGTCGAGACAAGCGTCCGTGCCGGAGAGAAAAGCATACACCGCACGTTTGGCGAGGGTCCAGCAGGTTCTGTTGGCCAAGCAGCTACGTCCGCCGCGCCAAACTCACCGCACTCCTGGGCGATGATGCGGGTCGCGAGCGCGAACTTCGCGAAGCCCACCGCCTCTACACCGAGATGGGCGCTGTGGGGCACGCGGCGCGGGTGGGGAGGGAGTTGGGGCTGTAGCTCCCTTCTGAAGTCCGTTCTTCTCGAGTGCAAGCGTATCGGCGCACGCTCAAGTTTCGCATCTGCTCCCCGGAATCATTGGTGGAGCCGATCGCGAACCGACCCACGCGCTTCCGCTCCAACATCGAGTGCGTACTCTAAGGCTACCGGGCGACGGGGTCAGAGGCCGCCAGCGAGCGGCCCGAGGTCGCGAAGTGGAGCTGCTGGAACTGCGAACGCTCTGGTCCTGGCTCGCGCGGGGCGCGCTGGCCGTGACCTTGCTCGGAGGCGCGGTGGAATGCGCCCCCGCACGCACGCCGGACGAGCGAGAGGTCGTCGCGCGAAAGCGCATGGTCGACTGCCAGATCCGTTCGCGCGGTGTCGTCGACACTCGTGTGCTCGCCGTCATGGGAGCGATCCCGCGCTCGCTCTTCGTCCCAGCGGCGCAGCGCGAGCGCGCCTACGAAGACCGACCCCTGCCGATCGGCCACGGGCAGATGATCTCGCAGCCCTACATGGTCGCCGTCATGACCGAGCTCCTCCGGCTCGAGCCAGGGGATCGGGTCCTCGAAGTGGGCACCGGCTCCGGCTACCAGGCGGCCGTGCTCTCGCGTCTTGCGCAGCGCGTCTTCACGATCGAGATCCTCGCTCCTTTGGCCGAGCGGGCGCGCGGTACGCTCCACAGCCTCGGCTTCGACAACGTCGTCGTCGTGACGGGAGACGGCTATCAGGGACTCCCCGACGAGGCGCCGTTCGACGGCATTCTGGTCACCGCCGCGCCTGCCGAGGTGCCGCAGCCGCTCCTCGATCAGCTCGCCCTGAGGGGGCGGCTCGTGATCCCGGTGGGCGAGCGCCAACAGTGGCTGCGCGTGTACGAGCGCAAAGAGCAAGGCATCCGCAGCGAGCGCCTGTTCGAGGTGCGCTTTGTGCCGATGACGGGACGCGCCGAGCGCGGAAAACCGGGGCGCTAGGCCACGCACCTCGTCCGCCGCCATCTGGCGCTGGAACTGAGCTATGTCGAAGTAGTCCCGCCAGGCGCAGATCCTTCCGTCGCGCAGCTCGATGGCGTCCATCACCGGGAGCTCGATCCACTTCCCGGCGATGAGGAAGCGATCCGTTCGTTCGGTGAGCTACCGCCTTCGGCGCGCTCGGCGAGGTCGCCGCGCTCTGGGCGATGACGCGGGTCGCGAGCGCGTGCTCCGAGAAGCCCACCGCCTCTACACCGGGATGGGCGCGACCGAGAGCTAACCTCACCGCGAGGCCCCCACCTTGCCGAGAGTGCTCGCTCGCATTCTATGCCTGCGGGGTGTGCACGATTTCCGCCTCGTCGAGAACTTCGGGTCCGAGGGCGGTGTCGAGAAGGTCCGGTGCACACGCTGCGGGCTGACCATCACGAGTGATGGATGAGACTGGGCCCCGTGCCCTCATTTGAAGGCAGGTCCCACATCCCACCTTATAGCGTCAGTGCGAACACCGAATTCGGACTCGCGTTCTTATCTTGACCCGTTTCGAGGGCCAGCGATCCCTAGGGAGTTGGGACGTCCCGATCAGGAGGATGCGTCGACCTTGGGCACGTCATCGTTGATCTCGATCCAGTCGACGCGGTCGGACCAGAAGGCGTGGCGCAGCGTCTCCGGGGGATGCTCGGGATCCATCCCGGCATCCAGGCTGGATCGGGTGATGACGATCACGTCCGGCATCCCGTCCAGTGTGATGGTCAGCGGCGTCCCGCAGTTCTTACAGCGGTGCCTGTGCACGGTTTCGGAGCTGTGAAACGTATCGAGCTCCCCACCCTTCTCCCAGTTGAAGGCCTTGATCGGAAAGATGGAAAGCGTCACGAAGGCGGCGCCCTGAAGCCTGCGGCAGATCGAGCACTGGCAGTGGTGGGTATCCACCGCAGGTTCGCTGACCTGAGAGTATTCCGTGCTGAGGACGGCGGTGAGCCCGGGACGGCGGCGTTCATCACCGAGGTCGATGACTGGTCTCGATTCGGGGAACTATTGGCGAAGCTCGAATCTGATCCGGAGTTTCAGCGGTTGCAGGCATTGGATCGGTCCGACCCGGTATTCGACATCTTGCAGCAGAGCACCGTTAGCGAGTTGCCGCTGCCTGCATAGCGAATCGAGCGAGCCGGCGAGCTCCCTATTGGCCGGCCAGGCTTCCTGGCCGGCCTCGCCCGTTAGTGGGTTCAATGCGGGAGGTCAGTTCTTCATCGGGGACCGCCTCGCTGCTCTGGAGATTCGCGCTCGAACTCCGAGAACGCGGCATCAACGATCCCAACGCCGCGACAGAATTCGCTCAGAAGGCAGCGGAAGTGGTCCAGCTCATCGTCCAAGAGTCGGAGAAGGAGCGCGGAGGTCCGAGAGCGAGGGACGAAGCTTCTCGGTGCTTTCGAATCAATGGTGAACGCCGCAGAGATTCGACTGGAGAAGTCGAGCGAGGTTTCGCTCTAAAGAGGAGATAGCGAGGAAAGCAATCGGATCCGTGGCGCCCGTCGCCACTTCGTCACCATCCCTACCTCGGCCGGCCCCGATAAGGCGCGGGCAAACCGGCCGAGAAAGGAGCCATGATGGCGAAGACAAAATGCCGTCCAACTAGGACGATACCGAAGCCGGGGCCGAAGAAAGTGCCCGTCAAACGGCACGTTCGTTCGACCCCGAAGCCTCTCAAGCGCAAGTGCAACTAGCGTAAGGCCAGCAGAGGCCGAGCAGATTCCCTAGGCTGTAGCGGACCATGCAGGACCGCCACCGACACCTCACTCCGATGGTCCAGCGCTTGCTGATCGCGAACGGTGTGGTCTTCCTGGTTCAGATCTTCATGGACCCAACCACGAAGCTGGCCAACACGCTCGGTGTGAGCGTCTACGGCGTGTTCCAGGCCGGGCAGATCTGGCAGCCGTTCACGTACATGTGGGCCCATTGGAGCTTCCTCCACATCTTCTTCAACATGTACGCCCTGTGGATATTCGGGCGAGACCTGGAGCTGACGTGGGGCTCCAGACGCTTCCTGCGCTTCTATCTCGTGTGTGGCGTGGGTGCCGGACTCATCATTCTCGGCTGGCACACGCTGCTAGGAGGTGGACTGTCCGTCACGCTCGGAGCCTCGGGAGCGGTGTACGGACTGCTGACCGCGGTCAGTTTGATAACGCCCGACAAGACCATCACGCTGATCTTCCCACCCGTCTCCTTCAAGGCGATCTGGTTCATCCCGATCCTGTTCGTGATGCAGCTCATGACGTCAGGGGAGAATATCAGTCACATCGGTCACCTGGGCGGCGTGCTCGTGGCCGCGTTCATCCTGCGGGACGAGCTGCGCCGCGTCGTCGGGTTCAGCAGCTTGCGTTATCGCTGGCACCGGTGGCGAACGCGCGGTCGGCTTCGAGCGGTTCGCCGCGAGGAGTTCGAGCGCAAACGCACTCGAAGCGACGACGACGATCAGCCCCCCCTCCATTGATCCAACGGGAACGGAACGCCGACAGCGAACGGACACGATCGGCGGCGGGTCGAGCTTCGGCTCGCCGTCGGCCAGGGGCTAGCGATGTAGCTGGCTACACGCCGGTACATCATTCTGTACCTCACTCTGTACTTCGCTCTACCCCAGCCTCTGGCTCGCCGTGGTCAGCTATCGTCATGCAAGAGCGGATCTTGCGGTGGAGCAAGTTCTTGTAAGCGAAGGTGGCGAGCCGCATCCGTCAGGTCTCGTGAGGCAGGTCGAAGGCTTTGCGGTGCTGGGGGATCCTCCGGGTTGAGGTCGGCATGATATGTACTTCGGCCGGGGGCGAGCGGGAGGCAGTCCCCGGTCGCGCGCACCCGCCCATGCGGTCCCCCGACTCGGCTGCTTCGGGCCATGATACTTTGTCTGACGAGGTCGAGTCCGGGAGCCGACGATGCGGACGACAGCGCTGGCAGCCGCGGCGTGTCTTTTCGTCACGCTCGCGCCCGCGTGCGGGGGTGAGACGGATGTCGACAAGGAGACGGCGCCGCAGCCAGTCCAGGAAGAGGCGGTCCCGCGTGTGGTCAGCGATGACGAGAGGGCCCTGCGGGACTTCGTGAACGCGCCCTGGACCGGCGATCTCGACGGCATGGTCGAGCGGGGCTTCGTCCGCCTGCTGACGGCCTACAACCCGGTGAACTTCATGTACGACGGGGTCGAGCAGCGGGGCATCGCCGTCGAGGCGGGCCGGATCTTCGAGGAGCGTCTGAACGAGGCCGTCGGCATGAAGGGGCGCTCGCTCAACGTGATCCTGATCCCGATCGGGCGGGACGAGCTTCTGCCGGGCTTGCTGGAGGGCCGAGGAGACATCGCCGCCGCGAGCCTCACCATCACGCCCGCCCGGCAGGAGCGCGTCGCCTTCTCGGATCCCACGTATCCCGGCATCCGCGAGCTCGTCGTGACCGGGCCAGCCGCGGGCGAGATCAGGTCGTTCGACGATCTCGCTTCGAAGACACTGCACGTGCGCGAGTCCAGCAGCTACTACGAGCACCTCTCGGCGCTCAACGAGGCGCGCAAGCAGGAAGGGAAGCCACAGATCCCGGTGCGCAGGGCCGACGAGCGGCTCGAGGACTACGACCTGCTCGAGATGGTGAACGCCGGGATCATCCCGGCCGTCATCGTGGACAGCTACAAGGCGGAGCTCTGGGCCCAGGTGCTGGAGAACATCCGGGTGCACGAGCACCTGGCGGTGCACTCGGGAGGCTCGCTGGCCTGGGCGGTGCGCAAGGACTCCCCCGAGCTCCTGAAACAAGTGAACGCCTACGTCGAGGAGGCGCGCAAGGGCACGCTGCTCGGCAACGTGCTGATCAAGCGGTACTACGGGAGCCGGAAGTGGATCGACAACGTCCTCGCCGGGGAGGGGCAGGAGAGGTACGCGGAGACCATCGACCTCATCAAGCGCTACGCGGAGATGTACGACTTCGACTGGCTGCTGATCACCGCGCAGGCCTATCAGGAGTCGAAGCTCGACCAGAGCAAGCGCAGCCGCGCGGGGGCCGTCGGGATCATGCAGGTGCTGCGGACCACTGCGGCGGATCCGAACGTCGGCATCCCCGACATCGAGGACCCCGAGCAGAACGTGCACGCGGGCGTGAAGTACCTGCGCTTTCTCCGGAGCCGCTACTTCAGCTCCCGCGAGATCGAGCCGCTGGACCGCGTGCTGTTCTCGTTCGCCGCGTACAACGCCGGGCCCGGGAACGTAAGGAGGGCCCGCAGACGGGCGGGCGAGATGGGCTTCGATCCGAACCGCTGGTTCGGCAACGTCGAGGTGGCCGCGGCTCGCACGATCAGCCGCGAGCCCGTCGTCTACGTGCGGAACATCTACAAGTACTACATCGCCTACAAGCAGCTCGAAGAGAGGCGCGCGGCCCGCGAAGCGGCGCGCCGCGGTGGGGGCTGAGTCCCGGGGGGCGGTTCAGCTCTAGCAAACCGGCCGCGTGCCCGCGCTCTCGGCTCGCCTGCGTTAGAATGGCTCGCCAATCGACGCTTCCCGAGCACCCTGCGGGTCGCGCGACCGATCCCGCGGGCGCGTAGTGGGCAGGTCGTAGCGGCCTTACGCCGATCTGCCCACTGTGTGTGCGCGCGCGTGGGTGTGAACTTTGCCCACGTACGGATCAGCTTTGGATGACCAGCTTCGACAGCGACGTGCGGCGCAGGTTCGTCTTCTGAATCGTGCGAACCAGCTCCGTCACCTTCTCGGTATCGGTCTCGAACGGGTCGTTGCAGATGACTCGCACGTTCAACAGGTTGCCCAGCCGAATGTTGCACCAGTCGAGCTCGTACTCGATATTGTTCTGGCGGGCGAGCTTGATGAAGGCACCGCGCATTCGCGCTCGCGTGTCCTGCGGCGGCTCGGTCTTGGCCTTCTCGATCTCCGCGTCAGAGAACAGCCGTTCGACGAATCCCTTTCGCTCCAGCAGGTAGAAGAAGCCGCGATCCCGCCGGATGTCGTGGTACTGCAGGTCCAGCATGAAGACGCGTGGATCGTGCCACGAGAGCTGATGGCGATCGACGTACTGCCGCAGCAGCTTGCGCTTGATCACCCAGTCAAGCTGCCTGTCGAGCTTGTCGGGGTCGTCTTGCAGGCAGTCGAGCACGTAGTCCCACTCGCGCACGCCCTCGCGGAGCTGGTCGCTGACCGCGTACCGCTCGATGTGTCGCTTGGCCAGCTCGCAGTACTCCCGCTGGATCTCGATCGGGGAGTACTCCCGGCCGTCCTCCAGACGGACCTTCTTGCGGCATGTCGCGTCGAACGAGATGTCCTTGATCGCCTTCACCGGGTGGCGGAGCGTGAAATCCATGTTGATGAAGCCGTCTTCGATCATCTGGAGAACGACCGCGCACGTCGCGAGCTTCAGGAAGTTCGTGTACTCGGACATGTTCGAGTCGCCCACGATCAGGTGGAGTCGACGGTACTGCTCGGGGTCCGCGTGCGGCTCGTCGCGTGTGTTGATGATCGGGCGGTCGTTGGTCGCCGACCCGGAGATCTTCTGATAGATGTGCTGAGCGCGTTGGCTGACGCAATAGTGAACGCCGTCCTGCGTCTGGAGCACCTTCCCCGCTCCCGCGAAGATCTGACGTGTCACGAGGAACGGGATCAGCTGCTCGACCAAGTAGTAGAAATCGACGTCCCGATCGACCAGATAGTTCTCGTGGCAGCCGTAGCTATTGCCCACGAAGTCGGTGTTGTTCTTGAAGATCGAGAGCTTCCCGGGAACGCGCTCTTCGCGGATCTTCTCTTCTGCGTAGAGCTGCAGGTCCTCGAGGATGCGCTCACCGGCGCGGTCGAACACGACCAGATCCCGGGGACTCGCGCACTCGGGCGTGGCGTACTCCGGGTGGCAGCCCGTGTCCTGGTAGAAGCGCGCTCCGTTCTCCAGGAACACATTCAGGAAGTGCTTGGTGGTGATGAGCTTCTCGAACAGAAAGCGGATCGCCTTCTCCACCGGGAGGGTCTTGCGCCCTTCCGGCGTGAAGATGATCCCGTATTCGGTCTCCAGTCCGTAGATCCGCTTCTGCACGGTGACTTACCTGCCGAGGAGCTCCTTGATCTCCGGCTTTCCGAGGCGCTTGAACTTGCGGCCTTCGCGGGAGCGATCCAGAATCGGGATTTCGAGCGCGGCTTCGTCCAGATCTCCGATCTCGGTTCCGTCGCCCGCACCCACCAGGGCCTTGCACCCCAGCACCACGGCCTCGTGGAGAGAGAGGTTAGGCTTCCAATCCCCCTTGAGCACGCCCCATCAATGCGTGCGACACGGGGTGGGTTTTCTTCCTTGGAGTTTCCCTTTTGTTCACTGGTATCCGCGGCGAAGGCGGGTGCGAAGTGATGACCTTACCGGGGATGATCCTGGGTAAACGGACGCATCTTGTGTGCATCGTGCTTTCGCCTTTGGATTGGGTGGAGGAGAAGTTGACGGGCTTGAAGGAACGTAACCGGTCAATTCCGGGCTCCTGACAGCATGTGCTTCGGGGTGTAGGCGCCGGGGTTGCGCTCGAGCTCGGCTGCCAGCGCCCACGCGAGCAGGCACAAGCACCTGGTCGCGCTCGGGGGCCAGATCGAAGTGCCTGCCGACCGCTACTGGGGCGCCCAGACGCAGCGCTCGCTCTCGCACTTCTCGATCGCAGGACCGACTGCGGCCGGGCGTAGGTCTCGTTCAGGCCAAGTTGAACACCCTCGCGGCGTTGTCCCAGAGGAGCTTGCGCTTGGACTCGTCCGAGAGCGGCTGATCGAGCATCGCCTGGATCCCCCAGGGGAACGTGCCGTCCGGATGGGGGTAGTCCGTGTCCCAGGTGAAGTTGTCGTCGCCGACTAGGTCGACCGCGGCCTTCATCGTGGGCTCGTCGCCGCGGAACGCCACGGTGACGTTGCTCTTGAAGTACTCGGTGGGCGACCTGGTCAGGTACTCGTGCTCCGCGCGGCCGCTGAACTCCCAGTGCTGCTCCATGCGCTGGAGCCAGTAAGGCGTCCAACCGCCATCCCCCTCGACGTGGATGACCTTCAGGTTGGGGCACTTCTCGAACACGCCGAACCAGATCAGACCGGCCATGGCGGCCATCGCCTCGAACGGGTGGGACAGGATGTGACCCGCCGTGTGCGTCTCCATCCGATCGCCGAACGACGGGACCGAAGCGGAGGCGGAATCGTGGGTGGAGATGGCCTTCCCGAGACGTTGCACCGTCTGCCAGAGCGGCAGGTAATCGTCGTGCCAGAGACTCCGACCCCCAACTGGGTTCGGCCGCATGTAGTAGCTGACGCAGCCCATCGCCGCGGTGCGCTCGGCCTCGGCGATGGCTTCCTCGACGTTCTGGACTGGGAGCGCGGCAGCCCAGCGGAGCCGATCCGGAGCCTCGGACGCGTATTCGACCGCCCAGTTGTTGTACGCGCGCACGCAGGCGGCGAGGAGTCTGACGTCGCCAAACTCCCGCCCGAGCATCTGACCCGCATACGTCGGGTAGAGGATCTGGACGTCGACCCCCTCGTCATCCATATCCTGAAGCCGGCTCTTGGGGCTGTAGTGGTCGGCGGTGGCGCGCGCGAAGCGCTCCATCGCCTTGGCCGCCGCCTTCAGGAACGCGGGTGCGGCCATCGGGTACTTGCCCTTTTCGCGCGTGAACGACTCGCCCTCGACCAAGAAGGTCTTGCGGCCCGAGTCGGGGGCGATTCCCATTCGGGGCTCCCGACCCTTGAACTCGTCCTCGATGTGGCGCTCCCACAGCCAGGCTGGCTCCATCATGTGGGTATCGGTGTCGACGATCTTGAAGCCGTTGCGCATGTGATCTCCCCCTATGCGTGCCCGCTCAGTCGAACGTGATGACCGTCCGCGTGACCTCGCCAGCCTCCATCGCGCGGAACGCGTCCTCGACGTCGTCAAGGCGGACGTGGCGGCTGACCATGGAGTCCAAGTCGAGCCGCTTCTGCCGATAGAGCTCAAGGTAACGCGGCGCGTCGAGGTGGAACCGGTTCGAGCCCATCATGCAGCCGATGAGCCGCTTTTCAACGAAGAAGTGACCCGGCGTGAGCTGGATCTTCTGGTCCGGTGGGATCACGCCCACGACCGTCGCCGTGCCGCGCGGCGCCAGGCAGTAGAAGCACTGCTCGACCAGGCCGGCGTTGCCCACCGCGTCGAACGAGTAGTCGACGCCGCCGTCGCTCAGCCTCTTGATCGCCCGTACGACCTCGCCGTCCGATGCGTTGAGAGTATGGGTCGCGCCGAAGTGGCGCGCCGTCTCGAGTTTTTGATCCAGCAGGTCTACGGCGATGATCTGGAGCGCTCCGGCGATGCGCGCCCCCTGGATGATCGAGATGCCGACGCCGCCGGCGCCGAATACCGCGACCGACGAACCGGGCTCCACGCGCGCGGTGTTCAACGCGGCACCCACACCGGTCGTGACGGCACAGCCGACGATTGCGGCCTTATCGAGCGGGAGGTCGTCGTCGATCTTCACCACCGCCCGCTCGTGGAGGAGCATTCGCTCCGCGAAGCCGGCGAGGTCGGCGAACTGGTAGATCTCGGAGCCGGCTTGCGACAGGCGCGGTGGCTCGTCTGCGCCCCGTCGACACGCGCCGCGGTTCACGCACAAGTGCCTGTGGCCCCGTAGGCACTGGAGGCAGTTGCCGCAATACATCGACGTGCACGCGATGACGTGGTCGCCGGGCGCCACGATCGTAACGCTCTCACCGACCGCCTCGACAACGCCGGCGGGCTCGTGGCCCGGGACGCAGGGGCTCGGCCCCGCGATCGAACCCTGCACGAAGTGCAGGTCGCTGTGACACACCCCGCAGGCCGCGGTCCGGACCAGCACCTCCTCTGGCCCCGGATCGGCGACCTCGACCGACTCGATGGCAAGGGGCGCTCCGACTTCTCGAAACACGGCGGCTTTGACCTTCATGGCGGGGTCCTTCCGGGCTGCGGCGTGCTTGCGATGATACGACGATTATCTAGCCAGCGGACGCGGACGAGCCTGAAAATGGATGAGCATCGGTTGGGGCGGTCGGCCGATCGGCCGGCCTTCCAAAAGTCGCTCTGAAGGGAGCGCTCTCGGGCCACACTGCTCAGTGCGTGGTGATCGAGAGCGGCGGGCCGGCGGGCTCGACGGCGAACTCGGCGCCAGCGATCGGGCAGCCGGGGCGGGGTAAGCCGAGGACGCCAGACCGGGACCTCTCTCGGCCCTCCCGGCAGCGGCAAGAGTCACCTCGCTCCCCTTGCGGCTTCCCTCAAGGTAGCGTTGCAGGAGTAGTTCTCTGGCCGCAGGCCTCCTCGTCGAGGAGCTCCATGAGTGGCCCGAGGACCTCCAGGTGCTGGGCAGCGAGGGGGACTCCTCCTTCCTCGTGTTCCCGCGCCCCAAAGGCGTCGTGCGACTGTACCTATTCTGGGACGCTCGGCTGGGCAACCGGTTCAGCGGGGAAGAGAGAAGCCGGCACTTCCTCGACGCGTACCGCGTCGGCTGCCTGCCTCTCGGCGAAGCCGTCGCGGCGGCACGACCCGCTGGGCCGTGTGCCACCTATCCTATGAACGACACCTGGATCGATGAGCCCTTTGCTGAGCGCGTGGTGCTCATCGGCGACGCAGCGGGCTGGAACGACCCCATCATCGGTCAGGGTCTCTCGATCGCTATCCGCGACGCGCGTCTCGTCGCCGAGGCCCTGCTGGGGAGTCCCGACTGGTCGGTGGGAATCTTTGCGGATTACGCCGCCGAGAGAAGGGAACGCATGCGCCGCCTGCGGACCTGCGCGGCCATCACGACGGACCTCCGCCTCAGACTGGAGCCGGAAGCCCCCGAACGGCGCAAAGCGATCTTCACCCGTGGAATCAGCGACCCCTTGATCGCCGGCGTTCTCTTCTGCGCGATCGCGGGTCCCGACCGCGCCCCGGCCGAGGCCTTCGAGCGGGCGAACCTGGAGCGGATCCTCGCGTATCGGTAGAGTCGCGGCTGCAGCCGCGCTGAGCAGCGCGTGCGAGCGCCCCGGACCCCAAGATGTCTCTGCCGAGCGCGGCGTCGTCCCCGAACTGCTCCAGGTACTCGTCCGCGAGCTCGAGCGCGCGAGCTCGCCGAGGCTGCAGACGCTTCGCGAGTAGGCTTGGAGCAGGGAGAGCGCCTTCTCGCGCTCGCCAAGCCCAGGTGGACACGCGACACCCGCGGTGCAGTCCCCGGGTAGACTCAGTTGCATGTTGGTCCCTGGCCGCATCGTCGTGCCCTGGGACCCCAGCACGAAGCGCGCGTGAGCACGAAACCGTGCAAAACCCACTTCTGAACGGGCGTCGTCCAAGACGAGGGACGCGTGACGCGCTGCGGCCTACAGGTCGCCGGGCGAGGGAACACCACCACGTCCCTCGGCGCCGTGACCTGTAAGCGCTGCGTGCAGTATGTGGAGCTCGATCGTATGGTCACCGCAACCCGTGACGAAGCGCTCACGGCGGCGTCGTGGAGGGATGTATTGACCCCGTTCCTCCACTTCCACCTGTGACAAGCTCATCTGCTGGGCGTCCGGGGCTTCGGCCCCGGACGCGTCTCGAGTCAGCGGGTAGTGGCGGGAGCAGACACCCGCGCATCCGACGAAGGGAAGGTGAACAATATGAGCGAGACTGTGCAGCAGACAATGGAGCGGGTCACACAGTTCGTAAACGTCGCGCTCACACGCCTCATCAGTGAAGGCTGGGAGCCGCCGATTCTCATGGCAATGATCTCTGCGAACAGTGGCCTGCTGTTCGGCCGCTACGCCACGGCCGACGAGACCGGCCTGGTGTTTGAGACGCTCGCAGAGAATTTCGGCCCAGCGGGTGTCTTCGTTACCCCCATCAACATCTTCCTCATCAACCCGCAGACTGGCGACGCAACGCGCGCACTTCTCGCGGAGGGTGACACTGCGCCGAGGATGGTCCACTGATGCGCGGCATCTATACCGTCGACTTTGGGGCACTCGACTCCTTGCCTCGACCGCCTTTGGAAACTGCGCGGTCGCCACGCAGTTTCTCTCCGCTTCGCCCCCCCCCGGCGCTCGCGGTCACTTCATGCCCCCGGGCGTCTCTAGGGGCGCGAAGGACAATAGCGATGGCGCGTAGACCGAGGATCAGAAGGGAACTCTTGATAGAAGCAGACGAGTACAGAGCTTTGATCGAATTTGAGAGAAAGCTCGAGCTGATTAGCGACCTGGACCAGGCGTGGGGATTCTCAGCCTCGGGGCCGCGCTCGGGGTTACCAGGCAGCGTTCTCTACACGCACCTCGCCTACTTTTTGCGTCACGACTTCGAGATACCTGAAGGCGCCGGACAGAGCGAACTCCGTCTGTACTTGAGATTACTTGGGCGGCTGGAGCTTGAGGGGCAGGTCGACATAGGCACCGCGGATCGTCTCTTTGGTGCAGAGAGGAGTTGAGCAGCTAGGAAAGGCATCTACACAGCCAAGCGAAAGGAGTAATCATGGCACGGCGATCAGGACAGATCACAGCACGCGGCGAGCGCAAATGGCTCGCGCTCTCGTGCACAGAGGGGTGGAGATCTTAGGAATGATCTTGGATGAATTCGAGCGGAATCTCAACGAAGCCGTTTCTAACCTGACCAGCCAACAGCAGCAGGATTTGGCCAAGGCGATCGGCAAGCCGAATGTCGCAATCGAGTGGTTCGATGAGTCGGATGTTTGTGGCAAGGCCCGGGACTGGATTGAAGATGAAATCAATAAGCAAGATTCAGAAGCGAGTCTCTTTGCCGTTCGATCCGCACTGCGGCAACTTCGAGCGGCACGAAGTGCGTGAAGCGCGAGGCCAAAGGCCCGAAGTACCGGAACCTCTCTGCCCGGGGAGACGTGATCTACTACCAGTGCCCGCCGGCCGGGGGAGCGAGCGGGTGAGGGAGGAGCATCCATACACCGTAACCCTCGATCGCTCGCGAGTGGCTCGATCCACCCCTTCGACGCGAGCTCGATCCAGGGCGCGTGCTCTTCCAGCCCTTCGCGATCCAGGAACTCCTTCAAGAACGCCTGCTGCGCCGGTTGCTCGTCCATGGGAGACGGGCCGTTGGTCGGCTTCATGCGCCTCACCGAAGCTGGCAGCAGGGTGTCGACGCCGAATGGCCGGTCCGTGAGCGAGCGGATCTCGCGAATCCAAGCGCGTAGCTCGTCGGGCCCGGAGGTAGCGGCACCCAAGACACCGAGGCCCTCGGTGTTGGAGACGCGGCCGCCAGCCTGGGATTGGCTGCCCCGCCCATGCCGGCCAGAACGACTGGAACTTCGATTCCCAACGCGTCGCAGACCGCTGTACGAAGACCCATGACCGATCCCCGTTTCAAGGGCGCCACGTCGTCTGCTCCGACGATGGCGCCGGATCGTGTCATCATACCAGCCGGTTTGAACTCGTTCGGGGAAGTGTTCCGGACAGACAAGGGAGCCCAAATGGTCGCCCGCGCCGGTCCTCTGGCCCTGGGGTCGGTCCTCTGCCTCCTCAGCTGGCCGCAACTTGCATCGGGGCAGGAAGGTCAAGCCCTACCCAGACCTCCGTTGCCCGAGATCTCTGCGGAGTACCCGTTCGAGCCGCACTACGTGAATGTGCTCGGCTCGCGCCTTCACTACGTCGACGAGGGAGCCGGGAGTCCAATCCTCATGCTTCACGGGAATCCCACGTCGTCGTACCTGTGGCGCAATGTCATCCCGCACCTGACCACACGCGGCAGGGTGCTCGCCCTCGATCTGATCGGCATAGGCAAGTCGGACCAGCCCGACATCGACTACACGTACGCGGATCACATCGGCTACGTGCAAGGCTTCATCGAGGCTCTCGAGCTTCGAGATCTCATCCTAGTCGTACACGACTGGGGCTCGGCACTCGGGTTCGACTACGCATCCCGCCACGAGGACAACGTCCGCGGCATCGCCTTCATGGAGGCGATTGGGCCACCCGGACTTCCGGCGGCGAGCTACGAGGCGATGGGAGGGGGAGGCGAGTTCTTCCGGCGGCTGCGCACCTCCGGAGAGGGAGAGAGGCTCATCCTGGAGGAGAACTCCTTCGTCGAGCAGGTCTTACCCAGCTCGGTCGTGCGTGGGCTAGGCCAGGAAGAGATGGCCTTCTACCGGGCCCCCTACCCAACGCCCCAATCCCGTAAGCCGACGCTCGTCTGGCCGCGCGAGATCCCGATCGGGGGCGAGCCCGAGAACACTGTCCGTGTGGTCACCACCTACTCGAAATGGCTCCAGCAGACGCGAGTCCCGATGCTGCACTTCTATGCGAAGCCCGGTGCTCTCAACCCACCCGAGGTCGCCGAGTGGTACGTGCAGCACCTGAAGAACATCGAGTCGCTCTACGTGGGTCCCGGCTTTCACTACATCCAGGAAGATCACCCGGAGGTCATCGGTCGCGCCATCGCGGACTGGCTTCGTCGCCTACCGCAAGGCGGGGAATGACGACTCGGTTCAGCAATCCCTCATGCGTCGCGGCGCCGTAGGCGCCCGGAATGATGGCGCGCCGGTCAGCGGCCTGCGCCGCGTGGTCCAAGCTCAGGGTGCTCCAGGTCGTTGGAATCTCGCTCGTGTTAGAACGGAGCCATGGCAAAACAGCGCCGCCGCGACGCCGCGATTATCACGGCAGCCCCTGAAGGCTCCGAGCTTCTCGCTGACCTGGCCCGGCTCGCCGAGAGCGATCCAGCTGCCATCGCCATCGTCCGCAAGCTGGTCGAGGTGGTAAGGGACGCTCTCAGCACGATGGTTTCGTGAGAGAGAACGAGCCTTCCCACCCTGTGGGCAGGTCTCCTCCATGATCTCCGAGATCCGTCCAGAAGGAGCGCGTCTACGACCCTGGCCGCATCGTCGTGCCCTGGGAACCCCCGAAGCGAACACCTGGGGCCGTGTTGGGCGAGCAGCCCAGCACCCTGGCGACCTCCCGGACCGGCCGGAGCTGGCCATGCGTCGAGCACGGGCGACCTGACGTCCTGGGTAAGGGCGCGGAGAGTCAGTGATCTCGACTCAGAACGTAGGCACTTCGCGTGGCTGCGTAGAAGTCCAGCGACGCCTCTCGGAGTGCATCGAGCTGGGTACGTCTAGGCTCGTATGTCGAGAGTCCCTGCCCCGAGGCCAGGAGAGCTGACCGTAGGCTCTAGCACTCTCTCCACTCCCCCCCGGGGACCTTTATGGACCAGTGCCGGACCAGTGCCCGCTCTGAGTGGACGCCGAGTGGACGCAGTTGCACACCTGGCCGCCGTGACCCCTCGCACACCACCGACGGCTCAAGAGAGCATCTTGCAGAGCTGCTCGAGGTCGCGAATCAGGTCGTCGAACGGCAGATACCGAACGCCCCTATTGGTGTAAAGACTCGGGGCGCGCTGAGCCTGCTCAGCCCGCGATCGCGTGCGCGCGGGTCTCGTCGATCAGCTGCTGCAGCCAGCGCACGTAGGGCGTGCCCCCAGTTCCGAGCGGGTCGTCGACGCGCGTCTCGATGTACTCGCGGGCCCAGCCCTGGTGCACCTCGCGGAACGTGGCGAGCGCCTCGATCAGCTCGTCGTGGGTCGCGGGCCGGACGAGGTCGCGAATCGGCTCCAGGGCCTCGACGCGCTCGATGCGCACCCGGTGCTCGGGCGGCATGAAGCGGCGCATGTCCGCGAGGTGGTCGGTCAGCTCGGTCGGGCCGTGCGGGATCTTCAGCAGCGCGACCAGCGTCGGGACGATGCTGCTCTGCGCTCCCGTTTCACCGCGGAAGCTCAGCGGCTCCTCGCCCAGGCCCTCGTACACCACGTTCTCGAAGTAGCGGATGTAGGGCCGGAAGGTCCGGTGGTAGAGCTCGGGCGCCATCTTCTCGGGGATGCGCCGCAGCACCTCCACCTGGCGCCAGACAGCGACCGCGATTTCGCCGAGCGCAGCGTCGATCAAAGCTTCGTCGCGCGCGGGCAGCGCCGCCTCGATGCGGTCGATCGCCGCGAGGATGTCGCCCGCGATCGCCTCGATCTCGACGTGGACCAGGATGAACCAGTGCTCGTCGTACAGATGGACGAAGTTCTGCAGCGTGTCGATGTTGCCGAGGGCGATGGGGCTGTTCGGGTCGAAGCGCTTCCAGTTGTAGAGCGCGTAGCCGTCGTAGCTCAGGATCGGCGGGCGCCCGAGCAGGCTGCAGGCGCGGCATAGCGGCAGCGCGATGTTGCGCGGCAGCACGCCGATCGTCGGCTGTTCCAGCTGATTGATGTACGCCGACGCGAGGAAGCCGACGCGCACGTAGTAGAGACGCAGGAGCGGAAGCGCGGTCTCCGGCCCGCCCTGCAGGGCCAGCGCCGGGAACGGGGGAATGCGCAGCTCGCGGGCGCGGCGCCGAAAGCCCGGGTCTTCCAGCCAGCTCGGAAGGCCGCGTCCCCATTCGTCGAGCAGCGCGAGCTCGGAGCTGGCCGGGAAGGCCGTGGCCGGGTCGCTCGCCGGAAGAAATCCGCGCTCGGGCGCGGGTGCGCTCGTTTCGCTCGAATGGCCAGCCGACATCGCTCGTCCCCCCGAGACGCTTCGCCGCCGGCGCGGCAACGCTTATAGGCGCGCTCGACCGGGCCCTCATTTCAGGCTCCCGGTCAGGCTGCGCCACGCCCCTAGAGGATAATCGACGCTCGCCGCGGGTCGACGTCCGCAGCGCCAGACTTCACGGGCGCCATGCCGAGCACGCTGGAACGCGTCCCGCGACTCGTTCGCAGAAGTCAGCGTACGTCTTGGTGAACGTCACTAACGTGTGCCAGAACTCGTCGATTGGCCCGCGCATCCCATACCCTCTTCCACTCCGCAGAGTGCGATGTAGGCCTGCACAAGAGGCGCAGGTGTCCCCTTGAGCTCGGCAATGACGATGCTCTGCTCGACTCGCCGTGGTGAACAGGCTGAACACGCCATTGACACGCTCGGCAGGGGCCGCACGGCAGCGCGCCCTCCCGCCGTGTTCGAAATTGCCACAGCAGCGCCCCGAGACGCTCGCGTCAGGCCGCGACCGTCGCCCGACACGGAGATGTGTCAACGCCCGGCCGTTCCCCCCACCCCCCGCGGCATTCCAGCCGGAGATCGCGACGTAGGCTCACCTGTTCCACCTGTTCACCACGTGGGACCGGCGAAAAGTCGAGGATGGCGCGGATCACGCGGGGATCGTTCGTAGGCTTGATCGCCGAGTGTGTCCGGCGCAGCCCTGCTAGCCAGTCCCGCCGCGCTCCGCGCCTCCTACGAGCTTCTCGCTCTCCACCCACAACCGCTCCGCGGCGGACCGGCTCAGCGCTACGGGGGAGATGGGGGCTCGCCGTTGGAACATGAAGTGCTGGCCGTTTACGTCTGCGACTCTGTCCGCAGAGGCCAGATACACGACCGTACGGGCTCCTTGCTCCGGTGACTGTGCGAACGGACGCGCCATACGCATCCCCAATCGAGTCCACCAGGAGCCTTCCTCACCACTTCCGAGTTCGGTGGCGACGAATCCGGGGCAAAGGGAGTTGCAGGTCACTCCGCTACCTTCGACGCGTCGAGCCAGCTCCCGCGTGAAGTAGATGTTGGCGAGTTTCGACTTTGCATAGACGGACTGGCTGTCATAGAAGCGCTCGCTCTGAAGGTCTCCGAAGTCGAGGCCCAGAGGCGCCATCCAGTGCGCACTCGACGCCACGTTCAGGATTCGGGAGGGCGCGTTGGCGCGGAGTCGGTCCAGGAGCAGACGCGTCAGCTCAAAGTGGCCGAGGTGATTCACCCCGAAGGTCGCCTCGAAGCCGTCGTCCGTCAGTTCGCGGCGACTCCAGGTCCCGCCGGCGTTGTTGATCAGAACGTCGAGACGCTCGAATCGCTCGAGAAACTCCGAGGCGCAGCGACGCACTGAACGCAGGTTCGCCAGGTCGAGCTGCACCCACTCGACCTCCGAGCGGTCACTGGCCTTGCGAATCTCGGCAAGCGCTGGCTCAGCCCGCTCCGCGCTGCGGGCGGTGAGCACCACCCGGGCGTCTTTCACGGCCAGAGCAGTGGCTGCGGCCTTTCCGATGCCAGTGTTGCCTCCGGTGAGGAGGACGGTCTTCCCTTCCATCACCATCGCTCGTAACCATAGTCGAGGTCGGCCCTTCGTGCGCGACCGTTTCTGAGTGGGGTCGACCTGGGCCCCGGAGGTCATATCCTCCCGCGTCGCCTTGAAGACCGCAGCAGAGCAGAACCGATCCTCCCCGTGGAAGCTTGGCCCGGCCGCTCTAGGCCCGGAGAGGGCCGGACGTCACGTCGGTGATCAAGTACTTCGACGCCACTCCGGGGTTCACCATGGCCGGACGCGGTTTGAGTACAAACGCTATCCGGAGCTGAAGAATCAGCTGTTGAGGCGTTACCTCAATGATTTGCCGTATATGAGGCGGTGGCGTGAGTTCAGGAAGCGAAATGCCGCTTATGTCGACTACGCGATTCAGGTGTTCGACGAGATCCGTACCTCAGGCAGAACCGTGAGAGAAGAGGTTCGAGCCATCCTGGATGGTACCGGAATCAGCGTTGATGACCTCCTGCAGACTCTTCGTGCCAACCGGCTGCTCACAATAAAGACCGGAAGGACGGGTGGAATCTTCTATCCGAGCAGGTAAGGCTGAACGGCTAAGGCGCTGGCGTCCCTGAACGCTTGCTGCTTACGTTTAGTGTCTTAGTGCTGCTTTGGTCGGGCTGCGTTCTTCCTCACACTTGGAGGCCCCGAGGATGCCAGAGTTTCAGTACCCCACGAGATGGGGCAGGTTGGCCCTGAGTTCCGAGACCTACGTGCATCAGCCGAGGTCTGGTGTTCACGACTTGAAGGCTGGCGTATTGCCCTCGCCTTCAACTGCCCGAGATTTTCGAGGCCGAACTCGAGTCGGAACCGACGATGACTTGGGGGGGGGAGGGAGCACCTGGCGGGATCGCGGACAAGCCGATGTGGGCGCCCATCGGTCGGCTCCACTGCTTCCCATATGCTTCCCGGTCAGAGTGGAGCTATGGGTGTCGGCGCGTAAGTGATTGAAATCACGGAGCCGACGAGCGGACTCGAACCGCTGACCTGCTGATTACGAACTCTCGTCGGGGGTGTCTGAGGGGCTCTAGAGGGCGTCCTGACTGCGCCGAGCAGCACGGGACCGCATAGTACGGCACCGAACACCGGAACAGACCGGAACAGAATCGCGACCCTGGTGTAACCGTGGGCGTCGTGTTGCGGGAGAGGGTCGCCGTCCAATTCCTTCCCAGAGACTCGCCAGCACCCCCTTCAGGTGCCTGATCCCGAACGATCGTTGCGAATACATGAAACAGCTCATCCGAATGTGCTGGCCTGCGGCTGCGCCGGTATGGGGGCCTCAGCGACGGTAATGGAAGGGGCTTCAAGGACCCCTCTGCAGGCGACGTCGATATGTACCAACCCGCGAGCGTCATGGACTTCTGTGACGGCGTGTCTGCCACACCTGGCAGCGTGACAGCAGACGTGGGGGTCTAACGGGGGTGTAATGAGTGAAGACAAGACACGAGCTGAGCTGCGCCATCAGCGCCGCGTTGTCGCGCTCGCAGACGAGGGCGAGGGCGAAGCGGTTCGGGCCGAGCTCGAATGGTTCGAGCGCAGCCGATGTGGAGCCCGGGCACGATCACGGGGGGGACGACCATGCCGGGCTGCCGCGCTCGAGAGCGGCCGGTGCAAGAACCACGGAGGCCTGAGCAGCGGACCTACATCACGAGAGGGCCGGCTCGATGCCTTGCTCAACTTGCGCCCCTTCCAGCACCTGCGCTCGGTACCCCGAGAACAAGCCGAGCGCGAGCTGGCCCACCTGCTGGACCGGCCAGTGCACACGCCCTCACCTAGGCCGCCGAAGCGGCCACCCACGGAGCGAAAGCCGACCCTGATGGAGCTGGTGCGCCGGATGAGGCCCTAACTACTAGGTCGAGGCCCCGGGGGCGAAAACGCAAGAATAGTTATGCTTCTACTGACAGACCCCCTCGGGAGGGCTATATAGTTATGCTATTCCGTCATTGCATAACCGGAGGCTCACCATGGCCCCTCGAGAGGCTCCCAACAAAAGCAAGCGCTACCCCGCCGAGATCCTGACCCCGGAGGAGGTGAAGGCGCTCATCCGCGGCTGCTCGGCCAGGGCTCCCACCGGCATCCGCAACCGCGCTGCACTCACAGTGCTCTACCGCGGCGGGCTTCGCATCGGGGAGCTCCTGGCCCTCTACCCGAAGGATGTCGACGTGGAGAGCGGCACTGTCACGGTGCTCCACGGCAAGGGCGACAAGCGGCGCACTGTTGGGCTCGACCCCGGAGCCTTCGCTGTGCTCGAGCGCTGGTTGGATCGTCGCAAGAGTGTCGGTCTGAACGGCCGGCATCCGCTCTTCTGCACGCTCCAGGGCAAGCCCATGAAGGCGCCGTACCTGCGCGTACTGTTACCGCGCCTGGCAGAGCGAGCCGGCATCGAGAAGCGCGTTCACCCGCATGGCTTCCGGCACGCTCACGCTGCCGAGCTCATGCGTGAGGGGATCCCGCTCAACGTGATCCAGCAGCAGCTCGGTCACTCGTCGGTGGCGACCACCAGCAGGTACCTGGCACACATCGCACCGCAGGAGGTGATCGACGCCATGCAGCGCAGGGAGTGGGAGCTGTAGCGGCTGCGCTGTCGCAAGTGATGGGGGCTCGGTCTGCTACGTCACGCAGCGGAGGGAGTGGGTGCATGCTGCGAGCCCGGCTGTGCAGGTGAGCATGTGGGAGGGGTGCCACGTTGCCGACGCCGTGCCCCGTGCTCTCCGTGGCTGCGCCTGCGGCGGCCCGTACTAATTCGAGTAGGCCCAAGGGCGTCTGGTCGACCCCCCGACGCCGTCTTGGGTGGGGTCCCTATTGCCGGACAGGCCGAACCCACCAAAGGCCGTCACGCTCACTGTCATCGGATGACAGTGAGCCGCGGGTCCCTTCCCAAATCCGCGCCAAAATCAAAAGGGCGTCACCGGCGCCGATTTTCCGCCCCCAGTCCGCGAGCGATGAGAAGCACAAACGCGGGGACTTCCATGTCGCAGCGTGGGCATTTCCCAACCTGCTTGTGATGTTCCAGCAAGTGCGTGTACCCAGTTGCCGGGCTTGGGCAGTGATGGAGTATGGCCGCAGCGAGGTGGCGGGGGTCTGGGCTTCTGCTGCGTAGCTACCACCCAATCGCCGAGTCTCACCAAGTGGTTCATACGGCAACTTGCCCCCTGGTTCGGCACCGACACGGGCGACCGGTCGTCCTGCTGCCCTGGGCGTCGTAACCCAGGGCGGAGACTGGCATCCGAAGGAGGGCGTAGGGAGAAGTCCAAGAACACGCGGCCTCTCGGAGCCCGCGTGAAGCGGATCCCATAGTGCGTGCTTTCCTCAGATTCAACCAGGGGTTGTTGTCGATGCCGCCCCTTTGGCAGGCGTGGCTGCTCGCGCTCATTAGCGCCAACCTCATCGCCCCACTGTTCTTCCTTGGGCGGCTGGAAGCTCAGGTGGTGATAGCGGCGTTGGTGCTGAGCATGGTCCTCATGACCATTCTCACTGGTCGGTTCGGCTTCAGCCGGATTCTTGGTCTCGGTCACATCTGGTGGGTGCCCCTCTTGGGCTTCTTGTGGAGCCGACTCGCCGATGTGCCGCCGACTGATGCCTTCGGACTGTGGCTGAGGGCCGTCATGGCGCTGAACGTCACGTCGCTGATCATCGATACAGTTGATGTGGTGCGGTTTCTCGCGGGCGAGCGCGCCGAGACTGTAGACGGCCTAAGCGGATCGTAGGCCACCTCTCCCTGCAAGCCCTCTTGCGCCCCGCCCCCTTGGCGCAAAGGTGGGTTGACCTTTCACCCGAGTGCAGGCCCTACGTTTCAGGTAACCGACGCCGTCGCTGCGGCGTACAGCTAGAACTGCGCTTCAGCCCCCAGTAGAAGCCGCCGTGGAGGTTGTTGATGTCAGAGAAGTGGATCCAGGTGTTCAGTGCGGGCTGCCCCCTGTGCGCCGATGCGATTGACCTGGTGGGGCGGCTCAGTGGCGACTCCGATCACGTCGTCGTCCACGACATGACCTCGCCGGCCGTCGTGTCTGAGGCGTATCGGCTGGGCATCGGATCGGTCCCCGCGGTTGTGATTGACGGGCGCATAGTGGGTCGTGTGGGCGGGGTCGACGAGGCGGATCTTCGGGACGCACTGGGGCTGCCGCTCGAGTAGCGGCCCGCCTTCACACCACCCTGCTCTCCCTCCACACCTGCCGACGAATTATGATGTCCAGGTGTCGCTGTAGTAGCGGCTCTTCTCCCGCAGGAACGAGCCCGCCCCCTCGTGTTGCGAGCCAGTGGGCCAGCCGCGGTAGGCGGTCAGCCTGGACCCTCGTCAGGTCGCTCGTCCGCACCTTCTCAACTCGCCCAACACGGCCCCAGGTGTTCCTCTATGTCCCCTCATCTCGCGCTTCGTGCTGGGTCCCATACGACTCTCCGCCTGATTCGTCCTCAGTTCAAGGATGCAAAGTGGGAGGTCGAACAGTCCATAAAGGCGAGGGATGAGACTATTCGGCGTTCCGGGACTGAGCTGGCCCGAGCGAGCTGGGACGGAGAGTGATGGTTGAATTCAGATGTCACCTGAGTGGACGCGGTAAAGTAAAGCCGCGGTTTGCCTTTGTCAGGCGGTGGGAGGGCGTTCTTGCTGTTGTTGGGCTCTGTGCGCTACTTGGCTCTGCTGCACTTCTGCCGCGAGCCACCGCATGGGCTGGAGAATCATCCTACACCGAGATGTTGCGACGCCAGGCCAAGGAGTGGGAGAAGCAAGAACAAGAGGAAGTCCAGCGCAAAGCTATGTGGCAGAAGAGGCTGGAGAGGAAGCGGTCTGCCGTCGAGAAGGCCCGCGCTGACGTCAGGGAGGCAAGGACCGGCCGTCTGAGAGCGCGAGATGGGGGCTATGCAGGCGTGGGCCGCTCTGAGTGGACGAGGCGCTGGAGGAAGGCCCAAACAGCGCTCGAGGCAGCTGAAAAGGGGTTGGAGACACTCCCCGAGGAGGCGCGACGTGCTGGTGTACCCCCCGGCTGGCTCCGCGATGCGAGAAACTCGCAACCTGAAGAAGAATCGTCTTCGCCTAGTTGAGTGCGAACGGCCGGCTCTTAGCTTAGCTAGCGCTAGCCGTCGCTAACGATCTTGAGGCTGAACCTTTGGGATCACCTGCTCACGGAGGATGGTGGCAACCTGCTGATTGGGCGTGCTCATGCCTCCACCTCCTTGCTGGCCCGGCGGTGCTCCTCTGCAGCCGCGAAGCGATCCATGAGAACCTTCGCCAGCCACTCAAAGCCAGCCTCGTATGGCCCCGTCCCCTCGTTGACATCGCAGCGATGGGCAACGACGCGGGCAAGCATGGCGGTGAGGTCGTCGTAGTCCAAGTGTCCGGGCGCGGACTGGATCTGGATTCGGACGGAGGCCTGCGTAACGAGGGCTTGGATGCAAGCTGCGTGAAGCCTTCCGAGGTCGAGAAAAACGTACTCGAACGCGCCTCTTGTGGCCTCGTCCGACGCTCGGAAACCGAGACCCAGCGCATCTAGGACGCAGCGGTAGTAGTCGCTCAGCCAGGCGAGCGCCTGCTCGGGACTAACCTGCTCTTCGTAGGGCGACGGTAGAAAGCTGGTTGTAAAGGTTTGCTCCCCGGTCAGCCGGTCCTCTGCTGCCAACCTGGCTTCGACCTCCGCTCTTTGCTGCCGTGGCTTTAGCCCTGGCTCTCTCCTTCATTACCGCGTCGGCGAGCCCCAGAAGGGCAAGGCGCTGGTCCTTGTCGTGCATCCCGTAGCCGTAGAGCGCTTCCATCACGGCTTCGGTTCCGTTGTCGGGAGTCTCAACCTGGATCATGGGTGTTGGTGGCTTGCCTCTTGGGGGTGACGCACAGCTTCGCTCCAAGCCGCTGGGCTTCCCACGAATCCAACCATTAGGCTTTCTGATTGACAGCAGACGCCGCCTGTCAGTTTCGGAACGGCGTAATGATCTTCGCGAAGAGCGCCGGCAGGCCGAGCGCGTACGTCCAGGACTTGAGAACGCCCGGGTTCGGCGGATCGCCGGTATGCTCTTGAATTCGAGTGTCCCCAACGTGTGAGTACAGATCCAGCAGCTCCTTCGGAACGTGCAGTCGCCGGCCGCGATGATCTACGGCATAGACGTGACGCCGGTCGTAACGCTCGTGAGGACGGCCGTCGAGCCAGCGCGGAAGCAGAAGTGCCACCAAGAGCGCATACAGCAGCAACGCGACGACCAAGGCCATCACTATCCAGCCCAAGATGTCTATCTCCGTCACCTCCCTCGGGGGTCAGACGGCTGGGACAGAGAGCAGCTTCTCTGTAGCCGCTACGGCTCCGCGGATAATGATAGCCCGAAGTTCGTGCGATGAGATAGTTGCTTCTAGAGCTCCACCTTCATAGGGAGTGATAGTGATCGTGTGACCCGGCTCGAGCAGGTTGAAGAGGAAGTATTCCCCGCGGTGGACGACGCTGTTGCGAACGTTGTAAAGCACGTCCACCGCTTCGGAGCCGGTCAGCCAGCTGTGCGGTGTAGTGTCGGTACTCCGGAAGGCTCGGGCCAGCCGATCTTGATCAGTTGAGACGCAAAGTTCCTCGAAGAAGCGACGAACGTATCTCTTGGACTCACCCGTGCCGCGGAAGGCAAACGCCATCTTACCGATCGCTTCGGCGAGGACAACGAAGAAGACGATCTTGAGCGAAGGGCGCGCCGGGGCGACCTCGTCCATCCAGTCCGCGAGCGAGACTAGGCGGGTGGTCTGGTGAAGAATGACCTTCGGCGTGGGGTCCGCAGCTGCACGGGCACGCGCATAGAGATCGCTCGCAGCTGCCGCGTCGCCCAGCGCGTCGGCGAAGAATTGCTCGTGATCGACGGACGTAATCGACTCCATAGTCGAATAAGCTAGCAACCACATTGCCGACGGACCTGACTCACAACTGACGCACGCTGGATCGCCCTTCACTGCTTCAATTCTTAGGGTTAGGTCGGGTTCGATTCCCGCCGCCAGTGCGATCGGGATAGGCCAACCCCTGATATGGACGACGACCCCTACGACCCCCAAGCCCTCTCACGGCGTCACTACCGCGAGACCCTCTGGCTCCGTGACATCCTCGAGAGCGTTGCCAACGAGTTGGAGTTGATGGCCGCCCGGGGCCAGGGCCAAACCGACATCCTCCTCAGCCGAGCCCGGCGAGTGAGGCAGCGGCTACACCAGGGCGTGCCGGAGGGGTGGACTGCGGGGCGTTAGGATAGCTGGCCCGTCCGATCGAGTCGTTCTGAGGGCCGGCGGGGGCCGTCGGAGTAACCCTCCCTCTCAACGACTTGGAGCGCACACCGGAAGCCGCAGCACGACCAGCTCGGCCAACCGATCCAGCGTTACTGCGAGGTCGCCACTGCTTTGACGTAGCTCAGCCACGATCGTACATCACCCGCCTCGGCGGTCATGGCAATGACCTGTTCGAACACGCCAGCCGCGCGGTCGGTCTCTCCCATGCGCTCGAGCGCAAGGCCCATCCCGTAGAGACTGTTCAGACGCCCGGGGCTGTGTGCGAGGGTCGCTTCATATGCAGCGACCGCCTCCTCGTTCATCTCCAGCTCCAACAACATGTCCCCCAGGAGTTCCCGAGCGGGCAAAACGTAGCCTGGGGAGATGACGCTCTTATCGGTGGCGCCCTCGAGCTCGACCGCGCGGCGCATCAACGCGAGCGCCTCGTCCTTCGCGCCTTGCTCGAATCGTAACCAGGCTTTCGCCGCAACCGCCTTGATCTCGGTGTGCCCTGCCCAGTACGTGTCGCTCGCCACGAGCTGTTCCCTGACGCGCTCCAAGTGCGCAATTTCGGCCGCCGCCTCGTCGAAGCGCTTTTCGTGCGCCAAGCCGAGGGCGCGCGCGTAGCGGGTCATGGTGAGAAAGGCCTTGGGCGCGTCATCCCAGGGGAACTCGGCTGGCTGGCGGGGTTCGAGCGCCGCAGCCTCCGCCCAGTCGCGCCGTTCCAGGGCATAGCGCACGGGTAGTGCGTTGAGCGCATAGGCGATGGCGCCCTGGTTCAGGTCCGAATACGGCAGATCCAATCGATTCGCCTCCTCCGCGATTTCGAGGGCCTGGTCGTCGAGAGCCTTTTGCAGATAGGCATAGCCCAGATAGTCGAGCGCATGCTGGTAATGCGAGTTCTGGGCACCCTGCTCCAGGCTCACCTTCCAGGCCGCAGCCGCGGAGCGACGATTCCACTCGATCGACTCATCCCACATTCCGAGCCGCGTGAAGATATGGCTCATCATGTGCAGGGGATGGGCTGTTTCGGGCGCCACGTTGCCGTAGTTCATCGCGGCGGGGAGCGCCCGCTCGGCAAGCCCAGGGTAGTCGTACGAGTGGATGACATAGTGATGGGCACCAGGGTGATCCGGGACAGCAGCTAAAACGCCCTCGGCGATCCCACCCGCAGCCTTCTGGATCGCATAGCTCTTGTCGTAGGGATCCGCCGTTGCTAGATAGGCGAGCGCATAGAACGCTTGTGCCTCGAGGTCGTTCGGAAAGTTTTCATAGATATCCCGCCATGCCGCTTCGAACAGTATCAGGCGCTCGCGCTCTGTCCGCTCGCGACCGTTCTCGAAGAATACGCGCACCGTATTCAGATAGGCGCGCTCTCGCTCGGTCGGCGCACCCTTTGCGACCGCATCGCCCACGCGCGCTTCCATCGCTTCGAGCTGCTCGTCGGTGGGCGGATCGTTCCACAGCGGATGGATATAGGTCATGGCGACGCCCCAGTGCGCCATGACGCAGTCACCGTCGGCGCTCGCGGCTTCTTCGAAGACTCCTCGGGCAGTGATGTACATCATGTTGTGGAGATCCGCGACGCCACGTTGCATCGCGGCGGTGGCGTTCGGGCTGCAGCTGACCGGAAAATCGACCGAGCGGGTGGCCTCGACCTGGCTGGCTTCAGTGGTCAATTGCACCGGCTCGCGATCGCAGGCTGAGATTGAAACGATGCCGATCAGCGCCATCAGGCAGAAATATCGTGATTGCATCGGTCGCTTCCCTGTCATGCCCCAACCCTACCGTGTGACCGGCAATTAGGATAGGCGCATCGCAGACGTGGCTGGGGATAGGGAGTTACCGAGCTGCAGCCTAGCTCGGCGCTAGCCTCCAACTCCCTCCCCACCCGCTCCGCGTGCCCTGTCGCGCCCATCTCGGTGTAGAGGCGGTGGGCTTCGCGGGACTCGCGCTCGCCACCCATCATTGCCCAGGAGCGCGGCGAGCTGGGCGCGGCGCTCGTGCAAGGTGGGGGCGACGACTACCTGCCTACCTAATAAGGCGTCGCCCTTAAGTCACTGGTAGGTCAGCTACTTACGGGGTCGTACCGCTAGAATACCGCTACGGGGGTCGGAGCCAGCAGCGTTTTCTTCCGAGGACCGTCACGCGTTCCGGCGAGATTCTGGGGGGTGCGCCCTAGCGCTCGATCAGCTCGGGGTCGCGCTCCAGGTCGCCATCTTCGAGCTCCGGTCGATCGGGGTGCATCCCCTGCTCGATCATGGCCATGCGCTCCTTATGCTGCTTGGCCAGCTCGTCCGGGTCCAAACCCTTCTCGATCATTGCGATCCGCTCTTGATGCTCGGCCCGGGTTTTCAGGATTCTGTGCGTCCAGGCACCGGCGATGGCGACGATAGGGATCATCACGACGATAGGGATGATCACCAAGAGCAAGAGGTCGGGGTCGAAAGGGCCGAGGTCCATGACCCATGCTACCGCCTGCTTCGTAGGCAGTCTTCATGAATCCGACTCTTTGGCGCGGCATCCTTGCTTCCCCGCCCGGCCGACTACTTGTCTAGCAGAGCAGACGCAAAGGTGGAGGAGATCAGCCGTAGCGGACGCAAAGGTGGAGGAGATCAGCCGATTACTTGCCTGCTCCCCCTTGGGGTGTGGCGACCTTTGGTTCAACGACTTTGGCTGCAGGGTCCGCGTCAACGCCCTATCCTCTGCAGCGAGCCAGCTCGTGGGATGCGGGCGAGGCACCTCCCGAGCGACCCATCGCTTGTCTCGACCCTGCCACTCCCAGACTCGCAGCCGCCCCGAGGGAGTCACGAGATAGTGCGGGAGGGGTCGCCCGGCCCGCTGCAGAGTCCGCAGGACACCTTGCGACCCGAGTAGACCGCGGCCATTTCACGCGATCTCCGCGGACGTTCCCCGATGGCGAGCGTAAACGTCGAGGACCCAACTCGCCGCCGGATGCGCCCTGATCGACTGGCCATAGTCCTCCAAAGACGCGGGGAACGGCTGAGGCAGCGGGTACTCCACGTTCGGTGCGCCGACGATCGCACCGAGGAGCGACGCGGCGGTGAGGTCCGCCACGCCGAAGGCATCGCCCACGAGATATCCACTCGGTTGTGTCTCGCGGTCGATCCGATCGAGCGCAGCGACTACCCGCGTGTCTCCTGCCTCGGCAGTGCGCGGGCTGATCTTGTGCCGGAACCGGTAGAACCGGGAGAAGACCGGGGCGATCGTTTGAAACACACGCCGCTCACGCTCCCCCAGCCCCTGTGCGGCGAACCCCGCGATGAAGGCGGGATCCTCGAGGAGTGGTCGATAGAACGCCGCGGCGCGAAGCGGATGACCGAGCTCCTCGTCAAAGTATTCCTCGAGCTCGACAGCACGCGTGCGCTGCGCGGGGTCTTCGGGATAGAGGGGAGGATCGGGCCGGAAGCGCTCGAGCGCCTCGATGATTCGCGTCGAATCCCCGATCGCCCGCCGGCCGAGCCGGAGAACCGGGAGCGTGCCGCGACCGGTCCTCCACCAGGATCGCGGCAGGTAGCTCGCGCCCAGCGTGCGTCGAGTGTGGGGAATGCGCTTGAAATCGAGCGCCCAGCGCACTTTCTCACAGAAGTGGGACCCCTGGAAGTGCCAGAGAGCGATCTCGGTCAACGGACTCTACCTCTTCAAGGAACCCAGTGGATCGGCGCGTTCTCTCTGGTCAGCATCTGAAACGCATACCCAGCGGTGTCGTCGGCGACCTTTCCGCAAAGCGTGAACTGCTTGAGCTGAGTCACGTCACCTGGCTCGTGCCGAACCAGGTGAATCGAAGGCTCGCCATCGCCAAACAGTCTCGCGAGGGTGATGGGTTCGCCCGTGACGCGGTGGCGGAAGCCGCGGGGCTCGCTCATGCGCAACGTTCCCTCATACCACGGAACTGGCTGTAGCGGATCAGCAAGACGCGCTCTCCGAGGAGCCGGTCGTTCCCGCTTCTTCCTCTGCCTGGAGCTGGCTTTCGGCCTCATCGGGGTCCATTCCCTCGAGTCGCAGTTCCTGAAACCTCTTGACCCTGCGTGTATTTCCTTCGATCTCGTCGCGGTCGAGGCCAAGGCAACACAACTTTCCCCACAGCCGCCCCGGTACTGAGAGGAGAGACAGGGGGAACGACAACGACCAACGTCCAAGCTGGATTGACAGCGGGAACATCCAGAGGAAATTCAGCGAAGGCAGCCCGACCAACACCACCGCTACGATTGAGGCCGCGAAGAGCATCGTCGTATTCACAGTTTGCTGCGCGATTCCCTGGCCCTCTCGGACAGACCGCCTGATATCCCAGGACCACGTAACGGTAAGGTAGATCCCCAGGACCCAGAGGAGTCCGTTGAGAATCTCCACTCTATTCCCCCCTTTCCCTCTGTTGTCTCTCCGTTGTCAATGAGCGCCTACTTCCGGCGTCGGGCCAATGACCGTATGACGATCCCGCGCGTGAACTCAGCGACTCGTCGCGTCCACCACCCCTCATTCTACACGCACCAAACTGTGTCCCTGGAGTTTTGGAAGCGCCAGTCCGTGGCAGGGCAGCCCTTTCGGTTTCAGCAGAAATCGGAAAAAGGGACCCGCGCTTTTGGTCTCCGTCGATGACGGTGCTGGAAGGCCAGTTCTAACCCGGTAAGCACTGGGGCTGGCCGGGCGCCGAACCCTGAACGGCAACCCAACCGTCTTCCAGCAAGCGCATCGGGACTGCGGTGACGTGGGTCATCTCGCGGCTCCCAGCAGCGCTCTCGGAGGCGCCGAGTTTTCGGTGTACGTCAGTACTGAACGGGGTCTACAATCGAAGCGCTGGCGGGGCTGAGACGGTGAGAAATGGAGAAAATCATGCGCATCGGTTCTGTCTTGATAGGTCTCGTACTCGTACTCACCTTCGGACTGGCTCCGAACGACGCCGTGGCCCAAGATGCACCGGCGGTGAACAACGTGTTGTTTATTGATACTGGTGGGGATCTTCCGAAGTTCCTGGAGTTCTTCACGCGCGTTCAGGCCATCGGCAACAAGTACGACACCACTGGCACTGCCCGAGTCTGGTTTGCCACGCTCGCAGGCCCCAACACGGGCTCGGTCGTCGTGGTCAACGAGTACCCGAGCTTCGTCTCGATGGCCGAATCGAACGCGAAGGTCTTTCCGTCCCCGGAGTGGCAACAGCTCATGGCCGATTTCGCGGCCGCTGGGATGCGTCTCACCTCGAACCAGGCGTTGGTCGAGGTCACGCCCTAAAACACCTCGCCGCCATGCAAGAGGCTCTGAGGCGCGCAGCGTGTCGTCCCACTGCGACCCAGGGGTGAAGTCGTCGCGGATCTCGTTCGCGCGAGCGGCGACAGCTTCGGCACGCCGCTCCTTGACAGCCTTGCGTGGCGGAACGAGCACCATCACGAGCACCTGGGCGATGACGCCGGTAGTCACTTCATACCCTCCGGCACCGTGACGCTCGAATCGGGCGGGTCCTCGCCCTCGTCCGCGTTCACGGTGCCAGTCGTGGTGTTGGTCGCGTTGTCGCCGCACACCTTCACGGCGCTCTCCACGTCGCGCCCGTTACCGTGATCTCCGGCGGTCGAGGGTGGCCGACCCCGGCCCCTCGCCGTTCGGGCGCTCAGCGTCGACCTGTGCAGCCTTCTCGGCGAGGTACGTCTGGAGGGTGTGCGTGGGCTTGGCGCGGCGGCCAAGTCCCAGGTCTTTGAGAATTCCCGCGCCTGCACGGCTCGCGCTTGTCGCCTTCGCGAACATCTCCGCAGCGCCATCGCTCGACAGGTTGCGGATGCCGACGTAGGCAGCCAGTTGACTGATCACCCATAAGCCCTGCTCGTACAGAAGCGTGGCGTCCTCCTTGGAGGAGACCTCGCTCGGGCCACCGAGGTCTATCCGGTGCGCCTCAGTCCGAGCTCGCGCCTCGGCGAAGAGGCTGTCTAGGAGTTCTGCGTTCGGGTTTTGTCCGCGCTGACGGCTGATAGTGCGGACTGTCCAGGTAGAGGCGGCGTCGTCGCGTGCTTTCCTCTCTCGAGCTGCACGGATGCCCCGCTTCGTGCTCTCCGAGCGGGTCAACCCGACGCCGACGCTGCCTATGGCTCGCGCGGAGGATCTAGGAGGCATCAGGGGACCTCCTGAAGCGATGAGTTCAACTGCGCCCAAGGGCTCGACGGACAGAGGCCACTTTGTCTTCCATGCGACTGGGCGCATCCCGTCGATCGTCGATCTTGATCACGGTCCCCACCCTCCGGGCACCCTTGGCAAACACGGCTTCCTGCATCCGGCGAACGAGCAGGAAGATCGTGTCCAGGTCACCATTCATGTTCGTCTGGGTTCCGCTGCCCGTCTGCCACACGCGCAGCGGAAAATGATCGTCGAGCTTGCCGTCGATCACCTCATCGGCAGCCTGCGTGATCCCGCCGGCGCGCTCCTCGTCGAGCACGCCCAGCTCGCGATTGGCCAGGGCCGCTGCCTTCTTGATCACTCCGAAGGCTTGCACGATCTCGACCGGCATGCGGTCCTCGCCGATCGAGAAGTGCGAGAGCGAGCGCTGCGTCTGCGCGCCCCAGTAGCGGTCGGCAGGCACTTCGATCTGGCCCATGCTGTCGCTCTCGACCCGGGTCTTGGGACTGGCCATGCGGACTCCCCTGACCTCGCGGCCGGATTATACGACAGCGGTGGTCACGAGGGGTACGCCGGCTCAAAGCGCTTCCAGACATGACCCGCGTCCATGGCGGTACGGAGCCGGCACCAAGCTTGAAGTCTCTCCCAGAGACGAGCAGGCTCAGAAGTCAGAACGGTCCCGATGCATGCAAGACATCGATCTAGAGAAAGCGCGTCTCGACCCAACCTCCGTTTTTTCGAGTCCCGAAGCGGTGGTTGAGCATCCCCAGCTTACCCGCGAGGAGAAGGCCGACATCCTTCAGCGCTGGAAGTATGACGCGATCGAGCTTGAGGTGGCGGAAGAGGAAGGTATGGGAGGCGGCGAGCCCTCGATGCTGGAACAGGTTCTCAAGTCCCTCGCGGTCCTGCGCGTTGAGACGGATCATGAGCATTCACCGCCCACCAAGGGCACCAAGTAACTCCCCGGCGTTGGGATGATGCCCCTCCGGATCAGGCATCACAGCGTCGCATAGGCCATCTGCCAGAAGGCCCGCTCGTGCTGCGCGACCCTGCGGAAGGCCTCGCGCTCGGCATCTCCGGCGCGCTCGAGGCGGTTCGTTGCGGCCTCGAGTTCGCTCACGTAGGCCGCGAACGCATCGTTCGTCCAGTGCTCAACAAATTCCCGGAAGACGGGCGCCGCTGGAAGCGCGGTCCGCCATGCCTCGAGGTACGCGCGCTCGAGCGCCCAGAGCGCCGTAAGCTGAATCGAGTAGGGCTCCTCGGTGAGGGTGTGCAGGTAGTCGATGTAGGCGCGCGCGGTCGGATGGAGTGGCCTATCCAGATCGATCCGGCGCTCGGCCGCCTTGCGCTCGAACCAGTCGAGTTCCGCGACCATCGCCTGAACTCCGCTCGCGAGAAGCTCCAGGTCTTCGCGCGGCGCGCCAGCTAGGAAGCGGGCTTCCGCGCGCGTCAGTGCCACCCCGAAGTGATAATCCTGGGAGAGCCAACGTGCGAAGGCGGCTGGGGCGAGCGTCCCGGCGCGGACCTGATCGAGGAACGAGTGGTGCGTCGCGTCGTACCATAGGGTCGCGTGGCTCTGAATCAGCGTCTCAGCCGTCACGCCGCATCCAAGGTCACCGGGGCTCATCGCTCCTCCGGGGCCGGCGCCGTTCGCTTCGTGCGCCGAAGCTCTCCCGGGGGCCGGCGTGCCGGAAGTAGGTTCAGAGTCCCGGGTGATCACTCAGCGCTTCGGGCTAGGGCACCTCGATCTCGATGTCCGACCCCTCTACTCGAACCTTGTAGCTCGCTACACCGCGTGGAGCGGGAGGACCCAGGACCTCGCCCGTTTTGATGTTGTAGGTCGCGCCGTGCCAAGGACACGTGACGACATCGCTCTCGATCGTCCCCTCGGCCAGCGGACCTCCCCTGTGGGCACACGTGTTATCGATGGCGTGGAACTCCCCGTCGACGTTGAAGAGAGCGATTTCCTTCCCCTCGATCTCGACCAGCCTGGCAGTCCCGGGCTCGAGGTCCTTGGTCTCGGCTACCTTTCTGAACACTCCCATTCCCAGTCGTCCTTTCTTTGACGGGGCCTCGTTTGGAGTTCGGAGACCGGAGTCACTCTACCGCTGGGGTCACAGCGGGGGAAGGAGATCCGGGGGCCTTCATCGCAGCTTGCAGGGCCTAGGGACTTGTCACCGCCTTGCGGACGGCCACGGGCGCGCCAAAGGGGAGCCTCGATCGCCTGGTCATGGCAGGACCGGTCGCGCGCATCCTGGCTGCCGAGGCGGCGGAGATCGCGATCGGCTGCGGCCTCTACAGGCGCCATCGAGACCAGCAGTCCGGCTCTTGACTGGCGGTCCCTCTCGAAGAAGATGCTTCCTCGAGCGGGAGCTCCGCAGTAGAGTGAACCTTGGATCCGAGAGCTAGCAGGCTGCTGAAAAACTCCTCATCGAAGGGTACCTTTGAGGGAAGCCCCAAGGGGGAGATGTGAGAGGACCGCAGACGCTCCAGGGTGGGATCTTCAGCTACGTATCGCTGGAGTCCCGGATTCCCGAGGACCATCCGCTTCGAGCGATCCGGCGACTGGTGGACGCGGCGCTGGAGCAGCTGTCGCGACGCTTCGATGGTATCTACGCCAAAGGGGTCGGCCGACCGTCGGTCCCGCCGGAGCAGCTGTTGCGGGCGCTGCTGTTGCAGGTGCTGTACACGATCCGGAGCGAGCGCCAGCTGATCGAGCAGATCGACTACAACCTGCTCTACCGCTGGTTCGTGGGCCTGGAGCTGGACGATGAGGTGTTCAGCGCGACGGTGTTCACCAAGAATCGGGAACGGCTGCTGAAGGGCGAGATCGCTCAGCATTTCTTCGAGGCGGTGCTGGCGCAGGCGGAGTCGGAGGGGTTGGTGTCATCGGAGCACTTCACGGTGGACGGGACGCTGATCGAGGCGTGGGCGAGCCAGAAGAGCTTCGTGCGCAAGGACGAGAAGCGCAGGGACGATGACGACCCGGGCAACCCGACGGTCAACTTCCGGGGCGAGAAGCGGAGCAACCAGACGCATGCGTCGAGGACGGATCCGGACGCCCGACTGGCGGGGATGAGGGGCCAGGGCGCGCGGCTCGCGTATCAGGGACACGTCGTGACGGAGAACCGCAACGGCCTGGTGGTGGCGGCGAAGCTCACTCAGGCGTCGGGGTATGCGGAGCGCGAAGCGGCTCTCGAGATGGTGCTGGGTCTGGGGGGCGCTCGCCGGATCACCCTGGCTGGAGACAAGGGCTACGACGCCAAGAGCTTTGTGCAGGCGCTTCGGGCCTGGAGCGTTACCCCGCACGTGGCACAGAACACGACGAACCGCCGAAGCGCGATCGATCGAAGGACCACAGGACACCCGGGCTACGAGGTGAGCCAGCGCTTCCGCAAACGGGTGGAGGAGGTGTTTGGCTGGATGAAGACGGTGGGCTTGATGCGCAAGACCCGGCACCGGGGCACGGATCGGGTCGGCTGGGTCTTCACCTTCACTGCTGCGGCCTACAACCTGGTCCGTATCCGCAACCTGTTGGAGGCGACATAGCTCATGATCCCGCAAGATCTACCCGTGCGACACCGAACCGGTTCGTACCGGGAACGGCGATCCCTCTCCCTGCTCGGCACGCCTCCCGTCAGAGGCGTCCCGCCCAACCCAGTCACTTTCTCCGCAGCCTGCTAGGCCATCCGGATCACGGAGGAGGACGCTCTTCTTCGCTGGGTGGTCTACGCGGGCCTCGATCCCAAGACCCGCACGCTCAAGACGCTTGGCGTCCACATCAAAGTCGGACGCGGACAGCTCGTACGCCATGTGATGATAGCCTCCTCTCTGCCCTCCGCGTACTTGGAACAGCACGATTGAGTACTCGGCGGCGGTTCCCTTCAGGACAGCGACTTGGGACTGGTTCGAATAGACCACCGTCTCCAAGCCGCCCACGTCCTGATAGAAGGCGAGCTGCTCGTCCAGGTTGCTGCAGCCGAGGACGGCGTGAGTGGTTCGTAGCGAGTGCACGGCTACGCCTTCCACGCGGCGGATCTCCGGATCGACAGGGTAGTTGCACTCGGTTGCCGCCTCCACCTCGCCAGGCGTCCACGGTCCCGTCACGAGTTTTCCCTCGTACTTGCGATACGTCGCCCTCCAGTCCTTCACCGCATCCGACGTGAACTCGAGCATATTCCTCTCGGCGTCGAGCAGATATACGCTCTTCGCAAAGACGTGATCGACCGTCATGATGATCGTGACGCCGTACTTGACTGCGCGTTCGTGAGCGGCGACGAGCTCTGCCTCGTTCTCCATCTCGAAGGCGAGGTGGAAGAGATCGGGCTTCCGTCCGAACTCAGGAGGTACGAGGAGCTGGCCATCGCGACCTATCAGCGATTCGTTGGAGACCTGAGTAACACTGACGTCGTGATGCGTGTTTCCGTTCCCCATGAAGCCCGCAGGGATCCCGGGCTCTTGGAAGCACTCCTCGAGTCCCACGATGCGTCCGTAGAAGTCCATGGATTGGTGCACGTCAGAGACAAACAGGTTTGAGTGCGCAAATCGCCGCGGGCGAAAGCGGGGCTGTTCTGCCATGGTGTACTTCCTCTCCTCAACTAGTCAGGAAGGCCGGCGATGGCCTCCACCTCGACGAGGAGTCCGGGGATTGCGAGCTTCGCCACCTCGACGAGTGCGCTCGCGGGTCTGGCGTCGCCGAAGAACTCGGCGCGAACCGGATTGATCTTCGCGCGGTCCTCGATGTTCTGCAGATAGACCGTCACCTTGAGCACGTCGCTAAAGCTCCCGCCCTCGGCTTCGAGGGCCCGCTTCAGATTGCGGAACACCTGCTTGGCCTGAGCAACGACGTCCCCCTCGCCGACCAGCTGATTCTGTGCGTCCACTGCCATTATGCCGGAGATGAACAACAGATTGCCGAAGCGAACCGCGTCGGTGTAGTGGCTGATCGGCTCGCCCAGACCCGGGACGCGGACTTCTTTTCGCTTCCATTCGACCATGGCCTCATTATACGATGCTGCGCAAGGCGTGACATCCACTCTTGCCCCTGAGGAGAGAGCCAGATGAAGAGCATCGAGATCGACCGCGGGAAGGCACTTCGTGATGAGCCGTCGACCGGGCACAACCGCTACCACCCGGAGATTCCGCCGATCCTCGAGGTGGACGAGGGCGAGGAGGTCGTGCTCGAGACCCGGGACGCGGTAGACGGTCAGGTCGCGCCCGACGCGACCGTGGATGACCTTTCCAACCTCGAGGTCGAGCGCGTCCATCCGCTCACCGGGCCCGTATTCGTGAAGGGGGCTCAGCCGGGCGATCTGCTCGAGGTGGAGTTTCTCGACATCGTCCCGGAGCCGCGCGGTGTCACCGCGATCCTCCCTGGTTTCGGGTTCCTGCGCGATGTGTGCACGACGCCCTTCCTCGTCCACTGGAGCATCAGCGATGGGTGGGCCACGTCTCCGCAGCTCCCGCGTGTGCGGATCCCGGGTGCCCCGTTCATGGGTATCTCGGCGGTCTCGCCCTCTCACGCTGAAGTTGGGGCGTGGACACAGCGCGAGCGGGAGCTGACGGAACGCGGTGGCGTGGCACTTCTTCCTGACGCGACAGGCGCGGTCCCGAGTCACGGGCGCCCTGGGACCGAGGGGCTGCGCACGCTGCCGCCCCGCGAGAACGGTGGGAACTTCGACGTCAAGCAGCTCACCAAGGGGGCGAAGCTGCTGCTGCCCGTTTCAGTGGACGGCGCGCTCTTCTCCACGGGCGATGGCCACTTCGCTCAGGGCGACGGCGAGGTGTGCGTCATGGCCGTCGAGATCGGCGCCACCGCGGCGCTCCGCTTCCGCGTCGTGAAGGACGCGCCAGCCGCTCGAAGCATGCGCGGGCCGCGCTTCTCGCACCCGGGCTACTTCGCGCCGCCCGAGTGGGCAGCGCCGAGAGGGTTCGTCGCCGCCATGGGCATGCCGATCACGGATGAGGGCGTGAACGACGGGGAGAACCTCACGCTCGCCTGCCGGAACGCGCTCCTGAACATGCTAGACCTGTTGCAGGAGCGGGGCTGGACCCGCGAGCAGGCCTACATCCTCTGCAGCGTGGCGTGCGACCTACGGGTGAGCAACGTGGTCGACGTGCCGAACTACGTCGTCTCGGCGCTCCTGCCCGAGGGCATCTTCGAGGCCTGACTCCAGCCCTCGATGCGCTCGCACTTCGCGCTGGCGAAGTGCGTGAGGATGGCGCCGGAAGCCGGAGGGCCGGTTGTGCCCGCTCCCGTGCAGCAACAGCGTCTGGTCGACTCGAAAGCGATGATCGCAAAGCCTGATGGCCGAACGGGTCGATCCCCCTCAGCAGTTGCTGGCTCATGCGCCAGCATGGTAAGAAGCCAAGTGCCGCGCGGCTTCATGAAGCTTGTCAGATTCGAGCATGCGGGGAGCGACTGCGTCGGTCTGGTCGAGGAGTTGGCAGGTGACGCCGAGCCGATCCTTCGCGTCATCGCATCGCCGGAGAATGTCCCGGATCCGATGATTCCGTTGCTCGCGTTGAGCCCGGGCGAGATCCAGGACTCGCTGACGGGAGAGGCGGTGCCACTCGGCTCCGTTCGCCTCAAATCCCCGATTTGCCAGCCGAGCAAGAACGCGATCTGCATCGGCAAGAACTACGCGGCTCATGCCAGGGAGTTCTCTGCCAGCGGCTACGACTCGTCCGGCCAGAGTTTGAGCGACTCGACTCCGCAGGCACCGATCCTGTTCTCGAAGGCGCCCTGCTCGCTGTCAGGGCCCAACGACGAGATCCAGGTTCCCTGGGCCGTAACGAGTGAGGTCGACTACGAGGCTGAGCTGGGAGTGGTCATCGGCAAGGAGGGGCTCGCGATCCGACCGGACGACGCCTACCATCACGTGTGGGGCTACACGGTCATCAACGATGTGACGGCACGGGATCTCCAGTCGAAACACCAGCAGTGGTGCCTGGGCAAGTCGATCGACACATTCTGCCCGATGGGCCCGTGGATCGTCTCTGCCGACGAGCTAGATCCCGAGGATCTCTCGATCTCCTGCTGGGTGAACGGCGAGCTCCGCCAGGACGCCCATACGGGCGATCTGATCCTCGGTCGCTGACTACACACGCAACGTGAAGCGGTGGAGAGGGGGCTCGATGCTCGTCCGCTGGATCGGTGCGTCCGTGCTCGAGGCCTCGCAGCGCTTCCGAAGGGTCCGCGGGTATCGCGACCTCGCTGCCCTCGTTCTCGCACTGCAGAAGGTCGAAGACGAACAGGAAGACGCCATCCACCCTCAGGTCGCGTAGTAGAATTCCTCAACTCGGAGCCGCCGTTCTCGAAGTTCAACACCGAACGGGACATCGCCCACCCCCCTGCTGAGCGTTTTTTGTTTTGTCAACAAATGCTTAGCAGGGGGCTTCGAGGTTAAAAGGCCCCTTCGTGAGATATGCGGGCTAGCCACACGTTTCCCCGCGGGTTATCCTTGGCCCGGAGATGAGGCGGCAGTGCTTCGTCGGTGGGACTCCGAGAGGAGTTCGAATGACAACTTCTGCAGGACTCCGTGGTGTGATCCCGGCGATTCCGACGCCGTTTACCCCGGATGGAGGCGAGGTCGACGAGGTCGCCCTCGGGCGGGTTGTAAGGCATGTACTCGACGGAGGCGTCCACGGGATCATGACCACCGGTGGCACGGGCGAGTTCCCGCATCTCTCCCGAGAGGAGCGCCGCCGCGTAACGGCTGTCGTCGTCTCCGAGGCCGCGGGGGCGGTCCCGATCTACGCTGGGACAGCAGCCTGCTCGACCCTGGAAGTTCTCGCGCTCATGGAGGACGCTCGAGCAGCCGGCGCCGATGCAGCCATCTTCACGCCGCCGTTTTACTTCCTGATCCCAGAGGACATGCTCCACCAGCACTTTGCCGATGCTGCAGCGGCCGACATCCTGCCGGTCGTCGTCTACAACAACCCGCTTTACACGGGAAACAACCTCAGCCCTGCGCTGATCGCCTCGCTCATGGAGCTCGACAACGTGATCGGGCTGAAACAATCGAACGACGATCTGGGGCAGCTGGTCGAGGCTCTGCGGCTCAGTAGAGCAGCGAGCGAAGCCTCGCTGCTCACCGGCATCGATAGCCAGTTCTACGCGGCCCTCGCAGTCGGTGCGCGCGGGATCTTCTCGACCGCCGCCGCGATCGTTCCTGCCCAGATGGTGCGCCTGTACGAGCTGGCGCAGAACGGCGATCAGGCGGGGGCGCAGGCGCAGCACGAGCTGCTCCAGCCGCTCAACCGCTTCCTCGAGTACGACCCGGGCTACGTCTCGCCGACGAAGGAGGCGCTGCGGATGCTTGGCCTCGAATGCGGACCCGTGCGGCGGCCGCTCCCCGACTTCCCGGATTCCGAGCGGGATGCCCTCCGAGAGGCACTGGCGGACCTCGAAGTTCTGGAGGGGGTGGCAGCGTGAGGCTCGTGACCTACGAGCACGGCTCCCGGCGCGCAATCGGCGCAGTAAACGACGGCAGCGTCATCGACCTCCAGAGCGCATACGCCCGCTACCTCGCCGACGTCGAGGATGACCCACGAGCAGCGGAGATCGCCGCAGTTCGCATCCCTCCGGACATGGCCGGGTTTGTCGCTGGACTGGAGCCGTCGTGGCGGGCAGCGGAGCAGGCTCTCGCCTATGCAGCCGGGACGGCGGCCGGCGAATTCGTGCGGGCGCTCGAGGACGTCAGACTGGTCGCACCCCTCGTTCCTCCCGTCATCCTCAACAGCGGCCAGAACTACTGGGATCATCGTGACGAGAAGCCCGCCGTTGAGCAGCACGATCCTGAGTTCTTCCTGAAGGCCCCGCTCGCGGTCATCGGCCCCGACGAGCCGATCGTCTATGACCCGGTGGTCACGAAGAAGCTCGACTACGAGGTGGAACTGGCGGTCGTGATCGGAAAACCGGGACGTCACGTACCGAAGGCCCAAGCGCTCGAGCACGTCTTTGGCTACACGGTGGCGAACGACATCACTGCCCGAGACCGGCAGGCCGTTCCTCATCCCGAGGGCGGCTGGGAGTACCGGCTCGGCCCCGGAAAGAACTTCGATACGGCGGCGCCGCTCGGACCCTGGATCGTCACTCGGGACGAGATCCCCGATCCGCAGAGCCTCCAGCTTCGGACGTTTGTGAACGACGAGTTGCGCCAGAACAACTCAACCAAGAACATGATCTGGGACGTTGCCACGCTCGTGTCGTTCTTCTCCGACTTCTACACGCTTCAGCCCGGCGTTGTGATCGAGACCGGAACACCCGGCGGAACGGCGTGGGCGACCGATCCCGAACTCGGCGGTCGCCCCTATGAGCGGGAGGACGTCAAACGCGCGGGCTACCTCGAGCCGGGCGATGTGGTGCGCGTTGAGATTGAGGCGATCGGCTCGCTTAGCAACCCCATCGTCTCGGCACGAGAGTACAAGAGGTGAGGGAGGAGAGGAGGAAGTTTGATGGCCCGCTCGATCTTCATGCCCGAGATGACCAACCTCCAGGTGCGCGAATTCCTCGATGGTGGCGGGCAAATGGTCATCGTCCCGGTAGGCTCGACCGAAGACCACGGTGACCACGGCCCGCTCTGGACCGATGTATACATCCCGACCGAGGTGGCCAAGGCGGCGGCGCCGGAGTTGCAGGCTCTGGTGGGTCCACCCGTTCCGTTCGGTCTCGCACACGACCACCGCGGTGCCAGCGGCCTCGTGCACCTCCGCCTCGAGACCTTCGTCGGACTCCTCAAGGACGTCAGCCTCTCTCTCGCAGACTCGGGTTTCTCCCGGATCGTTCTCTTGAACGGCCACTACGTGAACAGCTGGGCGATGCAGTATGCGACGGCCCAGTTCTTCGACGAGTTGCCCGAGGGAGTCCGCGTGTATCCCTTCCCGTACTGGCAGGGGCTTCCACCCGAGCGCGCGGCCCAGTATATGGGGGCCGACACGGGTATTCATGCCAACGTCGGTGAGACGTCGATCGTGCTCGCCATTGACGAGGGCCTCTGCGACATGGATCGGGTCCGTGACTTCACTCCCGACGTCGGCGAGCTGCGCACCAACATCCTTGCCCTGCTCGACCCCCTCTACCTCTCGACCCCAGGGTCCTTCTGGGCGATGCTCGAGCCCGGGGGCGGCACATGGGGAAATCCCTCCGAGTCGACCGCCGAGAAGGGCAAGCAGTTCCTCGAATGGTGTGCCGAAGCTGTCGTCAACCTCGTTCGCGACATGGAGGATCTTCACGATCGCCTCGAGCCGAGCTACCGAGCGAGTCGGCCCAATCGGGGCCATGCCGTTCGCTGATCTCGAGGAATTCCGCGTTTACTACGAGGAGGACGGGGGAGGCGAGCCGGTCCTCCTGATCAACGGCCTCGGCGCCGCCTCCAGGACCGCAAGGTCGTCGAGGGCACCGCGTATCTCGACACGGAGCTGATCAACGCCGTCTGGGAGCAGTAGTCCCGCGGGACACGCCGGGAGCGCCGCGAGGCCGAGCGACTCTGGACGGAGATGGGCGCGCACGGCCGCATCGAGCGCATGGCACGAGACCTCGCCGAGTTGAAACCGGAGTCATAAGTCACCTCCGCGAAGCCCACCGCCTCTACACCGAGATGGGCGCTGCGAGGCACGCGGAGCTGCCCGGAATCATTGGTGGAGCTGATCGAGAACCGACGACCTCCCGAATGCCACAAGGTCCAGCTCCTGCTCGATGGGAGCGCCGCTGCGATCGTGGCGTTCTAGGACAAGGGGCCGAAGCCCTCGAAGGGCTCGAACCAGTGTGGTCGCGGTCTCGAGGTTGGCCTGGAATGCCTGGACCTTGGGCGAGCAGGGGGCGACCGCACCCCAACCGAAGATCCCCACGTGTTTTCGCCCCGACATCGAGTGCGTATTCTGAGGCTACTGGGCGACGTGGTCAGAGGCCGCCAGCGAACAGCCCGAGGTCGCGAAGTGGAGCTGCTGGAACTGCGAACGCTCTGGTCCTGGCTCGCGCTGGCCGTGACCTTGCTCGGAGGCGCGGTGGAACCCGCTCCCGCACGCACTGCGGGCGACCAGCCGCGTGCCAGCAGCCTGTTCGCGGACGAGCGCGAGGTCGTCGCGCGAAAGCGCATGGTCGACTGCCAGCTCCGCTCGCGCGGTGTCGTCGACACTCGCGTGCTCGATGTCATGGGAGCCATCCCGCGCTCGCTCTTCGTCCCAGCGGGCCAGCGCGAGCACGCCTACGAAGACCGACCCCTGCCGATCGGCCACGGGCAGATGATCTCGCAGCCCTACATGGTCGCCGTCATGACCGAGCTCCTCCGGCCCGAGCCGGGGGATCGGGTCCTTGAAGTGGGCACCGGCTCCGGCTACCAGGCGGCCGTGCTCTCGCGTCTTGCGCGGCGCGTCTTCACGATCGAGATCCTCGCTCCTCTCGCCGAGCGGGCGCGCGGTACGCTCCACAGCCTCGGCTTCGACAACGTCGTCGTCGTGACGGGAGACGGCTATCGGGGACTCCCCGACGAGGCGCCGTTCGACGGCATCCTGGTCACCGCCGCGCCCGCCGAGGTGCCGCAGCCGCTCCTCGATCAGCTCGCCCCAGGGGGGCGGCTCGTGATCCCAGTGGGCGAGCGCCAGCAGTGGCTGCGCGTGTACGAGCGCCAAGAGCAGGGCATCCGCAGTGAGCGCCCAGCTGTGTGCCTTCAAGCACGCGAATCCAATGGTCCAGCGCTTGGTCGGGGTCAGCGAGTCGGATGATGTACTGACGATTAGCAATGGTCCCGACGCGTCGCCGTCGGCTCAACGAAACACGCAGGTCGTCTTCTTCTTCGTTGGGCATGCGTGCGCAACCACCGCGCGCTTCATTCAAGGAAGCTTGTGGTCCGACAGTGACGCCCTAGCCCAGAGCTTGGATGAGCATGTTCGTATCCGGGATGAATGCCTGGCGCGATTCCAAGACCGCGGCTGGATGGAAGATCCGTTTCCAGAGCGTTGGTAGAGGGGCTCGGGGCGGCGTTACTCCCAATCCGACAGCGTGCTCGTCAAGGATCGAGAAGCCGCGACACGACTCCTTGCCCAGAGCCTTCACGGTGCGAGCCTACCACGGCCAAAGGTCGTTTCGGCCCGGTTCGGCCCGCAAACTCGCAGCGTCGTAGCCTCCGATCGGCGCGAGCCTAACACCGGGCTTTTGGAGTTTTTTTTCGGACAGGTAGAGCACACTCGCCCCGCGCGCGCGCGTAGTGGGCAGTCATTCTCCCCGAGCCGCAACGCAACGACCTTGGCCGTGTCGATCACGCTCCCGCCGCCAAATGCCACGATAAGGTCGGCCCCGCATGCCCGGGCTCCCGCGGTCGCCTGCTCGACGCTGGCCTGGGGCGTGTGCTGGCGACTCGCGGGAAAGGTCCCGGCTCTGAGCTCTCCCAGCACGCGCTCCACGCGCCGCAGGCTGGCACTCGTCTGCAGGCTGCGTGCTGTCAACACATAATCGTGTCGGTCGCCCGCCGCCTCCACCTCGGAACGGAGCGACTCCAGCGAGCCGACACCAGAGAGGACCTTGCGCGGCGTCACGTACCGGTAGGTCTGCACCGGGCCTCCTACTTCGAAGCCCGGAGCAACAGGCTCACGAGGTCGGGAAAGAAGCGAGCGAGCACGTCGGGGGGTGTCCCGGCTTCCTCGGCCACCGACCCGAAGCCGCCGATGTTCTGCGCCAGGAGGATGCTGCCGTAGGCGAGCTCCTCCGCGACACCGGCGTCGCGGAAGCCGGCCGACGAGATCGCGACCGGGTAGTCCTTCGGAGGCAGCAGGGTGCCAAGAAACCGACGCGCGACCGTCGCAAGCTTCGGATCGACCGGCCGGTTGATCGCAAGGTCGGCGATCGCGAGGCGCCCGCCGGGACGCAGCACGCGGTGCGCCTCGCGAAGGACTCGCTCCCGCTCCGGCGAGAGGTTGATCACGCCGTTCGAGATCACGACATCAACGCTGTCGTCGGGGAGCGGCAGCTCCTCGATCGCCGCCTCGCGGAACTCCGCGTTCGCCAGACCGGACTGGCGCGCCGCCTCCCCGGAACGCTCCAGCATCTTCGGCGTCATGTCGAACCCGATGGCGCGCCCGCTCGGTCCGACGGCGCGCGCGGCCAGAAACACGTCCACGCCAGCCCCGGAGCCGAGGTCGATCACGACCTCGCCAGGCTGCAAGCGAGCGAGCGCAACAGGATTCCCGCAGCCGAAGCCAAGGTTCGCTCCCGCAGGGAGCGACGCGAGCTGGGCGGGGCTGTAACCGAGCTTGGCCGCGACGTCCTGGGCCCCGTGAACGGCCTCGGCCTCTCCGTATCCCTCCCGGACTATCTCGCGGACCTCGTCGGCGGTAAGCGATCTGCGCGTCTCCGTCATGGTGCCGAGTCTACCAGCCGACCGACGGCGCGAGCACTTTCCTGCTGACCCTGCTCGGCGTGACGACAATCGTGGTGGTCCTGCTCCCTTCGCGAACGTCTGCGAGCCGAGTCCGGAGCTTGCGGGTTGCCGTGAAGAGCTCGCCGCCTACCCGCAGCTCTATTACCTCGGAGTATGGTCAACACCGGAGCCTCCCCCGCCCGAGGGGAACAACGCCGAGAGTGGGGGCTATCTAGGCTCGCTCACGAGATTTCGGACCGAGAGCCTTGGCTCGCACGTGTGCTCGGTCACCGATAGCTGTCGCCCGACAAGGGCTGACGTTGCTCCCCGCGCTCATGCGCTTCCCCAGCGGGTCGCGGCGATGGGGGCGGCTATGAGGGATGCGCGCCTTTTTGTAAGTGTATTGTTTGCTGAGCTGACCGAGGTTTTCGTGAAAGCAATTGATCGCAACAAATACGGCCCATGGGCGCTGGTCACCGGCGCGTCGGCGGGCCTGGGCGCAGGATTTGCGCGCCAGCTGGCGCAAATGGGGCTAAACGTCGCGCTGGCGGCCAGGCGCAAGGAACTCCTCGACGGCGTAGCCGGCGAGCTCGAGAGCGAGCACGGGGTCGAGACCCGTGCCATCGCCGTGGACCTTGCCAGGCCCGACGCACTAGCCGTGATCGACAAGGCCACGAGTGACCTGGAGATCGGTCTGCTCGTGAACAACGCGGCCGGGATGGCTGCGGGCGCACTGGTCAAAAGCGAACTGTCGGACATGACCGATCTGGTCCACGTGAACGTGCTCGCCCCCATGTCGCTGGCGCTCCGGTTTGGCCGCAAGATGACACAGCGCGGGCGCGGCGGCATTGTCCTTGTCTCCTCGATCGGCGGCTATAGCAGCATGCCCAATCTGGCCAATTACATGGCGACCAAGTCCTATTTGATTGCCCTGGGCGAGGCGCTCCGCGTGGAAATGCGCGCCCGCGGTGTTGACGTCACGGTTCTATGTCCCGGCGGGATCGATTCCCACCCCGGAGAGACCCTGATCCTCACGGGCATGCGAGAGGGTCTGCGCACCGAGGGCATGAGCGTGGCGCGTGTCGCCGCCATCGGATTGCATGCGCTCGGCCGGCGACGCGTGGCCATTCCCGGCCTCCTGAACCAGATCATTGTTTTCTTTATCAGACTCCTGCCGCGTAGGTTAGGAACGGCTTTTTTTTGGCAGCTTGATAAAGAAAGACCTGGACAAGGAATACCTTTAGGCAGCGCCTGCGGCCCGGAGTATGGCCAACACCGGAGCCTCCCCCGCCCGAGGGGAACAACGCCGAGAGTGGGGGCTATCTAGGCTCGCTCACGAGATTTCGGACCGAGAGCCCTGGCTCGCACGTGTGCTCGGTCACCGATAGCTGTCGCCCGACAAGGGCCGACTTCTTGCTCCGAACGCCGACCCCCTTCCGTGTATGTCCAGCCTCGTCTAGCAGTGTGTTTCTATTGATGAATCCCACCGGACCAAAACAGCCTTGGACGCCGCTATACAGCCCTGGATTCTCACCGTGGCTGTATTGTGGCTGTACCCGCGGCCGACCAGGGCTCACCAGGCCACTTCCTGAACGCTCACCCTTTACAGATGCCCGGCAAGACGCTGGTGCATCTGCGAGTTGCGGGGAACACTGCTCCGTGTACGGACCCAAGCACGATCTCAACGAGTGAGCGGCCCCGAAACCGCCGCCGATCAGGATGATGGGTTCCTTCGCGGCGTCAGCGCGCGGGCGGTCGCCTGATCACCTCCACCAGCGGCCACCGTCTTCACCCCCACTACTGTCTTCACCCACCAGTGGCCTTCCCCTCCGCGACCCCTTCCAGGTGTGCCGCCCCCCCAGTTGCCGGTGATTTTTTCTAGATAACTTCATGCGGCACAAAGTAGGAACATAACGGCACACCCTCACCCCCACACATGCGGTACGGCTGAGATGAGCGCGCTGCCGAACCGCAGAGAAGACAGTCCGCTTCACCACCACGTTGGCGGTGGCGGCCATCGCATCGCCGTACCGGGGAGCTGTCCGGCTGGAAGGCCTGGGAACCGCTTCAGAGGCCCTCCCTCACACTCGCTCAGGCCCAATCTAGGGACCACTCAGGACGGGAAGTGTGTGTCGAACTGGGCGTTTACCTGGTTGGCGATCTCTCCCGTAAAACTTCCGTCGGCCACGAGTTCGTGCACCTTCAGGAAGTACTTGTCCTGCCCGCCGGGGATACTCCAGTCGACCATCTTGGCTACGGTCTGCCCCACGTTCTTGAACGTGTGCAGCGTGTTGCGGGGTATGAAGGCAACGGTTCCGGGCCCCGCGGTTTTCTTCACGTCGCCGATCTGTAGTTCGTAGGTACCCTCGACCACACAGAAGTACTCCTCCTGATTGCGATGAAAGTGAGGGGGTACCACGGCTCCGGGTTCATGTTCGATAAAGAGGGCGGAGAATTCGCCGCCGGTATCCTCGGTGCGCAACAACACCTTCATGTTCAGACCGAAAGGTTGAATCGCCTGCCCATCCGCGGGCGTGACGACCCGCGGCTTCAGTTTCGTGCTCATACCTACCTCATCTTTTGGGTTTCGCTCGTCCAGCGGGGTCCATCACACGGGATCCCGCCCCCTCTGTCAATCGGACATTATGGACTGGGGTGTTCGGTCGGTTGAGGTGCGACGGCGGCTCCTTTCCCGAAGCGCGCCTATGGAATCGCAACGTCGTGCGCGATCCACGCGTGCGCATCCGGATCGGCGAGCAGATCTACGAGCGCCGCGCCGTGCACGTGACCGACGAGGGCGAGCGCGCCCGGGCGCTGGCCGCCTTTGCGGGCAAGTATCCGTTCTGGGCCGACCTCGCCAGCCAGCCCGAGACCGAGCGTCCGGCGATGGCTTTCGTGCGCCTGGACCCGCCTCAGGGCTAGCGTTCGCCCATGTATATCCGCCAAGGGTCTCGACCCACTCTCGGCGTTGTTCCCCTCGGGCCGGGGAATCTCCGGTGTGGCTGCGGACTGGCCGATAGGCGCGGACCTCCGTCGGCAACGAGCGCGGGGCAAGCCCCACCCGAAGCGTGCGCCCTTATTCCAGGACCTAGTTCCCCTTGCACTGCCCTTGCTTGCAGTTGCCGGAGCAGCAGTCCGCGTCGGACGAGCCGGGCCTTTCGAGGTGGACCAGCCTGTGCCGCGTCGAGGCCCCCTTCCACGAGAAGGCTCTGAGGGAGTGGACTCGCCTGGAGTTGGATCCCAAGACCGGCAAGGTAGACCACGGACCGGGAGGTTCGAAAGACCTCTCCGACGCCATGACTGGAGTGGCCTCCGGGCTGACGATGATGTCGGAGGTCTGGTTGCAGTTCGAGGTGCCGGTCTCGGAGCTGCCAACCTCGGTCGTGGAGCAGGTCGCGCGCGAGAACAACGGGGAAGACGAAGAGGACGAATGAGGAACGAGGACCGTTCGGGACGAGCGGTGGAGTTCGAGGTAGAGCCCCTTCGCGCCGAAGGCACGGGCTGGTTGCTGAAGTCGGGAGCTGGTAGAGGAAGATGAGCGTCGACTTGAGACAGGTCGAAAGCAAACCGAGCTACTGGTCTGGCATGACGACCTCGATCCCCGCCCGCTTCATCGCTTGAACGTGCTCGCGAATCTGCTGTCGGAAGCTCCGTTCCTGCTCGGTCTGGTCGAGGCTCGAAGGACGCCGCGCAAGGGTCTCCTCCAGCAGGATCTGGGTCTGGCGTTCTTCCGAGACACCGTTCCGGCACGACTCAAGGAGCGGGTAGACTGGGCTCCACACCCTCGAACGCATCGTCTCGATCACCTGCTGCGGGGCCAAGTGGCTGATGTACCGGTCCGTCGTGGACACGCTGGCGTGCCCGAGCTGCGCTTGGATCACGTGCAGCGGATGCCCCTTGCAGGCCAGCTCGAAGGCGTGCGTGTGGCGGAGCCCGTGGGCGTGCACGCGCTTATCGATGCCGGCCTTGCGTGCCAGGCGCGGGAGGAGCGCTCGCATGTAAGCGTCCTTCATCGGGCCGCCCTGCAGCGTGCAGAAGACCGGCTTCCGGGCGCCGATGCCGAGGTGCCTGCGGACGTCCAGCCAACGCTCGACCAGGGCGAACGCACTTGGGTCGAGCCCGACCGTCCGAGATCGGTCGCCCTTGCCGTGCAGGACGCGCACCGTGCCGGCTTCCCCGTCGAGGTCCTTCGGCTTGAGCGCGAGCGCCTCGCCGATGCGAAGCCCGGCCCGGTACAGCATCGCGATCAGCGCCCGGTTCCGGACGCCTGTGGGTGCCTTCACCGAGCACGCCCGCAGCAGCTGACGGACCTCGTGCTCGGTGAGGACCTCGGCGGGGTAGCGGCGGGAGGGCTTCGAGGGGCGGCGGGGCCGCTTGGTGCGGGTCTTCATCGGGACCTCCGAACAGTTACGGATCTACCGAGTTCCGTAACTCTATTCGGCGCACCGACCCGAGAACTTCAGAAAACGTAACTATTTCAACTAGTTGCGCTTGATCTGCCGGTTTGGCAGAGGGTCAAGATCGGTGCCGTCAGGTGCCACTAAGTGCCCGCGTGCTGAGGTCCCTAGGGCTGCCAGGCCGGCCAACAGCGTAGGCTCTTGATCCGAGCCTGCACCCGCACGACGTCTCCGACCCCCGTCATGTGGATCCGCGAGAGCTCGCGCAGCCGCGTGAACTCTCGCGGGGCCTTGAAGACCGGCTGGTCGAGGTTCCCCATGCGCAGCTTCTCGGCCAGGCGATACGCGTCGCGCTTGTCGCTCTTCGGCCCTCGGCTCTCCCTGATCGTGGCCACGACGATCTCGTCCACGTGCGGACTCAGCGTCTCGTACAGCCACGCGCTCTGAAGTCCCTCTTCGAAGACCAGAACCTTCCGGCCCGGAATCATGCGGATGGCCTCGACCAGGGCCTGGCCGTTGGTCTCGACCGGGAAGTCCTTCAACCGCTTCCCGGTCTGCGAGATCACCGCCAGCGTGCAGCTCGCGGCGTGGACGTCCATCCCGATGGATCGTTCCATCGGTGCCTCCTCTCGTTGGGTGTTGTTGATTTCCCAACTCGAGGATTCCCGACGGGCTCGGGAGGCACCACCTTCCGCTCCCCACCGGGCTAACGGCTCGCCCTGCAGACGCCACCCCCCTGTGATGCTTATCCCCCGAGGTGTGATGACGAGCGAGTCCAGTAAGGGCTTGATGGAAGCGAGCAATTGCTTGTGAAAACGGCGGGGCAGAGCACCACTATCCGTTTGCGTTGCCGGGCGGTCCCGGTGAGGCGCCGAGAATCACTTCGTAGATGCCGGCGCACTCATCCTCGGCGCGCCCTTCCTCAATCATCCGCTTGAACCAGTCGAGCGCGGTCTCGACGAGAGGAGTGGCAGCGCCGACGGCGCGCGCATGGTCGCGGATGTAGGCCAGATCCTTCATGACGATCGAGGCGGGACCTGCGGCGGGTTGGTAGGTCCGGCGCGCCATCATCGGCCCGCGATAGTTGAGCACGGCCGAGCCTCCGGCACTTGGACTGACGGCTTTCAGCATACGCTCGGAATCGAGGCCCGAGAGACTACCAAGAACCATAGCCTCGGCCAGGGCCATGGAGTTGACGACGACCAGTAGGTTGGTGACGAGCTTAGTCGTCATGCCTGCACCGAACGTACCCACATGGCAGCTCTTCGGCGCGATGCTGTCGATCACCGGCTGGATTGATTGGGCAGCGGCCTCATCGCCGCTGACGAACAGGATGGCGTTGCGCTGCAAAACCGTTGCCGGGATGCCGCTGATCGGGCAGTCGAGCATGGTGACGCCCTTGGCCGCGAGTGCGTCTGCCAACGGTTTCTTAAACGCGGCGGGAAAAGTCCCCATCTCGACGACGGTCTGGCCGGCACTTGTGTGTGCAATCAATCCTTGCGGGCTATGATAAGCCTCGTCCATCTGCGCCTCGCTAGCGAGGCAAGTGATGATCACGTCGGAGGCCGCTGAGAGCTGTGCCGTATCGGCGCATAGATGGCCACCATGATCGACAAAGTCGGCCGTGCTGGGCCGACTCAGAGCGTAGACAGGAAAGCCGTCTGCAATCAGATTGCTGGCGCAGGCGCGCCCGATCTTGCCCAGTCCAATGATGCCAACGCGCAGAGCCATGAACTTCTCCTGTGGTCCTACTTTCCTATCTTGGCAAATTCGTTGCGTGCAGTTCGTATCGCGTCGGCGGCCCCAGGCCCTCAGACGAATCGATAGGACGGGAAGGGCCATTGTCAGAACCCGAAAAAACCTCTTAAACTCCATATCCCCCTACAGGCGGTTGGAGCGCTTTTTTGACGACACACCTTGACCCTCGCGAAGCGCCGGACGCGAGCATGGAGGCGCAGGCCCCCCCAAGTCGCTGAACCGTTTTGAGAAGGAGCCCAGCGATGTCTAATGGTATGACCTTTATCCAAGCCGCCGGAGCGACGGCCCTACTCGCGATCCTGAGCCTGTCGCCTCAAGCGGTCGCCACAGATCTGCTGATTCGAGGTGGAACCGTTGTAACCGCCGAAGGGGAGCGCAAAGCGGACATCCGGATTCGCGGGGAGAGGGTCCAAGAGGTCGGATCTCTCGAGCGAGTTCGGATGGATGCTCGGGTTCTCGACGCTACCGGCCTCTTGATCCTACCCGGAGGTGTCGATCCCCACGTGCACCTGACGTCCTCGGAGGAGTTCGCCTTCGCCGACGACTTCGAGAGCGGGACCCGCGCGGCACTCGCAGGGGGAATCACCACGGTGGGTCACATGGCGTTTCCAGCTCCCGGGGAGGGCCCGCTCGCGACACTGGCTCGGGAGAGCGTTCCCATCGAAGAGCTGACGATGGCCGACGTTTTCGTCCACACGACCATCTTCGAGCCCACGGAGGCGGTGATCGGGGAGCTACCGGAGCTCGCCGCCGCCGGCCAGCCCTCGATCAAGGTCTTCATGCCGTTCGAGCCGTTCGACGCGGAAATGCCCGGTTTCCTGCGACTACTGCGCGGAGCGCGAGACGCCGGGATCCTCGTCGCGATCCACTGCGAGGACGCCGCCGCGCTCGAGTTCGCGGCGCAGGAGCTGACGGACGCCGGCAAGACCTCGCTCGCACACTACCCGGAGAGCCGCCCCATCATCTCCGAGGTCGTCGCGACGGAACGTGCCCTGGCGATGGCGGAGATCACGGGGGCGGCGATCTACATCGTCCACCTGTCGGCCGCCCGGGCCCTCGCGGCGGCCGAGGCGGCGCGGTCGCGGCTTCCCGTGTTCGTCGAGACGCGTCCCCTGTACCTCCACTTCACGGAGGCGAACTACCGCCGGCCCGACGGAGCGCTCTTCGTCGGAATGCCACCGATTCGAGGAGCCGACGATCGGCAGGCCATGTGGGAGGGGCTCGCACGCGGCGCGATCGCCACGCTGGCCACCGACCACGCGCCCTGGACCCGCGAGGAAAAGCTCGACCCGGAGCAGACCATCACCTCATTTCGCCCCGGCGTGAACAATCTCCAGGTGATGCTGCCCATGCTGTTCTCCGAAGGGGTTCACGGCGGGAAGATCTCGCTGCAGCGCTTCGTCGAGGTGTCCTCCACCAACGCGGCAAAGCTCTTCGGGCTCTACCCTCGCAAGGGCACCATCGCGCCCGGTTCCGACGCCGACCTCGTGATCTGGGATCCGGAGGAGAAAAGAACCATCGCCGACTCGGACGTCCTCTCGAAGACCGGATTTTCGATCTACGCCGGGACGGAGGTCACTGGATGGCCGCAGATCACGATTCGGCGGGGCGAGGTGGTCTACGAGGGAGGAGAAGTCGACGCCGAGAAGGGCTCAGGTCGGATCATCTCGCGTTCTCGATTCAAGATCCCTGTCGAGTAGACAGCCGCCAAGTACGAGCCGCTCGGCGAGGCAGAATTGCTGAGCCCCGATTCGCCGAATCCGATAGGGTGGATCGATGGGTCGTCAGGGGATCTACCGCTATCTGTTCCTCAGCAGCGCGCTGGTGGCGCTAGCGGGCTGCTCGGTTTGCAAGTTCCCGACCCCTCGCTCGTCGGGATCACCGAGGAGCCGTCCCGGATTCTGTTCTACGCGCTTTCGGCGGTACTGCTGTTGCTCGGGGTACTGACGGCGTCCTTCAGCGGGTCGCTCTTGTGGCTAGCCCGTCGGCGCTCAGGTGCGAGAGCAGACCGAGCCGTGCTGATCCTTGCCAGCGCCGTTCTCCTGGCAGTCTTGCTCTCGCTCCTGAACCGCCTGGTCTGGAGATGACGAGGGCGCGCGGTATCAGCCGATAACGCAGCTCACGCGGCTGAGCGCGCGGCGCGCTGCTTCTCCCACTGCTGCTGCGCTTCCATCCAGCCCTGCGGATTCTGCGAACCATCGTCCATCTTCCATCCCACAGGACCGACCATCTGTAGCATGAACACCGCGCCCCGGGCCCTCAGACCAATCGATAGGACGGGAAGGGCCATTGTCACAACCCGAAAACCCTCTTAAACTCCCTATCCCCGTCGTCGAGCGGGTCGGAGTGCGCGTCCCGTTCGTGATCGCGGTGTTCGCTGCAGCAATGACGACCGCGGCCTACGGAGTGAGCGCCGGGCTCGCGCTGTTTCTGGCAGCGCGCGTCCTGTGGGGCGTCTGCTGGTCGTTCCTGCGGCTTGGCGGGTATCTCGCTGCGCTCGAAGCCGGCGACGTTCGCAGCCGCGGCTACTACCTGGGCTTTTACAACGGTGTTGCTCGAGCGGGCAGCTTCCTCGCCATGTTCACCGGGGGCATGCTCACCGACCTGCTCGGATTCCGCGCGACCGCCCTCCTGTTCGCAGCCCTGAGCGCGTGCGCAGGAATCCTGATGCTGCGCGAGCGGTCGCCAGCGAGCGCTGTGACGCCACCGGAGGACGCGGGCGCCGGTCCGCGCCTTCCCATTACAGCTCGGCGCCAACGCTGGGCCGTCTACTTCGTGAGCTGCGTCAGGAGCGCGCTCGGGAGCGCAGTCGTGGTCGCCACCTTCGGGCTCTGGCTCGTCGAGCGCTACGGGGAGACGATCTCGATCGCATCGCTGCTGGTAGGCGCGGCCAACGGTGCGATGCTCTCGGCCCGCTTCCTGGCGGATGTGTTCTGGGGACCAATGGCCGGACACCTGTCCGACCGGCTCGGCCGTATTCCGCTGATCGCGCTCGCGGGCGGGCTCGTGGTGGGCGGTCTGGTGGGGCTCTCCCTTTCCGGAGGTCTCGGCTGGAGCGTCGCCATGGCGTTCACGATCTTCATTGCGGGCACCGCCCTCGGCGTTGGCCTCGACGCGGCGGCGGGAGACCTGGCACCGGCGAGCTCGCGGGCGCGCGTGATGAGTACCTACGCGACCTGGTCCGATCTCGGCGCCGCGCTGGGGCCCTTCCTGGCCTACCAGCTCGTTGGGCTGGTGAGCCTCGAGCTCGTCTATCGCGGCGCCGCTGGGTGTCTGCTCGTGGCCGGAGTTCCTGCTCTTCTGGCCATGCGCCGGCGCTGACCACATGGAGCGACCGGCTCCGAACGGCTGCAACGGATAGGGATGGCCTTCTCATGGAAGTCGTCTGAGGGCCGGGGGGCGGGTACGACTGACGGCGCCACGCTCAGAGGTCGACCGGGATCAGGAACATCACGACCAGGTTGACCAAGAGACACGCGAGCGCGATCAGGAACGTGTAGCCTACGACGTCTCCGAAGCGCATGCGCGTGACCGCGAGAATCGGGATCGCGAAGAACGGCTGGATCAGGTTCGTCGTCGAGTCGCCGTACGCGTAAGCGAGCAGGACGGTGATCGTCGAGACGTCCAGCGCCTGTCCAGCTGGGATCAGAAACGGCGCTTCGATCAGCCACTTGGAGCCCGCAGACGGAACGAAAAGGTTCATGAACCCCGAGTACACGTACACGATGAGAGGGTACGTGCGCTGGGTAGCAAGCTCGGCAAAGAGCCCACCGAGCCACGCGCCGAGCGCAGTGTTCTGCATGAGTCCGAAGATGCCCGCGTAGAACGGGAACTGAAGGATGATCCCCCATGCGGCATCGACGCCGTCGCGACACGCGCGCAGGAACGACAGCGGCCGCCCGTGGAGCACGAGCGCGAGCGCCAGAAACACCACGTTGTAGGAGTTGATGGTCCAGCTCAGTCCGAAGCCGCGCGTCGCGATCGAGTGACCGAGCGGGTATACAAGCAGGATCACAGCGAGCCACACCCAGCCGCGGAACGCATCGATGCGGCCTGCCGGTGTCAGCGCGCGCGCGACCTGCTCCGGTGGCTTCGGGAGAATGCGCTCGACCTCGGAGGGTGTCAGGGTACGGACGTCGCGCCGCGGGTGGAGTGCCATCGACGCGACCAGCCCGACGGCGCCTATCGCGATCATGTAGACCAGGTTGAACGGGTTGAACAAGGTCTCTGTCACGGGGTACAGCCGCTCGACGACAGCCGGCCCACTTCCCGGCTCGAGGAGCGGGTTGCCCGGCGTAGCGAGGATCAGCGGGGCCGACCCGGAGAAGCCGCCGTGCCAGACGGTGCCAAGCCCCATTAACGACGCGGCGACCAGAAGGCGCACGTCTGCGCGCGGGTTGCGCTTACACAGGAATGGAACAAACAGCGCACAGGCGACGATGCAGAATGCCCAGTTCAAGTAGCCAGACACCAGCGATACGACGCCGGCGAGCGCCACCGCCTGCACCGGCTTCTGGGGATCGGGAAGCCCGGCCAGACGGTCGAGGGTGCGATGGACCAGATGCGAGGCAACGCACGCGTGAGCCGCCACCAGGGCGATCGTGAACTGCATCGAGAGCTCGAGCAGGTTCCAGACGCCGGCGCCCCACGCGAGCACCGTCTCTTCCAGTCCGGTGCCGGCCCCAAACACCGTCAACGCCAGGGCGATCGCCGTCAACATCATGCAGATCACCCACGCGTCTGGCACCCAGCGTTCGGTCACCTCGGAGAGCCCCGCGCCGAAGTCCCGCAGTACGTCGAGCAATCTCACTGGGCGCGTACCCTACCAGAGGGGATCAGCACTCGCGCCGTTTTGTCGGTGGATCGGGAGGGGCGCTGGTCTCGATCGTCTGGGACCCGCCAGTCCGGTCCTCGTATGAGATCATGTTCGTGGAGAACGGGCGAAGCGGCTCTCGCCCCGATTCTATCTCCTGGGCTCAGGGAGTAGACTTCCCGGCCTGGACGTTTGCTTGAACGGAGGGGACATGGCTGAGGAGACGACCCTGCCGCTGGCTCTCGAGCCCGCGCACGTTCAGGCTCGTGCCATCCGCGAGGGCGAGACGTCGAGCCGTGAGCTGCTCGAACTCTTCATTCAGCGGATCGAGAGTCTCGACAGCGACATCAACGCGGTCGTTACGCGCGACTTCGACGCCGCGCGCCGCGCAGCGGATCAGGCCGACGCGGTGCTGGCGCGTGGGGACCCGGTCGGTCCGCTACACGGTTTGCCGATCACGATCAAGGACGCACTCGAGACCAAAGGGATACGCTCGACGGGCGGTGCGGACGCCTTGAGGGATCACATACCCACGCGCGACGCCCCCGTCGTACGCAAGCTCAAGGACGCAGGCGCGATCGTTATTGGAAAGACGAATCTGCCCGAGTGGTCGGGCGATGCGCAGGCCTACAACGAGCTCTTCGGCACCACCCGCAATCCGTGGAACCTGGAGCGCGTGCCTGGCGGTTCCTCCGGCGGCGCCGCCGCGGCCGTCGCCACGGGGTTGACGGCGTTCGAGATCGGCACCGACATCGGGGGCTCGATCCGCTTCCCGGCCGCCTTCTGTGGAGTGTTCGGCCACAAGCCGAGCTTCGGCATCGTGCCGTCCACCGGGTATCTGGATCACGCGGAAGGGGGAACTACGGAGGCCGACGTCAACGTGGTCGGCCCGATCGCGCGTTCGGCAGAAGACCTCGAGCTGCTGCTGCCGCTCCTGGTGAAGGACACTCCGCCTTGGGAGGTGCATCTGTCCGAATCCACCGACGTGGCAGCGATGCGCGTAGCCGCGTGGCTCGATGATCCGGCCTGCGCGGTGGATAGCGACGTCCTCGATGTCACGACGCGCGCCATCGAGGCGCTCGAAGCCTCGGGTACACGAGTCGATCGAGACGCGCGCCCCGAGCTCGACTTCGCCTCCCTTCGCGTCACGGGCGGGCTGCTCGTGATGTCCGCCAATCCTTCAAACACGGAGATCGACGTCTCGCACAAACGCTGGTTCGAGCTCCACAAGCAGCGTGTCGAAGCGCAGGCGCGTTGGGCCGAGTTCTTTGAACGCTACGACGTGCTCCTGATGCCCGTATCATTCGTCCCGCCCTTCCCCCATAACCACACGAAGATGAGCGAGCGCACCCTCGCTTGCAACGGCGAGGAGCGTCCCTACTGGGACATCGCGGCGTGGACCATGCTGGTGGGCATGGCCTACCTGCCCTCGACCGTCCCGCCCATCGGCCTGTCCTCGAGTGGCCTGCCGATCGGTATCCAGGTCGTGAGTCGTTACGGAGCGGACTTCACGACGATCCGCTTCGCCGCTCATCTCGCGCGCCTCTGTGGCGGCTACCCCCTTGCCGCGATTACGGATCCAATGATCGCGCGGCGTATACTCACGTGCTTGGACCTGCCGCCCCGAGCCCCGCCTCTGACACCGCCGGCTTTCCCGGAGCCCACTCCGGGATCCTGGTTCAGACAGCCCGAGGCTTTCGACTTTGATCAGACACCTCCGGTCCGTTAGGATCAGGGTGGCTGAGTAGCCCTGCGAGCCCATCTCGTCGGAAGCCGCCAACGAAAAATGTCCCTTCCAGGTCCAAAGGCCCAACTGCATCCAGATTCTGAGCCCAGCGTGATCTCGCGCCCTACCGCACGGCAACAGAACGGGAAAAGCTTGAAATCGCCCCGCCGGGGCAGGTCTGAGGCGTGCTTTACATAATCTCTTGTTATCGGACATGGACGAAAACGCAGCTTGTTTTTCCTACCCGCTGCTCGTCCTCGACACAAACGTCGTCTCCGAGCTCCGTAAAGCAGCCACCGGACGCGCGAACAGCGGCGTCACCGACTGGGCAAACAACGTGCCCGCCATACTCATGTTCCTGTCAGTCATCTCCCTACACGAACTCGAACACGGAGTCCGGCTCGCCGAACACAGCGACCCAACAAAGGGAGCGATCCTGCGAACCTGGCTCGATTCCAGCGTCAATCCCGCCTTCGAAGACCGTCTCCTGCCAGTCAACGCCGAGATCGCCCGCCAGTCTGCGGCGTTGCACGTACCCAACCCCGCACCCTTCAGAGACGCACTCATCGCCGCCACCGCCCTTCATCACGACATGACCGTGGTCACCCGCAACACCAGCGGCTTCGACCGCTTCACCAATCTCACTGTCACAAATCCCTGGACCTGAGATACCGGGAGCAGGCCCTTCGCTCAGATTGGTTCGAGAGAGTGTCCAAGCTCCATCAGCTCTGTAGGCGGAGCGGAGACGCCCTCATCGCCGAGGACGTCTAGCAGGCTGCGGAGAAAGTGACTGGGTTGGGCGGGACGCCTCTGACGGGAGGCGTGCCGAGCAGGGAGAGGGATCGCCGTTCCCGGTACGAACCGGTTCGGTGTCGCACGGGTAGATCTTGCGGGATCATGAGCTATGTCGCCTCCAACAGGTTGCGGATACGGACCAGGTTGTAGGCCGCAGCAGTGAAGGTGAAGACCCAGCCGACCCGATCCGTGCCCCGGTGCCGGGTCTTGCGCATCAAGCCCACCGTCTTCATCCAGCCAAACACCTCCTCCACCCGTTTGCGGAAGCGCTGGCTCACCTCGTAGCCCGGGTGTCCTGTGGTCCTTCGATCGATCGCGCTTCGGCGGTTCGTCGTGTTCTGTGCCACGTGCGGGGTAACGCTCCAGGCCCGAAGCGCCTGCACAAAGCTCTTGGCGTCGTAGCCCTTGTCTCCAGCCAGGGTGATCCGGCGAGCGCCCCCCAGACCCAGCACCATCTCGAGAGCCGCTTCGCGCTCCGCATACCCCGACGCCTGAGTGAGCTTCGCCGCCACCACCAGGCCGTTGCGGTTCTCCGTCACGACGTGTCCCTGATACGCGAGCCGCGCGCCCTGGCCCCTCATCCCCGCCAGTCGGGCGTCCGGATCCGTCCTCGACGCATGCGTCTGGTTGCTCCGCTTCTCGCCCCGGAAGTTGACCGTCGGGTTGCCCGGGTCGTCATCGTCCCTGCGCTTCTCGTCCTTGCGCACGAAGCTCTTCTGGCTCGCCCACGCCTCGATCAGCGTCCCGTCCACCGTGAAGTGCTCCGATGACACCAACCCCTCCGACTCCGCCTGCGCCAGCACCGCCTCGAAGAAATGCTGAGCGATCTCGCCCTTCAGCAGCCGTTCCCGATTCTTGGTGAACACCGTCGCGCTGAACACCTCATCGTCCAGCTCCAGGCCCACGAACCAGCGGTAGAGCAGGTTGTAGTCGATCTGCTCGATCAGCTGGCGCTCGCTCCGGATCGTGTACAGCACCTGCAACAGCAGCGCCCGCAACAGCTGCTCCGGCGGGACCGACGGTCGGCCGACCCCTTTGGCGTAGATACCATCGAAGCGTCGCGACAGCTGCTCCAGCGCCGCGTCCACCAGTCGCCGGATCGCTCGAAGCGGATGGTCCTCGGGAATCCGGGACTCCAGCGATACGTAGCTGAAGATCCCACCCTGGAGCGTCTGCGGTCCTCTCACATCTCCCCCTTGGGGCTTCCCTCAAAGGTACCCTTCGATGAGGAGTTTTTCAGCAGCCTGCTAGGCGGAGAAACCCTCCGTGCTGGAACGCGATCTGAATCAAGTTCACAAACGTCGTCTGATGACGTTCCCAGAGGACCAATCCATCGGCTGCGCTGTTGGGAACGGCCAGGGCATAGCCACACAGATATGCATCCCGCCGACACTGATCGGGCCGCAGACCAAAACCAAGCTCATTGCCGGTTCCAGAGCGGGTCGGAGTGGGGTCTGGCATGCGTCACTATGGGCGCCCCAACCCGGCGTTGGGCGCGGTCTCTCGATTCGCTGCGCGCTCAGACCGCTCGAACTTCGGCGAGCCGCTTGACTGCGTAGTCGTCTTCCCAGCAAACGGCGGCTTCCCATGCAGCCGACGCTTGTGCGGCGATGTCGTGCGCGCTGTCGTCGAGACCGGCGGCGTTGTGGGGCAGCACCAGGTCGAGGTCGGGGACGTCGACGTGAGACTCGTCCCAGTCGATCAGCGCGACCCGATCCGCGGTTATGCGGACGTTGCCAGGGTTGTTGGGGTTGCCGTGGACGACGCATGTCTGACGTTCTGTGAGCCGCGCCCACGCTGCTCGGCATCGAGCAACGCCCTCAAGCGGCATCGCGCCGAGGTCGATCTTCGTCCCGGTCTCGGCGTGCAGGAGGTCGGTCGACGATCGCCACCCCGGGCGCTGCGGCCAGCCCTGCGTCAACCGATGCAGCTGGCGGAGCGTGTCGGCCACGCGACGCCAGTCGGCCTCCGTCTCGGGCGGTCCGCCCTCCATGTAGGTCATCACGACCAGACCGTCGGCGAACCGCCGGCCGTCCGTCGTCGGGATCGGCACCGGCACGGTCAGACCTTCATGGTCGAGGTGTCGGAGGAGCTCGACCTCCCACGCGAGATCAGCGTCGGTCCTAGCGCCGAGACGACCGACCGCGAGTTGCCCGTTGACGCGCACGCTCCACACGTCGTTGGCGACTCCGCCTGAGAGCGGTTCGATGCGAGCGACGTCGTCACCCCACTGCTCGAGCGCTTCCCATCCCACTGGCCCATCCTCGCAGAGTTCCGAATATCGCTCGAGCGCGAGGCACGGTCAAGAAGCGCTCGACGCGTCTCGGCGGCGAAGAACCATCGCGTCGCCCAGCTCCTATGTGCCGTTCTTCTCGGTGGGGCACCGCGCCCGAGCATCATGGTCCACAACCAACCCCGCCATATCCGTTGACGTGTTCTCGACCTGCCCGTTCTCGACTGTGAACGTCACCATTGTCCACGAGCCTCGGAGCTGGCCTTCAGCCGCTCAACCAGCTCATGCGGCACGCCCATGACGCCGATACTGACCGAATGGGCCTCAGGTCTGGCTCGCTCTTCGACTGGTCCGAGAACTCCCCACCGAAATAGTCCAGCCCCACCCGGAGCTGACCACACCGGCGCCATGAGACTGCCGCCCTATTCCGCTGACGATTGAGCAAGTGCCGCAGCGACCGCTGGCTTGCCGGACTCAGCCCACCACGACTGGTGTTCCACTGCGACATCCATGAATAGGCGGAGCGCGCCGTGCTGCCCAGCTGTGGGGGAATCCGGATCGAGCGATGGCGCCGCGCGACCGAGAATCAGTGTCCCGACATCTGTCGTTCTCACGGTCACTCCCGCCGGTTCCAGAGCCCTGGTCAAGGTCTCTGCCAGGTGGGCCGCATCTGCCACCTGCACGTCAACGGTCCGATGGTTTCCGAATCTCGCTACCAGCTCCACCTTCCTGCTGCTCAACCGAATCCCACCCATGCGCATAGAAAAAGGCTGAACCCGGCCCGCGGTTCGCAGTGACAACGAACGGCAATCCATGCTGCTCCGACATCGCAGCAAACTCACGGAAGAACTCGGTCCTTGAATCCGAAACCTCCGAGACTCGTCCTCGTCGGTGCTGCTCGATCGCATGCCGGACCACCAAAGCCAGCTAAGCACCGATCGGCGAAGACTACGCCTCAAGTTGTTCGACCAACTCCTCATAGGAAACCGTCCTGTCGAACTGCTCAGCCTCGAGGGCATGAACTTCGAGGCAGGCCACCGGGGCCAACAACACCGTGCACGTTGGTTGCTCAGCGTTCAGCGCTCGGGAGCGGTAGCGCTCCGGCTGTGTCGGCTGGAAGGTGGCGTCGATCTTGTTCTCGACGTGGACGGCCGCGGCCCGGTCCTCAGACCAATCGATAGGACGGGAAGGGCCATTGTCAGAACCCGAAAAACTCTCTTAGACTCCCTATCCCCGTGTCGCCAAACGAAGGAGAGCATCATGCCCAAGGTCGAGGCCAACGGGATCAACATCTATTACGAGTTCATGGGCGAGGGCGAGCCGCTCGCTCTGATCGGCGGCTCGCTCTTCGGGCGGGAGAATTTCGGCTTGGTCTGGGAAGGGCTCGCCAAGGAGTTCAAGCTGATTAGCTACGATCAGCGGGGCTACGGTCAATCGGATCGCCCGCTCATGCAGTATGACCTCGATCTCTGGGCGGACGATCTGGCGGCACTCCTCGATGCGCTCGACATCGATCGGGCCCATGTCATGGGCACCTCCGCAGGCGGCATGATCGCGCTCAAATTCGCGGCGAAATATCCGGGTCGCTGCATCGGCGTGGTCAGCGATTGCGCTTTCGCGAAATGCGACACCATGCGGCGGATCATGTTCCGCACCTGGCGACATATGGCCCAGACCTGGGGTTGCGGGCCGGAGTTCGCCGATCATGTCGTGACACAGGCGGTCGGTGCCGACTATCTCGATGGCCCGGAAGGGCCCGGCCTGATCGAGATGGTGCGCACGGTGGTCGGGCTCAACTCGGTCGAGACGGTGGTACAGGCCTGCCTCGCAATGGAGAAAATGGACCTCCGCGAGGACTGCAAGAAGATCAAGAATCCGACGCTTGTGATCACCGCGGCCAAGGACATGCTAACCCCGATGCACACCGGCCCGGACGGCGCCGGCGCGCAATGGGTGGTCGACAACGTCCCGGGCTGCGAGGTGATCGTCTACGAGGACATCGGCCACGCGGACTTGGTGGAGTGTCCGGACAAAACCATCGCGTCGACCATCAAATTCCTGCGCGGCGCGCGGAACAAGCTCGCGGCATAGTCCAGCTCGGCATGGGTGTGCTAGATAAGGGCCGCGCCCCGGCCCTCAGACCAATCGATAGGACGGGAAGGGCCATTGTCAACACCCCGAAAAACCCTCTTAACTTAAACTCCCTATCCCCACAGGCGGCCTTGGCGGCTTCACGCCCCGTCGCCCCGGATGCCTACGACGCGTATCTGAGGGGGAAGCACTTGCTGACTCCCTTCGGCGACAATGATCGATCGGTTCAACACTTCGAGAGGGCGATTGAACTTGACCCTGACTTCGCACCTGGATACGCAGGCCTGGCCAGGGCCATGCGGTGGAAGGCCATCCCACTGCGCAGAGAGGAACAGGAGGAACTCCTACCAGAGATCGTCGCGAACATCGGGCGAGCCCTTGAGCTCGACAGTCGACTTCCGGATGCCTACGCCGAACTCGCCACAATCAGCTGGCGCCACAACTGGAACTGGGAGGAAGCAGAGGAGAACTTCCGACGTGCATTGGAGCTCGGACCAGGTAAGGCGGAGGTGCTGAGCGACTACTCATGGTTCCTGACCGCGAACGGCCGGCATGATGAGGCAATCGACTTCGGTCGCCGCTCCGTCGAGCTGGCGCCCCTCGATCTCACCGTCCGGGGTCAATTCGCGATGAATCTCCACGCCGTAGGGCGATTGGATGAGGCGCTGGAAGCCTTTGAGGAGCTCCTGAAACTCGAGCCCAGAGCCCCGATGCTTCACTTCAACGTTGGAGAGATCCACCGAGCACAGGACAGAGACCGCGATGCCGTTCGAGCTTTTGCCACCAGCTCCAGGTTACTCGGGCGTGAATCGGCAGCCGTTGCGCTGGAACGGGGATACGAAAGTTCTGGATATGCGGGAGCCGTGCGCGCTGGTCTTGACGAACTCATCAAGCGACGCGATGCGGTGTACGTTTCCCACACACACCATCGCCGCCTTCTACGCGGACATCGGAGAGGTTGATCTAGCTTTCGAGTGGCTGGAAGTTGGCTACCGGGAAACACGACTGGGGAATGCTCAGGCTGAAGACCTCCCGAATGTGCTCGGTGCTCCGGTCTGACCCTCGCTTCGATGACCTGGTGCGCCGCATCGGGTTCCCCGAGAGCTGATGGTCCCGGGCAGCCGACGCCGCCGACTCCGCTCTCCCCTACCGCAACCCCTCCGCTTCCACGCGCTGCTGCGGAAGTGGAACCTGGCGGACGCACCGATCGCCAGCGAGTAGGTGGGTTCCGTCCTCTCTGCCAGCATGACGGCTAGCAGTCTTGCCAACTTTACGCCGGTCAGTCCCGCGACGTCGCCGCTGCTGCGGCCGGAGTCTCTCCCCGAACGGTGACTCGCTGGTGTTCAAGCCCCGCGTTTTCGGAAGCCCTCGAGCGCCTCCGGCGCCTCGCGTTCGACGATGCTCTGCGAGCTCTACATGCCTGCGCATGGGACGCGGTCCAGTGCATTCATTCGATCATCAACGACCCAACAGCCCCGGTCGCATCGAGGGTGAGCGCAGCCAGGGCGATCCTCGAGATTGGTGTTCGTTCGCACGAGACCCGGGACCTCGAACTCCGCATCTACAAACTCGAAAGAGCCCTGGAGCAGCCCACGGCCGGTCGGTCCTGGGCGGAATGGAGGGGAACATGTGACACGCATGCTGAAGAGGCGTCTCGAGGCGCTCGAAAGGCGAGCAGGCACCCGTCGGGGTGAGCCTATCGAGAACTGGGAGCAGTACGGCACGGCGCTACGAGAGGGCTGGCTCCATGAAGCGGAGCTGAGCCTGACCATGAGGCGGAAGCTCGAGCAACTCGTGGTCCAAAAGCTCGCCGAGCTCGTGAAGTCGCGCGGCCACGATGCCGCGCGCGACCTGGTACGACGTGCCAGGCACACCGTTCGCAATGTACGGGATGCTCGAGACACCAGGACGGCCAAGTGATGACCACCATCCGCGAACCACTTCGCGGGAATCAGGCTGCATCCCTCATCGGGGACGTCGTGAAGGTGCTCGACTCCTGAACCTCATGGAGATCGGTTCATGAGCCCTTGCCTTCGACCCCATCCCGGGACTGCGCGATCTGCACGGGGGAGGGTGGCAACGACTCGGAACCGCGGTATAAGGGCGCCAGTGACGCGAAAGCCATACGACCTAAGCGCAGAAGAGATCAGAGCTGAACTGCTCTCAGATCACAATTCTGTGCGCGAGCGGTTTCTCGAGCACTTTGGGGCTGAGATCGAAGTACTGGCTGTGCGGCTTTACGAAGCTTATTCACGCCTCGGTGAGTTCAACCGTAAAGTCCGAACCGATCATCGGGCGGCTTGGGTGCAGATGTTTCTGTACTCAGCTTTGAACAACGTGCTGACTGCAGGTCAACTCCTTACTGTGGGCATGTTGCAGCCGGCAGGGAACTTGATGCGGGCCTTCGGGGAGTTAGTCGCGATGGCCCTACTCATTTCTCTTCCCGAGACAGGCGTCTTCGAAAGGATCGAGGCGGACGACAAGTACTCTGTCAAGAATGCAGTCGACACAGTCAGTCGAAGGAAGAATCTAGAGCGGTTGGGAATCGATGCCCGAGATTGGCGAAGATTCAAGAGGTCGACGAACTGGTACGCCGGCTACAGCCATGCATCGCTGTTCGCACTCGCAAGTCTGCGCAACTTTTCGCAGCCGAGCGCCTTGACTCTTGGGAGTGACTTCGACGACGCGAAGATCGATGCCTACCGGAAGCTTTTGAGCAGTTACATCAGCGCCGCAGACCAGCTCCCGATCATTATTGCCGGAGCCGAGCGGAAGATCCTAGAAGTGCATGGAAAGAACTAACTCCGTCCACGAGCGCACTCGAGCCGTAGCTGTCAGCTAGCTGTCCGGATCACCAAGCAAGAGTCGCCCCGCCCAGCTTGGGAGTTCTAAGCGGTTGATTTCACTTGTGACTTCCGGAGCCGACGAGCGGACTCGAACCGCTGACCTGCTGATTACGAATTCGTCCTGGACGTTGCATCGCGTTGCGTTCTGTTCGCCTGCGTTTGGGAAATCGGGGACTTACGGTACTCCTGGTTTCGTCCTGTTTGCGCCTGTTGCGACCAGTTCGCACACCGTTTCGCACACTGGATTTCGAGGACCCGGATGCCGCACTCGCGGAGTAGAGTGGTTCTGGAGAGCGAGGAGTGAACTGCCGAGCTGCGGCCACGAGACCCCCGACCACGCCAAGTTCTGCCTGGACTGCGCGAGCCCCTTCCCGATCCGGTGCGCGAGCTGCGACGGTGCACTCCCCTCGAGCTGGGGGGCTTGTATCCCCCAGCGTGCACATGCACACGTGCACACCGTCGTTTGTCCGATGGCTGATCACTGCTGCTGCCGCACTCCCCAGCGCCCACCCCGCTGAAGACTCCGGGCCGACGCGAGGAGCGCCTAGCAGGCTGCTGAAAAACTCCTCATCGAAGGGTACCTTTGAGGGAAGCCCCAAGGGGGAGATGTGAGAGGACCGCAGACGCTCCAGGGTGGGATCTTCAGCTACGTATCGCTGGAGTCCCGGATTCCCGAGGACCATCCGCTTCGAGCGATCCGGCGACTGGTGGACGCGGCGCTGGAGCAGCTGTCGCGACGCTTCGATGGTATCTACGCCAAAGGGGTCGGCCGACCGTCGGTCCCGCCGGAGCAGCTGTTGCGGGCGCTGCTGTTGCAGGTGCTGTACACGATCCGGAGCGAGCGCCAGCTGATCGAGCAGATCGACTACAACCTGCTCTACCGCTGGTTCGTGGGCCTGGAGCTGGACGATGAGGTGTTCAGCGCGACGGTGTTCACCAAGAATCGGGAACGGCTGCTGAAGGGCGAGATCGCTCAGCATTTCTTCGAGGCGGTGCTGGCGCAGGCGGAGTCGGAGGGGTTGGTGTCATCGGAGCACTTCACGGTGGACGGGACGCTGATCGAGGCGTGGGCGAGCCAGAAGAGCTTCGTGCGCAAGGACGAGAAGCGCAGGGACGATGACGACCCGGGCAACCCGACGGTCAACTTCCGGGGCGAGAAGCGGAGCAACCAGACGCATGCGTCGAGGACGGATCCGGACGCCCGACTGGCGGGGATGAGGGGCCAGGGCGCGCGGCTCGCGTATCAGGGACACGTCGTGACGGAGAACCGCAACGGCCTGGTGGTGGCGGCGAAGCTCACTCAGGCGTCGGGGTATGCGGAGCGCGAAGCGGCTCTCGAGATGGTGCTGGGTCTGGGGGGCGCTCGCCGGATCACCCTGGCTGGAGACAAGGGCTACGACGCCAAGAGCTTTGTGCAGGCGCTTCGGGCCTGGAGCGTTACCCCGCACGTGGCACAGAACACGACGAACCGCCGAAGCGCGATCGATCGAAGGACCACAGGACACCCGGGCTACGAGGTGAGCCAGCGCTTCCGCAAACGGGTGGAGGAGGTGTTTGGCTGGATGAAGACGGTGGGCTTGATGCGCAAGACCCGGCACCGGGGCACGGATCGGGTCGGCTGGGTCTTCACCTTCACTGCTGCGGCCTACAACCTGGTCCGTATCCGCAACCTGTTGGAGGCGACATAGCTCATGATCCCGCAAGATCTACCCGTGCGACACCGAACCGGTTCGTACCGGGAACGGCGATCCCTCTCCCTGCTCGGCACGCCTCCCGTCAGAGGCGTCCCGCCCAACCCAGTCACTTTCTCCGCAGCCTGCTAGGTCTCGCCTCTAAGCCTACACCGACCGAGGTGCTCGGGGGTGTAGCTCGGGAGCGGTTGGCCCGACCACCGCACCCCTCCTCGTGCTGGCCCGGGATCGAGCGCCTCCACCAGCCCGACACTGTTCGATGTGTAGAGCCCCATCCAACGACTTCCGCTCGACGCCGCTCATGATTGGCGGAGTGACTTCGTGTTTGCCTTGTCGCTCGCGTAGCACGCCGCCGAAGCCAAGGCCGAAGAGACCCACCGCGATCGGGGATAGGGAGTTCAAGAGGGTTCTTCGGGTTCTGACATTGGCCTTTCCGTCCGATCGATTGGTCTGAGGGCCCGGGGGCTCGTCGGCAAACCGCCGGTGGTCCGACTTCGGCTCGCGTTCGGTGATCCAACAACGAATTTTCCCGCAGGAGTTTATGGCCCGAATCACAACACGAGCAATCTGCCATCGCTGCTGGGCGCCGCACGTCGACTAAGCGAAACAGACTGACTAGTCAGGCAGCGGGCCGAAATCGGGCGGCTGCACGCGTCGTTCCGATGCAGCTTCGTAGGCGGAAGCGATCCGCAACGAGATATCCTCCTTGCCGGGTTCGGCGCGAAACACCAGCGAAAACGGCAGGCCGGGATAGGGAACCGTTGTCGGCGTATTCGACGGCGACCAGACATAGCGCGTGGCATCGTCGCTGAGGGCGAATACCGGATCGTACGCGGTTGTGACATAACCTGCCGGGATCAGCACCTCGGTCAAGCCGGCATTCGGTCCGTACAGGCTTTCCGCCGTGATGTTGTGCGGAATGTTGTACTGGTGCGGTCCGCCGATGATTCCCGGCGGCCACGGCGAGTGCAAGCGTACCAGCGCATCGAGGTTGTTTTCCAGGATCACCATCATGTCGACCCGGCGCAGCAACTCGCGCAGCATGATGCGTTCGTTGACGCCCTGGCGTCCGTCGAGCGGATTGCGCGGGTCGGTGATCTCCTCCCAGTTCAAGAAGGCGGCGCGCTGGTCGTCGCCCCAGAACTTGGAGCGGGCGTTGAGCGCCGCCCAGTCGGCGAGAGTCTCGTCGAACCCGGCGGCCCGCCAGTCCTCCGCCCGGCGCGACAGATATTGGGAGATGAGGTAGCGGAAGGTCGTCGACAGCTGTTGCTGCTGCACAGTGCCGATGTCGAAATTGGCCGGCGGCTCGATGCGCCCATCGGCCAGCGCCACCATGTAGTCAATCGGCGCCATGGTACCGGAGCCAAACACCTTGCCGGGCTGGAACTCGGTTTGCGTGACGGCGTCGGCGAACTCTTTGAACAGCGGCTGGCCGTCGGCACCAAGGCGGAACAGAATATCGGGCATGAACACCGGTACCAGACGCGCCAGCGCCTGGCGAAAATCGACCGTCATCTGCTCCATGTCCGGATCCGGCTTGGCCAGTCGGTCCGACGATTCGACAAGAGTGGCACCGAGGTGGTCGCCGAGGATCGCCTTTATCTGGGCGTTGGCCGCGGTGACGATCGGCTCCTCCGTCTTCGAGTCCTCCGGATAAACGAGCGATTCGCGGATCACGCCGAGACGCACACCCTTGAGCGCGCCCTTGGCGCCCGATCCTGTGGCATTGTCGGCGTATGACCCGTCGAGCACAGACGAGCGCGGCACCGTGGTGTAGGGATCGCGCGAGTCGTAGTAGCCGACCGCGGGATCCTTGAGCGCGTCGAGCACCTTGGCACAGTCGCCGATGGTTCGGCACATGATGCCGGCGCGGTCGCAGTAGATGTCGGCGCCTATCGCACCGCCGTTGAAGCCGAGCAGCGCCTTGTGGGGCAGGATCAGTGCGATCGAGTTGTGATTGGCCGGGCCGCGGGTCGACGCGCGGGTCTCCTCGCCCAGGCTCGCCATCACCAAGTTGGTCGACACCGACACCGCCGACCCCGAGCTCGAGCCGAGCGAGGCCGCCCGTGTGGTGTCGTACGGATTGGACGGGTTGCCGCCCCAAGTCGTGCGCTGGTAGCCCAGGACCGAGGGCAACACTTTTTCGGGGTGGTGGCCGCCGCTGGGATCGCCAACGACCCCTCCGGGATCGCCGGCCCGGCCGTTATATTCGGTGCTCACCGCCTTGGCGAAGATGATCGCGCCTTTGTCGCGCAACTGGTCGACCAGCACATGGTCGCGCGCCGGAAAATCGTTGTCGTAAGCGGCATCGGCGCCGCCGGTCGAGCGCATATCCTTGGTGTCGTAAGGGTCCTTGAACGAAAACACGACGCCGTACATCGGCATCTTTTCCAGATCAGGGTTGGTGCCAAACTCCGCGTCGAGTTCGGCCGCCCGCTCGAGCGCGTCGGGTTGCTGGCGGAACACTTCACAGGTCGGCGGCGCGCCGGCCGGCAACGGGCCGTCGTCCGGATGCTTATCGTATTCGCCCCAACAGGTCACCGAGCGTTCGCCGCGGATGTTGAGAGTCGCCAATGCGTTTACCTGACCGGCATTGGGAATGCCGGCGATAATGCCGAACTGCTGGTCGACGTCGGGCTTCGACGAGGTTGCCTCCATACGGCCAAATTCCAACGGCGGCCCCTTGTATTTGTCCATGTCGGGCAGGATTTCCGAGGCCTTGATAGTCTCGGTGGGAAACTCGATCGGTGCACCGCCGCGCACAACCCCGCGCGCTGGCGCCACCGACATGCCGTCTTCGGTGACCAGCATGCTGCAGACGCCGTTATAGGCCCGCACGCGGTCGATATAGTGCTGCACCACTTCGACGACGGTGGTTCGTCCATCCTTAATTGCCGCGTGCAACTCATCGATTGTCGCCTCTTCGAGGCGAAACGCTTTTTGCGATTCCGCTTGTGCGGTCATAATGTTCTCCCCCTCTATTGGCTGCCGCCAATGTTATTCTGACAGCTGCAATCAGGCCGCTTGCGCCTCCACTCTTTTTACCGCTTGCGGCCAGAGATACATGATCGCCAGGATCAGGATGAGAATCAACGGCAGGAACGACAGGCTGACCCCGACCTGCGGTGATATTAGCTGAAGGAACGCGCCCGCCCAAATGACTAAGATTAGGCTGGCATTCAATCGGCCCAGCCGGTGCAGGAGCGCAACAACGGCGATCAACGCGATGCCACCATCGTAGAACAAGGTATGCGGCGAAATCAGCACAATCGCGACGCTCGCCAGGCCCAATTGCGCGCTGAAATCGGCCTCGCGGCCGCCGCGAAACCACACCCACGACAGGGCAACAATGGTCGCGACGCTGAAGCTCCAGCCCAATACGACAGCAAAGCGGTTACCGTCGCCAAACAGGGCTTGAGCCATACCTTGCCACGACACCAGTGCGACGAAATTGAACTGGACGTCGAAGCCGGAGAACGCCATCACCAGATCGAACCAGTCGGCGACCCAGGCCGGTCCCATCACGACGCTGTTGAGCCCGTACAATACGATCGCGGTGGCGCCGGCGGCGACCCACACCCCCGCCATCTGCGATGATCTGGCCGGCGCTATAGAACACCGGATAGTCGCCGCCGATCCGCCCGGTGATCGTGGTGGTGCCGGTTCCCGAGACCAATACGACCAAAAAGGCGACGGCCAGCGCGAACAGCGCGCCGCGCGAATACCATTTCAGACGCCACGGGGTCAGGATCGACTCGAGCATGCAGAATTTCGCATCCTTCGCAGAGAAATCGCCGGCGGGACCGCACGGTCAAACTGCCATGATTCTCTGTTGAAGTCTGCGGCGAACGTTTGCCCGGGAGTCGGGCTGCGGCGCGCCTATTCGAAGTATCGGTTGGCCGGCCGCGGCAGGCCGAGGTTCTCGCGCAAGGTGGCGCCCGCATATTCGCGCCGGAACAGTCCGCGCCGCTGTAATTCCGGCACCACCCGGTCGCAGAATTCGTCGAGCCCGCCGGGCAAGTGGGAGAACATCACGGTAAAGCCGTCGCTGCCGCGGGTCTCGAGCCATTCTGCCATTTCGTCGGCGATGGTCTCGGGCGTCCCCACCATGGCCGCGCCGGAATAGCCGCCGAGCCGCTGCGCGAGCTGGCGCACCGTCAGGTCCTCCCGCGCGGCCATCTTGATGGCGCGCTCGCGCCCGCTCTTGCTGGCGTTGCTTTCGGGAATGTCGGGCAGCGGCCCGTCGGGATCGAACTTCGAGGCGTCGTGGCCGAGGGCAATCGACAGCGACGCGATCGCGCTGTCGAAATGGACCAGGCTGTCGATTTTCGCCCGTTTCGCGCGCGCTTCTTCGACCGTATCGCCGATCACCACGAAGCATGCCGGCAGGATTTTTATATGATCGCCATCGCGTCCGACCCTCGCGGCGCGCGCCTTCACATCGGTATAAAATTGTTGCCCGGCCGCCAGGTCCGAGTGCGAGGTGAAGACCGCCTCGGCCGTTTCCGCTGCGAGCTGGCGGCCGGCGTCTGACGAGCCAGCCTGCACGATGAGCGGCCAGCCCTGGATCGGCCGGGCGATATTGAGCGGCCCGCGCACCGAGAAATACTTTCCCTTGTGGTCGAGCACATGCAGTTTTTCCGGATCGAAATAGATGCCGCTCTCCTGGTCTTGCAGAAACGCGTCGTCGGCCCAACTGTCCCACAGGCCGGTGACCACGTCATAAAACTCGCGGGCGCGGGCATAACGGTCGCTGTGTTCGAGCGCCTCTTCGAGGCCGAAATTCAACGACGCATCCGGGTTCGAGGTGGTGACAATGTTCCAGCCGGCGCGGCCGCCGCTGATATGGTCGAGCGAGGCGAACCGGCGGGCCACGTGATAGGGCTCGTCGTAGGTGGTCGAGCCGGTGGCGACCAGACCGATATGTTCGGTGGCCTCGGCCAACGCCGGCAGCAGCGTGAACGGCTCGAACGAGGTCGGCGTGGCGCTGCGCTTGAGCGCCTCCATCGGCATGTTGAGCACCGCCAGGTGGTCGGCCATGAAAAAACGCATCGAACCGCGCGGCCTCCAATTTTTGGGTGAATTTTTTCATCTGCGGGAAATTGAAATTGGCGTCGGCGGCGGCGCCGGGATAGCGCCAGCCGCCGGTATGGATGGTCGCCGGGCGCATGAAGGCACCGAGGTGCAACTGCCGTTTTTCGCTCATGAGGTTCAAATTCTTCTTTGTCGCTGCGCGTTGCGATCACATAGGTCGCGTGCGGCGGCTTCTCAAGCGCCACATTGCGGGCAACCTTGCCTCCGCCCGATCGCCTAGCCTAGTTTGCGTCCTTTACAAGGTGAAGGATATCGGTATGGCGAACGAACGCGACTCGGACGCCAAAACCATAGACGTCAAAACGTTCTGGCAGGCGGTCGGTCAGCGCGCCACCGGCGCAACCATTGTCACTGCGCACGGTAGCGGCGGGCCGGCCGGCCTGCTGGCGCTGTCGGCGACCCATGTCACCGCCGATCCTCCGACCATGCTGGTCTCGATCGACCTCGGCGCTCGCCAGCGTGCTCGAAGCCGGACATTTCGCCATCAACTACCTGCCGCAGGGCGCCGCAGACATCGTCGACCTGTTCTCCGGCAAAAGCCCGCTTAAAGGCGCCGACCGGTGGGAATAGGGAGTTCAAGAGGGTTCTTCGGGTTCTGACATTGGCCTTTCCGTCCGATCGAGTCGTCCGAGGGCCCGGGGGCGGCGCGCTGACGCTGGGTCAGGGTGAAGCAACGCAATCAGTCCAAGGCCAGACTACGCAGAGCCCTCGTGCCCGTCTGGTACGAAGAGTCTCGCGGCACCAAGGCATGGTCGGGACGGCGCTCAGCACCGGGCAAGCCCACCTTCCGGGTCACGCAGACCACGAGCGGCGGTTGATGCAGTGCGACGAAGGAGAAAAGGGCAGAACCTCCACATGATGAGGGAGTTGGACCCCCTGAAGGGCAAGCAGGTCAGCGACACGGCCATCTGCGGCAAGACCGCGCGGCGCGGCTGGCGCATGACCTGCAACGTCCCGCTCGCCAACTGCTGCGGAAACTGCTCCAAGGCCTGGACCAGGGAGTGGAAAGCCATGCGCAAAAGAGTCTAGTTATCTAGACCGAGTTGCCGGTGAACTTTTCTAGATAACTTCATGCGGCACAAAGTAGGAACATAACGGCACACCCTCACCCCCACACATGCGGTACGGCTGAGATGAGCGCGCTGCCGAACCGCAGAGAAGACAGTCCGCTTCACCACCACGTTGGCGGTGGCGGCCATCGCATCGCCGTACCGGGGAGCTGTCCGGCTGGAAGGCCTGGGAACCGCTTCAGAGGCCCTCCCTCACACTCGCTCAGGCCCAATCTAGGGACCACTCAGGACGGGAAGAGTGTGTCGAACTGGGCGTTTACCTGGTTGGCGATCTCTCCCGTAAAACTTCCGTCGGCCACGAGTTCGTGCACCTTCAGGAAGTACTTGTCCTGCCCGCCGGGGATACTCCAGTCGACCATCTTGGCTACGGTCTGCCCCACGTTCTTGAACGTGTGCAGCGTGTTGCGGGGTATGAAGGCAACGGTTCCGGGCCCCGCGGTTTTCTTCACGTCGCCGATCTGTAGTTCGTAGGTACCCTCGACCACACAGAAGTACTCCTCCTGATTGCGATGAAAGTGAGGGGGTACCACGGCTCCGGGTTCATGTTCGATAAAGAGGGCGGAGAATTCGCCGCCGGTATCCTCGGTGCGCAACAACACCTTCATGTTCAGACCGAAAGGTTGAATCGCCTGCCCATCCGCGGGCGTGACGACCCGCGGCTTCAGTTTCGTGCTCATACCTACCTCATCTTTTGGGTTTCGCTCGTCCAGCGGGGTCCATCACACGGGATCCCGCCCCCTCTGTCAATCGGACATTATGGACTGGGGTGTTCGGTCGGTTGAGGTCGAACGGGGCGCAAGCGCCTCGCCCAGGCGTAGCCCTCCCCGGTTGAGGACGGCGATCAGGGCTCGGTTGCGGATGCCGGTTGGCGCTCGATTCGAGCAACCTTCGATCAGCCGTCTCACTTCAAGCTCGGTCAGCACCTCGATCGGGAACTTGGGCACGGGACCTCCCTCCAGCAACGAGGCATGTCCATTTTACGCCAAAGAACCGGTGAGTCACGGAACTGGATAGAACCGAAACTCTATTTCGGAGTAGTCAAAGAGGTGCGCAGAACCGTAACTGTACGAGGCACTTTCGCCCCCGGAATCAGAGTCTCCAGGGGGACTCTTGCGCCAGATCCGGGAAGACGATGTCGAGGACTGGGTCCTGTTGAGATCCCGTCTTCGCCCTCACCAGCGCCCCAGCCACGGCGTTCGCGAGGTCGTCGTGGCCTCTTGGTGCATGGTCGATCGACTCCCTGCCCCCTCGCACCGTCCGCCGCTCGAGGTCGCAAAGCTGAGCGATCAGGCGTGGATCATCGAGCAGCTCGACCTGGCTGCTGTTGATCAGCGGTAACGCCTGCAGGTAGATGTCGTTCTTCGGCTTACGTGTGACGTTGTAGCGGACGCCGTGCTCGGCAAAGCGCTCGCGCGGCCACTCCCCCGCGTAGCGATCCCCCTCCACGCGCGAGACTCCGTAGTGCTTGAGCAGCTGCGCGAACTCGCTCACGACCTCGCTCCGGTTGAACGGGGGCCGTCGTTCCCGGACGGCGTCCACCACGATGACCTCGTCCTGGGCATGACAGACCGCGAGGGTCATCGAATCCGAAGACCCGCCGCTCGGATCAACGAAGGCGGAGTAGCGAAGTCCTTCGACCGGCGGAGGCTCCCTCCGTCCCGGAACGACGACGGCCTCGACCACATCGCGCGAGACGTACCCCTCGATGTCGCGGCGGAACTCGGCCAGCCACTCGGCTCGTGCACGCGGCTGGCAGGTCGGGACGGCCCCGAACATCACCTATGACCGGAAAGCGTCGGGCCCGAACGCTTGGACGGTACCGATCGGTCTGGGCGTACAGAAGACGACAAAGATCGGGAAGCTCCCGGTCAGGTTGACCCTCGAGGCTCAGGCCATGGCCGCGAAGCCCAGCGCCTCTTCGTCGAGAGCGCGACGGGGTATATGGAGCGCGTGGGGAGGGAGCTGGAGGCCAACGCGAGTTAGCCTGCAAATCGGTAGTCGGGGCAGACTTGAACCGAAGACTTCTTGCTCTTCGCAGCACCGTTCGGATGTGTTCGGTTCCGTTTGGGTGTGTGCGGTAACGCTCGGCTGCGCTTGAGGTTACGACGCTGCGAGTTTTTCTTGCGTTCGGCTGGGAGATCCCCCGATTGGAAGCGCATCCGCCTTCGCGCTGGCGCTAGTCGTGCCCGATCTCGCGCAGGTAGTCGGCCAGCGCGGCCAGGGCCGTGTGCGCGTAGTCGGTGAACACGCCGTCTACGCCCAGCGCAAAGAACTGCCGGTACTCGCGTTTCGGGTCGCTGCCGTAGTCGGCGGCGAGCCGGCTCGCAGGGTCGCGGAACGTGTACGGGTGCACGAACAGGCCCGCCGCGTGCGCGTCGGCAATCAGCGTGGTGGGGGGAAGAGTTGTCGCGTCAGCGGCGTTCACGTTGCCGTCGCCGTTGGTGTCGACCAGGTCACCCCTGCCGTCAACCTCGCCCTTCAGACTGACGAGGTACCGCTTCCACGGCCCGATTCCATCGGCGTACGTCTTGATCTCTGCCAGCCCGGCCGGCGTCACCATCGCGCTGAAGAGGCGCTCGTCACCGGCGAGGGTCCAGTCGTAGGGCCGGTTGTAGACGGCGTAGACAAGTTCCCCGGTCTTGAGGTTCACGTCGTCCGCAACGATGAGCTGCACCATGCGTACGGGCGAGCGGCGGCGCATGGTCTTCAGGCTCGAGGGCTCGAATGACTGGATGATCACCGGCGCATCTCGGTGGTTCCAGTTCGCCTGCTCCAGCGCGTCGATCAAGCGATCCTCGAGGGGCAGTCCGAGGTTTCGGTGGTGGCTCGGGTTCTTGGTCTCCGGGTAGATCCAGATGGTGCGGCCACTCTCTTGTGTCGCGCGCTTGGCCAGGTCGATGATCTCCTGGAGCGTCGCCACTCGCGGGCCGCTCTCGGCACTCGCCGATGACTCCGCATAGGAGGCGGTGGCGGTCAGCGTCTTGACCTCGGCGAGCGTGAAGTCGCTCGCGAACCAACCCTCCTGCTCCGCCCCGTCTACGCTCAGGCTGCGCTTCCGCTCCACGAACTCCGGGTGCCGTGCAACGTCAGTGCTGATCGCGAGATTGGGTTCGTGGCGCGCGATCAGTTCTCCATCCTTGGTGGCGATCAGGTCGAACTCCAGCACGCTCGCGCCCGCCTCGACCGCCCGCTCGTAGGTCTCGATCGTCTCCTCCGGCGAGTCGCCAGCGCCCCCGCGGTGTGCCACCACCATCGGCGGCTGCCCGTCGAGCGTCTGAAGGCCGGTGTTGGGAGGGCTCGCGCACGCAGCGAGTAGGAGCGCTACGCTGCCTGCGCCGATCCAGCGCTCAAGTGCTCGAGCGGAGTGCATCGTCGATCGTGAGTCCATTTGTTCCGCCCCTCTGTGTTCGGTGACTCTAGAGCAACCGCCGCGCCGCGCCTTTCGAGCAGGCACTAGAACCGCTTGCGCATGGCGCTGACCTCGTCAGGGAGTAGAACGCCCTGCAGACGCGGCGAAACCGTCTTGATGATACGCCTCGAGCTGGATTCGTGGAGCGCTTCCGCTACGGACGAGAAGGCAATCCTGCAGGTTGCCAGCTTGCTGTGGGCGACGGGGCGGTCTTCCTGATTGGTCCACGGTTGGGCCAGTCACCCGAGTGGCTCGCTGCTCCGCGCGCTACTCTCCTCTCGCTCCCAGCGGTACGAGGATCGCCCAGCGAACGATGCCCCAGGGGAGCCTCACCTCGTCAGGCGGCCTGTAGCAACCACTCGAAGCTGTGTCTCATCGCTTCGAGTCCGCGCGTTCCAGAACGACTCCGTGCGTAACAACCACGCGCTCGGAAGTCGAGATCGAGGATGCGCTCCAGGGATCGCTTCGCAGCACCCTGGTTGCGGATCATGAGACGTTCGAACCGCGTGGGGCCGAAGTCGTTGTAACGACCCCAGAGTCGGAACGCGACACGGGTGAGCCACGGCGCTTCGGGACCGATGTTGAACGCAAGGTCGCACAGCATCAGCGTGCGGGTCTTCTTGTGAAAGAAGACGACCTCGTTCGCGAGTGGGAGTCCTTCGAACAGGATGCACTCCAGATCCATGAGCCACGAATCGGGCGCATCCTGCGGCAGCACCCCTGTAACAGTCAGATCTGGCCGCTTGTCCCCGAGTCCCGGCGCGACGTAGAGCCTGGACTGCGGGTACCTAGCCACCCATTCGGAGGCAAACAGGTGGTGGAACCGATTGGGCGCGACGACGGCGCCAACGGAACCCAGCTCCTCGATCTCCATGCGTAGCGACTCTGTTAGAGAGATCGGAGAGTGGAGCAGAAGGGACGAATCGCTCAGGCGGACGACCGTCATCCGTGTACCGAGCTGGAGTAGCCCGAAGCGTAGGGGTTGCTCAGCGACCCAGAGGTCGTCATCAAGCGCGCGCACGCCGAACGCTTTTCCTTCGTTCGTCTCCGAGCGCCAGCCTACCACGGCCCTTTTGGGATGTTTCGGAAGCGAGCGGGTCCCTTTGTCGAGAAGATGCGTGACTGTGGGACCCCATCAACGCTACCCCCCACCAACCGCCGCACAAAGGCTTGAAGCGGCTGGTACCCGGTCTCGGGCTCATCCATCGAGGACGAGAGACGCTCACGGTCGGGCACCCCGAGAAAATCGAACACCAGCGGCAGGACGTTCTCGAAGGACCGCTCCAGACGCAGGAGCCGTCCCGTGATCTTCTCTCGCACCTGCTCGTCTGAGTCGCGGTCCTCGATTCCGAGCGGGTTGCGCAGTAGTTCGAGTAGCGGGAGAAGCGGGACCGTCTTTCCGTGCGAGGGGCAGTGCGCATCAAAGACCGCAATCCCCTTCGCGCGGCACGTCTGCACGAACTCATCGCAGAGGCGGCTCTTGGGGGATTGGGGTCAGTCAATTATCTCGATCTGCCGCGCGAATCACGCACCATGGTTATCGCTGTCATGGCGCACGCGGCCGCGCATTACGCTGAGTTAAAGCCCGAGCTCGAGCGCGCGTTCGCCGAGTCACTATTGTTTAAGGCGGAAGAAGTGCGTTGCTCCACCGAAATGGCAAAGCAGGCAGACGCCCAAGGATTGTAGCATCGTGTTGACGACGGGTTTCGCGCGGCCGGACAACGCTCACCCCTAGGGTCTCAGCGAATCGTCATGACGGGTTCGACATTGGCTTCGGTCTCGGTTAATGATGATGGCCTTATAGCCATTGCCCGCGAACCCGAGGCCTCAAGCGCCCGCGGACATTCGATCACGAAAGGGGCTGCAACACGATGAAACTCGGTCTCCTATTCACCGGTCGCGATGCCACGGTCCGCGAATTGACGACAATCGCCGAGCGCAATGGTTTCTCCTGCGTGTGTATGGCCGAAGCGTGGCGCAGTGGTTGGGTGCCGCTAACTGCGATGGCGGCGACCACAAACACCATCCGGCTCGGGCCTTACATTTTGAATGCCTATGGTCACAGCCCGTTGATGACCGGCATGGCGGCGATCGACTTCAACGAATTCAGTGGTGGGCGCCTAATGCTTGGGGTCGGCGGCGGCAACCGCGTTATTAACGAACAATGGCAAGGGATCGCTCACGCGCGCGTGCTGACGAAAATGCGCGAATACGTCACTGTGCTACGGCAAATGGCGCGCACGCGACTCGGCGAACGGCTTAGCTTCGACGGCGATATCCACCACATGGATTGGACCCCAGCGGTCGACCCGATAGCAGCGCCCTACCCCGTTTATCTCGCTGCCTTGTTCCCGCGCATGATGCGAGTCGCGGCGCAGGTCGCCGACTGTATCGGCGGCGGCGCGACCTTATCTGCCGATTATCTACGCGAGGTATTGAAGCCACAAGCGGCCGCGGCGGCGGCCGAGGTCGATCGCGATCCGACCGCTCTCGGCTGGACCGCAGTGTCCTTAATTGCGGTCGACAACGACCGCGAGCGCGCGCGCCGCGCCGCGCGTGAAGCTATTTGCCATCTATACGCCCCACTGCCGCACCCGTATTACGAATACACCATGCGCGAACAAGGGTTTAGTAGCGCCGCCGACGCGCTGCTGAAGTTGATGCCAGCCGGCGACCTGGAAGGTGCCGTGGCTTCGATCCCGGACGAGTGCATCGACCGCTTAGTTATCGCCGGCACCCTCGATGATTGTCGCAAGCGCGTCGCGGCTTACGACGGGGTCGTGGACGACATGCTGCTACTCAATGCCTTACCGGCCACCGACGGCAATATCCTTAGTGCCTACGACGGCCTGCTACAGCTGCCGACGACGTGATCGCCGGATCTTTGCCGACCGCTGCGGCGTAACACTAGGGCCGCTCGAACAAACGTGTTCGCGGTCTCCGCTTGACTGTTGCGCCGGGCAGCGCGGTCGGATGTAGTTCAAGCAAACGCCGAACCGGTAGCTCAATTGAAACACTAGCGACAACGTTGACGATTTGTCCCATGCGCGCGGCCACCTTCAAAATGCCGGCTTTTGGTATTATCTCGTGCCGCAGGCCGCGGACGTGCCCGCGATCGAAGTAAAAAAACCGCGCAGCAGTACGACAACGGGTTGCTGCTGAATCGATTCCAGGTACACGATCATTTCTAAGATGCGGCCGCGCAACGCCGTCTCGGCGGGAGTGGAGCGTGGGTGGACAAGCCTCGAGGTGTTCTACCTAGGTAGGAAGCCGTACCTCTTCGCTTACAAAGCTGCCACGGGCGAGGTCGCCGTTGATAGCTTCAAAGGGGGTGGAAAAGGTGTGGAGACACAATGGAGAAGTGACTGGTCTTCTGGATGGACGAGCCACGCAGTCTTCAACGGTTTCGTCGATCTGCGCTGAAGCCCTTTCTGCTCTCATACAAGAAAGACGTTGGGACCGTAGCGATCGAAGCATTCAACTCCGCGGGGAAGGGAACGCGAGAGAAGTGGCGAAGCAATTGGAGTAATGGGTGGACTCACATGATCGCGCCGGGGGAAAAGCCATACTTGTTCTCATACAAGAATGGCAGAGGGGATGTGAATACAGATCGCATCGCCAAGCGAAAGGGAAAAGGCGCGGTTGACATCCTGAAGTAGGGCTTTCGTGTAACCTGAGCCCCGCGAAGTGCGCCATTCGACTACTCGTCTGGCCAATAAAACGTCGCCCCGAAGTCACCGAAATACTGGTGGGTTACGCGGTCGTACCGCCAGCCTGCCGCTACCGATTCCGCGGCAGCCGGCGTCAGATGACTGGTACACATAGTGCGCTCACATGGTGGACGCCCTCGCCTACCCCGCGGCGCTCGGCTATGCGGCGAACGGTAGCCCAGGCAGGTTCACGGACTGCAGTGGTTGGTATCGAGCCCCCGCTACCACTCAACCCCCCGGAGTCAAACGAGATTTCGGGGGGTTCCTATTAGACCACCGCACGCGTGAGGTCCGCGGTGCCGCGGGGGTGGCGTTCGGAGCCGCTTTCCCCAAACTCGGCGAACCCCAGGTCCGACTCCTCGCTGGGCAATACATGCGCGTATACGCGAAGGGTCAGTGCGGGTGTGGACATCGACCCAGCCCGGCGCCACCACGAGGCCGTCGGCGTCGATCGTCCGCGCGGCGGGGCCGAGGAGTTCGCCGCCCGCCGCGATCCGTCCGCCAGCGATCCCCACATCGGCGCGGACGCTCGGTCGGCCGGTTTCCGTCGACACCGTTCCGCCTCGGATCACTACCTTGTGCATCGCGCTCGTCCTTTCGTGGCTGCCTCGGGGTGTATCACTCCCGGAGCCGCCGCGCCCGGTCGCTAAGCGACACTCGTCGGGGTTCACACCGGAGGTCGAGATGGAGCGCATCGAATTCGGCTGGGGACACATCAACCTGAACGTCGCCGATCTCGACCGCTCGGTTGCGTTCTACGAGCCCTGGGCTTCGAGGTGTTTCTCCCGGGGATTCCGTACCTGGCCCTCGAGCGGGGTCCTGGGGCTCGCGCGGTGCCGGCGGGCGCCGCCGAAGCGCTCGGCGTGGCACCGGGGGCCACGGGGCGCGCGTGCATCATGCAGCTCGGGGTGCCGGGGGCTTTCCGAAGCTCGACCTGACGGAGTTCGAGGCGGGCGCGGCGCCCAGCGACCCGTCGGGCCCGCTCGCGAGCGGCGACCTCGGCTTGGTTCGCCTGTGCCTGCTCACCCGCGACCTGCGCGGAGCCTACGACGCGCTCTGGGCGGAGGGGCGTCGAGTTCCTCTCCCCGCCCGCCCAAGGCGAGGTGGGGATGGTGACGATCGCCACCTGCAAAGACCCCGACGGCACCCTGATCGAGCTCCTCGAGATCCACCCCGCGAAGTGGCCGGCGAGGCCCGAGGCCTAGCGGTCGGCGGTCATGCGGAGCTCGACGCGCAGGTGCTGGTACTTCCACTCGCCATTGATCTTCACGTAGTCGTCATCGTAGCGCAGCGCCATCCACTTCTCTTCGCCGTTCTCGGCGGTGGTCCACGGGCCCGAGAGGTACCAGATGCCGGTGGCGCGGTCGCCGTCGACCTCTATGATGGGGTTCGTGATGTTGTGCTGCGAGAAGCTGAAGTTCTTACGAAAGCCGGCGAAGAGTTCGCGGATCGCCGCGTGCCCCTTGGCCTGGCCGAAGTCGGCGCTCTCCCAGATGCCGTCTTCGGCGAAGACCGAAGGCACCCGGTCGGGGTTGTGGAGGTCGTCGCAGATCTCGCAGTAGCGCGCCTTGAGCTGTTTGATCGCCTCGATGTCTTCGATGCGGGTGATGCGTTTTTCGAGCTCGGTCAGGTCCATCGTGGGGTCTCCTCTGCGGTGCTCTACAGGCTTGGGGCGGCGGGCCGCGCCGACCCGACCCTCATCCTAGCGCCGCCGCCCGCGCGGCCGCGGGGCGGAAGTGCTACCGGTGGGGCCGAGCCCCGCCGGCCGCTCCGCGATCTACGCGAGACCTCCCGGGGGCCGAAGAGGAGCAAACGACCATGAGTGACCCGATCATCGAGGCCAGCGAGAGGGGCTGGATTGCAGACCACCGAAAGCTCTATCTCGTCTCTGAGGCGCATTTGGACGTCCCGATAACGGAGGCCTTCGGGTCGCCGCGAGAGGTCTCGAGCGGGCCCTAGGGCGCTCCCTACGAACCTGGATCGCGTAGAGTGTGCGCGTGATCTGCCCGAGCTGCGGCCATGAGAACCCGGTCGGCTCGCGTTTCTGCTTCGAGTGCGGTGCAGGCATGGCCGTCCAGTGTCCGAGGTGCGGTGCCGAGCTCCCGGCTGGCGTCAGGTTCTGCAACCAGTGCGGCGCCAGTACCTCTGAGGCGGCAGCTGGTCGACCGGAACACGACCCCCGCGACTATACGCCCAAGCACCTGGCCGACAAGATCCTGCAATCGAAGTCCGCCCTGGAGGGTGAGCGCAAGCAGGTGACGGTGCTCTTCGCCGACGTGAAGGGCTCGATGGAGCTGGCCGAGGGACTGGATCCTGAGGTCTGGCACGCGATCCTCGACCGCTTCTTCCAGATCCTGACCGACGGTGTGCATCGCTTCGAGGGGACCGTCAACCAGTACACGGGGGACGGCATCATGGCGCTCTTCGGGGCGCCCATCGCGCACGAGGACCACGCGCAGAGGGCCTGCTACGCGGCGTTGCACCTGCGCGACACCCTGCGCGCGCTCGGCCAGGAGCTGCGCCGCGAGTACGGCCTGGACTTCCAGACGCGCATCGGCCTCAACTCGGGCGACGTGATCGTCGGCAAGATCGGCGACGACCTGCGCATGGACTACACCGCCCAGGGTCACACCGTGGGCCTGGCGCAGCGCATGGAGCAGCTCGCCGCCGCCCTCGAGCGCGCCACCGCGGGGACAGGTGATCGGCATCGTGGCGGAGGCGGGCACGGGCAAGAGCCGCCTCTGCTACGAGTTCATCGAGCGCTGCCGCGCGAACGGCCTCCAGGTGCAGGAGGCGCACGGGCTCGCCCACGGCCGCACCATCCCGCTGCGCCCCATGCTCGAGATGTTCCGCAGCCGCTTCGGCATCGCCCCCGCCGACGACGACCGGGCCGCGCGCGAGAAGATCGCCGGCGCGCTGCTGCTGCTCGACCCCTCCTTCGCCGACGCGCTCCCCCTGCTCTTCGACTTCCTCGGCGTGCCCGATCCCGAGCTCCCCGCCCCGCGCCTGGACCCCGAGCTCGCGCAACGTCAGATCCGCGAGACCTTCCGGCGCATCGTCCACGCCGACACGCGCTCGCGCACCGTCGTGAGCCTGATCGAGGACCTGCACTGGCTCGACGCGCCGAGCGACGCGCTGGTGGTCGACCTGATCTCGTCTACACGCGGGCTGGCGCTCTTGAACTTCCGCCCCGAGTACGGGGCCGAGTGGATGACCCGCCCCACCTACCAGCAGCTCACGCTGGAGCCGCTCGGCCCCGAGGCGGCGCGGGATGGTGCGCGACTGGATCGGCGGCGACCCGAGCGTGCGCGAGCTCCCCGCACGCATCGCCGAGCGGACCGGCGGTAACCCCTTCTTCGCCGAGGAGGTGGTGCAGTCGCTGATCGAGGACGGGAGCCTCGAGGGCGAGCGCGGCGCCTACCGCCTGGCGCGCCCGCTCGATCAGGTGCCGCTCCCGCCCACGGTGCAGAGCGTGCTCGCCGCGCGCATCGACCGCCTGCCCGAGCGCGAGAAGCGCGTGCTTCAAGCGGCGTCGGTGGTGGGCCGCGAGTTCCCCGGGCCGCTCGCGGGCCGGCTCGCCGGGCTGGCCGAGCCCGAGCTTGCCCCTGCGCTCGCCGCCTTGCGCCGCGGCGAGTTCCTGTACGAGGCCGAGCTCTACCCCGTGGCGCGCTACGCCTTCAAGCACCCGCTCACGCAGGAGGTGTATCTGCCTCGACCTCGTCAGGTCGCTCGTCCACGTCCACCCCGGGCCGGTGGACTAAGTCACATAACCTCACACCAGGGAGGGGGTGGTCGCCCGTGCTCGGCTCTGATCCCGGTGAGGTCGCTCGCGGTCCTGCATCGCAAACCGCGGCGCGTGGACTCGTGCACGTCTGCTCGCGGCCTCCTCGGTCGCACGAGAGGGTCGGGGCCCTGGACCGGCTCACCAGTACTCCAGCTCAGCTCGTCAACGGACTGCACCGCGGGCCGTCGCGTGTCCGCGCCATCATCCTGGCCTGGGGGGCCTTTCGAGGTGGACCAGCATGCAGTGTCTGCCTCGACGCTCGCCAGGTCGCTCGTCCAACCGTCAGTGACCGCCGCACAGCCCTGGACCTGGTGAACGCCGTGACCGCCACCCCTGGCTCGAAGGGGAGCATGGCGGCGTCGATGCAGCGGACCTGGGGAACCTGACCCGTGCCTGTGACATCTGGGGCATGACGTCCGTCGTCCGCGTCAACAAAAACGATCAGGGCCTCATCTACAGGACCCTGGACCGCGGTGCTCAGGCGATTATCGTGCCCCACGTGGACTCGGCGGACGAAGCCAGGAACTTCGTGGATGGTGGCAAGTTCCCGTCACTTGGCAAGCGTGGACTCTATACCAGCCGTCAGGGCTATGGCGTGAGGGATTATCTCGACCGGGCCAATGACGAGACTCTGCTGATCGCGCTGATCGAGGACATCAAGGCATGGGAAAACCTCGACGAGATTCTGGCGGTCGATGGGATCGGGGTTTTCTTCGTCGCACCATCTGACTTCGCTGCCTCCATGGGGCATATCGGCAACGTCGGCCACCCGGATGTTCAGGCGAAGCTCGACGACTCCCTGAAACGGATCGTTGCTGCTGGCCGCAACGCCGGTACGCTGACGATGACCGACGCCGTGGGCCGGTACGCGGGACTGGGCGTTCGATTCTTCTTCACGGTCACTGCGCCCTGGATCAACGCGGGTGCCCGGACTTTCATGCAACGCGCCAACGAGGCCATCTAGGAGAGTGACCCAAGATTCGGGTGGGCGGAGGTGATTGTAGCGAGGGCCCCCAACTGGACGTGGAGCGATGTACGGGCCAACGGGGGTCCGAGGTAGCCGGTAGATGTCGATCTACACAGATATGCGTCAGATCCAGGGCCTGACGTGCGCGAAACGGGTCCGCACCCGCCCGATCACGCCATCTGCGCTCGGCAGAGCGCCATCACGTTGAAGCCCGAGCACACCAGGTCCCACTCTCCCGTCACCTTCTCCTGGCCGCGCAGCATGAAGCGCCGAAACCGCTGTCGTGCCTTGATCTCGGCAAACGGCCGCTCCGCCTGGGTCTTCCGGCTGCGCGTAGCGTTGCTGGGCCCAGGGCAGTCGTAAGATCCGGTGCATCCGCTGCGCCCGGGCTCCCTTGGGCCAGCGGGACGACTTCCGCCCGCGGACCGCGATCAACGCCTGTTGTCCCCGCCGTTCCAACGCCTTCAGGTTCGACTCGCTCAGGTACCCGTTGTCGGCCAGCAGAATCTCCGCTCGCTGACTCGTGTTCGTCTCGATTGCCTCGACCATGGGCTCCAACTGCTCGTAGTCATTGGCCTTCTCTGTCAGCTCGTTCGCCACGATCAGGCCGTCCTCACTCGTCGCCAGCTGCGCGTTGTAGCAGTACTGCAAGGATCCCTCGGTCTTCATCATGTTCGCTTCGGGGTCCGCGAAGCTCTTCTGGTGCTTCGCTTCGAGCTTCTCCCCCTTCTCCCGCTCCAGCTGCTCCCGGGCCGCTCGGATCCGCTCCCGTCGTCGCTCGCGCAGCTGTAGCTCTTCTGGAAGCCCACCTCCGCCATCGTCGTCCCCGTGCTCTTGCTCTTCCGCAGCGTTGAGCTCGTCCATCTGCGCCACGATCTGCTCGATCTCGTCGCTCAGCTGATCCTCCGCCTCCAGCATCCGCGCGTGGCTCATCGCCTTGGACCGCGACGTGTTCGCCCGGATCTTCGTGCCGTCTACCGCCACCTGCCCGAGCTTCACAAGCCCCATCGCCTGCGCCACCTTCAGCGTCTGCAAGAACACCTCTCGGAAGTCCCTGTGGTGACGGTCCCGGAATCGGTTGATCGTCCGGAAGTTCGGTCGTAGCCCAGCCGCGAGGTAGCGAAACCGCAGGTCGTAGTGCAGCCGTCGCGCAAGCTCCCGCCCGCTGTACACGCCCACGACCGCCCCCAGAAGCCACAGCTTCAACAGCATCCGAGGCGGGAAGGCTCGCTCTCCACGCCGGCGATACCGCTCGAACCGCCGCAGATCCAGCGACTCCACCAAATCGTCGATGAACAGCGCCGGATCCGATGGATCCAGAGCCTCCCCCACGTGCGCCGGTAGCAGCTCGCCCTGCTGCGGCACATACGCCTTGAACATGACCTCTTCCCCCACGCTCCCAAGTTAGCCAATAAGGGAATCTTGGGTCACTCTCCTAGCAGGCTGCGGATCCCAGATGGATCGCAGTCGGTCCCGCCGGAGCCTCCCCCACACGTCCGGAGCGCCGGTCGAGCAGCTGCTCTACCGCCGTGGGCCTGCTGATGAGGTGTTCGCGCACCAAGAATCGGGAACGGCTGCTGAAGGGCGAGATCGCTGCAGCATTTCTTCGAGGCGGTGCTGGCAGCAGGCGGAGTCGGAGGGGTTGGTGTCATCGGAGCACTTCACGGTGGACGGGACGCTGATCGAGGCCGCATGGGCGAGCCAGAAGAGCTTCGTGCGCAAGGACGAGAAGCGCAGGGACGATGACGACCCGGGCAACCCGACGTGTCAACTTCCGGGGCGAGCCGCGGAGCAACCAGACGCATGCGTCGAGGACGGATCCGGACGCCCGACTGGCGGGGATGAGGGGCCAGGGCGCGCGGCTCGCGTATCAGGGACACGTCGTGACGGAGAACCGCAACGGCCTGGTGGTGGCGGCGAAGCTCACTCAGGCGTCGGGGTATGCGGAGCTCGAAGCGGCTCTCGAGATGGTGCTGGGTCTGGGGGGCGCTCGCCGGATCACCCTGGCTCGAGACAAGGGCTACGACGCCAAGAGCTTTGTGCAGGCGCTTCGGGCCTGGAGCGTTAACCCGCACGTGGCACAGGCCACGACGAACCGCCGAAGCAGCGATCGATCGAAGGACCACAGGCGTCACCCGGGCTACATCCGGTACGCCTTGCAACATGACCTCTTCGCCAGCCCCACGCTCCCAAGTTAGCCAATAAGGGAATCTTCCCACCGGGAGCGTCTGCGGTCCTCTCACATCTCCCCCTTGGCACTCCCGTCAAAGGCTAGGCAGCCTGCTAGGGGGTGGGCTTCGACCAATCGTCAGACACTATGAACCTAGCCAGGCCTACGTCCTGCCGCTGGCAACCGCTCGACATCGCGTCGGGTCGGGTGCCCACCCAATGCAAGCGCCGGCATCGCCACCAGGAGTTCCTGCAGTTCTTACGCCACATCGAAGCGAGATCGAGCGACTTTAAAGCTGTTGCTGGGACACGACACTAGCCATACTACCCCGACACACAGGAGGACCAGACATGCTCGAGATCGGCGTCTTTCACAACGGTGCCTCGGATCTGCCGCCCATCCGCACGCCGAACGGTGTCGTCGTGAACGACGGCTCGCTCGCCGACGTTCACGCCGCGAACCAGCGCATGGTCGTGAACCAGGTCCGGCAGGGCATCCTCGCCGACCGCCTCGGCTTCGACTACTGGTTCCAGACGGAGCACCACTTTCAGCCAGAGGGCGCAGAGTTCAGCCCGAATCCGCTCTTCAGCGAGATGGCGATCGCAGCGAACACGCGCCGCATCCGTCTGGGCCAGGCCGCGAGCATCATCACGTGGCACCACCCCATCCGCTTCGCCGAGCAGGTCGCGATGCTCGACGTCCTGAGCGGCGGTCGCGTGGAGTGCGGGATCGGCCGGGGCTACCAGCCGCGCGAGAACGAGACCTTCGGCAAGCCCTTCGGCTCCACCATCCAGGATCAGGAGCGCAACCGTGTGGCCTTCCAGGAGGCCTACGACACGATCATCAAGGCCTGGACGGAGCCTTCGATGTCGCACCACGGCGAGTTCTTCTCGATCCCGCCGACCTACACCAAGTGGAATCACGCCGGTACGATCGCCTACTTCGGCCTGGACAAGGTGGAGCGCGAGGTCGAGGACGTGCTGAAGCTGGGCGCCCCCGACATGTACGCGGCCGGGAACCCGGTGCTGGCGACAACCACCACGCTGAAGGAGATCAGTGTTTTCCCGCAGCCGCTCCAGAAGCCGCACCCGCAGATCTGGGAGCCACTCACGAGTCCGCGCTCCATCGACTGGGCCGCCCAGCACGGCGTGAACGGCTACTTCATTGCGGAGCCCAATGCCTTCCTGAAGAAGCGCATCGGCCTTTACTACGAGGCCGCCGAGAAGCACGGCTGGCCCGACCGCCTGCAGCGGGGACCCTTCAAGTTCGGCTGGGACGCGGAGAAGCGCCGCGGCATCGTGACCTGCCGCTACATCCACCTCGTCCTGCCCGGCCAGGACCGCGAGCGGGAGCTCGAGCGCTTCAAGCTCGGCCTCGAGCTGCAGTGGCACTACTACGGACCCTTCGGCTTCGGCGCCCTCCTCGCCGCGGTGCGCGGCGAGGAGGTCGAGGACTTCGATCTCAACAAACTGATCGACGCGCAGGACCTGCTCGACGCTGAGATCGCCCTGTTCGGTACGCCCGCCGAAGTTGGGGAGGCCATCCTGCGCGTGAAGGAGGTCTGCGGCTACGACGACTTCATGTTCCACACCTGGTTCGAGACCGGCGGCTTCTCGGGGCGCGAGGTAGAGGACCAGATGCAGGCCTTCGCCGAAGAGGTCGCGCCGGAGCTGCGCCGCGCCTGTGGCGGCGGGCCCAAGCGCGAGGAGTCGAACGTCAGCTTCGATGACGTCCGGGCCTGAGCAGCTCGAGCGCGTTCCCGCCGAGGATCGCCGCCCCCTCGTCTTTCGCGAGTCGCGGCGGGGCGGTGGCAGCGCTACATCGAGCCGCGCTTCCGCGAGCGCTGTCTGCGGCTGACGCGAAGACCCGACGACGAGCCGAGGCCCCTTCCCTCTTCCGTCTGACCCTACCCGACGAGAACTCCCAGAATCCGCTGTCTGCACCGAAACGCGTAGTAGAGCATTGCTGCCGTAGGCATCTCACTGCTCCTCAGGCTTTGCGGAGCGAGTCGAGCTCCAGATACTCCGCAGCGAACCCACGCCGCGGCGCTTGGCCTCGAGCAGGCTTTCGACGTGCTCGCGGGTGTTGGTAAGCCCGGCGGCAACGACAACGCCGTTCTCGCCGACGAGCGCGGCGTGCGGCAGGTGACCCACACGAAAACGTAGGCCCAGCTCGCGCGAGACGACATACGGCAGTGCGCCGAGGTTCTTGCGCCGCACGTAGGCGGCGTGGTCGGCGTCATCACCGTCGCTCGCCAGCACGACATCAAGCCAGTCGCGCTCACTCCGCGCCAGGATGCGCACCGCGGGAAGTGGTGAACGCCGTGACCGCCACCCTCATCTCGCGCTTCGAGGGAGGTGCCCTGGGCACGACGATGCGGCCGGGTCTCAGCTCGTCGACGGACTGCACCCCGGGCTGTCGGGTGTCCGCGCCATCATCCTGGCCTGGGCGCCTTTCGAGGTGGACCAGCATGTCCGTGTCTGCCTCGACGCATCGAAGATCCCACGGTGCCGCGGGAGATCCTCGAATGCCTGAAGCTTCCAGCACGCGCGCCCCCGCTCGAGCCCGCGGCGGCTGACACCCCAGACCTGGGTCAGGCTGAGGACGACAGGCTCTTCGATCAGTCACCGGTCCACGACGAGCCGTAGCCGCTCGTCCCCGAGTCGCACTCGCTCGCAAGGCCACTGCAGCGCGCTGCCGAACCCCACCCCGCGGGCCCATGGCCCACGCTCGCCCGCGTGCCGGCACCTTGCAGCGCCGCACCGCCGAGACGCCCATCGGACCGCCGATCAGGGCGCTGCGCGGCCACCGGCGCAGCTTGAAATCGCCCCGCCGCGGGGTCCCCGTAGGGGCTTGACATAACGCCCATACTCGGACCTCGAGCCAGAACGCAGCCTGTTTATCCTATGCCCTCCATCGCCGCGCGTTTCATAGTAGATCTCGCAATCGTTGTCGGTCATTGCGAACGGCATTGAAGAGTGCTCTTGCCGTCAAATCCACTTACTTACGGATTGCCTCTACGGCGTGATATCTTCTACTATACAAGATAGATAACTCACTGATCGGAGGCGGGAATGGTGAGCACCAAACCTGTAAGACGATTGGTCACCGGGCATGATGGAAACGGCAAGTCCAAGTTCCTAATGGATGGGGATGCGCCCTGTGTCCAAGTGATGGACAAGATGGGTAATCTAACGGTGACGGATTTGTGGGAGACGACCGATAGTCCGGCCGATAACACCGGCGAAAAAGACAACACCGATCGTCCGGTGCATTTGGAGCCCGAGAAAAGAGGCACTGTGTTCCGCGTGGTCGACTTTCCTCCGGATTCAGCGTGGAAGGACGGCGCCGACGGCAGCGAAGCGTTCGAACAGCTTCAGGCCCGTCACGTCGCCGACGGGGACCATGGTGATCCGTCGATGCACAAGACCGATACGGTGGACTACGCGATGGTGCTGGACGGCGAGATCTGGGCGGTGATGGATACCGAAGAACGCCTCATGCGGGCGGGCGATGTGCTCATTCAACGGGGCACGAATCACGCCTGGGCGAATAAAACCGATCGATTCTGCCGCATGATGTTCGCGCTGTGCGGCGCGCATCCAGTATGACGCGTATGGTAGTTCCGCAGCTACAAACGACCGAGTCCCGCGTCGCTCGCCCAGCCTTCGGCTAGCGGTACGAAGTAGAACATCTCGACCCGGCGAGACCTGAATTTCCACTCGTCGTCGATCTTCTCGTACTTGTCGTGGAGCCGGCCGGCCCCGATCATGGAGTCGTCACCGCGGGTCGCACGATTCTCCAGGGAGCACCATCCGCTCGCGCGGTTGCCGTCGATGCGTATGACGTGGTTGGTGAAAAAGGGCTTCACTTTGAGTTGCCAGGTCGCTGTGTAGAATTCCTTCATGGCCTCGCGGCCCTCGATCAGGCCGCGACCGAGCGAGCTGAAGTCCACTGAACCACCTTCCGTGAATAGGTTTACGAGCCGCTCGGCGTCCTGGGCCTCGATGGCCAGCCCGTATTCATAAGTGAGTTCGCGGATCTTTTCACAGTCCCAGAGTTCGTGGACCATCTCTTCGTGGGTCATGGGCTTCTCTCCCCTAATGCGGATGCCCGGGCACCAACCGCTGCTCGACGGCCACCTGCAGGACTCTAGTTCGGAAGCCTAGGCAATACGTCCCTTACTAACGAGGTCATTGAGCGTACCCACTTGTCCTTGGGCAGCCACTCGTGGGCCATGGCAAGTAGGACTCCGAAGCCGCCCACGTCATCGTAGAGTCGCCGCAGCTTATCGGCCACATCGTCGGCGCTGCCCACCAACCAGATGTTGTCCACCATGTACTCTGTTGTGAGGTCGGCATCGGGCATCTCAGGGTCGACCTTGAGCAGATCCAGCATCTTTATCCGCGACAAAAGGGGTCTGATGTACCTCTCATAGTCGCGGGCTAGGACTCCGTGTAGCGCATCCAGCCTCGCCTCCTCAGTGGTGTCGGCAATGTATACTTCTCGGGCGATGCGCCAATTTGAGCGGTCCGCCTTCGCGCCGGTCTCGTGCGCCCCTTCGTCCACAGCCTCCCAGTGGGTCTTGAGGACCCGCGCCGGTACGAAGTTGATGCTCATCGGGATCCAATTGCGCTGACCTGCCATGAGCAGGGTATCGGATTTGACCCCCACGCCGGCAACGGCAATGGGGGGGTGAGGCTTCTGGTAGGGCTTCAAATGGAAGCGCATGCCGATCTCGTCCACCGGCTCGGGCACCGAAAATCGCCACCACTTATGGTCGTATACACCGGGCTGGGGGTTCTCCCAGAGCTGGAGAACGGTGTCCACGGCGTCACGAGTCATGTGCCGGTGTTCGCCGGTGGAGGGGTCGAACCCGAAGACCTCGAAGTCCCCCGGGAAACCACCAGAACCCACGCCCCAGTGGAATCGGCCGTGGGCCATATGGTCCAGCTGGGCGATACGGTGGGCGATGACGAACGGGTTGTGGTTGGGCATGCAGCTGACGCCAGTGCCGAGGATGATGTTCTTCGTCTTAGCCAAGGCGTTCGCGATAAAGAGGTCTGGGGCTGAGATGTTCTCCCACACCGTGGTGAAGTGCTCGCCGATCCACGCTTCCTTGTACCCCAGCTGGTCGAGCGTAACGATCTGTTCTAGGTCGTCATCCAGGGTCTTGGTGATGTCTGACCCGGGTGGGTGGAGGGGCATGGTGAAAAAGCCAGCTTCCATGAAAGCCTCCTTCTTTTGATCTTGCTCAATATTATCAGGTCCAGAGTTCCCGCTGGAGGCGCACGGGCTCGCCCACGGCCGCACCATCCCGCTGCGCCCCATGCTCGAGATGTTCCGCAGCCGCTTCGGCATCTCCCCGGCCGACGACGACCGCGCCGCGCGCGAGAAGATCGCCGGCGCGCTGCTGCTGCTCGACCCCTCTTTCGCCGACGCGCTCCCCCTGCTCTTCGACTTCCTCGGTGTGCCCGATCCCGAGCGCCCCGGCCCGCGCCTGGACCCCGAGCTGGCCCAGCGCCAGATCCGCGAGACCTTCCGGCGCATTGTCCAGGCCGACACGCGCTCACGCACCGTCGTGAGCCTGATCGAGGACCTGCACTGGCTCGACGCGCCGAGCGACGGGTTCGTGGCCGACCTGGTCGACCTGATTCCCTCTACGTGCGGGCTGGCGCTCTTGAACTTCCGCCCCGAGTACGCGGCCGAGTGGATGAAGCACCCTACCTACCAGCAGCTCACGCTGGAGCCACTCGGCCCCGAGGCGGCGCGGGAGCTGGTGCGCGACTGGATCGGCGGTGACCCGAGCGTGCGCGAGCTCCTCGCACGCATCGCCGAGCGCACCGGGGGGAACCCCTTCTTCGCCGAGGAGGTGGTGCAATCGCTGATCGAGGACGGGAGCCTCGAGGGCGAGCGCGGCGCCTACCGGCTGACGCGCCCACTCGACCAGGTGCCGCTCCCGCCGACAGTGCAGAGCGTGCTCGCCGCGCGCATCGACCGCCTGCCCGAGCGCGAGAAGCGCGTGCTTCAGGCGGCGTCAGTGGTGGGGCGCGAGTTCCCCGGGCCGCTCGCAGGCCAGCTCGCCGGGCTGGCCGAGCCCGAGCTCGCCGCTGCACTCGCCGCCCTGCGCCGTGGCGAGTTCCTGCACGAGGCCGAGCTCTACCCCGTGGCGCGCTACGCCTTCAAGCACCCGCTCACGCAGGAGGTGGCCTACCAGTCGCAGCTCGGCGAGCGCCGCGCCGCCGTCCACCGGGAAGTGGCCGACTGGCTGGAGGCCGACGACCCGCGCGTCCTCGACGAGCGCGCCGCCGAGCTGGCCTGGCACCGCGAGCGCGCCGGCGAGCCCGTCGCCGCTGCACGCTGGCACGAGCGAGCCGCTGAATGGTTGCTGCCGCGCAGCCAGGCCGAGTGTGCCCGCCACTGGAACGCGGTCTGCGACCTGCTCGAGGACGCGCCCGCGACGCCGGAGACCGACGCGCTCAATCTGCAGGCTCGCACGCAGATCCTACTCGGCAGTTGGCAGCTCGGCATGGATGACGCGGAGGCCCAGCGGCTGTTCGAGGGCGGCCGCCGCATCGTCTCGAGCCGCGACGACCCGGCCGGGCTCGCACGCCTGATCCAGGGCTACGGCGTCGCACTCGTCTCCAAGGGCCGCCTGCGCGAGTCCTTGGAGCTCATGCGCGAGGTCGCCCGCCTCGCCGAGCAGGTCGGCGACCCGGAGATGCAGGCGGCCGGGAGCTACGAAGTCACCGCGGGCTGCCTGTTCTGCGGGGAGCTCGACGAGGCCGAACGCGCGGCGGCCCCCTACGAGTCGCTCGCACCCGCCGATCCGGCGTGGGTAAGCGAGTTCGGGCGCTTCGCGCTCAACGCCTTTATGCCCATGTTCCAGGCGCTGCTCGCCGCCGAGCGCGGCCGCTTCGACGACGCGCTACGCCTGCAGGAGCGTGCCGGCCGGGCCGCGCGTCTCTCCGAGGACGCCCGCACACATCTCCTGGTCGGCCTCGGCCGCGTCCTGGTGCTCTACCGCTGCGGTGACGCAGACGCAGACGCAGCGATGGCCGTCGCCGCCCCCCTCCTCGAGATCGCCGAGTCCTACGGCTCGCCCCACCTGCGCGCCGGGGCGCGCAAAGCTCTCGGCCTGGCCCACCTCTCTCGGGGCAGCTACGCCGAGTCGGCTCGCGCCTTCGCGGAAGAGCTCGCCATCATCGAGGAGTTCGACGCCTTCCGCGAGTTCGAGGCGCAGGACCGGGCGTCCCTCGCGGAGGCACTGCTCGAGTGCGGCGAGCTGGAGCGGGCGCACGAGTCGGCGGAGCGGGCGCTCGATGTGGCGACGGCGCCGGGGAGGGAGGCGCGGACCCAGGAGATCGATGCGAGGTTGGCGTTGGTGAGAGCGCGAGTCCACACCGATCGCGCGTACCGCCCGCAGGCCGACCTCGACCTCATCGCGCGCCTTATCGACAGCACCGGAGCTCTCTCGCGGCGGAGGCGCCTCGACGAGCTCCGTCTGACGACTGTCTGATCGCTCCCGGGGTCCCGCAGAAGCAGCAGGCAAGGTCGCGGCTCCGGACGAGAACGACACTGGCAAGGGTGATCGGGGACGTGATGGCCCTGGAGAGCGCTAGCGCCCCTCCCACTCCTCGATCATGTTCTCGAGGGTAACCTCGGCAATGATGTTCAGGTCGTCGTCGAGGAATTCGAACAGCCGACCGTCGTCGGCGTGGCAGCTGTAGAAGATCAGCGCGCCGTTCGGACCGCCCCTCTCCATGTGGGGGAGCGCCTCGGGCCCTGATGAGCGGCTGTACTCGCCCGCGCTCCTCGAACGGTGGGAGCTCGTACCGTCGGGGTGCAAGTCGTCAAGGTGTTGCTCGCCCCCAAGGATCAGAATGGCGGTGTCCGCAAGGTGTCGATGACGCTGGCAGTGGCCCCCGTCCCCGGCGAAGCGGAGGACGAAGTCGATCGTCCCGTTCTCGCGATCCCAACCAAGGACGCTGTAGTCGTAGCGAAGGTTGTAGGAGACCTCAGGTCCCCCCTTTACCTCGAGCCACTCGTGATGGCGCGTGTCAAAGCTATCGTTGGTCATTAACTACCTCCGGCCCCCGGACCGTAGCATACGGCTCGCCTGCCCAGAGTCTCGAGCTCGTGAGTGGTTCGGCCGTTGCTAGGCGTGGAGCGGCACCCTCACTCTGAGGTGCTGAGCCGCGTTCGAGCCCAGTCCTGGGCACCAGGACCGAAGGGATTCCGATCACTTGGCGAGTCCTCTCGAGCGTGGTAATCCACTCTCCTTGGCAAATTGAGGGGACTCTGAGGGACTACTCCAGTCTGGCGAACAAGTGAGCAGCTGGCTCGCAAACGTGTCTCGCAGATCCTTCCTGCGGACGTGGCCGATCGCAGCCTCCTTCACCGCGCGCGACCAGCCCACATAAAGAGAGCTCTCGCTAGCCGTGAGGACGTGCTCCTCTGCAGGAGGGGCACGACGCTCTCGGTAGAGATCGAACAGCGCGTCTCGGAGACGACGTGAGAGGGCCACTCTTCGGTGGCGTCCACTCTTCGGGGGAACTGGGGCGCCGCCTCTAGATCGGGACTCTTCGATGATCAGACCTCTTCGGGTGTCGTCATCTGACTGCCCCAAGCGACTGCACGCCATCGGAGCCCGAGTGCCTCACAGACCGGAGGCCAGCATCCAACATGAGGAGGGCGTAAACAGGGAGCTCTCGTGCTGCGCTCGGATCAGGAAGAGAACCACGACGGGGCTTGGGTCGGAGGACCTGGTTCCCAAGAGCGGTCAGTAAGACTTCAATGTCTCGCGGATCTCCGATTGGCCGAACATCCTTGGACGAGTCTGCCTCCGCCCTCCCCCTCTGTGTCCGTCGCTTGCGCCTGATTACCAGCCGGAAGCGATCCACCGGATTCACATCGACGAACTTGAGCTCCGCCGCATAGCGGAATACCGCCGACAGGCTATCGAGGAGATTTCTCCCGGTCTTTGTCGCTCGCCCCTTCTGCATCACTTCAGCGGTCCACCACTCACGCAGTACGAACTCATCTATCTCATCCAGACGCCTCGATCCGAGATGTGACAGGATCGGTCCTGCCGATCCCAGCTCACGACAGCGGTCAGTCAGGGTTGTAGGGGCTAGATCGTCTCTGTCTTCATCGAGGTATTGCTGCGCGAAATCCGCGAATGTCGGCGCCACCCTGAGGGAGAGCACGAACCTCCCGACTCCCTTCTCTTTCTCATACAGATCCCGAGTAGCCGCTGCCTCGTCCCAGTCTCGAGTCTTACATGAAAATCGGTGGCGTCTTCCTCCGTAAAACCATTCTGTAGTAGATCTGTCGTTCCGGAGGTGAAGGTTTCGATACTTCCAACCGTGAGGACGCTTGGACATTACGATCTCCACCTCTTGAGCTCCCTCATGAGAGCTTCTCGGGCGTAGCTAGAAAGGCGCACCCCTTCGTCCTTGGCTGCGCGCCTCAGCTCACGGAGTTCCTCATCCGTGAGGTTCAGCATCAGACGATTGCGTCGGTGTTCTTTTAGAGGCTTCGGCTTCGCCCCTGCACCTTGACGCCTTCCGCCGTGCTTCCTGGCCACAAACGCATGCTACAGTGTGTCTTGATTCGATGCAACAAACTATTATTGAGACCGTTCCCGCTCGAGGGTCTCAGCTGCGCGCTGACGAGCATGAGCCGTCGGTGCCACACGCTGATCATCGACCCAGCGGAGAACGTCACGCCAACGAAGTCGTCGCCAACCCCAACGTCCGCTTGCTTCGCAAGGGCGTTGCCAACCTGCGGACTGACATCGGCCAGACACGATGTCCATCATGAGTCAGCGAGAAGACGGGCCAAGTCGTCGGTGTTGTGAACGCCGCCCGGCTCGCCTGATGCTCTTGGGCTCACGATAGCGGGTCATCTTCGCCTCCACCTTGATACTCACGCACCTCGGGCTCGTCTCGAATGTTCAGAATTGGTAGAAGTCATCGTCCAGATCCTCGCACGATCGTCCCCTTTCGCGAAGCCGATCCACCTCTTCGAGGTAGGCCATGTGGGCTTGGAGGTCGGCACCGTCACCGATTAGGTCGAGAAAGCAGGGAGCTCCTCGGACCGCGACGACCAGCGCAACCATCAGCGTCAAGACGATCAAGAGAAATGCCGAGGTGGAGCCTTCAGACGGAACCACGAAGGGCGGGATGGACTGATCTAGATTCATTGCGGTGTATCCGGCAGACGAAGCAGAGCTGCTCCCTCCTCAGCAGAAAGCCTCTATCCCTCCAGCTCCTTCCCCACCCGCTCCGCGCGCGTGAGGTTGCCGTACAATTCGTGTGTGGTGGCCACTGCTGGGTACTTGGCGGCGATTCGACAAGGTTTCTGGTTGACAGAGCGTGTCACATGTCGGCGTAATCGGGAACCAGCTTCGCAGCGAACGAGGGAGGTGTCCAAAACTGCCAAGCTAACCCTCACTCTCGGTCTGATCGCATGCGCATTGCTTCTCTTTGCGAGTTCGAGCGTATGCGCCGACGAGCCGGAGATGCAGGAGCCGATGGCACCGGCCGAGGCCGCAGAGGCCGGGGCGGATCCGCAGAGGGAGACCCCGGCAGTCGAGCGAGCGGTGATCGAGGAGATCGTCGTCACCGCCCGGAAGCGGGAGGAAAGCCTGCTCGAGATCCCGGAGTCGATATCCGCTTTCTCCGAGATACAGATTGACCGGGCCAACATCAGCGGTCTCTCGGACATCTCTTTGCTTGTCCCCAACCTCTATATGGGGAGGCGGACGGACGGATTTCCCAACGTCTCGATCCGAGGCCTTGGGGCGTTCGGCAATACCCAGGGAGTTGGTTTCTACCTGGACGACGTCCAGATCTTCGGGGATGCCTCTTCCCGGTTCGGCGACATCGAGCGAATCGAAGTGCTAAAGCGGCCGCAGGGCATCCTGTACGGTGGTGCCAATATCGGAGGCGCCATCAAATGGGTCTTGAACAGGCCCGACCCTGCAGAATTTTCGGGCCGCGTCAGGCTATCGGCCGGTGAAGACGACTACTACGACACAGAACTCGAGCTGAATGTTCCGCTGGGAGAAAGCTGGGCAGCGCGCCTCTTCTACTTCGGCGAGACCGACGATTCGTACCTGGAAAATCCCAACTCCGTACGCCTCAATGGTGGGCGCAACAACAACGATCGGAACGTAGGCGAGATCCATCGCTACGGTGCGCGTGCGAGTATCGCGGGCGAGCTCACAGAACGTCTCTCACTCTATGCCAGCCTGCGCTACAACGAGTCCGACGGTCCCAACAACCACTGGAGCCGGGAGATCAACGGCAATCTCCGGCACGTCGATGAGATCGACACCAGCCGCAATAATGCGCACGACCGGAAAACCTGGGGCTGGAGCATGGAGCTCAACTATGACTTCGATGCCTTCATGCTCACCTCTATTACGTCGAATACGGATACGGATTCGGAGCGACAGACCGACCTTGATCTCACCCAGGAGTATGTCTTTGATCTGTTTCGCGACCACCGGTTCGACGTGTTTACGCAGGAGCTGCGTCTGACGTCTTCGGGGTCAGGGCCGTTCCAATGGCAGCTCGGGGGGTACTATCAGGAACTCGAGCGGCACGGACGTGGCGAATTTATCTTCTTGGGCGGTTTCGGATTAGCGTTCGAGGATCCACCCAGGATTCCCACGCCCGAGGAGGAGCAGCTGGTCGTCTTCACGGATCCCGGCGCCGGCCAAGGGGACCGCGAAAATGTCGCCGGCTTCGCGAACGGCAGCTATCGCTGGAACGTCCTGGAATTCTCAGCCGGCGTCCGCGTCGACACATGGGAGGCCAAGTCGAAGGACCTTGACAGTGGCGTATCCGGTGATCAGCAGGACACGGAGACCCTGTTCCGAGGCTCCGTGTCGTGGTTCTTTGATGACGACCGGTCGATGCTGTACGCACTCTACTCCCAGGGCTTTGAGCCCGGCGACTTCAACGGGACTAGCCTCGAGGGCGAGCGTGACCTGTTCGGTTACGGGCGTGAAAAGGCGACGAACTACGAGCTCGGCTACAAGGGCCGCCTGTGGGACGACAAGGTGGTGCTGACCGGAGCCGTCTTCAGGATCGACTACAAGGACCGGCAGATCGAGCTCCAGGTAGATACATCGGAAGGCCCGGTTGAGGCAATCATCAATGCGGGCGATTCCAGGAACTGGGGATGGGAGGCGGAGCTGCAGGTGCTGCTCCAGCCCGGCTGGACCTTCTCCGCGGGGTTCGGCTACCTGGATGCCGAATGGAAGAGCGGCACGAGCTCGCCGTTCACGGGCCGCAGTATGTCTGGACGGACGCCGCTCAACGCCTCGGACTGGAGCGCCTTCTATGCGCTCGATTGGAACCACGAGTTTGACGCCGACTTGAGGGGGTTCGGCCGGCTCCAGGTGCGGCAAAAGGGACCCGCCACCACCAACGCGATCTTCTTCGATACCGAGGGTGACGACTTCCCCATCTGGGAGAACGATCGCTTTACGGTCGTTGACCTCAATGTGGGTATCGAATGGCAGAACTGGGAACTCGGTTTGAGGCTCGAGAATGTGTTCGATGAGGAGTACTACATCGACGTCCAGGAATTCCCCAATTTTGCCGGGCCGTTGGTCACGCCGCAGAGCTCCATCATCATCGGCACCCTGGAGCAGCGACGCCGCCTCATGGGCTGGGTGCAGTACCGGTTCTAACGAGCAACCTTCAACCGCCTCCCGAGCCCGTGGCAAAGACCTCGCGATTGCCCGCATCCGTGAGGGATGTCTGCGTAGGGACCTTGCTTGCTCATCGTCGCTTCTCGCGCGCCTCGCAGTATACCGGTGTGGGATGAGCCTTACTGCTCGCTCAAGGGCAGAGCCTCCCAGAGCTGGACCGAGCCGTCGTGCAGTGCGGCGGCGATCAGGCTGCCGTCGGGGCTCCACGCGACGGTGTAGGGCTTCGCGGCCGGAGTGAGAGTGACGAGCTCGTTCCCGTCCAGGTCCCAGACGCCGAGGCCGTCTCGTTGAGACTGGGTCAGGACCCGCCGGCCGTCCGGGCTGAACCAGGCGCTGTACGGGCGAGCTGGACAGCAGAGGGTAGTGACGAGATCACCGGTTTGCGTATCCCACACGTTGACCCGGCTAGTATCGACCAAGATCACCGCGAGACGTCGTCCGTCTGGGCTGAAGTGAAGAGCTGACGGAACGCCAACCTCGTCGCCAAATACCCTTACACCGTTCCCGGTCCTGGCCTCCCAGATAGCGACTTCCCCCCCTTTCACGCTCAACGAACTTCCGGGCAGAACCCCGTCCTTCGGGGGATTCGAACCAAACGCCGGCCCGACAAATCCTGCAATGCGTAGGCCGTCTGGGCTGAACGCTTGCCCAGAGCCGCCAAGTTCGCGGATGAACTCCCCGCTGTCGGCATCCCAGAGCAGGTGATTGTTCAGAATCCTGCGTCCTCCCGGGCCGACCTCCACTGCGTCTCCGAACATCAGTCTCTCCCAGAGATCGACCCCGGGGAGGGTCATCGGTATCTCCCCCGTTGCGGTGTCGACGATCCACGCATCGGGGCCAGCGGCGTGATGGACGAGACGTCGTCCGTCGGGACTGAAGACCTGTCGACCGGACCTGAGCACTCCCCACGTGTGAGAATCCCGCCCCCCGCCACGAATGAAGGTAGCTGCCTGAGTCAGCTCTTCGCTCGAATAGCCTCCGTCGAGGCGGAAACGCCGCTCGCCTGTCGAGGTATCCCACAGCGCCACCGTGCCATCGGTCGATGTGGAGAAGACCGACCGCCCGTCCGGGCTACAGAACACGCGCGTAACCGGTCCCTCGTGGCCCTTCAGGATGTGCGCCCGTTCGCGCGTCGCCATGTCCCACACGGAGAGAGTGTGGTCGAGGGAGCCCGCAACGAGGCGGGATCCATCCGGCGTGAAGCAGATCTGCAGGACCAAGTCGCCGTGTCCGCGGAGGCGTGCGAGATCGCGTGGAGTTCCTGCTGCCGGCACGAGGATACGGATCCCACCGTCGTCCGGATCCAAGTATGCGAACCTGCTCCCATCCCGGCTGAACGCGGACCCGAAATAGTCCGACACGAGTTGGCCCGCCGCGTCGGTGACGTAGCGCGCCAGCTCCGGTCCTGTCGTGGTGCTGTTCCGGAGCTCGGGGGGCGTCCCGATGAAGAGGATCGCACCGTCGGCTCGTACTCCCGCCGTGACGGTCCCATCCGCAGTCCCAGCACCGTACCAATCGACTTCGGAATCCGCGCGTTCCCAAATCTTCCTGCCGGTGTGAACATCCCACGCCGCTCCGAGTCCGCTCTTTCCACCTCGCTCAGTGGATAAGGCGACGATCCCCCCGTCGGGATGCCCCACAACCCGGAGGAGAAATCGATCCGGAGCGACAGGGAGCGTGCTCGCGCCCAACAGCTCTCCGGTCGCCAGGTCCCAGGTTCTGAGCTCGTTCAGACCCCAGGGAGCCATCATTCGGTCTTCGGAGGGGAAGGCCACACCGATGGGCGGGAACGGGGCCACGATGGGCAGCGTGATTTCCGTCCGCAGACGGCCGGTCGCGACGTCCCAGATGGTGAGCTGGTACTCCCTCCAGTCTTCGGAGGTTCCCCCGTCCGAAGATATAACAAGAACCGAGTCGTCAGGGCTGAAGGTCGGCACGAAGAAACCACCGAACGGGAACTCGAAGCTCCGGATCGCAGCCCCCGTCTCGACGTTCCAGAGCACGGCAAGATCTCCCTGCTCCGGGGATCCGGAAGATCCGCCTTCGCGGGTGACCAGCCATCTGCCGTCATGGCTCCCAGCAAGGAAGCCACTCGAGGTCTCGGAGAGCAGCCTGATCGCATCGCCGGACTCCACATCCCAGACCTGGACGGGCGTCCCTTGCGTCCAGAAGATCAGCCTCCGTCCGTCGGCGCTGAAGAGGAGCTGCCAATCGGTCGAACCACGCGTTCCCGGGAGGGTCGCCACGACCGTTGGCACGGCATCCCTCCACATCTCCGCAGCGGTCTCCCCTGTCTGGAGCACGACCGGAGCGCGACCAGAACCTGGGTTGCCCAGCCCCGCTTCCCGCGCCAGGTATCCCCACTCCCAGCCCCTGTACTGCGGGGGCGCGCGCTCGAGCGATGCCTGCGCCAGCCCCCGCCTGCCTTGCTCCAGACGGGCAAAGCTCAGCTGGATGTCGGAGACGTAGCTGGCGGCCTGGGCGCGCTCGCGCAGGTTGTTCTCGCGCCAGGCAAGGGCCGCCACGGCCAGGGTCAGGCTGATCCCCGCAATGCTCGCGACCGTGAACTGATGCCGCCGTCGGCGGGCGCGCTCTGCATCGCGGCGCTGGGCACGCCGCTGCTCGAGCCCGCGCAGTCGCTGCGCCAGCTCGTCCGCGCTCGCAATGCGGCGCGCGGGATCGCCATCGACGCACCCGGCGATGTCCTCGCGCAGCAGCTCGTCGTCGACGTCGCGCTCCCAGCCGGGTGCGAGCACCTTTGCGAAGTTGCCCGACACGCTCTGGTACAGGACGACTCCGAGCGCGTACACGTCGGACCGCGTGGTCGGAGGCTCACCCGCGAGAACCTCGGGAGCCATGTACAGCGGTGTGCCCGTGCTCCCGCTGCCCGAGAGAAGCGTCTGCGTAAGGCCGTGCGCAGTGATGCCCTGTTTCGCAAGCACCTCCCGGTTCGTTACCAGACCGATCCCGAAGTCCGTGAGTCGGGCCCTGGCTCGACGCGTCTCGGTATCGGCGTGGATCAGGATGTTGGCGGGCTTGATGTCTTTGTGGAGCACACCGACGGAGTGGGCTGCACCTAGCGCCACCGCGATCTGCGCCACCAGCTCTAGCCGCTCCTCGAGCGGGATCTTTCCGGCCCCCCCGCGCTCCTCCGCCCACGCGGAGAGGTCACCCCCGGCGCTGTACTCCCCCTCGAGGAAGTAGGGAGGTTCCTCGAATTGCCAGTCGAGGATCTGCGCGATGTCGTCCCGGTCTCCTAGGGTCTCCTTGAGCAGACGGAACAGCACCACCTCGCGTCGCAGGCCGCGCAGTCGCTCCGACTCGAAGCAGAACTTGAACACGCGCCGGGCGCCCGTCTTGGCATGTGCGGCGATCCAGACCTCGCCATAGCCTCCCTCGCCCACGCCGCGCTCGAGCACCCAGTTCGGGCGAGTTGGAATCGTGAGCCCCGCGGCGGGACGCCAGCCGAGCGTGAGCTCCTCGTCAGGAGTGACGGCTCGCTTGCCCTTCTCGGCCTCGGGAGGAGGCGAGAGCGGAGAGAGCCCGGGTACGCCGACCTCGAATACCTCAACCGGCTCGTCGATGCCGGAGAGCAGGTAGGCCCCGTGAGCAAGCCATTCCAGTGTGTCCCCGGTGTCGCTCCCCACCGCCGCCCTCCGCGCCAGGTCGAAGGCACCCCGCGTGAGCAAGGTCTGTCCTCCACGAGCCAGCGCCATGACTCGTGCGGCAAGCGGCTTCGCGAGGCCCTCGACGTCGAAGGGCTTCGCCCCACGGGCTACCTCGTCCGGAGGGTTCTCGCGCAGGATCAGCTCGCCCAGATGGATCCCGGCACGGGCGCGGAGCTCCACGCCGAGCTCGTGCGAGAGCGCCTCCAACGCGCGGTGGTAGGCGAGGGCGTAGGCCGCGGCCTCGCTCGGCCGGTCGAAGAGCAGGAGAAATCCGTCGGACTTGTCGATCTCGCGTCCGCCGTGTCGAGTGAGCAGCTCGCGCGCCAGGTGATCGTGGCGCGCCCAGATCTCACTCGCGCGCTGGTCTCCGACCTGCTCGGTAAGGCGGGTGCTCCCCACCAGATCCGTCAGGAGCAGTGTCTTGAGGACCGTCCCCTCGGGATCCGGTGTGGCCGGCGCTGGTGAGTCAGGTGTGGCCGTCTTGAGCTCCTTCCAGAGCATTCTTCGACGCTCCATCATAGGCCCCGCTAACACGGACGGGCCAGCGCTCAGGCGCTGGCCTAGCTCTCCGGGAACCCGATGCGGCGCAGCAGGTCGTCGAAGCGGGGGGCGGAGCGGTAGGGTCGAGTCGATCGAGCTCGCCGAGGGCGTGGGGAGCAGCTTCTCGAGCGTGTTCTGCCGGCTCTACCTCGCCTGGGCCGAGCGGTTCGCGGAGAACTTCGAGGCGGCAGATCGGATCGCCATCGAGGCGCTCGACCTCATTCGGAAGGAGCGGACTGGGCAGGAGACCCTGGTCGCCCTGATCAGCATCCGGTCCGTCGCGCAACGCGAACGCGGCAACACAGCGGGTGCGCTCGAGCCGGCGCGCGAGGCGGTTGGCGTCGCCGAGCGTCAGCCCTGCATCCACTGGGGCATCGACGCCAGGCTTGCGCTGGCGCGCGCGTGGCTCGCGGTGGACGGCCCCGCGGCGCGGGAGGACGTCGAGGCATGCCTCGCGCGGGCGAGCGAGTGGGTCGACGAGTCGGGCGCGCGCGCGTTCGATCCCCAGATCCTCGAGGTGCGAGCCGAGCTGGCGGCGGCCCTCGGCGACCAGGCATCGCGCGAGCGCGAACTCCGTGAAGCGCATCGCCTTTTCACCGAGATGGGCGCGACAGGGCACGCGGAGCGAGTGGGGAGGGAGCTGGACTCGTGAGCTGCGTGCCGGTCGACTCCGTCCACAGCGTTGCCAGCTCCGGCCGGCCGGGGCGCGGTCCTACCGGGCACCATTGCACCACTCCCTAGGCTACTAGGGGCAGCCGGACTCGCAGGTGCTGCGCTTCCGTGGTAACCAGTCCTGGGCACCATGGACGGCAAGTGAATCAATGGGTTACGGCGACCGTCTCGCCTTCGCCCACCTCCTCTGGAACCCAGGTCGTATCAAAAGTCGTATCGACTTTGAGCCACCGTCACTTTTACGTCCTTATGCCCCAGTTGCTTCGATACGTATCCGATCTGGACGCCAGCGGTGAGAAGTCGGCTCGCGAATTTATCTCGAAGATCCTTCATGCGAACGTGCCCGATCTTCGCTGAATCGATGATCCGTGACCATTCCCGATCGCGGAAGTGCCGAGCCACGAGCGGATGATCTCGAGCTCCCCCGGGGGCTGCTCCCAGCGCCGGTAGAGCGAGAAGAGCGCTCCCCGCAGCTGCCTGGAGAGGGCGATGCGGCGCGTTCTCCCACTCTTCGTCAGGCCCCGCGCACCGCCACGCGGTCGGGACCCGGAGATGACGAGCGCACGGCGCGGGTCGTCTTCGTCTCGCCCCCAGGCGATGTCGCCCAGCGGAGCCCGAGGGCCTCGCCTAGTCGCAAGCCGCCATCGAGGAGCAACAGCACAAGAGCATAAGCCTCCATGCCCTCCGCTCGGCCAGCCTCGGCGAGTCTCTCAAGGTCCCCGGGATTCCTGATCGGTCGGATGTCCTTGGATTCGGCCTCGGCACATCCCCGCAGAGTCCGGGACTTACGCCTCAAGACCTCCCGAAACTCAGCTACCGGATTGCTCTGGAGCAGATCGAGGTCGATTGCGTGCAGGTATACCGCCGAAAGCGCATCGAGATAGTTCCGGTCAGTCTTTCGCGTGCGACCGGCCTTCTGGACCTCAAGCGACCACCAGTCCTTGAGCTCTGCCTTCCCGATCTCGTCGAGTCTATGCGTTCCGAGCCGCGAGATGAGAGGGCTTCACGGCGAGAGTGCCCGCTCTCTCTCCCGCAGCGTTGTCGGCGCTAGATCGCCTGTATCCTCGTCAAGGTAGCGCTTCGCGAACTCTTCAAGCTGAGGAATGCTCTTCGCCGCGAACGGGAACCGTCCAATCTGCTTCTCTGATTCGTAGAGGTCTCGATATGCCGCAGCCCGCCGCGGGGTCCCCGTAGGGGCTTGACATAACGCCCATACTCGGAACTCGAGCCAGAACGCAGCCTGTTTATCCTATGCCCTTGGGCTGGTCGGTGATGTTGATCTTGCTCCACTTCCAGCCCCGGACCCACGGGTAGAGCGCGATGTCGGAAATGGTGAGCTTGTCGCCGCAGACATAGGCGCGCCCCTCGAGCCTCTTGTTGAGCACCGCTACGAGCCGGCGCCCCTCCTTTCCGAAGCGTTCGAGCGGGTGCGCTTTGAGCGCATCCTCCACGTCGTCCCTGTAGCGCGTGTAGCTCAGCTTGTTGCCGAATACCGGGCCGACGTTGGCCGCCTGCCAATACAGCCATGGCAGGACGTCCCAACGGCCCTCGTCCTGGGGCAAGAGATCAGTCGGATACTTCTCTGCCAGGTACTGCAGAATCGCGCAGCTCTCCATGATCGGGGTGCCGTCGTCGATCAACACGGGGATCTTCTGGTTGGGGTTCTGGGTCGGTGAACTCGGCCGTGAACTGCTCCCCCGCGGACAGGTTGATGGTCCGCACGTGCAGCTCGGGCAGGACGACCCCGGACTCGATGAGCTCCTCCACCATGATGGTGACTTTCCACCCGTTCGGCGTCGCTGCTGTCCACAGCTCCATACTCATCGAGTCCTCCTTTGGGTGCCGCCTGCTAGGAGAGTGACCCAAGATTCCCTTATTGGCTAACTTGGGAGCGTGGGGGAAGAGGTCATGTTCAAGGCGTATGTGCCGCAGCAGGGCGAGCTGCTACCGGCGCACGTGGGGGAGGCTCTGGATCCATCGGATCCGGCGCTGTTCATCGACGATTTGGTGGAGTCGCGGATCTGCGGCGGTTCGAGAAGCGGTATCGCCGGCGTGGAGAGCGAGCCTTCCCGCCTCGGATGCTGTTGAAGCTGTGGCTTCTGGGGGCGGTCGTGGGCGTGTACAGCGGGCGGGAGCTTGCGCGACGGCTGCACTACGACCTGCGGTTTCGCTACCTCGCGGCTGGGCTACGACCGAACTTCCGGACGATCAACCGATTCCGGGACCGTCACCACAGGGACTTCCGAGAGGTGTTCTTGCAGACGCTGAAGGTGGCGCAGGCGATGGGGCTTGTGAAGCTCGGGCAGGTGGCGGTAGACGGCACGAAGATCCGGGCGAACACGTCGCGGTCCAAGGCGATGAGCCACGCGCGGATGCTGGAGGCGGAGGATCAGCTGAGCGACGAGATCGAGCAGATCGTGGCGCAGATGGACGAGCTCAACGCTGCGGAAGAGCAAGAGCACGGGGACGACGATGGCGGAGGTGGGCTTCCAGAAGAGCTACAGCTGCGCGAGCGACGACGGGAGCGGATCCGAGCGGCCCGGGAGCAGCTGGAGCGGGAGAAGGGGGAGAAGCTCGAAGCGAAGCACCAGAAGAGCTTCGCGGACCCCGAAGCGAACATGATGAAGACCGAGGGATCCTTGCAGTACTGCTACAACGCGCAGCTGGCGACGAGTGAGGACGGCCTGATCGTGGCGAACGAGCTGACAGAGAAGGCCAATGACTACGAGCAGTTGGAGCCCATGGTCGAGGCAATCGAGACGAACACGAGTCAGCGAGCGGAGATTCTGCTGGCCGACAACGGGTACCTGAGCGAGTCGAACCTGAAGGCGTTGGAACGGCGGGGACAACAGGCGTTGATCGCGGTCCGCGGGCGGAAGTCGTCCCGCTGGCCCAAGGGAGCCCGGGCGCAGCGGATGCACCGGATCTTACGACTGCCCTGGGCCCAGCAACGCTACGCGCAGCGGAAGACCCAGGCGGAGCGGCCGTTTGCCGAGATCAAGGCACGACAGCGGTTTCGGCGCTTCATGCTGCGCGGCCAGGAGAAGGTGACGGGAGAGTGGGACCTGGTGTGCTCGGGCTTCAACGTGATGGCGCTCTGCCGAGCGCAGATGGCGTGATCGGGCGGGTGCGGACCCGTTTCGCGCACGTCAGGCCCTGGATCTGACGCATATCTGTGTAGATCGACATCTACCGGCTACCTCGGCCCCCCGTTGGCCCGTACATCGCTCCACGTCCAGTTGGGGGCCCTCGCTACAATCACCTCCGCCCACCCGAATCTTGGGTCACTCTCCTAGCTACCAAGATGCTTGCTTCGTACTTCGGATCTCCAACACTCGATAGCCGGATAGCGGTTGCAGCATGTTCAGCGGGAGAAGTTGGGGGGCCGCTTTTCGCGAAACGCCGCGATGGCCTCGACGTTGTCGGGCGCGCCCATGAGCTCGTCGAAGACCTTGTTCTCCGCGTCGATCGCTGCCCAGATCTGCTCGCGCCGCGGCGCCATCATGAGCTGCTTGGTGTGAGTCAGAGCTGCCAGTGGCATCGCCGCGATGGTCTGCGCCCGCTGCATGACGTCGTCGAGCAGCTGCTCGTCCGGGAGAACGTCGAGCACCAGCCCCGCCTCTTTACAGGCTCGAGCGTCCATCCAATCCGACGAATAGAGCATCCAGCTTGCGGCCTGGTGGCCTAGCAGGCGGGGGAACGTGACCGTACTCCCGGCCTCTCCGACGAGGCCTAGTGAGGTAAAGGGACAGCGCAGGCGCGCGCTCTCCGCTATGAAGGTCATGTCGGCCAAGCCGCAGATGGTGGCGCCGAAGCCGATGCCGAGGCCATTGACCGCCAGCAGAAGCGGCTTGGGAAACTCGATCAGCGCCCTGAAGAGGCCGGGAGCGCCGTGCTTGGGCGGCGTCATCGGCACCCCGACTTCGGTCAGATCCAGACCGGCGGAGAACGCGCGCCCCGCGCCCGTCAGCACGACGACTCGCGTCGTGTCCTCGCTGCCCGCGGCCAAGAGCTCCTCGGTCAAGGCATCGAAGAGCGGGCCGTTGAATGCATTCAGGACCTTGGGCCGATCCAGCGTCAAGGTACGTACAAAGCCGTTGTTGCGCGTCTGCAGCATGGGTCTCTCCTCCAGGTCGAAGCCAGGAGGCACTCCTCCCACTCGATCTCCTGCATGGCGCTCATCGTTCCTCCATCCTCGGTCGTCGACGGGCTCTGGTCAAGATCCACGAGCACCCGGCGTCGCTCTCTTTGCTCCGCGCCGCCGCATCCTGCATCTAGAGCACGATGTTACAGATTGCTCCGTCATACGCCGGTCTCTCCCGCCGCCCGAGCGCGATCGCGGAGGGTGTGCTCGTCCTCCTCGATAAAACGCGCAGCAAGGAAGATCAGCGCCGCCGCGCCGAAGTTGGCGAACAGCGCCACCACCAAGCCGTTGCGAAGCTCTCCCGTCGAATCCGATATGAGCCCGACGGTAAAAGGCCCGAGCGCCAGGCCGAGCAGGGTCACGCTGAGGATGTACACCGCCGTGGCGCTCCCGCGCATGCGCGGCAGCACCAGATCCTGGATCGTCGACCCGCCGATCCCGAGCCACGCGGCGCCGGTCAGGGCCACCAGCGCGTTCAAGGCGAAGGCCAGGGTCGTGGATGGAGTGTAGAGCATCCAGAGTCCCGCTGGGACCGGGATCAGGGCTGCGGCGATCGCGACGTAGAGGCGGCCGCGCGGGTTGCGGGTGCGCCAAGAGTCGCCGATCAACCCACCCAGGGTGACTCCCAGAAAACCGAACGCTGCGGTGATGCCCCCCAGCGTAAGGCCGAGCTGACCGATGGGGATTTCGTGGTAGCGGATGAAAAACGGTGCGCTGAAGTAGGCCAGCCCGTAGGTGGAAAAGGCGAGCAGGGAGAGGCCCAGCACGGTGAGAACCCACGAGCGGGTTTTCAGGATGAGTGCCGCGGCCGGGGGATCGCGCAACGCCAACCCTTGCGCCCAAGAGAAGGTCGCGTAGAAACCAAGCGCCAGCGCGATCCACTGAGCGAGGTTGCCGAGGGCCACCACAAGCGCCGCGGTCGCGACCGCGAACCCCGCTACCGCGAGTAGGTTGATCGCGATCTGTCGGCGACCGGCACCGCGCCGGTAGAGGCTAACGATCGTGAGACCGGGTAGAACCGCGCAAAGCTCGCTTGCGAATTCCCGAAACGGGTGTGGCTCGGGCGGAGACGTGATGCCGTCCATCGCCCCGCGCACCGGTTCGCGCAAGGTCCGTACCCAGATCGCAATGAGAAGACCTGGAAGCCCGACGACGAAAAAGGCGACTTGCCAGCCGACCAGACCAAAGGGCGCGCTGCCGTCGGCGAACGCATCGTTCCAGCGCTGCACCACCTGGCCGCCGATCAACATCCCGACTCCCCCACCGACGTAGACTCCACTCGTGAGGATTGCGACGACCGTCGCGCGGCGCGCCGGAGAGAAGGAATCCGAAAGCAGCGAGTACGCTGCGGGCCCCGTGCCCGCCTCCCCGACCCCAACGGCAATCCGAGCGGTCCCGAGCTCGAGGAAGTTGCGCGCAAACCCGGAGAGGGCGGTGGCCGTGCTCCAGAACGCCACCGCACACGAGATCAACGTACGACGCATCCAGACGTCGGCGAGCCGACCCAGCGGAATGCCAAAGAGCGCGTAGAACACCGCGAAGGCGGTTCCGTAAAGAAAGCCCATCTGGGCGTCGCTCAGGCCGAGGTCCCGTTTGATCTCTTCATTGAGGATCGAGAGGATCTGCCGATCTACAAAATTCAAGACGTAGACCACCACGAGAAGGCTCAGCGTGTAGCACGAATAGCGAAACTCGGCGGGCGTCTGCGCGGGTTTTTCCGGCGGCATGCCGGCGCAGTATACCGACAGGCTGGCCGCTAAATCACCGCCCAGAGTTGCGTAACCTCCCGAATTCCCTGATCGGGGGATCGGGTGGACATGCTCGCCGCTCGTCCCCGTTTCCCTTGTCAACGCCCGGCCAGTCCCGCCGGAACGGGGACAAGGAAATGGCCTTCCAATCCATGTCCCCGGATCGATATCGCGGTCGCGTGCCTTGCTAGAAAACGGAGAACGGACTCGGGCCCTTCTCATCCTGCAAGAGACGTCTGAGCTCAGGTCTCGGAGCCACCACAACAGGTGGCAATGGATGAACGCTCAGCTCGTTATCGCAGAGCGCTACCGTGAGCTGGGGTACGAGGCCGAAGCCCGAGAAATCGAAGAGGAGCTGCTCGGGCTGCTAGCCTATGCCGACCCTGACTTTCCTCTCCTTCTCCGACTTCAAGATGTCAGGAACTCAACCACCCAGAACAGTGGTTGAGTACCCCACCCCGCGCCCACCCTACGCTCACCCCTCAGTCGTTCGCGTGCAAGTGAGCGAGGATTGGCTGCAGGAACTCGTCCACGATCGGCTCCGGCATTTCGCGAGGATTGGCTGCAGGAACTCGTCCACGATCGGCTCCGGCATTGGAGCTCGTGGCCGACCCGCGCAGCACCACGAGCGTCGCGTCCGGCACCGCCTCGGCGGTTGCCTCGCCGTGGGCGAGCGGCAGAATCGGGTCCTCGTCGCCGTGGATCACGAGCGTCGGCACGCGCAGGCCTTTGAGCCGCTCGGTGTGCGACGGCGAACTGTAAGGCAATTTTCTCAATGGTTCCGTCGCTAAGAGACATGCATCCTCCATCCGCAGCCTGCTAGGGGGGACCCACGAGCTGCCCGGCCCAGCCTATCCCGGCCGCTAGAACGTGTCGAGCGGCCTTCGCTCTCACGACGAGCCGGTCGAATTCGTGGGAACAAGCGCGTATCGTATCGCGATGAACGAGCGCCACTGGCAGCCTGTATCCCTATAGGAGAAACCGCCATGCCGATCGAAAAATCCGTCGAGATGCCAGGCTACGACCCGCGTGACTTCGTCGGGTACGGCCGGAACCCGCCCCACCCGCGCTGGCCTGGAGACGCCCGTATCGCGGTGAATATCGCGCTCAACTATGAGGCTGGGGGGGAGCAAAGCGTCCTGGATGGCGACGAGCAGCCCGAGACTGTCCTTACCGACTTGCCCGGGGGCAGGTACCCCGGAAGACGCCTCCCCTACGTCGAGTCGGTCTTCGAGTATGGCGCTCGCTGCGGCGCTTGGCGGCTGCTACGCATCCTGCGCGAACGGGGGATCAAGTGCAGCTTCTTCGCGGTCGTGCAGGCCATCGAGCGCAATCCCGAGATCGTCATTGCTGCGGTCGAGGACGGGCACGAGATCGTGAGCCACGACTACCGCTGGATTGACCTGCAGGAAGTGCCGGAGGCGCAGGAGCGTGACTACATCCGTCGCGCTGTAGAGGGAATCGAGCGGATCACCGGGGCGCGTCCCGTGGGCTGGATGAGCGGTCGCCCCAGCATGAACACGCGACGCCTCCTCGTCGAGGAGGGTGGCTTCCTGTATGACCGCAACAGTCTCGCAGACGAGCTTCCGTTCTGGGTACGAGTTCACGGCAAGTCGCACCTCTGCGTCCCGTACTCGTTCGAGACCAACGATCTGCGCTGCAGCTTTCCCGCCGACTTCGTGACCAGCGACGACTACTTCACGTATATGAAGGATGCCTTCGACTGCCTGTATGCCGAGGGCGAGGTGGCGCCAAAGCTCCTGACCGTGGCCACTCACGATCGTTTGCTCGGGCGACCTGCGCGGGCCGTCGGCTTCGCACGCTTTCTCGACTATGTCCTCGAGCACGAAGGGGTATGGTTCGCGCGGGGAGACGAGATCGCGCGGCACTGGATTGAACGCTTCCCCGCTGACGGAAGCCAGTGAGGCAATGAACTTGCCATGACCGAAGGCGCCGAGCGTCTGACAAGTCAGGGGGCTCCCGGACAAGAAACAGCGGAAGGCTCGCTGGCGAGTTGGCTTGCTGTCGCTGGCGGCTTCATGGGTCTGCTCCTGGGTGCAGGGTTTAGCGTTGCAACATTCGGCGTGTTTCTGGTCGCCATTGAAGCGGCAGAGGGATGGAGCCGCACCGAGATCAGCTGGGCAGGGTCTGTGACTCTAGCGGCCTACGGGCTCACCTCTCCATTCGTGGGCAGCTGGGCTGCGAAGGTCGGCGTCCGCCCCCTCTTCATTATCGGTTCGGTCGGAGTCGGTATCACGCTGGTATTGGTCAGCTTGGTTCAAGAACTCTGGCAGTACTGGGCGGTGTATGCGTTGCTGGGATTCGTCGCCGCGTTCCTCGGAATGGTCCCGGTGACTCAGTTGGTGTCAGGCTGGTTCACGGTCAAGCGTGGCGTCGCCTTGGGTGTTGCGTTTGCGGGCGTCGGCTTTGCCGGATTCTTGTTGGCTCCACTCGTAGGCACCATGCTCCAAAACATGAGCTGGCGAGACACGTATTGGATGCTCGGACTCGGCATCGGCCTGGGGCTGCTGATGTTTTCTGTGGCCACTGTGCGAGACGGGCCCAGGGCCCAAATAGGTGCCGCACAATCCGGAAGCAGCATGCGAGATGCGCTCGGCGTAGCGATCGGCAGCCGCGGATTCTGGCTGGTCGCCCTCTCGGGAGTGCTGTTTTTCGGCCTGTTCCTCAGTGTTGTGGCCTATTCAAAAGCTCTGGCAATCGATCGGGGGATGTCCGACGCAGCGGGAACCGGCGTTGCTGCACTCGTAGTCGGCATGGGCGCCGTTGGTAAGATTCTGATGGGAGCCCTGGCGGATCGCCACGAAGCCAAGTGGGTCCTGGCCGGTACCTTCCTGTTGCAAGGCCTGGCGCTGCTCCTCGCGGTCGTCGCGGGTGGGGGCCCCTTGATCTGGGTGTTCGCAATTGCCTTCGGCATTGGCCAGGGGGGGGCTTTCACGCTTCCCCCGCTGGTTCTGGGAAAGCTCTTCGGAACGAAGTTGCTGGGCGAGCTGGTAGGCCTGTATCTGGTGGCCACGGTTCTTGGTTCAGTCCTAGGAGCCCCACTGACGGGTGCGATTCGAGACGCCACAGGCGACTACACCGTGCCGCTGATATGCCTCGCGGTCGCTGCATTCCTCGGCTCACTCTGCGCGAGTTTAATTCGTCATGAGGAAGGCCAACTGTAAAGGTCACGAAGGCGGAACGAGAGGGAACACCATGCCACGACGCTACGACGAGAAGAAACTCACCATGAACGATCTCAACGCGATGGCCCAAAAGTGCAGCAACTGGGGTCGCTGGGGTCCGGACGATCAGATCGGTACGCTGAATTTCATCGGTCCCGAGCAACTCAAGCACGCAGCGACGCTGGTGACCAAGGGGAAGTCCATTTCGCTGGGGCTCGAGTTCAATCAGGACGGACCGCAGACCGGAAGTTTTCGTCGCTTCAACCCCATCCACGTGATGCTTGCCACGGGCACCGACGCGAGCGCCGGTAAGCACACCGAACCCAATATCCAGTACGCCGACGACATGGTCACCATGCCGCTGCAGTGCGGCACACAGTGGGACGCGCTCAGCCACATCTTCAACAATGGCAAGATGTGGAACGGCTACGATTCAACGCTCGTCGATGCGACCGGGGCCAAGAAGAACGGCATCGAGAACGTCAAGGCCAAAACAGTGGGCCGCGGCGTGCTCCTCGATGTCGCGCACCAAAACGGCGTGGCCAGCCTAGACGACGGGATGGCCATTACCAACGATGATCTCGACGCGACCGCTGCCGCACAGGGAGTGGAGATCCGACCCGGAGACATCATCATCGTCCGCACGGGGCACATGGAGCGCTGTCTCGCAAAGGGCGACTGGGAGGGCTATCCCGGCGGCGACTCGCCCGGCCTCGCATTCGAGACAGCCGAGTGGCTTCACTCCAACGACATCGCAGCGGTCTGCACCGACACCTGGGGCGCCGAGGTCCGCCCGAACGAAGTCGCCGAGGCATTCCAGCCCTGGCACTGGGTGGTTATTCCGATGATGGGCGTAACGGTCGGAGAGATCCTGTATCTGAAGGACATCGCCGAGGACTGCGCCGCCGATGGTGTGTACGAATTCCTGTTCTGCGCCCCGCCGATCCCGATTACGGGCGCGGTGGGCTCGCCGATCAATCCGATCGCGTTGAAGTAGCCGGGCGTAGGATCCGCTCGTCCCAGAATCTTGCAGAGTTACGCATTGCTTCCTCGACTTTGAAGGGAGAAAATCCTCAGCGTCTCGCAAGCTTGCCTCGTGGCGACATCGCAGTCGCACGGTCGAGAGAGGAGTGGGGATGGACTCACAGCAAAGCGACTTGGAAGAAATCCGCAAACTCAAGGCGCGCTACTTCCGTCTCATGGACCAGAAACAATGGGCCAAGTGGGAGCATTGTTTCACCGCAGATGTGACGGCTATCTACGAAGGGCCGCCCCGCCTGAGCCAGACTGATGATCCCAACCCAATCGCCCTCGCAGGGCGGCGCGAGCTGGTGGCGGGGGTAAGCGGGTTGCTCACCGATGACGTGGTCTCGATCCACCAGGGGTTCATGCCGGAGATTGAGCTCACGAGCTCGACGAGCGCCACCGGGGTGTGGGCGATGTTCGACTACCTGCGCCTGCCCCGATGCACCTTCAAAGGATGGGGCCACTACGACGAGGACTACGTGAAAGAAGCCGACCAGTGGCGGATCAAGAAAATCCACCTCACCCGTCTTCACACCGAGGAAATCTGGCAGAGCTCCTAACTGGGAGTGGCCCCGAGAGCTGGGAAACTCAGTATTCGATCAGCTCGTCTATGACCGGCTTTACCTCTTTCATGAACACTTCCATGTTGTGGATGATGCTCTCTTTGGGTTGCTGGGCGAAGTGGGTGACCCACATCATGTACTCAGCGGGGAGCACCTTCCACTGCTCGATGAACTGCTCGCGCATCTGATCCACCGTTCCGGAGATCCAAAGCCCGGTGTCTAGGATCGGATCGATCAGTTCCTGCGGCGTGGCGTCGAGCGGAGCGAGCTTCTCGCCCTCTACATTCGAGCGGCCCAGGGCATCGAAGAAGGGGCCGTAGAAGTGCTTGAAGATGTCCGCGTTGTGAGCCGCGACGTTGGCCCGCGCCTCTTCGGGCGTGTTGCCGTGCTCGAGCCAACGAACCACCATCTGGTTTTGCCCCAGCGCGAATTCGCGGCCCGCACTGCATGCTACATCCACGCAGGTCTGGACGAGCGAGGAGATCCTGCGCGTAGAGGATCACGGCGTCGTTCCGTTCCCGCCCGAGCACGGCAACTACGATCCCGAGAGCGTGGGCACAATGCGAAGGGACCTGCGTCCGATCGAAATCACGCAGCCCGAGGGACCGAGCTTCCGGGTCGACGGTCACGCCATAAGCTGGCAGAAGTGGCGCATGCGCCTCTCTATGCACCAGACGCAGGGGCTGGTGCTGCACGACGTGGGCTACGAGGATGGAGACCGGGTGCGTCCCATTCTCCACCGCGCCGCGCTCTCCGACATGGTGGTGCCATACGGCGACGTCTCGCCAGGTCGACGAAGCAGATCACGCCTTCGACCGGTCGCGCGTACCCGTTGTCCTCGCGGTGCGTGCGCAGAAACGAGATCGCGCGGATGATGCGCGACCCCTCGGCAGCAGCTGGCGTGTAGCTCCCCGTCGGCCAGGGGTCGATCTGGACGAGCGAGAAGTCCTCGATGCCGCGCTTGCGCATAGCCGCCTGCCAATCGGGGTCCGCCTTGACGAGCTCGATGGTCTTGGCAAAGTCTCCGAAGTTGAGCGAGGCCTGTCCCTCTTGGATGCGTTCGAAGCTGCGCAGTTTTCCGCTCGCGAGCGAGACCCTCGCGTCGAAGCCTCCGTCCTTGCCGCCATCGAAGCCGGTGATGCGGAGCTCGCGCTCGACGCGATCTCCGGCGCGAAAGTCGCGCACAGCTTGGTTCGCCCGCTTCTTGTCGCCAGACATGCGCAAGGAGATCTACGGCGACCCTAGCAGCCTCTATGCAAACTCGACGCGACCGTCCGGTAGGGCGGTCGCAGACGGTAAGAGCTTCCGCATCACGGGTCGCTGGAGCGTCGTTTCCGGCTGTATGCACGCGCAGTGGATTCCGGTGATGTGCCTGATCGAAGAAGACGGCGAGGTGCAGATGCTGATGCCCGGCGTGCCGAACATGCGTATGTTCTTCGTTCCCAGCGCGAACCACCAGATCCTCGATACCTGGCACGTGGGCGGTCTTCGTGGCACGGGAAGCCACGACACCGTCCTCGAGGATGAGGTCGTGCCCCTCGAGCGATCGGTCTCGTTGATTGACGCGAGTGTTCTCGATTCACCCTTGGGCCGGGTCCCGATCGGCGTGACGATGTCTGCAGGGTGCGCGTCGATATGCCTCGGGATCGCGCAGGCGACCACGGATGCGCTGGTCGAACTCGGGCGAACCAAGGTCTCGCCCGATCCCGCCCCGGATCTGCGAGACCGGGGACTGAACCAATCTACGGTTGCGAGAACGTCGACGACTCTCGACGCCATGCGCACAAACCTCCGCGCAACCTACGGCGATTTGTGGCGCGTGGTAGAAGCAGGCGACTCGCCCACGCCCGAGGATCTTGCCCGCGTCTGGGCTGCGTCCATCACGACCGCGCTCGAGTGCCGCTCCGCTGTTTCTGAGATGTACGCGGCCGCAGGAACATCCTCGCTCTACGTCGACAAGCCGATCGAGCGGGCGCACCGCGACATACACGCCGTCTTGCAGCACGTGATTCTGCAACCATTTTGGCTGGAGGAAGCGGGGCGCGTGAAGCTGGGCTTGGAGCCGACGAACCCGCTCTTTTCGGTCTAGGTCGCGGGTCTCTGAGCCGTTTCGCGGCCTGCCTCGCGGTTCGGTACCCTTCGAGCCGTGATCGAGGTGACCGGGCTGGTCTTCGCGTACCCGGGTGCGAAGGAGCCGGCCGTGAACGATCTGGAGTTCGCGGTCGAGGACGGCGAGATCTTCGGATTCCTGGGACCGAACGGTGCGGGTAAGAGCACCACGCAGAAGGTGCTCACCGGCTTGCTGCGCGACTACCGCGGCAAGGTCCGCGTCCTCGAACGCGAGGTGCGCGACTGGGGCTCCAATCTGTACGAGGAGATCGGGGTCGGCTTCGAGCTCCCCGTTCACTATGGCCGCCTCACGGCGCGCGAGAATCTGCGCTACTTCGCCTCGCTGTATCAGGGCGAGACCGAGGAGCCGGACGAGCTGCTCGAGCAGGTGGATCTGCTCGACCAAAGGGACGTGCGTGTCGACCAGTTTTCGAAGGGTATGCGCGTGCGCTTGAGCTTTGCCCGCTCGATCCTGTGTCGTCCGCGGCTGCTGTTCCTGGACGAACCCACCACGGGCCTCGACCCGGTCGGCGCGCGGCGCGTCAAGGATCTGATCCTGCAGCACCGCACACGCGGCGCGACGGTCTTCCTCACCACCCACGACATGGCGACGGCCGACGAGCTCTGCGATCGCGTGGCGTTCCTCGTCGACGGGCGCATCGCCCTGATCGATGCTCCGCGCGAGCTCAAGGCCCGCTATGGCGAGCAGCGCGTGCGCGTGGAGTACCGCGTCAACGGAACGCTCGAGGCGCGCGACTTCCCGCTCGAAGGTCTGGCCGAGAATGCGGCCTTCCTGACGGCGTTGCGCGAGCCGTCCCTGGAGACGATCCACACCCAGGAGACATCGCTCGAGCGCATCTTCATTCGCGTGACCGGTCGGGAACTCGCGTGAGTCGACTGTCCGCCACGCTGCGACTCGATGCGCAGCTCCAAGCGCGCAACAAGGTGTACCTGATCATCGCAGTCGCCGCCTTCGGACTGGCGTTCGCGCTACGCGCGGTGTTCACGCCCGAGCAGCTGCACTTCTTCATGCCGCTGGTGGCCCTCTCCGGCGTGAGTCTGACGACCTTCTTTCTGATCGGCGTACTGCTGTTGCTCGAGCGAGGGGAGGGCACGCTCGACGTCGTGCTGGTCTCGCCGCTGCGGCCGGCCGAGTACCTAGCCTCCAAGCTCCTGACGGTGACCGCGCTCGCGGTGGTCGAGAGCGTCCTGATCACGGGCATCGCCTACGGCCTGGGCTTCTCGGCCCCGTGGCTCGTGCTGGCGGTGCTTCTGCGGGCAGGCCTGGTCGCCGGTGTTGGTGTTGCCGTAGTCGTGCGCTACCGCTCGATCACGCACTTCCTGCTGCCGGCGATCGCGCTCACTGTGGCGTTCGATCTGCCGGTCCTCTGGTATCTGGAGCTCTGGCCCAGTCCGCTCTTCTTCTTGTGGCCGACGCTGCCGTCGCTGCTTCTGGCCAAGGCCGCTTTCCTGCCGGTTGACCCGCTCCAGCTCGTCTACTCCTGCGTCTACGGCGTAGTGGCCGTCGGAGCCGCCTTGTTCTGGGCGTCGCGCGCGCTTGACCGCTTCGTCGTGCGCGGAGAGCTCGGTTCGTGACCGCGCACGTCAGCAGGGCCCTGCGGGTGCTTGCGCCCAATGATCTGCGCCTGATCTGGCGCGACGGCTTTCTACTGCTGCTGCTGCTCGTCTCGCCGCTCACCTGTCTGGCCTTGCGCTGGCTGGGTCCCTACTTGACGGGAGTCGTGGCAGAGTGGGTCGAGCTGGAGCGCTACTACGGGCTCATCCTGGCGAACTTTGTGATCGGCGGACAGCCGGTTCTGCTGGGCGCCGTCGTCGGCATTCTGTTCATAGAGGAGCGTGACGAAGGGACCCTGCTGGCGCTCCAGGCGAGTCCACTCTCGCTACGGAGCTTCCTGGGCTACCGGCTGCTGGCCGCCATGGGGCTCAGCGTCGTGTTCACGTCGATCGGCGTGCCGCTCGCGAGTCTGGTCTCGGTCTCGCTGCTCGAGCTGCTGGCGGCGGCAGCACTCGCGTCGCTCGCCGTCCCCCTGGTCGCGCTCACCTACGCGGTGTATCTCCAGAACAAGGTGCAGGCGGTAACCTCGATCAAGCTGGTGCAGGCCTGGGGGGGGCTGCCCGTGCTGCTCTACTTCGCGCCCACGCCCTGGCAGTGGATCGGAAGCTTGCCCGGGCCGCTCTACTACCCGATGCGTCTGTTCTGGAGCGCCGCCGACGGTCGAGTGGAGTGGTGGCTGATCCTGCCGGGCGTGGTCGTGCAGGGAGCGGCGCTACTCTGGCTGCTGCGCCGCTTCCAGCGCACCGTCTACGCCTGAGTGCGTCGTCAACTCGCGCGACTCGTCGGGTGCGTGCTGTTTCTGCTGTTCGCGTTCGTGCTCTACACATATTGGACCATTCAGTCGCAGATGAGCGGCGGGTGGACAGAGCCCAGGGAGGTCTTCGAGGCCGTGATCGCGAGCCCCATCCCCGACGGCGTGAGCGACCTGCAGGCAGTCTCAGCCAGCGGCATGCAGGGCTACCTGGCCTACGCGCGCTTTCGCGCGCCGTCACTCGAGTCTGTCGGGCTGACGAGTCCGCCCTACAAGGCTGTCGAGTGCCAGGGCCTCCGTCTCGGTCTCATGTTGCCCGACTTCATCGACTCTCCGTTCTCGCCGGAGTGGGCGCCGCTCGAGGCCGGGGCCCCGATCTGTCTCGAGGCAGGTTCGGTCCCGAACCGCTGGGCCGTCGGGGCGCGCAACCGCGTAGTCCTGGCGGTGGGGTTCATACACTTCGCCAGCTCCGGTGACTGAGGGCCCAGGTGGGTTGGCGATGCCGCAGCTGCGCGACTACGAGATCCGCTGCCCGGTCTGCGCAGCCGGATTGCTGTCCCTCCCGGCTCAGACCGCACAGCCCGTGTGTGAGAGCTGCGCCTCTGGGTTCGAATTCAGCGACGGCTTCCTCGATCTCCTGCCCGAGTCGAGGGGGCGCCGCACGCTGGCCCAGGTCACGATGGAGTGGCCGCCGCTGATCCGGATCTACGAGAGCACCCTGTGGCGGCGCAGCTCCGTCGTCGCCCGCGCCATCGGGATCGACTTCGAACGGGAGTTCTCGCTCATCACCGAAGCCGCCCGGCTCGAGCCCGGGCAGCGCGTGCTCGACCTCGCCTGCGGCCCGGGAATCTACGCTCGGCCCCTCGCCGCGGCGGTCTTTCCCGGGACGGTCGTCGGTCTCGACCTCTCCGTTCCTATGCTGCGCATCGCCGCCGAGAAGGTGTGGGAGGAGAACGTATCGAATCTGCTGCTGGTCCACGCCGACGCTATGGAGCTGCCCTTCGAGGCCGACCACTTCGACGTGGTCAACTGCTGCGGGGCCCTGCATCTCTTTCCCGATCCCGATCACGTGCTGGGCGACGTCGCACGGGTGCTGGAGCCGGGCGGGCGCTTCACGGTGGCAGCCTTCCGCCGCCGCGCCGGTGCCATCGCCGATCGGCTCGCGCGCCTCGGACGGCGCATCGATGGCGTCAACGCTTTTACTCTCGAAGGGCTCACCGCGGCGTTCCAGAAGGCCGGCCTCGTCGATTCTCGCTGTCACCACGCGGAGGGGAACTGGCTGATCATGAGTGCGACGAAGCCATAGCCCGGACTGTTCGTGAAAGTTGTAGCTAGGCCGTGTGCCGTACTCTAGGTCAGGACAGGCCGCCGCACGTAGCGATCCGCGAAACCGAGGAGAACGCACACGTGAAGCACTACTTCTACCCGGGCCGAGCCATCACGACCGACTGGATGCTCAAAGAGCTCGACGCGCCGCATGAGCAGATCTTCGTCGACTTCCCGGGCGGCGAGAATAACTCACCGGAGTTTCTAGCGATCAACCCAATGGGCAAAGTGCCCGTGCTCGTCGATGGCGACGCGGTCGTCACCGAAACCGCTGCGTGGCGACGGTGGAGTCGATGACGCCGGACGTCGGCTGGGCGCTGGGCGAGCAATTCACGGCGGCCGACGTCGTCTTCGGCGCCTGGGTCGACTTTTCCATTCGCGTCAACTGGATGAAGGCATCGCCAAAGGTCGCGGCCTACATGGAGCGCATCAGGGCGCGGCCAGTCTATCAGGCGACCCATGCCTTTCCCGATAACATGAAGGCGTGACGGCGGCCGAGCGGGAGTGACCAGGCGCACTGCCCTGCTGGCGGCGCGCCGCTACGCGGTGGTCGATCTCACACGGCGACCCGACTTCCGGCGGACTCCCGAACCAAGATTGACCCTACAGCTGGACCGTCGCCGTACCCATGACGCGCGTCTCGCCCTGCTCGTTCAGGATGGTCAGATCGACCTCGACGGTGCGATCCTCCTTGTTGACGTCCGTCACGACACTCTTGCAGGTTGGATCCGAGTCCACGAGCACAGTCGCTCGAAACACCGTATCGATCTTCAGGATCTTCGACCCCGGGGCCCAGCGGTGAATGAGCCCGGCGAGGATGCCCTGACTCATGATCCCGGGCACGATCGCCCCGGGCAGCCCCTCCTTGCGCGCCCCCTCGTGGTCCGTGAAGCGCGCCGCCGCCATGCCGCTCGCGCGTGTGAACTGCCGAACGCGCTCCATGCTCACGTCCGGCTTGTACTCCGGCAGATCCTGACCCAGCTCCACGTCGTCGAAATTGATTCGCGCCATGTCTACTCCCGCGGCGGCGTGCGCACCATGCGCCAGTCGACGACCGACACTAGCTCGTCGCGCTGATTCCTGAACTCCATCTGATGCACGATGAAGACCATGGACCCCGAGCGGCCGGTCTTCTCGTAAATGTCGGCAATGCGGCTCCGACCGACCAGCGTGTCACCCGGACGCAGGGGCGCGTGCAGCTCTACCCTCTTGCCGGCGTCGAAGCCGCCGCCGCCGATGCGGGGGAACAGCTGGGGCATCACCCTGCCGCGGCTCACCAGCTTTGCCGTAAACGTGGGGGCAGCTTGGAAGTCCGGGTCGGTGGGGTCCGAGAACTTTGGCTCAAGCTCCCCGCAGGCATTCGCGAAGTCCAGCATCTCTTGCTCCGAGACCTCGAACTTCGCCTCGTCGAACTCCACGCCAATCCACTTGGCCTTCATGTCCTCTACTTGCATGACACTGCCTCATAGTCGCCGCCGCGCAGGGCCGCGACCAGGTCTTCTTCGCTCTTGATCTCTGCGGAGAAGCGAGTCGCGCAGCGCCCGATGTGGCTGACGATGTGTGCGTCGCTTCCCCCAACGCAGGAGTACCCATGGTGGTCTGCCAGCGCCTGCGCGTCCAGGTCTTCGGTGCCGCGGCTTCCCCCGTTAAGCACCTCGATGATCTGTACACCCTTCACCGGACCGCGCTCCTCGTAGTGTGCGCACATCCCCACGCGGGGCCGCCCGGGATGGCACGGCACCGCGATCGCCCCGCAGCGCTCCGACTCCTGGAGAACAGTCTCGAGAGGCAGGTCGATGCGTGCGAAGTCGAAGGCGTGGAGCAGGTCTTCGTTCACGCCGAACACCAGCACGTGACCGTAATCCGTCTCGACCTCGCTTCCCTTCAAGATCAGGACGCCCGACGAGTCCTCGAGGGAGCGGTAGTCGGACTCGGCGTCGAACTGGCGATGCTCCGTGAGAACGAACCCGTCGATGGACAGCTCACGGTTCGTGATCCACTGGCAGTAGTTCTCTACCTTGGCCCTTCCATCGTCCGACTTGATGGAGTGGTTGTGAAGGTCCAGGATCATGCGGGGCGAAAACGGGGAACCGCGAGTCCCCCCTCGACGTCGTAGAAGTCCGCCCGCACTGGCATTCCGATCGCAACGGTCTCGGGGTCGCAGCCGATGACGTTCGTCATGATCCGAGGCCCTTCCTCGAGATCGACGTAGGCCAGCACGTAGGGACAGCTCTTGGCAAAGCCCGGCGCCTGGTTCTGGCTCGTAATGGTGTACGTGTGGACCGTCCCGCGCCCGGAAGCCGTGAAATGCTCGATGTCCGGCGACAGGCAGGTCGCGCAGAGCGCGCGCGGCCGATGCTGCACGGTCTGGCACGCGCGACAGCGCTGTAGCACCAGCTCGTGCCGCCCGCAGCCCTCCCAGTAGCCCCGGGTTTCCCAATCCGGGTACGGGCTCGGGTGCTGAATCTCCTCTGCCATCAGTCCCTCGTGAGTATCAGGGTGGCGCCGCTGTGCGAGACCCCCAGGCTTCCGCCGGTTCCGTGGACCAGGGCGGTCCGCGCGCCCTCGACCTGGCGCTCGCCGCACTCCGCGCGCAGCTGCTGGGTCGCCTCGATCACGAGGAAGATACCGCGCATCCCGGGATGATTCGAGGACAGCCCGCCGCCGTCGGGATTCACGGGCAACGCCCCGCCGAGGCCGATCCGGCCGCCCTCGACGAAGCTCCCTCCCTCGCCCGGCTTGCAGAAGCCAAGGTTCTCGAGCGTGAGCAGCAGCGTGATCGTGAAGGAATCGTAGATCGCGCACAGATCCACATCGTCGTGCGTGATGCCCGCCATGCGGAACGCCGCCTCGCTCGACTGCCTTGCGGCCATGGTGAGCAGGTCCGGAGCCCCGATCTCCTGGTGCGCGACCGCCTCACCGCAGCCGCGCAGAATGACGGCAGGCTTCCGCAGGTCGCGGGCCCGCTCCGCCGAGGTGACGACGATTGCCCCGCCCCCGTCGCTGATGATGCAGCAATCGAGCAGGTGTAGGGGATCGGAGATCACGCGGCTCTCGAGCACGTCGTCGAGCGTGATCAGCTTGCGCATCTTCGCGTTCGGGTTGAGCGAGGCGTGACGGCGCATGGTCACTGCGATCTCGGCCAGCTGCTCGCTCGTGGTGCCGTACTCGTGCATGTGACGCCGAGCGACGAGCGCGTAGCTGCCGACGGTCGTCGAGCCATACGGGGAGACGAAGGACCCGGCGGCGTCGCGACCTGCGCCGCCACCCGTACCGATCGCCACGGCATGGGATGCGGCGGTGCTCCCGTACAGGATCAGCCCGACCTCCATGAGGCCCGCGTGAATGGCCGCCGCGGCGTGGTTCACGTGTGCAACGAACGACGAGCCACCGATGTTCGTGCCGTCGATGTACTCGGGCTTCAGGTTCAAGTACTCGGCGAGCGAGATGACTCCCATCGCACCCATACCCATGCCCGCCGCAAAGAGCCCGTCGACGTCCGATAGCTGTAGGCCCGCGTCCTCGAGCGCGCCGCGGGCCGACTCCCCCATGATCTGCCAGTCGGTCTTGTCCGGGGCCCAGCGGGTCGGATGCTCGTGCACGCCCGCGATCGCGATCTGCCCGGACAGGCTCACTGCGGCAACTCACTGAGGAAGGCCACCACGGCCTGGGCAAGCCCCTCCGGCTGCTCCAGGGGCAGGACGTGCCCCGCCTTCGGGATCACCACCCGTCGGGCACCCGGGATCTGCTCCGCAAGCCGATCGGTCTCCTTTGCGAGCTCCTCCAGCTCATCTTCGCCGCGCACGACGAGCGTCGGAGCGGAGATCTCCGCGAGACGATCCTGTGCGTTCCACTCCTTTGCAGCGAGCACGTCGCCCAATCGTGCACGGGGGTCCGTCTTGAGATCCTCCAGAAACCCCTGGCGCAGCACCTCGGGTTTGGTCGAGGGCGAGTACGCGCGGCGATTGAACGACCGTCGTGCCTTTCCCTCGGCGATCCGCCGCAGCTCGTCGATCTGCGTCTCTCCCACGTGAAAGTTCGCGGCAATCGAGCAAAGGATCAGCGCGCGCACTCCCCCGGGGTGGTCGAGCGCATAGCGCATGGCGACCGCCCCTCCCAGCGAGTGCCCCAGCAGAACCGGGCGCTCGATCCCGAGCCGCTCGATCACGCCGCCAGTGAACTGCGCGATGCGCTCGATCGAAGGCAAGCTGTCGAGCTCGCCGGAGCGGCCGTGCGCAGGCTGGTCGAAGGCGACGGGGCTGTGCTCGAGGGCGAGAAGCGGCAATACGCCCGAGAAGTGATTTCCGTTCCCGCCGGCGGAGTGGAGGCACAGCACGACCTCACCGCGGCTCAGGTCCGGCACCGTGTCGGGCAGGGTCGTCGGGCCCGTGTGATGGATGAAGGTCGCCACGCCCTCGATGGAGAAGTACTTGTTCGGCACCGGCCGGAGGGTACTAGGTACCTGATTTCGCTGTCAATTTGCCCTGCGCGCCGCAGCTCGAGTTCGCGCTAGAATACGTCTCACTAGACCTGGTGAAAAGGAGAGCCGCATGCGTTTCAGCTTCTGGCCCGGCCCCGCGCAGCCCTGGGAAGATGTTATCGAGCTCGGCCGCCACGTGGAGGCAACCGGCTGGGACGGGATCTGGTACGCGGATCACTTCATGCCGAACGCCGCAGACACGAGCGGGCCCGTGAACGAGGCATGGACGATCCTCGCGGCACTGGCGGCCTCGGTGCCACGCATCCGCGTCGGTCCGCTCGTGACCGGCAACACCTACCGCCACCCCGCCGTGCTGGCAAAGATGGCGGCCACGGTCGACCGCATCAGTGGCGGCCGCCTGGTCTTGGGGCTCGGAGCCGGCTGGCAGGAGAACGAACACCGCGCTTACGGCATCCCCTTCTACACGACGGGCGACCGGCTGCGTCGCCTGGAGGAGGCGTGTCAGCTGATCAAGGCGCTGTTCAGTGAGGAGCAAGCCAACTTCAGTGGCAAGTACTACCAGCTCGAGAACGCGCCGCTCGCACCCAAGCCCGTGCAGCAGCCGGTCCCGCTCCTGGTGGGCGGCGGGGGTGAGAAGGTGACCATGAGGATCGCCGCACGCTACGCGGACGAGTGGAACACCTGGGGCGACGTCGACACCATGAAGCACAAAGTGCAGGTGCTGGATGCACACATGGCCGAGGCGGGCCGCGATCCGGCGGAGATCAAGCGCTCGGCCGTGGCCATGGTCTTCCTCTCCGACGACGCCGAGTATATCGAGAAGGTGCGAGCCCGCGGGGGAGGTCCAGCCATGATCGCCGGCAACGTCGACGAGCTCCGGCAAACCGTCGAGGCCTATGCGCAAGCGGGAGTCGACGAGCTCGTCGTTCCGGACTTCAACCTGGGACCGCGTGAGCGGAAGCTGCCCGTGCTCGACCGCTTCATCCAAGAGGTGGCTCCGGCCGCTCGCTAACTCGCGATGACGCGGCTGGCGATCCACGGCGGGGCCCCGGTGCGAAGCCGGCCGTGGGCTCCTTGGCCGGAGCACGGAGAGCCCGAGCGACGCGCGCTCGAGCGGGTCTTGGAGACGGGCAACTGGGGTGGGCATCCGAGCCCGAACACGGAGGCCGCAGCTCTTGCACGCGAGCTCTCCGCCTACGTCGGCTGCGAGTCGACCGTGACCTGCGCCAACGGGACGTTCTCCCTCATGCTCGCGTTGCAGGCCGCGCGCCTCTCACCGGGCGCGGAGGTCATCACCACCTGCTACACGTTTGTGGCCACGGCCAGCGCGATCGTCGCGGCGGGGGGCGTGCCCGTGTTCGTCGACGTGGAGCCCCGGAACTTCTGCATCGACCCCGAGCAGGTCGAGGCGGCCATCGGCCCCCGCACCGAAGCGATCCTGCCCGTCCACCTCGCCTGCTCGATGGCGGATATGGACCGCCTGCCGGAGATCTGCACACGCCGCGGGCTCCTGCTGGTTGAAGACTGCGCCCACGCGCACGGCGCGCGCTGGCGTGGCCGATGCGCGGGCGCGATCGGGGACTTCGGCTCGTTCTCGATGCAGTCGAGCAAGCTCCTGACTGCCGGGGAAGGGGGCGCGATTACCACGAGCGACTCGATCTACGCGCAGCGCCTGCAGTCGCTCGCGGACTGCGGTCGCAAGGAGCCTGGCTACGACGGATTTCCGGAGCGGATGCTGGGCCACAACCTGCGCATGACCGAGTGGCAGGCGGCCGTCTTGCGGGCGCAGCTCGAAAGGCTGCCGGAGCAGCACGCGCGTCGTGCGGAACGAGTCGCTCACTTCGAGCGGGAGGTCCGCGGGCTGCCCGGCCTGGCGCCCCTCGAGCGAGACGAGCGCAACACGACGCGCACCGTCTACCAGCTCGTGGTGCGTTACGACGCCGAGGCCTTTGCCGGCGTCTCTCGGGACGCCGTGGTTCGCGCGTTACAGGCAGAAGGCGTGCCGTGCTCCGGGCGCTTCTACGTGCCGTTGAACGAGGACCCGTTGTTCACGGCCGACCCGCTCACGAACCCGCTCGCCCGGGCCGGTCTCGACTACAGCAGCCAGAAATTCCCCGTCGCGAGGTGCGCAGAGCTCGAGGAGACAATCTGGCTGCCCCACCAGCTGTTCCTCGGGTCGGGGGCCGACATCGAGGACCTCGTGACAGCGCTTGCAAAAGTGCAGTCGGGAGCCGCATCCCTTCGCGGGTGATCAGATCACCTCTTCTTTGCGCAACGCGGCGATCTCGCCGGGGCTGAGCCCGAGCTCGGACAGCACCTCCTCGGTGTGCTCGCCGTGGAGCGGAGGTCGACGTTCGATGGCACCGGGACTCTCCGACAACTTGACCGGCAGCCCGGTGGTGAGGAACGTGCCAAGTTCGGGGTGCGGCAGCTCGACCAGCATGCGCCGCGCGAGAACCTGCGGATCCGAAAATACCTGCTCAATGTCGAGCACCGGCCCGGCCGGAACGCCGGCGGCATTGAGCCGCTCCACCCAGCGATCCACCCCCGCGCTTGCCAGCGCGTCTTCGAGCTCCGCCGTGAGCTCGTCCCTATGGCGCAGGCGCTGGCCGGGATGCGCGAAGCGCTCGTCCGTGAGCCAGTCGTCGCGCCCGAGCTCGCGGGCGAGCTCGCGCCACATCGGCTCGCTGCCGGCAGCGATGTTCAGATAGCCGTCGCGCGCGCGGAAGCGCCCGTAAGGTGCTGACAGCGGATGGTGTTGACCCGCCGGTCCCGGTGCCTTCCCGCGCTCGAAGTACATCCCCGCGCCCCACGAAAGGACTCCGACCATCGCCTCGAGCAGGGAGGTCTCCACGAGCTGGCCCCGTCCCGTGCGCTCGCGTTCGAGCAGGGCGAGCTGAATGCCCGATGCTGCGAAGATGCCGGCCAGGAGATCCGCGATCGCGATGCCGGCGCGGGTCGGTCCGCTCTCCGCAGTACCGGTGATGCTCATGAAGCCGCTCATCCCCTGCGCGATCTGGTCGAAGCCGGGCCGATCCGCATAGGGACCGTCTGCCCCGAAGCCGGAGACGCTGCACACGATGAGGCCGGGGAAGCGCGCGAGAAGCTCGTCGGCGCCCAGCCCCAGACGCGCCATGACTCCAGGGCGGAAGTTCTCGATCAAAACATCGCAGCGCCGGAGCAGCCGGAGCAGCAGCTCGCGTCCCTGCTCCTTCCGCAGGTCGACGGTGATCGAGCGCTTCCCGCGGTTCGCGGAGAGAAAGAAATAGGAGTCGGGGTCCGAGGCGCTGGCTCGGAACTCCCGACCCTCGCGGCGCTCGATCTTCACCACGTCGGCCCCGTAGTCGGCGAGAAGCTGCGTGGCGAAGGGACCAGCCAGGTAGCGCGTCAGATCGAGCACGCGAACATCCTTGAGCGGCCCCTTGCGCATGCCCGCGCAGTCTACCGGGTATGCACTCCGCCGTGGAAGGAAGAGATTGTTCGCGGGCCGGGACCTGAAGTCGGGCCCCACGCCGTCGGAGGCCGGGAATGTCCCCCGGCGGACTCCGCGCCTCGCGTGCTCAGGAGCCGTGCTCGCCTCGGGCACCGCTACCACAGTCCGCCGGGGGACATTCCCGCCCTCCGACGTCGGGGGTGCCCCCGCTACTCCTCGATGCGCACCAGGGTACCGACCTCGACGCGATCGTAGAGCTCGATCACGTCCGCGTTGCGCATGCGCACGCAGCCGGCCGAACCCGGCACCCCGACCGCAACCTGGTCGGGGCAACCGTGTATGTAGATGTTACGCCGCATGGTGTCGACGTCTGCGAGACGATTCCTGCCGACCTCGAGACCCCCGAGCCAGAGGATGCGCGTGAGGATCCAATCGCGGCCCGGCTCGGCACGGAACAGTTCGGGCGTGCAGATCTCCCCGGTCGTCCGACGACCCTCGAACACGGTTCCCGCGGGACAGCCGGCGCCGATCTTCGCATGGACCACGTGGTCGCCGCGGGGCGTGCAGTAGCTTGCCATCCGCTCCCCGGGACCGTTCTTCGCGGTGGAAACGTCGTAGCCGTTCACCACGTCGCGCCCCTCGAACAACTCGAGGCGCTGCGTCGCGAGGCAGAGCTTGATCCAGCAAGTCATCGCGGAGTACAGGGTAGCGCCTGCCTGGCTCGCGACCTTGCTGGGCCCCCGCCACCCGCTAGATTCCCCCCAGATGAGTCGCGCCGTACCAGAGACGCACTTCGGCGACGCGCTCATCCGGCGTGTCCGCGAGCTCGGACATCCCCTTTGTGTCGGTCTCGATCCGCACCTCGATCGGATCCCCGAGCTGTTCCGACGGGGCAGCATGGTTCCCGCGGATCCGAACACCTCGCTCGCCGTCGAGGACTTTCTGATTGCAGTGCTCGAGCGGGTCGCCGGACGGGTCGCGATCGTGAAGCCGCAGAGCGCGTTCTTCGAGCTGCTCGGCTGGCCGGGGATCAAGACTCTGGCGAAGCTCGTGTCGCGCGCGCAGGAGCTGGACTTGCTGGTGCTGCTCGACGCCAAGCGGGGCGACGTCGGCGCGACCGCCGAGGCCTACGCCCGCGCCTACCTGGGAAACGGGGCCCCGCTCCCGGTCGACGCCATGACCCTCAACCCGTACCTCGGTCTCGACACGCTGGAACCTTTTGCAAGGGCGGCACGGACAGCAGGTCGCGGAATCTTTGTGCTTACGAAGACCAGCAACCCGGGCTCGGGCGATTACCAGGACAGGCGGTTCGGGAGCCAGCCTCTGTACGAGGTTGTTGCCGGGTCGCTACAGGAGCTGGCCGAGGAGCTCGCCTCCGAGGCGGGTGCCTGGTCCTCGCTCGGACTCGTCGTGGGGGCAACCTATCCAGAGCAGGCCGCTGCGCTGCGTTCCATCCTGCCGAAGGCGCTCTTTCTGGTCCCTGGATACGGCGCGCAGGGAGGATCGGCGCAAGACGCAGTCCGCGGCTTCGTTCCCGGGCCAGCCGGCCTGGAGGGCGGCGTCATCAGCTCCTCGCGCGGGGTTCTCTACCCACCGGGCGCGGAGAGTGCCGACCCTGCCAGCTGGGAGAAGGCGCTCGACGCCGCGGTAGAGAACGCAGCCGCAACCCTCGGCGAAGCGATTCGCTAGCGCGGGTCAGGCCTGACCTTGCTCACGCTCGACCAGTTGATCCAGCCTTCGCGGCCGTTGGCGAGTCCGACACGGATCCAGCCCTCGCGCTCCTCCAGGATGCGGACCTCTGTGCCGGCGGGAAGCGGCTGGGAGAAGCGACGCTGCGAGTGAACGGAATCGGCGGCCCGGGCCACCACCTCGGGTGACGTCACGACGGCTTCGCGTGCCGCGGAGGAAGCCGGATCCAGGAGGAGCGAGGCGAGCACCGCGCACCAGCCCAGCACCGGCAGCATGGCCAGGTTCCGCAGCGGCGCCGACCTGCGAAGAATCGACGCGGCGAGCAGCAGCGCGAAGGCGAAGAACAAGAGCGCTGCCAGGATGGATCGCTCGGCCCGAGACTGAGTGCGATGCCAGAAGAAAAAGGTGTCGAGCAGCGATCCGGCTTGCCGACGTGGCACCCACTGCGGGAGCAAGGTTCGGGCGTGTGCGAGGTTCTGACGGGCTCGCGCGTGATCTGGATCGAGCCAGAGCGCGCGGCGATAGGCCAGGATGGCGGCCCCCAGACGCTCGCCCTGCAGAGCCGCGTTCCCCAGGTTCGCGTACAGATCCGGGTTCTCGACACCGGTCCGAGCAACGCCGGCAAAGAGCCTCTCAGCGCCGCGAAAGCGCTCACGCCGCCGGTCTCCCACGGGTGTGTCGAGCGCCTCCGTGTAGGCGTCGACCGCGCGCGCAAGCCTCCGCTCTCGCTCGACGTCGCCAGCGTGAGCGTCGGGAACGAGCGCTGCAAGCACCGCGAGAGCGAAGAGCAGGAAGCTCACGCGCTGCCCTCCAGCAGAGCGTCGGCCAGCTCCAGTGCGCGCTGCTGGAAAGCGGGATCCAGAGCCTCCCCTTCGCCAGCCTGCGTGGGAGCAAAGGTCACCGCATCGCACTCCGCGACGAACTCGTCCAGCTCTCCCGGGCGAGCGCCAGAGGAGACCCGTACCATCTCCCGCAGGGCCTCCGCGATGGTCTTCAACGCTTGCGAACGGGGCTGGCTTCGCGCGCTGACGATCAAATTGCGCTGCTGCCGGAGGGCTCGGCGCTGCCGAAGCAGCTCCGGATCGACGTCTGCCCGCCGGCGCAGGACGAAACTCGAGCCGAGCAGAGCGAGCGAGACGGCATAGATCGCGCCCAGCCCGACCGAACCGACCGCGACGCGAGCTTGCCCCAGAAGCTCCTCCGGCTCTCGAACGATGGAGAGGTTCGCTCCGACGGGAATGAATCCTCCCGCGCTCGGTTCTTCTTGCACCACGCGAGCCATGCCGTTCGGAGCTGAGGCAGCCACCAGATCCGGACTCTCGCCCATCACGACGTCGCCAGCCGTCACCAGCGACGCGGGCCGTACCGAGAGCGCAATGGGGCGGGATTGTGTGGAGCGGAACGCCTGGGCCACCGGATCGAAGTAGGCGTAATGCAGCGGCGGGATCTCACGCACCGACTCGGTGATGGCACGGATGGGAACGGTGAAGGTCTTGGCTCCTCCCTCGACCACCCCGTCTAGGTCCCCGGCGGGCAGGCGGAACTGCTGAGGGGACAGGCCGACGTCCTCGACGAGCGCAGGCAGGCCCGCACTCTCCAGGTTCCCATCCCCGCGCAGGACGAGGGTGAGCTGGATGGGGTCTCCCACCCGTACCACGCTGCGATCCGCGCTCACCTCGAGCGTGAAGCCCTGACCGACAGCACCGGCGAAGCCCGGCGGGCGGCCGCTCCTCGGGATCTCGCGCACCACCAGACGGCGGGGCAGATCTTCCGCGCGCCGCTTGCGAATCCGCTCCGGAACTCTCCCACCGAACAGGTCACGTCGCCAGCGAGTGACGATGTCCACCACAACCGAGGCCGGCTCGAAATCGAAGGTCCCCGTCTTCAAGGGGACCATGGTCCGCTCCGCGGCCACGACCAGGAACTCCTCGCCCGCGATGCTTTGACTGCGGACCTCGGCGGGTAGCGTCACCTGTCCGGCGGCGGTCTCCAGAGACAGCTCGGTGGCACCGGGCTCTGACTCGGGGGCGAGGAAGCGGAACGCGTCGGTGCGATCGAACAACTGTGAGCGGATCCTGTAGCGGTGCAGATGTTCTCGCAGCTGCGTGGCGATCCACCACTCGATCCGCAGACGGACCCGCTGCCCGGGGTAGATCGGCGTCTCGGGGAGCACGAGACGCAGCCGGATCTGGCCGCTTGGAGGAACGGCCTTGACTTGCAGGGTCACCGCGCCAGCATTCGCCTCGAACTGGCCCTGCTTGACACGAAAAGGGCCCAGCGCGTGCGCCCCGGCCGCGCGCGCGACGAAGCGATAGCGGAACACGAACTGCACCGTCTCGAGCCGGGTGACCCTGCCGTCGACGACCGTGATCGAGGAGCGCACGTTCGGACTCATGCCGAGCAGCTCCAGCGTTCCCGACGCCGCGCTCTCGACGCTCACCTCGGGCTGCGGCTCGCGAGCAAAGCCGCTCGCCACGAGCTGCAGATCCACCGGCTCGCCCACGAAGTACGGCGGATCGGAGGTCTGCACGCGCAGCTCCTGAGCGTGAGCAGCGCCCGCCAGCAGACCAAGAGCGAGCGCGAGCAGTAGCGCCCTCACCAGTCCTTCTCCACGGTCTCGTAGCTCGTTCGTTGCTGCCGACCGCGCTCTCGCCGACGACGCGCCTCGCGATCGCGTACCTCTTGCAGCAGCTGCGATGGGTCGGCGGCCGGCTGCGGCTCGGCGGTGACCGCGCCGCGCTCTCCGGACTCACCTTGCTGGCCAGCATCATCCTGGCTGCGCTCTCCCTCCTGCCGCTCCGGAGGAGTGAGCAGCGCCACCGCCTGAAGTAGGTGCTCCAGGCCTTGATCCTGGTCGCCTCGCGCGGCGCCGACCTCGTCCGCCGCCAACTGCTCAGCCGCGCGCTGCAGCGGGGCCTGGGCCGCCAGCGTGAGCTCGGCCGCGCGCCGCAGACGGTCGCTCGCCTCCTGCTCCGCTTCGGGGCCCATGCCCTCCCGCTCGTCCTTCGATCGCGCAGCTGGCAGAGTCTGGCGGGACTGCGCCTCGAGAGCGACGGCCAGGACTCCGGCCGTGTGAGCCTCCCTCGCCTGGCGCGGGATCAGAGGGCCGAGTGCGGGTACCGGGTTGGGTAGGGCGGCAGCCTGCTCGGTCTCGTCGTTCAGCTCGAGCTGCTGGCGCGCCGCGTCGCGGAGCTGCTCGACGATCGAGAAGAAGAGCCGACGCAGCGCCTCGAGCCCAGCGACGGCCCTGGTGTTAGGGCGCGCAGCAACCTGCAGATCCGGCGTACGCCGCCTGGCCTGGCGCAGGAGCGCGACGCCGACTTCCTCCATGGCGGCCTCGGAGCGGGCGAGGAAGCGCTTGGCAAGTAGCAAGCGCTTCCGCTGCTCCTGCACCTCTCCCTCCGAGGAGTCGGCGGGAAGTGCGGCGAGCTGCTCGTCCAGCTGGCGGCCGATTCGGGGCGTTCGGGTTAAGTTGCGCCGCTGGACTGCCAGGAGCTGCGGCAGGATCTCCCTGGCCGGTGCGGGTGGCTCGGGTCGCTCGGAGCCGAGCTGCTCCCCCATGCCGCGCTGATCCGCATAGGCCAGCTCGATCAGCCCACGCAGGCCAAGGAACAGCTCGCGGGCGGCGGAGAGGGCGGACACCGCGGTCCGCTCGCCATTGAGCGCTTCCACGACGGCTTCCCGAGCCATGGCGTCACGCGCACGCTCGAAGCCCCGCCACGCCTCCGCGACCAGAGGCTCCGCGACCCGAACCGCTGCGAGCATGCGCGCGCTCTGGGGATCGAGCTCGGCATCCTCGGGCTGGGAGAGTCCCGACACCAGGGTTGCGCGAAGGCCGGCAGTGCGCGCTGTGACCCCGGCCAGGGCATCGATGAGGTAGGCGCTGGAGAGCCAGTCGGGTCGCTGCTGCTCCCTGGCTGTGCCCGGGACGGTGAAGCCGGAGAGTGCGTAGAGCTGCGTGTAGCCCCCTACCTCTGTCCCGTCGCGGATCAGCGCATCGAGAAGCTCAACCGGGTCGCGTAGCTGGTCGCGGGCGAGGTTCAGCTCGGCGAGAGCGACCGATGCGCGTCGATGCGCACGCTCAGACTGCTGCAGGCGGAGCTCTCGGCGCGCGTGTCCCATGCGTTCTCGAGCTCGCCGTAGGTGGGGTAGCAGCTGACCCAGCTGCGCCGCTCGCAGCTGATCCTGGGGCTGGCGCTCCGCCTCTGGTTTGCTCTCGAGCTGCCTGCGCTCGCCATCCGCCTTGCCCGCCAGAAGATCGCTGTCCGAGAGGATGAGCCGCTGCTGCGTGGAGAGCTCGCGATGTCGGAAGCGGAGCGCCTCCTCGGACATCGACTCGGCCAGCTGCCGCTGCTCCACAGTGGAGCGCACGACCGCAACGAGCTCTCGCTGGCGCTCGCGGAGCTCGTCGAGGCTCTCGGCAACGGCTCGGGCGTCCTGTTCGCGCAGCGAGTCCTCGAGTACTCGTGCGCGGGTGAGCACAACCTCCAGGTTGTGGCGCGCGTCCTCGCTGCTCGGACGCAAGCGGAGCGAAGCCCGAAAACGATCGGCGGCGAGAAACAGCTGCGCGAGCGCCTCTTCCGGCGCGTTCTCCAGGCTACGGTCCGCACTCGCCGCGCCGACCCAGCCTAAGCCGTAGGTGGCGCGATAGCGGGCCTCTCCGTCCGTATCCGCCGCGCCCCGCGCGAGCTCGAAGAGACGTTGCGCACGGTCGAGCTCCTCGGCTGCCAGGCTCTCGAGGCCGAGGTTGTAGGCTTCGCGCGCACCCGGTGGGTCGGACGCCGTCAGCCCCTCGGCCTGGGGAACCTCCTCTGTGGCTTCTCCCCCGGCTTCCTGCAAAGCCTCAGGCTCCTGTGCCGGCGTCGCGCCGGGAGCGAAGAGCAGCGCGACCACGGCGGCCGCAGCGAGCGGGCGCGCCCGTCCAAGCAACGTGGCTCCGACCAGGCTAAGCAGCGAGCAGAGCACGAGCCACTGGAAGCCCTCGCTGCGGACCGGACGACCCGAGTCGTCGATCTGGCCGCGCATCAGCCCAGCGATGTGCGCCGCATAGATGGAATCGAGGTCGAGAGCGCCGGTCCCCGCGGGAACGTAGACGCCCCCCGTCACCCGCGCGATCTTGGTCAACGTCTCGGCGTCGAGGCGCGATCGCACAGGCCTACCCTCGTTATCGCGAAGCAGCATGCGGGCGCCCGTGGCCGGATCCGTCAGGGGGACGTCGCTGCCCTCCCCGGAGCCGAGGCCAATCGTAATGATGGCAATCCCGCGTTCTGCCGCGTCGCGAGCGGCATCCAGCGGAAACGAATCCTGGTCCTCTCCATCGGTGATCAACAGGATGACCCTGGACACGTCTCCCGTCGCGCGGAAACCGGCCAGGGCCTTCCGGATCGGCTCCTCGAGCCGCGTCCCGCCTCGCGACACGCTGTGCGGACCGAGCTCGTCGAGCACGAGCTGCAGGAAGCCAAAGTCCGGAGTCAGCGGAGCCAGCACGCTGGCGCGGCCCGCGAACGCGATCAGCCCAACGTGATCTCCCTCGAGGTAGCCGAGCAGGTCGCGCACCTCCGCCTTCGCGCGTTCGAGCCGGTTTGGCACCACGTCCTCGGCCAGCATGGAACGGGAAACGTCGACCGCGACCATCAGCTCGGCACTCGTCCTCGGCGTGGAGAGGAACTCGATACCCCACTGCGGACGCATCAGGGCAAACACAGCGAAGAGCCCGCTCAGGGTGAGCAACCCGATCCGCAGGCGACGCTGCGCGGGTGGCGCCCTGTGGACCAGCCGTGAGCCGAGCGAGGGCGCGACGAGCAACCGGAGCGCCTGCCTGGCCCTGCGGTCCGAGAACGCCAGCAGCGCGCCGAAGCCCAGCACCACCCACACGGCGTGAACCCACTGCGGCTCCGCAAAGCGCAGCTCGCTCACGGGAGCCTCCGCAGGACGGTCCCGCTCGATAGGCCGGCGAAGCCGATGCAGGCGAGGGCGGCGAGCGTCCATGCCTGGTAGTGCTCCGTGTACTGCAGGTAGCGGACCTCGGAGATCTCCGAGCGTTCCAGTCGGTCGATCTCAGCGTAGACGGTCTCCAGCGCAAGCGCGCTGTCCGCATGGAAGTAACGCCCGTCCGTGCGCTCCGCGATGCGCCGCAGCGTCTGCTCGTCGAGATCCACTCGCATCCTCTGCAGGCGCACTCTGCCGCCATCGATACGAACGGGAACCGGCGCGAGCCCATGCCGGCCGGCTCCAATCGTGTACACGCGGATGTCATGCTGGGCAGCGAGCTCCGCGGCCTGCAGCGGCTCGATCGAGCCGGCGTTGTTCACCCCATCGGTGAGCAGGATGATCACCTTGGATTTGGCGCGGTGGCGGCGCAGGCGCTCAACGGCCAGAGCGATCCCCTCGCCGATCGCGGTCCCCGCCTCGCGGCGGTCCGCGTTGACCTCGAGCTGATCCAGAATCGCGATCAGGTTCAGGTGATCCAACGTCAGCGGACAGGCCGCGTCCGCGTAGCCCGCGAAAGCGACGAGGCCGAGGAGATCGGCTGGGCGCCCGGCGAGCTCGCCACCCCCGAGCACGAACTCGCGCACGATCCGCTTGACCGCGTGCAACCGACTCACTCCGGTGTCGCCATCGACGAAGTCGCGGGCATCCATCGACCCTGAGCGATCGACGACAAGACCGATCGCAATGCCCTCCTGCACCACTTCCGTCGTCGCATCCCCCGTGCGCGGACCGGCCAGTCCAACGGCGAGGAACAGCCCCGCGGTGGCCAGCAGCAGGGCGGGTGCGGAAGCGAGGCGTGCGCGCGGGCTCACCGGGGTCCGATCCGGGAGCTCGAGGCTCGAGTAGATGACTGCTCCGTGGTCCGCTCGGGCCAGCAAGTAGATCAGCGGCGCGAGCAGTCCCGCCAGCAGAAACAGCGGATCTCGGAACTCCCACTCAGACACGGGCTGGCGCTCCCACCGCCACGAGCTCCGTCTGGCCTTCGTCGGGCTCGCGGGTCTCTTCCAGCACACGACCGGCCGCCGCGAGGGAGTCCTCCACCTCCGCGCTGCCCGGTCGGTGTCCCGCGAACTTGACCAGGTCGGCTCGACTCAAGAGCTCGTGCAGCAGGCTGCGCAGCTCCTGGCTGAGGTCCGGCGATTCGCTGGCCACCACGATGAACTCTTCGGTCGTGAGCTCCGGCGAGCGCAGATCGAAGCTCCCTTCGAGGTAACGTCGTACGATTCCTGAGAGCTCGACGTAGAACGCGTCGAGCTCCGCCGGCCCGGGGCGCGGGCCCGACAGCAGACTGTCGAGCTCCGCGCGTGCGATCTCGTAGGCGCTGCGCTGCACGCGTCGAGCACTCGCCCGGAGCCAGACCCACAGCGCCAGAGCGGCGGCTCCCAGCAGGACGGCAGCGCCCAGCCAGCCCCATAGCGGCAGCAGTGGCGGACCCAGCGTTGCGAGGGGTGCCAGCGGCGGGCGCAGCTCTGGCGTGGCGCCGCTCGGCAACACGGAGGCCACCTCGAACTCGATCCGTTCCGTCAAGAGCTCGTAGGCGTCCGCGCCCTCGGGGGCGGCTTCCGCGCCGGGACGCCTGTCCACGAACTCGACCAACAGCGGTGGGATACTGAGCTCCCCCGACGCTGGCGGCTCCAGCAGGTAGCGCTGGATCGCACGGGTGCGGCCCTCCGGATCCACGTCCTCGAGGCTGCTGAAGTCGAGGATCGGGAAGCGATCGAGTGCCTCGCCGAACTCCGGCATCAAGAGCTCGACACCCTCTTCCGCGCGCGCCTCGATCTCCAGCTCGAGGAGGTCCCCGATGAGCGGCGCCTCGGGCATAAGGCGCACAATCACCTCCACAGGCCCCCGCGCGCTGCGGCGCTCGAGAGCACTGGCCCCTGCGGCGCTGAGGAGGGCAAATACGGCCAGCGCCTGCGCGAGTCCCCGCACCCTCATCGCCGCTGCCTCCGTTCGCGCATGTGGAAGAACCGCACCAGCGGATCGACACACGAACCGGCCGCGTCGATGCGGACCAAGTCGATCCCGGCCGAGCGAAGGTTGCGCTCCAGACTCTGGACGCGCTCGCGCGCGAGGCGCGCGAATTCCTGCCGTACCGCAAGGGAGCCGGTGTCGATCACGCGTGTGTGTCCTGTCTCTGCGTCTCGCAGATCCACCAATCCCACGTTCGGCAGCTCTACCTCCCGCGGATCCGAGATGAGCACCGCCACAACGTCGTGCTTGCGGTTCGCGCTGCGCAGGGCCCGCTCGTAGCCCTCGTCGATGAAGTCGCTCACCACGAAACACACCATGCGGCGAGGTGTAACAGACATCACAAACTCGATGGCTTTGCCGATGTCGGTGGCCTCGCGAGCGCGACGCATGCGCCTGCCGCGCGTCCACACTGGCCAGCGAAACGACCGCGGCTTCGTGCGCTCCTCGAGGTCCGTTCCGTGGGCGAGCACCTCGCGCACCACACGCAAGGCGTGCTTCTGTCCCTTACGAGGCGGAATGTACTTCTCGATCCCGCTGTGAAAGAGCGTGAGTCCGACCTTGTCGTCGTTGCGAGTGGCCGAGAATGCGAGCAAGGCACACAACTCGGCGGTGCTCTCCCGTTTGGAGCGCGTCCCCGAGCCGTAGTCCTGCGAGGCCGAGACGTCCGCCATGAGCATGAGTGTGAGCTGACGCTCTTCCACGTAGCGCTTCACGAACGGCTCGCCCATGCGAGCGGTGACGTTCCAGTCGATCGTCCGGACGTCGTCGCCGGGCACGTACGGGCGAACCTCGTCGAACTCGATGCCCCGGCCCTTGAACACCGAGACGTATTCGCCGGCCAATACGTCGGCGACCTGTCGTCCCGTTCGGACCTGAATCTCGCGAACGCGTCGAATGATCTCGCGGGCCAGCATGTGTCGGAACGCCTAGGGGACTAGGACCCCGTCGAGAATGACCTGGATCAGGTCGTCGGACGTCTTCCCCTCCGCCTCCGCCTCCGGCGAGCGCCCCCCAGACCCAGCACCATGCGCGCTCCGCAGCACTTCGGGGCCGCGATACGTCGGGCGTGGCACGATCCGGTGTCGGAGCACTTCGGGGGCGAGCGACTTCACGTCGTGCGGCGTCGCGTAGTCCCGACCTTGCAAGAACGCGTGAACCTTTGCGCCCTTCATCAGGCAGATCGAGGCGCGGGGACTAGCACCAAGCTCGATCATGCCTTCGAGCGACGGGAGCTCCGCTCCGGCGGGATCGCGCGTCGCCTGGACGAGCTCCACGATGTAATCGCGCACCTTGTCGTCGACGAATACCGCATCCACGATCTCGCGCGCCGCCAGGATCTGCTCCGGGCCGGCGATCTTGCTCACCTCCGGTAGCGGGAGTCCGCTCGCCATGAGGTCGACGATCTTCCGCTCCTCGTCGCGAGAGGGGTAGTCAACCTTCACTTTGAGCATGAAGCGATCGATCTGAGCCTCTGGCAGCGGGTACGTTCCCTCGTGCTCGATCGGATTCTGGGTGGCGAGCACCAGAAAGGGCTCCTCGAGCGGGTAGCTGCGCCCGCCGATCGTCCCCTGCTTCTCCTGCATCGCCTCGAGCAGCGCTGCCTGAACCTTGGCGGGCGCGCGGTTGATCTCGTCGGCCAGGATCAAGTTCGAGAAGATCGGACCCTTCTTGACACTGTACGTCGCGTCTCGCGGGTTGAAGACCTCCGTACCGATCACGTCCGCGGGCAGCATGTCGGGCGTGAACTGGATACGGGAGAAGCCGGTGTCAATGGCCCGCGCGAGCGAGCGCACCGCGAGCGTCTTGGCCAACCCCGGCACCCCCTCGAGCAGGACGTGGCCACCGGCGAGCAGACCGGTGAGCAGGCGGTTGAGCATCGCCTCCTGACCGATCAGGACCTTGCCCACTTCGCTGACCAGCCGCCGGACAAGATCCGCGTGAGCCTCGATCTGACTGCTGGGCTGGGTGGCTTCCAATGGAGTGCGGATTCTACGAAAGTCCGCGGCCGATTCCAGAGCTCAGAAGAGCACGATCGGGTTCACCGGAGGGGCCATACCGAAACAGGAAGACCCATGGCGACAATGGCGACGGTATGAATCGGCATGCCGACGTCGGTCACGTCTGACGGAATCACGTCCGACATGCCGTCGCCGCCGAGCGTGGCGTGCCATGCCATGCGGGGCGATCGAGAGGTAGTTGCCGCCCTAGCCCTCGGTAGCAGGGCTCAAGCCGCTCCCTGAGCAGCCCGATCGATAGGAGTGCCCGACCTGCAAGCGCCGCGGAACTGCGCGCGCAGCGAAGGCCGAAGGCCTGAGCGGACGCGGGTGGCCGCGATCGCTCGCGGCCGGGTCCCGCAAGAAGAGGCCTGGCGATGAAGAGACCCTCGGTACTGGTGCTGGATGACGGTGAGCTCGGACTCGTGCGGGAGCTGTTGGGCCAGGTCGGGGGCCACTTCGCCCACGTCGAGAGTCCCGACCTCGACACCCCACTGCCGGAGCCAGAACACTTGCTCGTGACCACGGCTCGCCGCGCCGAGGCCCATCAATACCGACGCGGCGTATCGACGCTCACGCAGCGCGCCGTATGGATGGTGTTCGTTGCCGGGAGCGACCCGGGGGACCAGACACCCCTCCGGCTCAAAGGCTTCGACCTCCTGATCCGCGAGCCGGTTCACCCCGTGGCGCTGCGCCTGCTGCTGCTGCGAGCACTCTACTCCGGCGCTGACAAGCGGCGCGTGAGACGCGAGGCATTCGGCTATCAGGTCGAGTTCCGGAGCGAAAACGCGGCTGGCAGCGGAACCATGACCGACCTGTCCGCGCGCGGCTGCCGTCTGTTCACCCAGCAAGCACCCCCGAAGGAAGAGCAGGTCTGGATCCGGATCCCCGGCGAGGTGGCCGGCGGCGAGCCGCTGGAGCTCCCGGGTACGGTGCTGCGCACGGGTCCCGCCACCACAGAGGGCGGGGACGAGGGCGACACCTCCGTGGGGATCCACTTTGACACGCTCGACCCCGAGCTCCGCAAGCGCTTGCGCGCTGTCTTGATCGAACGCTCGAGCGGTCCCGCCGTTCTCCCGGGGAGCCAGGACGGGGAAGCAGCTGACGAGAACGCCAACGCGGAGCGCAAGCACCGGCGCGGCAGCTACGAGAGTCGGGTCATGGGCATGTCCGAGGGAGCCGCGTACGCGCTGCTCGGCCTCGACCTTTCGGAGGGCGGCATGCGGGTGGAGGCAAACCCGGAGCTACATGTGGGCGACCACCTGCGACTGGCGATCCATCCGCGAACAGATCCGTTCCTGGTCGAGGCCATCGTCGTTCGCGACGATGGGGACAGGGGGCTGGCCCTCCGCTTCGAGTGGGTGGAGCCCGGCTCCGAGGACAACCTCCGCAGCCTCGTCGAGAGCCTGCCGATGATCGAGGTCCTCGATCACGGCGAGCTCAAGCCCAGCGTCGTGAGCCAGATCCTCCCCCGCGGCGACGAGGACTAGCCAGCCTTCACCGCCGCGCCGGCACGCTGCCCTCGCCCCGGCCCAGCTCGTCTGCGAAAATGCCTCGAATGCGACCCGTGCTCTCAGGCTGCTTCTGGCTCTTCATGGCCGTGAGCTCGCTCCTCGCGTTCCCCCTTGCAGTGCTGATCTGGGCGGCGACTGCGCCCTTCGATCCGAAGAGGATCTGGCTGCACCGCTTCACCTGCCTGTGGGCGTCTCTGTACACGTGGATCAACCCCGCCTGGCTCGTCGAGCTGCGTGGACTGGAGAAGATCCGCTGGGGCGAGACCTACGTGATGGTTTCCAATCATTTGTCCCTGCTTGACATCCTGGTGCTGTTCCGCCTGCACACCCACTTCAAGTGGGTCTCCAAGATCGAGAACTTCCGGATTCCCCTGGTCGGCTGGAACATGTCGCTCAACCGCTACATCAAGCTGATCCGGGGCAGTCGCGCGAGCGTGATCCGCATGATGCGGGACTGCGAGGCCGCGCTCGCCAGTGGAAACTCGATCCTGATGTTCCCCGAGGGCACGCGTTCTCCGAACGGGCGGCTTCGCGCCTTCAAGACCGGCGCCTTCGAGCTCGCGAAGAGCACGCAGTCGGCCATCCTGCCCATTGCTCTCGACGGAACCGCGGACGCGCTGCCCAAGCGAGGCTTCCTGCTGCGGGGTCGGCACGCGATCCGGATCACCGTCCTGGATGCCATCCCGCCGACCGAGTTCGCGAACCTCTCCGTCCCCGAGCTCACGCAGAAGGTGCACGACCTGATCGCTGCCGAGGTTTCGAGCTAGTCTCGTGGGGCCCGGCCGCGGGCGTCCGCGGGCACACCTCCGCGAAGGCCTACGGCCTTCGCTGCGCGCGCCGCTCACGTGGCGCGCGAGCTTGGCGCGCCGGGTCCCACAAGGCTGGATTCAGTCCGCTGTCGGAGCGGCCGATGGGCGCTGCATGGGGAAGGACTGGGGGTTCGCCATTGGAGCGGTCGTGGCGGGAGGACTCGTCTATCTGCTCTACGTCTCGCCTCCGAGCTGGAGCATTCCGGACATCAGGAATCTGCTGACGAAGACCCCGGCGGCGTCAATGGTGGCACCCGTCGTCGTGATGGTCGTCGGGACGCCCGAGAACGTCGAGATCATGCGCCGCGCCGTCAACAAGGATCGCATCGTGGCGCGCCGCAAGAACTCGTTCGCACTCGACGAGGGACGCATCATCGCCGCGAGCATCGACGACGCCGGGGAGTCCGTCACGGCCGCCGGCTGGGTGGAACGACCGCTCGAGATAATCGCGCCGCCCCGGGTGCAGCCGCCTAGCTCTTTCCCCGCGGAGGGTGCCACATCTTCGCCCACGGAGGATGCAACGCAGCTGCTTCACGCCCCCCAGCTCACCCAGACCCAGGCGCTGCGCCTGCTCAACCAGATGGAGTGAGCGCGGCGCTCAGCTCGCCGGCTCCGACGGCTTGAGCGCGGAGTTCTCCCGAATCCAGTCGATATGACCTGCCATCTCCTCCCGCTCCGCCTCGAGAAAGCGCGCCACCGCGTCGCGCAGGCGCGGGTCCCTAAGGAAGTGGAGGCTCCAGGTGGGCTCCGCGTCGAAGCCGCGCACCTGTTTGTACTCTCCGCCCGCTCCCGGCTCGAAGCGGGCCAGGCCGCGCTCGATGCAATACTCCGCGGCGGCGTAGTAGCAGACGTTGAAGTGGAGGTGACGCAGCTCGCGATCGCAGCCCCAGTAGCGCCCGTACAGGGCGTCCCCCTTCACGACATTCGTGGTACCTGCGATGACCTTCTCGCCCTGCCGGGCCACGATGAAGCAGAGCCTTTCGCGAAAGCGCTCGCGCAGGAGCTCGAAGAAGCGCTCGTTCAGGTACTGGCGTCCCCAGTAGCGGGCCCGGATGGTCGAAAGGTAGAAGCGGTACATCGCCGGAAACAGGTTGTCCGGGATCTCGCTGCCAGTGAACATCTCGATCGTCACGCCCTGCTCGCGTAGCTGACGACGCTCGCGCTTGATCTGGTTGCGCCGCTTGCTGCGAAAGCGCTTGAGGTAGGCGTCGAAGTCGGCGTAGCCGTAGTTGCGCCAGTGATACTGCAGACCCATGCGGAGCTGATAGCCTTGCTTCTCGAGCGGCTCGATCTCCTCCGGCCTGCAGAAATTGACGTGGACGCCCGACATCTCGTTCTGCTGACAGATCTCTCGCAGCGCCGCCCCAAGGGTCTGGATCCAGCTTGCCCGGTCCTGATCCGCGGCCACCAAAAAGCGCGCCCCGGTTACCGGCGTGAAGGGCACACCGACGAGAAGCTTGGGGTAGTAGTCGATGCCGGCTCGCTCCGCGGCATCGGCCCAGCCCCAGTCGAATACGAACTCTCCCTGGCTGTGGCCCTTGGCATAGAGGGGGCAGGCGGCGACCAGCCGACCGTCCTGCCTGGCGACCAGCGGGCGGGGCCCCCAGCCCGTTCTCGAGCCCACCACGCCGGACTCCTCGAGCGCGGTGAGCCACTCCCACTCGAGGAAGGGCGACTCGTCCCCTACGAGCGCGTTCCACTCGTCGCGCGGCAGTTCGGCTACACCCTCGAGAAGCTCGAGCTCCGCCATCTCTCCAGAGTCTACCCCGCTCCACCGCTCGCGGCTTTGCCGCGCCAGCACGTGCCTGTATCCTAAGAGCCGATGCCAGACAAGCCGAAGGCGCCGCAACGGCCCCGGGGGGACCCTGAGCGCGAGGGTGGGCTCGCCACCGAAGAGAAGAGAGAGGTCAAGCGGCCAGCGCGCTTCAGGGTCATACTCTTCAACGATAATTACACTCCTATGGAGTTTGTCGTAGGGCTGCTCGAGCAGCTGTTCAAGAAGGGGCCTGCAGAGGCAACGCAGCTGATGCTCCAGATTCACAAGGGAGGAAAGGGCGTGGCCGGTGTCTACGTACTGGAGGTCGCCGAGACAAAGGTGGCCGCCGTGCACCAGATGGCCGAGGAGCGCGGGTTCCCATTGCGCGCTGGATCGGAGCCGGAGTGAGCCACATCTCGAGAGAGCTCCAGATGATGCTGCACTCCGCAGTACGCGAGGCGACGACCCGGCGCCATGCCTACGTCACCGTCGAGCACCTGCTCTACGCATTGGTCCACGACTCCCGGGGCGCAGAGGTGCTGAAGCACAGCGGGGCAAATTTGCGGCGGCTCAAGTCGGACCTCGACCGCTTCCTGAACGACGAGCTCGACTCGGAGCCCGGCGACGAGCCGGTCGAGACCGGCCAGACGATCTCGTTCCATCGGGTGCTCCAGGCCGCGATGGCACATGCCGACAGCGCGGAACGCGAGGAGGTGGAGGCGGGCGATCTGATCGCCGCGATCTTCCAGGAGCCCGACTCGCAGGCCGTCCAGCTCTTGCGCGCACAGGGAACCTCCCGGCTCGACGTGCTGAAGTACATCTCCCACGGCATCTCCAAGCTTCCCGGTCCAGAGGCGCTCGGAGGGGAAGGTGAGTCCAGGCAGGCTCCGCCGGGTTTGGAAGAGGACGGCGAGATCCAGAATCCGCTCGAGGCCTTCTCCAGGAATCTCACCGAGTACGCTGCCGAGGGGAAGCTCGACCCGCTGATTGGACGCGAGGTCGAGCTCGAGCGCGCCATCCACGTGCTGGCACGTCGGCGCAAAAACAACCCGATCTTCGTCGGCGAGTCCGGTGTTGGAAAGACCGCCATCGCGGAGGGGCTGGCGCAGAAGATTCACGCTGGAGACGTGCCGCGGGATCTGGAGGGTGCGGAGATCTTTGCGCTGGACCTGGGAGCGATGCTCGCCGGCACCAAGTATCGGGGCGACTTCGAAGCGCGCTTCAAGGCGCTTGTGCAGGCCGTCCAGGAGCGTCCGAACCCCGTCGTCTTCATCGACGAGATCCACACGATCCTGGGAGCCGGCGCGGCGCAGGGCGCGACGGTCGACGCCTCGAACATGCTGAAGCCTCTCTTGCAGTCGGGCGAGCTGCGCTGCATGGGCTCGACCACCTACGGCGAGTACCGCCACTTCGAGAAGGATCGCGCGCTGGCGCGACGCTTCCAGAAGATCGAGATCCCAGAGCCCTCGATCGACGACACCGTAAAGATCCTGAAGGGGCTGGCGTCCAGGTACGAGGAGCACCACAGCGTCCATTACACCTCGCCGGCGCTGCGCGCCTGCGCTGATCTCTCCGCACGGCACCTGCAGGACCGCTTCCTGCCCGACAAGGCGATCGACGTGATGGACGAGGTTGGCGCCGCCGTGCGTCTGCGCGACGAGAAGCGCAAGACTGTAGGGGTGCGCGATGTCGAGGCGCTGGTCTCGCGCATGGCGAGGATCCCGCTGCCCACGGCCAGCAGTTCCGACCGGGTGCAGCTCGAGGGACTGGACGAAGACCTGCGCAAGGTCCTGTTCGGTCAGAACGAGGCAATCCGCACGGTCGTGCGAGCGGTCAGGCGCACGCGGGCGGGCCTTGGCGGCGACCAGCGACCTGTCGGCTCGTTCCTGTTCATGGGACCGACGGGAGTCGGCAAGACGGAGCTCGCCAAACAGCTCGCGAACAGCCTTCACGTGCCCTTCCTGCGCTTCGACATGAGCGAATACATGGAGAAGCACGCGGTAGCGCGCCTGATCGGCGCTCCTCCGGGCTACGTCGGCTACGACCAAGGCGGCATTCTTGTCGACGGCGTCCGTCGCAACCCGTACGCGGTGCTGCTGCTCGACGAGATCGAAAAGGCGCACCAGGACCTCTTCGACATCCTGCTCCAGGTGATGGATCACGCCACCCTGACCGACAACCACGGTCGAGAGGCGAGCTTCCGCCACGTGACGCTGATCATGACCTCGAACGTGGGCGCGCGCGAGATGGCACAGCGCTCGATCGGCTTCGGCGAGGGATCCAAGGGCGATGGTAAGAAGGATGTCGAGCGTCTATTCAGCCCGGAGTTTCGCAACCGGCTCGACGAGATCGTGCGCTTCAACAAGCTCTCTCCAGAGGTAATGTGGCGCGTCGTCGACAAGTTCGTCGGCGAGGTCGACGCGCAGCTGCGCGAGAAGAAGATCAAGATCGAGCTCAGCGAGACAGCCCGCCGCTGGCTCGCCGAGAAGGGCTACGACCCAAATTTTGGTGCACGTCCCCTTGGACGTGTGATCCAGACCGAGCTCAAGGACAAGCTCGCCGACGAGATTCTGTTCGGAAAGCTCGCGAAGGGCGGGCTGGCCCGCGTCGACGCCGGAGACGAGGGGCTAGTCTTCGAGTTCGTGGGACGCGAGTAGCTCTCGTCTATCCGCCGTCCCGCTTGGCGTCCCGCCAGAGCTCGAGCAACTGCCCGAGAGACTTCGACTTGAAGTCCTCACCGCGCGCCGCCAGCGCCCCTTCCATCTGCCGGAAGCGCGTCTCGAACTTCGCGTTTGCCGCCCGCATCGCGGTCTCGGGATCGACGCCAAGCTCCAGCGCGACACCAACGCTGGCGAAGAGGACGTCTCCCACCTCCTCCAGAATGTGCGCCGGGTCGGAGCCCGTCGCCGCCTCGCGCAGCTCCGCTAGCTCCTCCTCGAGCTTCGACAGGCTCTCCGCGACGCCGGGCCAGCGGAAGCCCACCCGGCGGGCGCGCCGCTGTAGCTTGTCGGAGCGCGTGAGCGCGGGGAGTCCCACGGGAATGCCGTCGAGCGCATCGACTGACCCGCCGGCCTGCGCCGCTCGCTCCGCCGCCTTCATGCCCTCCCACTTCTCCGTCTGCTCTTCGGCAGAGCGGACCACGTCCTCTGCAAACACGTGGGGATGGCGTCGGACCAGCTTCCCGCAGATCGCCGCGACCACCTCGTCGAAGCCGAACTTGCCCGCTTCGCTCGCCATCTGGGCGTGGAACACGACCTGCAGCAGCAGGTCTCCGAGCTCGCCGGGCAGCGCGGACCAGTCGGCTCTGCGGATCGCGTCCTCCACCTCGTAGGCCTCCTCGATGGTGTAAGGAGCGATCGTCTCGAAGGTCTGCTCCAGATCCCAGGGACAGCCCCTCTCCGGATCCTCTCCGGATCCCGGAGATGTGCCATGATCTCCAGGAGCTCTGCAATGCGCGCCACGCGCGAATTATAGACACTCCATGGCTGCATCGATCCCGCCGCCGCATCCCGGACCCCATGCACCCGCGTTCGCGTTACCGCCAAAGGCGTGCGACGCCCACTGTCACGTGTTCGGTCCCGCCGCTCGCTTCCCCTTCGCTGCGGAGCGCGCCTACACACCACCCGACGCGGGCGTCGACCAGTTCGAGGCACTGCAGCAACGCCTGGGACTGTCTCGCGCCGTGTTCGTTCAGGCCAGCTGCCACGGGACCGACAACCGGGCCATGGTCGATGCGCTCGAGCGCGGCAAGGGCCGCTACGCCGGGGTGGCGTTGATCGACGAGTCGTTCGGCGAGCCCGAAATCGCCGCGCTCCACGACGCTGGCGTGCGCGGCACGCGCTTCAACTTCGTGGCTCACCTGGGCGGCGCGCCGGACCTTCCCGTCTTCCACCGCATCGTGCAGCGCGTGGCCGCATTCGGCTGGCACATCGTGCTGCACTTCGACGCTGCGGACCTGCTTCGTTACTCCGGGCTACTCGACGCGCTCCCCGTGCCTTTCATCATCGACCACATGGCCCGAGTCGATGCAGCCGCGGGCCTCGACCAGGAGCCGTTCCAGCACCTGCTTGCGCGTCTGACCGACCAGCGCTGCTGGGTGAAGATCTCCGGCGCCGAGCGGCTCACGGCCGGCGGTTCGCCGCCCTATGACGACGTGGTGCCCTTTGCGCAGGCCCTGATTCGGGCCGCGCCGGACCGGGTCCTCTGGGGCACAGACTGGCCTCACCCGAACGTGCGAGCCATGCCCGACGACGGCGACCTCGTCGACGCTCTGGCCCTCTACGCTCCGGACCCAGCGACGCGCAACCGCATCCTGGTCGAGAACCCCGAGCGCTTGTACGACTTCAGCTGACCCGGCCGCTAGGCCTCAGCTCTTCAGGCTGCGGGCGAGCCGGTCGAGCGTAGCCATGGCGGGCAGGCACTGCGCCACGCTGGCGTTCGGCTCGCGGCCCTCTGCGATCGCGTTCAAGAACTCGCGGTCCTGTAGCTCGATCCCGTCCAGCGATACCTCCACCCCCGAGAGGTCGACGGGGTTCTCCTTGCCGTCGACGAGATCGTCGTAACGCGCGATGTAAGTGCCGTTGTCGCAGATGTAGCGGAAGAACGTCCCGAACGGCCCATCGTTGTTGAACGAGAGCGCGAGGGTGCAGAGCGCTCCCGACGGGACGCGCATCCCCACGCTCATGTCCATCGCGATCCCCAGCTCCTGGTGCAGCGGGCCCTGCTGCGCCCAGGCTTCCGACGCGATCTCCCCCGTCTGGTACTGGAAGAGATCGACGCTGTGGCAGGCGTGGTGCCACAGCAGGTGATCCGCCCAGGTGCGGGGCTTGCCGAGCGGGTTCATATTCGTGCGCCGGAAGAAAAAGGTCTCGACGACCAGGTGCTGAAGAGAGAGCTCGCCCGAAGCAAAGCGGCGATGGAGCCACCGGTGGCTAGGGTTGAAGCGGCGCGTGTGGCAGACCATGGCCGTCAGACCCGTCTCCGCCTGAACGGCGACCAGCTGCTCGGACTCCGCCAGCGACTCTGCCATGGGGATCTCGACAAGCACGTGCTTGCCCGCACGCAGCACGCGCTCGGCCTGAGCGGCGTGCAGGGGCGTGGGCGAGGCGAGGATCACCGCCTCTACCCCGGGTCGAGCGAGGCACTCGTCGAGCTCGAGCGACCAGTGCGGGATGCCGCGATCCGCGGCGAACTTCACGGTGTCCGCGGGATTGCCGCCGGCCAACGAGACCACGTCCACGCCGTCGATGCGCTCCAGGCCGTCCATGTGGCGCCCTGCGATGGCTCCCTCTCCAACGAGACAGATTCGCAGAGTCACTTACGCGGCCGACGCCTCCATCTGGTGCGCGCTCACCTCAGAGCTCGTCCGCGGAGTCGACGTACTCGACGCCGAGCTCGAGCAGCTTGTTGCGCAGGCCGTAACGATCCAAGCCCAGCTCACCGGCTGCGAGCGAAGCCCTGGTTTTGGCCTCGCTGGCGACGCGCGCCGTCGCGCGCTCGAGCGCCCACGGGGCCTGCTCTCGCGGGACGCACACCACGCCGTCATCGTCCGCAACGATCACGTCACCCGCTTGCACGAGCGCCCCCGCACACACCACCGGTACGTTGACCGAGCCGGGGGTCGCCTTGACCGTGCCCTGCGCGGAGACAGCGCGCGACCACACGGGAAAGCCCATCTCGATCAGCTCGATGACGTCGCGCACGCCCGCGTCGATGACCAGCCCCACCACTCCGCGGGCTCGAACCGAGGTGGCCAGCAGCTCACCGAACATGCCGTCCTCTGAAGGCGAGGTCGTGGTGACGACCAGGACGTCGCCCTCCTGACACACTTCGACCGCTGCATGGATCATGAGGTTGTCTCCCGGCTGACACGAGACGGTCACGGCCGACCCCCCGGCCCGAACGCCGCGCTGGATCGGCGTGATCGCACTGGCGAGCAGACCGCGCCTGCCTATCGCCTCGTGCAGCGTCGCCACGCCCGCGGCGGTCAGCTCGGCGATCACGCTCACGTCGGCGCGCGGGACCTTGCGGACGACGACATGTCGGTTCACGTCAGGATCCTCAGCTGAGCTCGGTCGCGACTTGTGGGAACACCCGCTGAAAGGCCTCGGCCATGGTGTCAGTCTTCAAACCCAGGTTCGGCCCCGAATTGCGCCGAGCCTGGACGCCCCTGCGCCGAGCCACGTCGGTGTAGTACTGCCATAGGTGCTCCTGCGCATGCATCACCTCCATTGCCTCACGCTTGCGCGGCCACACCTCGGTGACGTCGACCAGCACGTCTGGACGGAACTCGCACATCTCTGGCTGGTGCGGCTCGAACAGGAACATGGGTGGGGCGCCAATCACCTGGCCTCCCGGGTCGTAGCCAGGAGCTTGTGCGATGATGCGGGCCTTCGTCGCAAGCTGGTTCGCCATGGTGTGGTCCATGTTGTAGGGATCGACCGCCGTGTGCGTGATCACCAGCGTCGGCTGCACCTCGCGGTAGAGCTTGATGAGTCGGTCGAGCAGCTCGGGAGTCTCCTCGAGCGGATAGTCGTTCGCGTCGTAGCACCGGAGGTCACAGCCGAGCGCTGATGCGGCCTCCTCGGCCTCGACTCGCCGGGCCACCTTGATCTCCGCCAGCGTCATCCCCTCACGCCAGAACTTCGCGGATTCCCCGCGCTCGCCGTAGCTGAGACACACCACGGTCGCGCGGTGGCCACGAGTCGCATACAGCGCGATCACCCTACCCGCGCGCCAAACGAAGTCCGCGGCGTGCGCGCTCACGACGAGCAGCGACTCGCGCGCGCCGTCCTGAGTCATGCCGCGGTAGTCTCCCGGGCGAGGCTAGGAGAGGACGACTCTCGCCGGCTCACGAGCGCATCTCCTCTGCTGCCAGTCGGATCGCGCGGAGCATGCGAGGCTGCGCCCCGCAGCGACACAGATTCTGGGAGAGCGCGCGACACACATCGGCGTCGCTCGGATCGTCGTTCCACGCGAGCAGCGCCGCAGCTGCCATCAGGATGCCGGGAACGCAGTAGGCGCACTGAGCCGCCTGCTCCTCGAGAAACGCGCGTTGCAACGGGTGGAGCTCGGAGCCATCGGCGAGTCCCTCGACGGTCTGGACCTCGCGTTCTCCTACCTGACCCACCGGCAGCGCGCAGGAATGAACCGCCTCGCCCCCGACGATCACCGTGCAAGACCCGCACTGCTCGAGGCCACAGCCGAACTTTGCGGCAAGGAGCCCGAGATCGTTGCGGAGCACGTAGAGGAGCGGCGTCGCCGCGTCGACCTCGACGGTACGACGCTCGCCATTCACGTGCAGCTCGAGAGCTTGGGCCTCTGGCACGGGCAAAGTCTACACGCCGGGCGGGGACAGGGTCGAGGTCCACGCTCTGGTGCACCCGAATCCCGCTGTGGCGTACTGATCGAGCCCATCGCGTCGAACAGCTTCGCGATCGCGGGTTACCCATCTTCGTCTTCTGACCCGACCGAGCGGGGCTGTGGCCTACGCCCTCGCCTACCACCGCGCGCTGGAGGCGCTCTCGCCCGAGCTCGGGGTAGAGCTCCGCGCCCGCGCAGGGATGCACCTGGGCGAAGTGATCCTGCGCGAGAACCCACCGGACCAGGTAGCCCGCGGGGCAAAGCCCCATCGCTCGCCCGTACGCCGCCCGGTTCAGCCCGGACGGCCGGCGGATCCTGACCCAGTCTCAGCAGGACGGCCTCGGCGTCTGGGACCTGGAGGGCAACGAGCTCGTCACCCTCACTCCGGCCGCGACCCCCTACACTGTCGCGTGGAGCCCCGACGGCAGCCTGATCGCCGGCAGCCCTGCACGACGGCTCGGTCCAGCTCTGGGAGGCACTGCCCTGGCTCGAGTAGCGGAGAGTCGGCGATCACCCGGCGGTATACTGCGAGGGGCGCGAGAGGGGCAACGATGAGCAGGCAACGTCCCTATGACGACATCCCCGGAACCTATGTGTTCGACGGCGCGAGATCTCGCCGTGGCTACCGCCTGAACAAGCTCTGCATGTCGCTCACGGATGCGGCCAATCGCGAGACTTTTGACTCGGACGAGGACGCCTACTGCGAGCGCTTCGACCTCCCTGAGGACCAGCGCCAGGCCATCCGGAGCAGGGACTGGCTCGCGATGATCCGGCTCGGCGGGAACATCTACTACACGTTCAAGCTCGCGGCGCACGACGGGCTCTCGATGCAGGACGTCGGAGCGAAGATGTCGGGGGTCTCGACGGAGGAGTTCAAGGCCATGCTGCTCGCGGGCGGGCAGGAGACACGATGGCTGAGGTGATCGCAGGCGTCGGTACCTCGCACGTGCCCTCGATCGGCGCCGCCGTGGACAACGATCTGACGGATACCCCCTACTGGAAGCCACTCTTCGACGGCTACGTGGAGGCCCGACGCTGGATGGACGAGGCGGATCCGGACGTCACCATCGTGGTGTACAACGACCACGCCTCGAACTTCTTTCTCGACACCGTCCCGACCTTTGCGCTCGGAACGGCCGAGGAGTTCAAGATTGCGGACGAGGGCTTCGGACCCCGACCCGTACCAGTCGTCAGGGGCGACCCGGACCTGTCCTGGCACCTCGTCGAGTCTCTCATCCAAGACGAATTCGACATCACGATCTGCCAGGAGATGGTCGTCGACCACGGGCTGACGGTTCCGCTCTCGATCCTGTGCTCGACCCCGACCGAGTGGCCGACACGGGTGATCCCGCTGGCGGTCAACGTGATCCAGTACCCCCAGCCGACCGCCCTGCGCTGCTACAAGCTGGGCCAGGCGCTGCGACGAGCAATCGACAGCTACGACGAGGACGTACGCGTGCTCGTGCTCGGAACGGGAGGAATGTCCCACCAGCTCCAGGGCGAGCGCGCCGGTCACATCAACTCAGAGTTCGACCGCACGTTCCTGGACAAGCTCGAACACGATCCGAAGACATTGGCGGAGATCTCCCGCACCACGTATCTGCGTGAGGCGGGCTCCGAGGGCGTGGAGCTCATCATGTGGCTGGTCATGCGTGCGGCACTGAACGACCGGGTGTCTCGAGTCCACACGCACTACCACGTGCCCGCTTCGAACACCGCGGCCGGCTTAGTCATTTACGAGAACGGCTAGCGGAGTGGACGCGGCAGAGCTGCTCGAGCGAACGCGCAAGCTGATACCGCAGCTGGAGGCGGGTGCGGCCGAGACGGAGCAGCTGCGGCGCGTCCCTGAGGACACCGTGGCCGCGCTCCAAAGGGCGGGCCTGATGCGCGCGCTCCAGCCCCGCTCCTGGGGGGGTCTCGAGCTCGATCCGCTCGGGTTCTACGAGGCCGCCGCGGAGGTCGCGGCCGCCTGCCCTTCCACCGGCTGGGTGCTCGCGGTGCTCGGCGTCCACCCCTGGCAGCTGGCCCTTTTCCCCGAGCAGGCGCAGCGCGACGTGTGGCAGGACGACCCCGACGCGGCGATCAGCTCCTCGTACGCGCCCACGGGAAGCGTCGACCCCGTGAAAGGGGGGTTCCGCGTTCGAGGACGCTGGTCCTTCTCGAGCGGCTGCGACGCCTGCACCTGGGTCTTCCTTGGCGGCTTCGTCCCGAACGCCGACGGATCCCGCGACATGCGGACATTCCTGCTGCCACGCAGCGACTACACCATCGACGACACCTGGCACGTCGCGGGTCTGGCCGGAACCGGGAGCAAGGACATCGTCGTCGACGACGCCTTCGTTCCCGAGCACCGCACGCACCGTTTCCTCGACGCGTTCCAGCTGCGGAACCCCGGACGGACCGCGAACCCCGGCCCGCTCTACCGGCTACCGTTCGGCTGCGTGTTCGCCTGGGGCGTCGCCGCGCCGGCCCTCGGCGCCGCTCAGGGCGCGCTCGATGCCTGCCGCGAGCAAATGCGCGAGAAGCTCTCGGCGTACTCGCGAGGGACCGTAGCCGAAGATCCCTTCGCGCAGGTCCACCTGGCCGAGGCTGCGGGAGAGATCACCGCAGCTCGGAGCGAGATGCGCGAGGTGTGGGAACGAATGACGACGCTGGTCCACAACGGAAGAGAGATCCCAATGGAGCTCCGCGTACGCACCCGCTTCACGGCGGCCAACGTGGTGGGCCGCAGCGTCCGCGCCGTCGACCTCTTGTTCGCAGCCGCCGGCGGACACGCAATCTTCCTCGACAACCCCCTACAGCGCTTCTTCCGCGACGTCCACGCCATGCGCGCCCACTTCATCAACAACCCCGACCGCGCCGCCCGCCTCTTCGGCCAAACCCAGCTCCGCCCCGACGCCCCCCCCCTCCGACCTCTTCCTGTAACGTGGGACCCGGCCGCGGGCGGCCACGGCCACCCACTCTCCGCTCAGGCCTCCGGCCTTCGCTGCGCGCGCCGGGTCCCGCAAGACGAGGACGGCGCCTCGCGTCGCTACCGAGCCACTTGCGCGACTCGCTCGAGCGCGGCGTCGGGGCTTCTCCGGGCTACCCGCCTAGCAGGCTGCTGAAAAACTCCTCATCGAAGGGTACCTTTGAGGGAAGCCCCAAGGGGGAGATGTGAGAGGACCGCAGACGCTCCAGGGTGGGATCTTCAGCTACGTATCGCTGGAGTCCCGGATTCCCGAGGACCATCCGCTTCGAGCGATCCGGCGACTGGTGGACGCGGCGCTGGAGCAGCTGTCGCGACGCTTCGATGGTATCTACGCCAAAGGGGTCGGCCGACCGTCGGTCCCGCCGGAGCAGCTGTTGCGGGCGCTGCTGTTGCAGGTGCTGTACACGATCCGGAGCGAGCGCCAGCTGATCGAGCAGATCGACTACAACCTGCTCTACCGCTGGTTCGTGGGCCTGGAGCTGGACGATGAGGTGTTCAGCGCGACGGTGTTCACCAAGAATCGGGAACGGCTGCTGAAGGGCGAGATCGCTCAGTATTTCTTCGAGGCGGTGCTGGCGCAGGCGGAGTCGGAGGGGTTGGTGTCATCGGAGCACTTCACGGTGGACGGGACGCTGATCGAGGCGTGGGCGAGCCAGAAGAGCTTCGTGCGCAAGGACGAGAAGCGCAGGGACGATGACGACCCGGGCAACCCGACGGTCAACTTCCGGGGCGAGAAGCGGAGCAACCAGACGCATGCGTCGAGGACGGATCCGGACGCCCGACTGGCGGGGATGAGGGGCCAGGGCGCGCGGCTCGCGTATCAGGGACACGTCGTGACGGAGAACCGCAACGGCCTGGTGGTGGCGGCGAAGCTCACTCAGGCGTCGGGGTATGCGGAGCGCGAAGCGGCTCTCGAGATGGTGCTGGGTCTGGGGGGCGCTCGCCGGATCACCCTGGCTGGAGACAAGGGCTACGACGCCAAGAGCTTTGTGCAGGCGCTTCGGGCCTGGAGCGTTACCCCGCACGTGGCACAGAACACGACGAACCGCCGAAGCGCGATCGATCGAAGGACCACAGGACACCCGGGCTACGAGGTGAGCCAGCGCTTCCGCAAACGGGTGGAGGAGGTGTTTGGCTGGATGAAGACGGTGGGCTTGATGCGCAAGACCCGGCACCGGGGCACGGATCGGGTCGGCTGGGTCTTCACCTTCACTGCTGCGGCCTACAACCTGGTCCGTATCCGCAACCTGTTGGAGGCGACATAGCTCATGATCCCGCAAGATCTACCCGTGCGACACCGAACCGGTTCGTACCGGGAACGGCGATCCCTCTCCCTGCTCGGCACGCCTCCCGTCAGAGGCGTCCCGCCCAACCCAGTCACTTTCTCCGCAGCCTGCTAGGGCAGCTCCGTGCTCGGCCATCCACTTCTCCATGCGTTGCTGAGCCTCCGCATCGAACGTGTCTCGCAGTAGTGCGATGCTGTCGCCTTCGAAGACGGCCGTCTCCACACCCGAGATCACGAGGTCGGGTCGGCCCGCCTTCGTGTAGGTCACCTGCCAGCGCATCGTGAGCGTGTCGCCGTCCAGCGTCGGTGTCTGGAAGTCTGGTGTGCGGCTGTCCATTTTACGGTCGAAGTTGTCTACGCCGTTCTTCAGCTTGGCCAGCACAGCCTCGCGGCCGCGCGCCTCGGGGTCGCCCTCGTAGACAGCGCCTTCCGTGAAGTACTGCCCGATGCGCGACCAGTCGTCGTCCTTGAAGCTCTCCTCGAATGCATCCGCGTAAGCCTGATACCGCTCTAGCTTGCTCATGGGCTCTCCTTCTCGCGCGAGTGTACCTCACCTGCAAGCGGGCCGGCGCTCGGACTTTCCTTCTTCTCGTTGACCAGCAACAATGCGACTATGAGCGCTCGCCGCCGCTCCATACACGTGAAGGGCCTGTCCCACGCGAACCCGATCCCGGTAGCGAGTGTCGTGGACGGGCTGCTCTACTCGGGGCGGATCTTCGGGGTCGATGCGAGCAGCGGGGAAGTCCCGGGGGACCCGGAGGCGGAGGTCGCCCACCTGTTCCGCAACGTTCGCGAGGTGATGACGGCGGCCGGGGGGTCGCTGGAGGACATCGCCAAGATGACCGTGTCGCTCACGAATCCGGCCGACCGGGAGGCACTGAACCAGGAGTGGGTCCAGGCCTTTCCCGACGAGAGCTCGCGCCCGGCGCGCCACGTCGAGCAGGGCAAGCTGCCGGCCGGACGCCGCATCGCTTGCGAGATCGTCGCGGTGCTCGAGAAGGCTCGGTGAACTCGCGAGAGGTCTCCAGCGCGATCGTAGGACCGAGCGAGACCGCCACCACACTCGACCCGAGGCTCTGAAGCTCGAACACAGAGAGGGAGAGATCATGCTGTCCCGAGAAGACAACGAGCTGCTGTGCCGCGTCGGCCCCGGCACCCCGATGGGGAACCTGCTGCGGCAGTACTGGATGCCTGCTCTGCCATCTTCCGAGTTTCCCGGGCCGGACTCGCCGACCAAGCGGATGCGCCTATTGGGCGAGAACCTCGTCATGTTTCGCGACAGCAAGGGCCGTGTCGGCGCACTGCCGGAGGCCTGCCCGCACCGAGGCGCGAGCCTCTACTTCGGCCGTCGGTATCCCCGGCTTCTGGAGCGAGGACAAGATCGCTCCGCGCCTGGACGTGGTCCCCACCGACTACGGCGCGTTCTACTCCGCGCAGAGGACCCTGCCCGACAACCGGGGCGAGTGGCATCGCATCAACCAGTTCATCTTCCCCTTCCACTCCATGATCAGCATCGGCCCTCACGCGGGACTGCGCTCCTTCGTACCGCTGGACGATCACTGGGCGATGCTGATCACCCAGAACGGTTGCTTGACTGGTCCCATGCCTGAGAACCCGATGAGCATGAACCCCGGTGACCCCTTCCGAGGGGTGGGCGGCTACGTCGAGCGCACCAGCGACCCCAGGACCTACTTCTACACGGTGGCCAACAAGCACAATGACTACAACCGGGATGCGGAACTCGAGAAGACCTCGCTGTTTCTCGGGATCCCTTTCGTGGGCAACATGCAGGACCGCGCCATGACGGAGCTCATGTGCGGTCCGAACGGCGAGCCCATCTACGACCGCACGCAGGAGCACCTCGGGAGCTCCGACGCGATGGTCATTGCCGTGCGCCGCCAGCTACTCAATGCCGCTCGCGCCCTCCGCGACGAGGGCAAAGTGCCCGCGAACCTGGACAACCCGAAGCTCGACCGGGTCCGCTGCGCCACGGTCGTGCTGCCAGAGGGGGCGGACTGGGTTCAGGAGACGGAGAAGGTTCGGGACGCCGACAACGGTGGACCCTTCGCCTGCGAAGTTCCGCTGATCAAGCTGTAGGAGGCTCGCATGCTCACCGAAGCCCAGAACCAGACGCTGACCCAGGTCGGCGCGGGGACTCCCATGGGGGAGCTCCTGCGCCGTCACTGGCAGCCCATTGGCGCGGTGACGGAGCTGGACGAGCGGCCGGTCAAGGCTGTGCGCCTGCTCGGCGAAGATCTCGTGCTGTACAGGGACCGAGCCGGTACCTATGGGCTGATCGAGCGGCGCTGCGCACACCGGCGCGCGGACCTGTCGTACGGCTACGTGGAGGAGGGCGGCTTGCGCTGCACCTACCACGGCTGGGCGTACAACGAGAAGGGGCAGTGCATCGAGCAGCCCTTTGAGGAGAAGGCGCGCCCTGGCTCCCGGTTCAAGGACAAGATCCGACTCACGGCCTACCCCGTGGAAGCGAAGGCGGGACTCGTGTGGGCGTACCTCGGCCCCGAGCCGGCGCCGCTCGTCCCGACGTGGGAGCCCTTCACCTGGGGCACGGCTTCACCCAGATCGTCTTCGCCCACGTCCCGTGCAACTGGCTGCAGTGCCAGGAGAACTCGATCGATCCCGTGCACTTCGAGTGGCTGCACGAGAACTGGTCGAGGGCGCTCAGCGGGGGCACCGGACCACGCCCGCCGACGCACCTCAAGGTCCGCTTCGACGAGTTCGAGTACGGGTTCACGTACGGCCGTGTTCGGGAAGGTGCGGACGAGAACGACCCTTTGTGGACCGTGGGGCGGGTCTGCCTGTGGCCGAACGCGCTCTTCACCGGCGATCACTTCGAGTGGCGCGTTCCCGTCGACGACGAGAACACCTTCAGCGTGACCTGGGCCTTCAACCGCGTGCCAAAGGAGCGCGAGCCTTACGTGCAGGGCCCGATCCCCTACTGGTACGGACCGATCGTGCATCCCGGGAACGGCGCCTGGATCACGGACGGTGTCATGAACCAGGACTTCGTGAGCTGGGTCGGTCAGGGAACGATCGCCGACCGGAAGGGGGAGCACCTCGGCGCCAGCGACGAAGGCATCATCATGCTGCGGCGGCGCTACCTCGACGAGATGAAGCTGCTTGCCGAGGGGGGAGAGCCGAAGGGCGTCGTGTACGATCAGAAGCGCAACCGCTGTATCGAGCTCCCAATCATCGCTCGTGACGCGCTCACGACCGGCATCGACCTGGAACGCCTCACCGCACGGCGCCTGGCGAGCGAGACGGGCTTCTTCCCGTCGGACTACCCTTTCCAGGTCGGCCAGCCGGAGGAGATCCGGAGAGCCTTCCGCGAGGCGATGGGCATAGAGCCCAACTCGTGAGCGATACGGCCGAGCTCTCTGGGCGACTGGCGAAGCTCGACGCCTGTGCGGTCAGCGACGCGCTCGACAAGCTGGGCCTCCCGGGAGTGGCGAGCGGGCTCTTCCCGCTGACCGGACCGGTGCGCATCGCTGGGCCAGTGGCCACACTCGAGCTGGGGTCTCCCGCCGACCAGGCGCCGACCCGCCATCTCGGAACCGCGACGATTCTCGCGGCGCGGCCCCGAGACGTGATCGTCGTCGCGCATGGCGGCCGGACCGACTGTGCCGGGTGGGGTGGAAACCTGAGCCGCGCTGCGCGCACGGTGGGAATCGCCGGAGTCATCGTCGACGGAGCGTGCCGCGACATCGACGAGGCGCGCGAGCTCGGGTTCCCCGTCTTTGCGCGCGCTGGCACTCCGCGTACGGCGCGCGGCCGCGCGGCCGAGCGCAGCCACGGCGAGGAGATTCGAGTGGGGGAGCTCTGCGTTAGGCCCGGCGACTTGGTGATCGCAGACAGCTCGGGCGTGGTGTTCGTACCAAGAGAGCGCGCGGCCCTGGTGATCGAGGAGGCCGAGGTGATCGCCCGCAAAGAGGCCGCCATGGCCGCGCGGATCGACGCGGGAGAGCCGGTGGACCGGGTGATGGGAGCCAGCTACGAGACCATGCTCCGACCCAAAGCGGCGGAGGGAGCAGAATGAGCGTACGCCTGGGTGCGCACGACACGCCGACACTCTCTGACGCGCTCGACCAACTCGCCATCGCGGGACAGTGCCTGGGGATCATGCCCCTCTCCCGAGACTCCCGCCTGATTGGACAGGCGTTCACGGTGCGCATGCTCCCCATCGGGACGGCCGGCGGCTCTGTCGGCGATTACATCGACGACGTGGGCGCAGGCCAGGTCGTCGTCATCGACAACGGCGGACGCCGCGACGCCACCGTGTGGGGCGACATCCTGACGTCCGTCGGCCACCGCAACGGGCTCGCCGGGACCGTGATCGACGGCGTGTGTCGTGACGCGGGCCGCAGCTTCGAGGTCGGCTATTCGATCTTCGCACGCGGCAACACCATGCGCACCGGAAAGGATCGGGTCACCGCGGTCGGCTACAACGAGCCGATCCAGGTGGCAGGCGTCCGCGTCGACCCGGGGGACTGGCTCGTTGGTGACGCCGACGGCGTGGTGGTGGTGCCGCGGGACCGGGCAGACGACGTGCTCGCTGCCGCCGTGGAGATCGCGGCGGCGGAGGACCGCATCCGAAGCGCGGTCGACGCCGGCAGCCGTCTAGACGACGCGCGAAAGCGTGAGGGCTACCACGCACTGCAATCGAAAAGGCGCTCGTAGGCCCGGCGCGACTCGAGAAGGAGGAGTCATGTACGGTGGGACAAAAGTCCTCGATGTCCACGGTCATGTGAGCGTGCCGCAGAGCTCGAACGCCCTGCTGCCGTTCCTGCTCGCCACGAACACCGCCCTCCCCACGGACGGACCCCTTGCCGGCGTCAGCGAAGACGAGCTTCGGGCGGCAGCAGCCGGTCACGTCGCGTACATCGACGAGCGCAACATCGACGCGCAGATCATCGGGCCGAGGCCGTTCCTGATGCTGGGCTGGATGGAGGACCACCTGCTGCCGGTCTGGACCCGCTACGTAAACCAGCGGATCTACCAGCAGTGCTCCTTCTTCCCCGATCGCTTCGTCGGAGCGTGCCAGCTGCCGCAGAACGCAAAGGCCCCGGATGCCAGCCACTGCGTCCTTGAGCTCGAACGCTGCGTCGACGAGTACGGCTTCGTTGCCACGTACGTCAGCCCGGATCCGGACGGGCGACGTACCTCGCCCGGCATGCACGACCCCTACTGGTTCCCGCTCTACGAGCGCTGCCAGGAGCTGGGGCTACCCATCATCGTCCACGGCACGAACTGCCTGGACCCGCGCGGCAGGCACGTTCCGCACAACTACCAGCTCGGGTTCCTCGTCGAGCAGTACCTGGCCGCCCAGTTCCTCTCCCACAGCGACGTGTTCGAACGCTACCCCGAGCTCCGGGTCGTCATCTGCCACTGCGGCGGAGCGCTCAACCGCTTCATCCCGACCGACTTCCACATCGCGCAGAAGGATCTCAGCCAGAACCTGTTCTACGACACGTGCGGCTACGACATTCACTTCCTCGAGGCGGCGATCAAGCAGCGCGGCGTCGACCAGATGTGCTTCGGCACAGAAGCTCCGGGTTCCGGGCGCGCGGTGCGTCCCGACACGGGGAGGACGTCTGACGACCTCGTCCCCGTCATCAGCGCGATCGAATTCCTGAGCGACGAGGACAAGCTCAAGATCTTCAACCGGAACCCCGCCAGGATCTTCCCCGGCCTCGCAAAGCTCTGAGCCTCAGCTACCGGATTCCTGGAACACGCTCAGGTCGAACTCGAGTTGGTCGCCGAGCCAGAGCGGCAGGCGGGCGTGCTCGGCCAAGACGTCGCCGACGAGCGGATGCACTAGCACCGGCAGAGTGCCCCGGTTCAGCATGAGCCAGGGCACTATCCGGGCAAACACCTCCGACGACATCGCCACCTGAAACATCGGGCTCGGATGTGGACCGACCGGCCGCTCGTGGAAGCGGCCAACGCGTACCTCCGCGAAGGCCTCACCGATGTGCTCGTGAAGCGCAAGCGCAGCGTCGCGTACATCCGGGGTTCGAAAATAGACGTGCGCGTGATAAGCCCTCGACACCTTTCGGATCTACGTACATGGGTCCCTCCCTCCAAATGGACGCCACGGGCCCATGGTATCAGCGTCCACGTTCGAGCCGGCATGCGGCTTGACGCGGATGGACGATCTCATTAATATCGCGATCGTTAATGTCGTAAGGATCGAATGAAGGACCGGGCAGCCACGCCGTCGTTCGACCGCTCGCTCGTCATGATGCTCCAGCGCGCACTCAACGCAGTGCTGCCGAAATTCCGCGCGATCATCGGGCGCTTCGGCCTCACAGGGACGTAGTGGCGCGTGATGCGAACGCTCTGGGACAGCGACGGCCGCAGCGTGCTCGAGCTGGCCCGGGCGACGCTGGTCTCCGCGCCGAGCCTCGTTGGCGTGGTCGATCGCCTTGCGCGGGACGGCCTCGTGGAGCGGCGGCCCTGCGACGTGGATCGTCGACGGGTCTATGTCCACCTCACGCGTCGAGGTCGCGCGCTCGAGCAGCGAGTCTCTCCGCTCCTCGACGAAGTGTATGCGGGAGTCGAGAAGCTCCTCGACGCGGCCGAATGGCGCGCCCTCTACACCGCGCTCGATCGTCTCTGCGACGTAGCCCCTGACCAAGTCGAGCCCCCGCGGAGCAATGACACCGAGCGTGGGGCGCGGCGCAGGTCCGCCACGGCGGCCGCAAGGAAGGAGTTCGCATGAAGGCGGGTGTTCTTCAGCTGGCCGGAGCGCCGGGTGCCCCTCGAGACGGTCTACGAGCGTGCCCTGCAACGCATCGACATCATGGACCAGACCGGCTATGACGCCGTCTGGCTCGCGGAGCACCACTTCAGTACCTACAGCGTCTGCCCTTCCGTGCATCTCATGGGCATGCACGTGGCGGGCCGGACGCGCAACCTGCGCATCGGCACCGCGGTGTCGCTCGCGGCGTTTTACCATCCGTTGCGCCTCGCCGAGGAGGTCGCGTTGCTCGACGTGCTCTCGGGCGGGCGCGTCAACTGGGGAGCCGGACGCGGCTTCGACATGACCGAGTTCCGGGCCTTCGACGTGCCGTGGGAAGAGAGCTATCCGCGCTTCCGCGAAGCCGTCGACATTGTGCTCGAGTCCTGGCGCAAGGACCGCATCACCTACCACGGCGACTACTTTCACTTCGACGACATCGAGGTCTTGCCGAAGCCCATGCAGAAACCGCACCCGCCAGTGTGGCTCGCCTCGACCTCTCCGGATGCGATCGCGTGGTCAGGGGAGCGCGGCTATTCGATCATGCTCGACCCGCACTCCGTCCATCACGACATCGCGGCAAAGCGCGAGAGCTACCGCGAGGCGCTAGAGAAGCACGGACACTCGATCGAAGGACGTGATATCCCCATGGCGCGCCTGCTCGCCATCGCGGATACGGCCGCCGAGGCCGAGCAGATCGCGCGCAACGGTGCGAGCTGGACCGTTGGGGCCTACGCGAACCCCTCGCAGCGCGGGGGTGTGCGCAGTACCTTCGATACTGACGGCGATCCCGTCGAGCGCTACATGAACGACGTGATCATCCACGGCACTCCCGACGCCGTCGCCGACAAGATCGAGCAGCTTCGCGAAGAGATGTTCCTGGACTACCTGCTGTGCGCGCCACTCTCTCACGTGACGTTCATGCTCTTCACGGAGAAGGTGCTCCCGCGCTTCCTCTAGCCCGATGGCGGAGTACCGCGCCGGGACGGCTGGATGTCAGGCGAGCGCCGCAAGCTAGAGCTCGTCGTGGAGACGACCCGTCGAGCGTGGAGGGCTGAGCGTCGCTACTCGGCCGTCGACGGATCGATGATGGTCGCCACCGGCGAGATGCTGTCGGCGGGGATGTTTCGCGCAATCACGTACTTCGGCACGAACTCCTCCTAGCGATTCCGTGCTCAGTCTAACCTGATCCGGTATGTGCTTCTCAGCCCGGCATCGCGGCAGGGCGCCCACCGGATGTCCTCGTCGCCCGAGTTCGAGCTACAGCTTATCGAGCCGTCGGCACGCCTCGTCGAGATCCTCGTCGGTCTTCCCGAAGCAGAAGCGAGCCACCTCGTGACCTTCCTCGTCGTGGTAGAAGGCCTCCCCCGGCACCGCAGCCACCCCCACCTGCTCCAGCAAGTGCATGGCGCGCGCCTCACCCGTGCTCCCGGGCAGCCGGGTGATGTCGGCCAGCACAAAGTACGAGCCCTGCGGTGGGTACGGCTCGAGGCCCGCGCGCGCGAGCGCGGCGCACAGCCGATCGCGCTTCGGCTCGTACTCGCGACCGATTTCGGTGTAGTACTCCGGCTCGAGCTGCTCGAGCGCACGCGCGGCACCGAGCTGCAGGGGGGTCGGCGGGCACACATACACCAGGTCATTTAGCGCGCCGAAGTAGGTCGCCCAGCGACGATCCGCGGCAATCCAGCCAATGCGCCAACCGGTAACAGCGAAGGTCTTCGATACGGCGTTCATCGTGACGGTGCGCTCGCGCAGGCCGGGCAGGCTGGCCGGGCTCACGTGCTCGCGGCCGTCGAACACGAAGTGCTCATACACCTCGTCGGTCAAGAGCAGAAGATCGTGGCGCTCTGCCACGCTACCCAGCTCCACGAGCTCCTTCCGACTGAAGATCTTTCCTGACGGGTTCACGGGCGTGTTGATCACGATGGCACGCGTGCGCGGCGTGATCGCCGCCTCCAGGTCCTCGAGCCGGAACGACCAGTCAGGCCTGGGCAACCGAACGTAGATCGGCGTCACGTCGAGGGCGAACAACGTATCCAGGTGGTAGCCGTAGTAGGGCTCGAACAGGATCACCTCGTCGCCCGGGTCGAGCAGCGCGAGCGCCGTGACATAGAAGGCCCCGGTGGCCCCGCTCGTGACCAGGATCTCCCCCTCGGGGTCGTAGTCGAGTCCGTTGTCGCGCTTCATCTTCGCCGCCAACGCGCGCCGGAGCTCTTCGAGGCCGTCGTAGCGGGAGTAGATGTTGGCACCCCCCTCGATCGCGGCCTGCGCAGCGCGCCGGACGGCTTCGGGCACGGGCGTATCACAGACGCCCTGTGCCAGGTTCACGCCCCCGACGCGGGCACACTCGACCGTCATGCTGCGAATAGGTGAGTGGCGCGCGTTCTGCGCCAGCTGACTCGGCCGCACTCTCATTCGGACTCCCGAGCTCTGCTCACGGGCGAGCGCGCCCCGGTATAACGCTGTTCTGATACTTGCACACCGTTATACACTGTCTCTGCTGATGGAATCATCACCCACTCAAGCTCAACGCTGGCGCCACCGCCAGGGCGCCCGCCGCGCCATCCTCGACGCCACCAAGGCCTTGCTGCTAGCGGACAGCGGGGACGAGTTCTCGATCCGTAAGCTGGCGACTCGCTGCGGCTACAGCGCACCCACCATATACCACTACTTTGGCGACAAGGGCGGGTTGGTTGACGCGCTCCTGGACGAGTGCTTCAAAGAGCTCGTGGAGCTGGTGCGCCACGTCGAGCCAGAGGCAGAACCAGCGGAGTATCTCCGCGCCCTGGCCCGGGCCTTCGTGGAGTTCGGGCTACGCAACCCGACCCTCTACAGGCTCTGGATGGTGGCGCGCCGCGGGACGCAGCGTCGGGTGCCTGCCGCCGAGGAGGCCCGCGACATCATGCAGGCCCCCCTGCTCCAGCTGGCTGCGCAAGGTCGAATCGCGACCCGCGACGTGGCCACCGCGCAGCAGGCCGTCTGGGCCATGCTTCACGGTCTCATCTCGCTCCAAATCCAGCGCCCGGACGACCCCTGGTCAAAGGACCTGAACGAAGGGGCGATCGACGTGCTGCTGCGTGGAATGCTCGAGGGAAAGCCCTGATGCCGTGTGGACCCCGCATCGGGCTCTGCATTCTCGCGGGCATCCTGGGCTGCTCGTCGGAGCGTGAGCGTCGGGTCGTAACGGCACAGCCCTTGGCCACCGCTCCCGTGCTCACGATCGACCTCGAGGATCGGATCGAGGCGAGCGGTGAGCTTCTCGCTCTGCAGCACGCGGAGAACGTGGCCAGGGGACCCGCTGGGAGCTCGAGCTTCGACTGAGGACTCAGCCGAGCCGCTTGCCCATCCCGACGCGCTCCTCGACTCGATACCCCAGTCCCTCGTAGAAGGCGATCACCGCCTCGTTCTCGCTGCGCACCTGCAGGTTCACCTTGGGGCAGCCCAGACGCCGGAGTGCGGCTTCGGCCGCGTCCATCAGCTGCCGACCGAGGCTCTTGGATCGGAACGCCGGGTCGACGGCCAGGTAGTTGATCCAGCCCCGGTGTCCCTCGTAGCCTGCCATGACAGAGCCGACCAGCCGCTTCTCGAGCAGACCCACCAGAAAGAGCTCGGGCTGGAACGCGAGCTTGGTTGAGATGTCGCGGCGCGGATCGTTCCGCTCGACCACGAGCCCGCAGCCCTGCCACAGCGCAACGATCGCCTCCTCGTCGGCGTGTCGATAAGGACGTACTCGGAGTCGCACGCTACTCGAGCCCAAGGCGAACGAGCTGGTCGTCGGGCGCTGAGACCTCGAGGAGTGCCGCGCGCAGCTGCTCCTCCACGTCCTTTTCTAGCGGGCTGCCGGCCAGGTCGCGCTCCTCATCGGGATCGTCGACGAGGTTCCAGAGGTGGTTTCCGGGCTTTTGATCCCTCGCCCAGTAGGGCACTCTATCACCCGCCTCGAAAGGCTGGCGGATCACCGGGACCTCGGAGCCGGGCATGAAGTCGAGGCGCGCCCGCTTGTCCGGGAGTGGCAGGCGCAGGTCGGGAGTGCGACGGCTGGGCATGGTCGACCAGCGATTCGACCACAAGCTGAGCGGAGCGTTCGCGCCCGCGGGCCCCCGCGCGTATTTCCGCTCGCCGTCGATGATGTGCACCCACTTCCCCCAGATTCCGGAGAGCGCGTAATCACGGATCGAGGCCGCCTCGCCCAGCAGCAACGGCACGAGAGAGTGCCCGTGCTGCCGATGGCCGGAAGGAGCGTCGAACACGTCGACGAGGGTCGCGTGAATGTCGACGTTCGTCGTGAGCGCGTCCACCTCTCCCGCCGGAAGCCCCGGCCAGGCCACGAGGAGCGGCGTGTGGCCCAACGTCTCGTAGACCGGGACGCCAGGCTTTCCGAAGCAGTCCTTCTCTCCCAGGTAGTGGCCGTGGTCCGTGCACACGATGATAGCCGTATCGTCGCCGAGGTCGCGGCGGTCGATCGCATCGAGCACCCGACCAAACCACTTGTCGATCAGCGTCAGCTTTCCGCCGTAGCAGGCGCGAAGCTGGCGCGCCTCGCGCTCGCTGATGATCCCGTTCGCGATGCCCGCATCGGTGTACGGTGGCCAGATCAGGTGCGGTCCGCTCCAGCCGTCGTCGTACATCGACGCGAAGGGCTCGGGTGAGTCGAAGGGCTCGTGGGGATCGAACTCGTCGATGAAGAGCAGGAAACGCTCGTGGTGGCTCGCGTGCTGCTCGATCCAGTCCGCGGCCGCCGCCATCGTGCGCGGGCCGGGAAAGTCCTCCTCCGCCCGAAAGTAACCGCGCGAGTTGTCGTAGGGCATGTGCCCGCGTCCATAGGAGGGCGCGCCGAGCCAGCTTGGGTCGGGGCGGGTCTTCCAAGGATCGCTCTCGTGGCCGCGCTGGTAGTCCCAGGCGGAGAAGTCGCAGTGGTAGTTCTCGCCTCCCGTCTCGAACAGGTGGGGATGGTCCGAGACGAGCACGCTGGTCACCCCGGCGCGGCGCAACGCCGCCGTGATCGGCTCTTCCCAGATCTCGATTGAGCCCCAGGGCCGCCACAGAAAGTCGAGCGAGCCACAGAGCAGATCGTGACGAGCGGGCATGCACGGGAGGGAGCCCGTGTAGTGCGTTTTGAAACGGACGGCCCGCCGCGCAAAGCGATCGAGGTTCGGGGTGTCAAACTCGCGTCCCCCGTAGGCGCCGAGCATATGGCGGTTCATGCTGTCCATTAGGACCACTACCACGTTCTTCGGCTTGCGGGGCTGCTCCTGGCTCATGCACCGCAGTGTAGACGAAGGCGTGGAGCTGCTGCGGAGTATCCCGGCGCTGCTCGCTATACACTCGCAGCGCAGCCCTTCTCCCGGAACCCGATGCCGACTCCCCACCGCTTCGCCCCGCTCGCCGTCTCGAGCTTTCGGCTCTTTGCCGCGAGCCGCTTCTTCTCGGGCGTGGGAATGACGCTCCTGCGTATGCAGATCCTGTGGCACGTGCACGAGATCTCGGGCTCCGCGTTTCACCTGGGACTCGTGGGACTCGTCCAGTTTCTTCCCGCCCTCGGTCTGAGCCTGATCGGCGGCGCGGTCGCCGACAGCTACGAGCGGCGCAGGGTCGCAATGCTCGCAGAGGCGGCTTCGCTGGGCGCTACGGCGGTCCTGTACGTGGTCACGTCCGCCGGGAACGACAGCCTCGCGCTCATCTACGGACTCGTCTTCGTAATCGCTGTTGCCGGCGCCTTCGAGAACCCCGCGCGCACCGCGCTGCTGCCGAGCCTGGTCCCGAGAGAGCTGTTCCCGGCGGCGGTCACGCTCTACACCGGCGTGCAGATGATCGCGTTCATGACGGGACCCGGGCTGCAGGGCGTCGTCGTCGCCTTCGCGGGACGGGGCGCCGCGTATGCCGTCCACTTCGTCTTGGGGCTGATCGCGCTCTGCGGTCTGGCGCTCCTTCCGCGACCCCCGCTCGAGAGACCGCCACAGCGGGTGAGCTGGGCGGCGATCGCAGAAGGGTTGGCCTACGTGCGCAACAACCAGGTCGTGCTCGGCTGCATGAGTCTCGACATGTTCGCCGTCCTGTTCGGGGGCGCCGTAGCGCTGCTCCCCATCTACGCCAAGGACATCCTAGGTGCCGGCGACTTGGGCTACGGGGTGCTCGCGGCCTCGCTCGAAGCCGGCGCCTTTCTCATGTGGATCCTGCTCATGATCCTGCCTCCGATTCAGCGTCTAGGTCGCGCCCTGATTGTCGCGATCGCGATCTTCGGCCTGGCCACCATCGTCTTCGGCCTGTCGCGTTCCTTCCCGCTCTCGGTCGCCGCATACATGGTGGTGGGCATGGCGGACTACGTCAGCGTCGTGATCCGGGGCATCGCCATTCAGCTCTCGACCCCCGACGAGCTCAGGGGTCGCGTGAGCTCCGTCAACATGATCTTCATCGGCGCTTCAAATCAGCTCGGCGCCGTGGAGTCGGGCTTCGTCGCGGCGCTCACGAACGCGACCTTCGCCGTCGTGAGCGGAGGGGCAGCCAGCCTGGCTGCCCTCGCCGTGGTCGCGAGACGCCTTCCGGAGCTCCGACGTTACACCCTCGCCGCAAGTGTGGCCGCGTACGAACGCGCGGTAGAGGACGCAGAGAACCCGCTTACGGGTCCTCGCTCGAGTTGACCTCGATCAGCTCCGGACCACTCGTCGCCGGACCGCGGCGCGATGGGCGACCGGGGCCCTTCAGGTAGTCGGAGAACTCGGGTACGACCTGGATGATCAAGAGTCCGCCTTCGTAAGGGATGCCACCGATGATCACGGGACGTCCGTGCCGCATCTGAAGGCGCGTGTTGACGACCCCCGGCAGCTCGAACTGCATGTGGAGGTGGTCGCGAAGCACCGTGACCGGCAAGACCCGAATGTTGGATCCCGTCGGAAGCGCGAGTTCGGCATGCTCACCGAAAGGAACGCGGAAGACGGTCGGTGCGCAGCCGGTGATCGAGCCGAAGCGCATGGGCAGACGTCTGGCGAGCTCGATGCATTCCGGCGCGATGCCGCCCTCCTGGGGAAGGGCGCGAGCGAGGGAGATCTTGAAGGTGATGGGAGGAATGTCGGGCGTGGCCCGCTGAGCCGATGCGACTCCAGCAAAGAGGAAGCTGGCCGCGCACGCCAGCAGTGTCGAGCGCTGAAGGACCGTGTGACGCATGCTCATCCCCATCCCCCGCCAGCCGGGAGATCACCCGGTCGGGTCGCTTCCGCGAGCAGCCAGATCACCGTCGCGCCGTCGTCAGCCTCGAAGAGCATGAGGGGCGTCTCCCCCTGCGCCAAGTCGTAGATCGCCTGCGGAACGCCCACGTTCAGAGCTACGCCGTCCTTGAAGACCGCCGGCATCTGCTGTGTAAAGGCGACCGTCTCGAGTCCTGGCGACGGAATCAGCGAGGCTGGCGACGGAGTGAGCGAGGTAGTGGCCAGGCCGGCCCCGGTGCTCGACCCCGCGCGCTGCGGCGTCGATGGCAGCAGCAGGAACAGCGCCACGACGGCAGCACCGGCGACCGCCGCAGTGGCGGCGGGACGTGCCCAGCTCACGAGCTGCTCCAGGATGCGCTCCGCCAGGGTGGCCGCTGCACGCTCGGCGTCCACGCGGGCCATCGCCGGGCGCAGGACGGCAATCAAGTGCTCGGGGGTCGGCGCGCTTGGCCCCTCGGTCCACGCCTCACCGATCATCTCGCCAAGGGCCGCGGTCTTTTGCAGATGGCGCCCGCCTGCGAGGTCTCTCCGCAGCAGCCGTTCGACTCGCTCCCGCCCGGAGCGGGAGAGACCCTCGTCGTGGTAGGCCTCGATCCTTCTCTCCGCTCTTCGTCTCATCAGATAACGTCCTCAGGGGCTACGTCGTGGGCCTCCAGGAAGGCGATCATCTTCTTGCGTGCGTAGTGCAAGCGGCTCATCACCGTCCCTTTGGAGATCCCAAGGGTTTTTGCGATCTCTTCGTAAGAAAGGTCCTCGGCCTCGCGCAGGAGCAGAACGTCACGCTGTCCGTCAGGTAGCTCTTGAACGCCTCTCGACACCAGCTCTCGAACCTGCACCCGCAGCGCGGCGAGCTCCGGATCGGCCTGGCCGGGCACGATGCCGCGCGGGTCTACCTCCGCGGCCAGCGCGTCTTCCCACTCGACAGAGGGTGCACGCTTGGTCTGGCGTCGCCAATCGAGGGCCAGGTTGACGACGATCCGGTACAGCCAGGTGTAAAACGAGGAACGGAACTCGAAGCGTGGCAGGCCGCGGTAAGCCTTGATCAGGGCCTCCTGGAGCACCTCGTCTGCGGCATCCGGATCCCGGACGACGCGGTAGGCAACGCGGTAGGCTCGCTCCGAGTAGCGCCGGACCAGGGCCTCGAAGGCGGGGTGGCTGCCCTTCTTGGCCTCCAGAATCAGGTCCCGATCGGAGCTTTCGGTGGCCTCCGGCAGAATCTCCGGCAAATGACCCAGCGTCCCTACCGCCTCCACGGCGCGGGCCTCCACGGCGCGGGCCTCCACGGCGCGGGCCTCACTCTTAGGGGTCCCTGGTTCCTCATCCCGCACGCTTCGACGTTCGCCCTTGGAACGAAATTCGGCCAATTTTTCCATTAGATAGGCTCAGTGAGCTTCGATCCAGCTGCGGCCCGAGCCCACATGTACATCCAGGGGCACCTTGAGCTCAGCAACGCCGCACATCTCCTCGAGCACGAGCTCCCGGAGGGGAGCGAGATCTGCCGTCGGGACCTCGAATACCAGCTCATCGTGAACCTGAAGGATCATGCGGGCCTCTGGAGCCCCCCGAAGCGCAAGTTTTCGATCGATTTCGAGCATTGCCTTCTTGATCAGATCCGCCGCAGTGCCCTGAAGAACCGAGTTCGTGGCCATCCGTTCCGCGGCGCCCCTCTGGACCCGGTTTCGCGCGTGCAGGTCCGGCAGGTAACGCCGCCTCCCGTAAAGAGTTTCAGCGAATCCCCGCTCTCGGGCGTCGGCCACGGCGCGCTCCAGGAAGGTCTTTACGCCAGGATAGCGCTCGAAGTACGCCTTGATGTGGGCGGCCGCCTCGGACTGGGAGATCCCGAGGCTTCGGGCCAGGCCGAAGGACGACTGGCCGTAGATGATCCCGAAGTTGATCGCCTTTGTGCGCGAGCGCTGCTCGGCGGAGACCTCCTCCTCCTTCACCCCGAAGACCTGACTGGCCGTGCGCACGTGAATGTCGGCCCCGCGGCGGAACGCCTCCACCAGGCCCGGGTCCTCTGAGAAGTGAGCCAGAACGCGCAGCTCGATCTGGCTGTAGTCGGCCGACACTAGCATGCAGCCGTCCGCCGGGATGAAGGCAGTGCGGATCTCCCGCCCCTCCGGCGTACGGATCGGAATGTTCTGGAGGTTCGGGTTCTGGGACGATAGACGCCCGGTCGCCGCGACGATCTGGTTGAAGGTGGTGTGAACGCGGCCGGTCTCCGAGTTGACCAGGGCGGGCAGCGCGTCCACGTAGGTGCTCTTCAGCTTGGAGAGCCGCCGGTACATCAGGATCTCGGCGGGGATCTCGTGCCCCTGGGCGGCCAGGTCCTCCAGCACCGACTCGTCGGTCGAGAAGCCTGTCTTCGTCTTCTTGGTCGGCGGCAGTTTGAGCTTCTCGAACAGGATCTGCTGCAGCTGACGGGGCGAGCCGATGTTGAAGGTCTCCCCTGCCATGCCGTGGATCCGGGCCTCCATGTCTACCAGGCGCTGGGACAGCCGCGCATTCAGCGCGGAGAGCTTGGCCAGATCGATGCGGACGCCGGCCCGCTCCATCTTCGAGAGCACGCGCACCAGGGGGACCTCGAGCTCGCGGTAGAGCGGCAGCTGCCCCCGCTCGCGCAGCTGGCCCTCCACCGCCTCCAGTAACGGCAGGGCGTGCGCAACCTCGGCCCCCATGTGCTCGCCTAGCTCCGCCGCGGATACCTCGAGCGCCGTGCGGCGCTTGGCTCCTTTGCCAAAGCGATCCTCGGCCGAGGGCAGCTGGAGGCCGAGATAGGTGCGGGCCAGGACCTCGGGTCGCTGGACCTGCTGCGAGGGATCGGCGACGTAGGCCGCCAACGAGACATCGAGCAGCTCGCCGCCGAGTTCGATGCCTCGGCGACCCAGAGCGTTCGCGCAGCGTTTGAGGTCGTGACCGATCCATGTCCGTTGCTCCGACTCGAACAGGGGGCGGAGCGACGGCAGCGCTCTCGCGGGGTCGAGCTGCGCCAAGCTGATCAGCCAGGCGTCGCGCGAGGCGTCTGCCAGCGCGATCGCGACGAGCTCGCCGTGCATGGGGTCCTCGGGCTCGAAGGCACAGGACAGGCCGAGCGGTACGACGCCCGCCAGCTGCTCCTGCAGCGCCTCGAGCTCCGCTAGGTCCTGCACGACCCGCACGCGGGTCTCCACGGCGGGCGTCGGCGGCACGCCCGCGTCGAGCTCCTCGAGCAGACGCTTGAACTCGAGCTCCCGAAACAGTCCAATCAGCGTCTCGCGGTCGGGCTCCTTGACCCGCGCACTGTCGAGGTCGAGCTCGATCGGCAGGTCGTCCCGGAGCCGTGAGAGCTCACGCGACAGACGGGCCATATCTACGCCAGCACGCAGCGCCTCGCGCGCTCGTTTTGCCGGGATCTCTTCCAACCTCTCGATCAGAAGATCCAGCGAGCCGAACTGGTTGATCAGCTTGGCCGCGCCCTTCTCGCCGATACCCTTCACGCCGGGGATGTTGTCCGAGCTGTCGCCAACGAGCGAGCGGAGATCCAGCACCGCCTCGGGAGGCACACCGAAGCGCGCCTCGACTTCCCACGGACCGAAGCGGCGGTCCCGCATGGTGTCGATCACGACGACCCGATCGCTCACCAGCTGCATCAGGTCCTTGTCTGTCGACACGATCTCGACCTCGAGACCCTTCTCGGTCGCGGCTCGAGCGAGTGTCGCGATCACGTCGTCCGCCTCTTCGCCTTCGTACTCGAGCGACGCGAAGCGGTAAGCCTCGACGATGCGCCGGATGTTCGCGAACTGCGCCTTCAAGTCGTCGGGCGTCGCGTCGCGCGTGGCCTTGTACTCGGGATAGACCTGCTGGCGACGCTTCTTGCCGGGCGCATCCCACACCACCACGAGATAATCCGGCGACGTCTCACGCAGCGTCTTCTGCACCATGGTCGTGAAGCCGAGCGTCGCGTTCGTCGGCACGCCTGCCGCGTTCGTCAACGTCGGAATCGCATAGAACGCGCGAAAAATCGACGAGCTCGCATCGATCAGCAGCAGCTTCCCGCTCACGCCCCCGGTTGTACCACGCTCTGCCAGTACCCGCCTCTTGCGCCGTCTAGCCTTGTGGGACCCGGCCGCGGGCGGCCGCGGCCACCCACCTCCGCTCAGGCCTTCGGCCTTCGCTGCGCGCGCCGCTTCGCGGCGCTTGCACGGCTGCCCGTTCGACAAGGAGTCGGAGGTCGGAAACGTCCCCAAGTTCCGACAAAAGTTCCGAGACGGACTTCGCCGCGCGCGCCGCTTCCGCGGCGCTTGAACGGGTGCCCGTTCGGCAAGGAGTCGGAGGTCGGGAACGTCTCCGGCGGACCGTGTAGCGCGGTGCGAGGCGTGCCAATAGACCTGAGCACGCAAGAGCGAGGTCAGCCGGGGACGTTCCCGACCTCCGACGGTCGCTAGTAGTGATTGGCGAGGTCGGGATCGTTCTGGATGCGGTCGAGGTCTGCTCTGGTCTTCGTGGGGAAGAAGCGGCCGCGGGGGCCCGTGCGGGGGGTTACGAGGTAGTTCGTAGGGACGTGCGCGGAGAGCTCGTTGATCAGACGTTCCATCTGCACGGCGCTGCGGCCGTCGACGTCCTTCTCGACGTAGAACCAGCTCAGGGCGTGCCTCTCCGCAAGTAGCTCGACGGAGATCACGAACGTGTTCGTAGCGATGATCTCGAGTGACTCGGTGTCGAAGCCTTCGGGCCAGCGGAAACCCTCGACGACCTGCAGCGTGCCGTCCACGAAGGCAGGCGCACCGCCAGCGTCTCCAGGCACGCACTTGCTGACCTCGACGGTGAGCGGGCTCTCGTGCGCGACGTGGTAGCCGACAATCGTTGGATCGAGCACGGCACCGAGGTTGTCGATGTTCGAGAGCACGAGCAGTCGCACGCCGCGCTCTCGCAGCAGCGCAAGGGCGCCGGATTCGCGGATGAAGTCGGGAAAGTCGCCGTGGCCCGGCGCGTAGGGAGAGATCGCTCCGGCTCGATCACGGAAGATGTCGCCACTCGGCGTGAGTCGGAGCGACACACCTTGCATGAAGGCGTGTGTGTGCGCCTCGAGGTTGTTCTCGACAAGGAAGCGTTCCGTCGCAGCCGACGTGGCGAAACTGTTCATGATCACGAACGGAGCCGGGCTCAGGCTGCGCGCCTGCGCGAGCTTGAGCTCGAGAAAGGTCCTCGCGCCGAGCGCCGGAACGATTCCCTTCACCGCGCCGCCGAAGCGCGTAGCCATCCCCCCGTTGAGAACTGCCGCCGCCACCTCACCCGCCTGGAGCGCGCGGGCCCCCAGCTCGGCGTAGCTCCGCGCGTCGGGCTCCGAGAAGAGCTCGAGGCTGTCGAGATCTTGCGAGCGGGCGGGCTCGACGCGACCCGCGATCCGGTTCTGCCGTGCACCGATACTTCCCGAGGCAAGCCCGGCGCGCGTGCGTTCGATCCGATCGCGGTCCAGGCTGACTCCGGAGAGGTCGCCGAGCGCCAGATGGAGCTCCCGTTCGAGCTCTTCCCAGTTGACCGTCACGCCTGTCCGACTTGTACTTGCACTCCGCGACTCCGGAGAGCGATGATCGCTCTCTCTGGCGGCTGCGTGAGGTCCCGACGAGAATGAGCGAGCTGCTCTACTTCGCTTACGGCTCCAACCTCGACGCGGACCAGATGCGCGAACGCTGTCCCGGTTCGAGGACGCGCTTCCGCGCGCGCCTGCCAGACCATCGGCTCGACTTCACCCACTATTCCACGCGCTGGTCGGGCGGCGCCGCCGACGTCGTCCCCGCAGCGCACAGCCAGGTCTGGGGCGTGGTCTACGAGCGTGTCGACTTCGCTCTCCTCGATCGCTTCGAGAAGGGTTACGATCGCGTCGTCCTGCAAGTGCTCGACGACGACGACCGCGTTCACGAGGTCACGAGCTACAGTGTGCGCGAGAAGAGCCGCTTCGCTCCGAGCGACGCGTACGTGGCAAAGATCCTGCACTGGGGCAGGCGCTGGGAGTTCCCCGAGCCCTATCTCAGCCAGCTGCCTGGATTCGATCGATCCCGACTGCGGCCCACGTAAGCTCAGTCGAGAAGTAGAGCAGCAAGGTGCGAGCCACAGTCCAGTCGTCGTCGGTGTCGACCAGTCGCTCCAGGTCAGAATAGACAGGCCGAGTCTCGGGGAGGCACCATCCCGTCCCCCGACCTAGGACGGTCGCGCTTCGGCTCGTGCCTCGATGTACTGCACGATGTCACGGATCGTGCGCATGTTCTCGACGTCGTCGTCGGGCACCTCGATGCCGAACTCCTCTTCGAGCGCCATCACGAGCTCCACGACATCGAGCGAGTCCGCACCGAGATCGTCCAACAGGTTCGCCTCCGGAGACAGCGACTCCTTGTCCACGCCGAGCTGGTCCGTCACGATCGAGTTCACACGCTCGCTGAGCGCTTCCATCCCTACTCCCCCTTTGCTCGCGGCAACGACGCACCGCGGCAAGTTCCGACCCCTCGAGAATGACCGAGAGTCACTCTCCACGGCGCGATCAGTGTCCCCGACACCTGCTGGGTTTGTCAACGCGGAACAGTATCGATCGCTGTCGAACTTCGATGAACCACGTCCTTGCGTGCATAGCTAGACATCGTCACTGCCAGCGTAAGCCAGGTGCTCGAAGAGCGGGGTCGTGAGGTAGCGTTCGCCGAAGTCCGGGAGGATCGTGACGATCAGCTTGCCTTCGGCCTCCGGCTCGCCCGCCACTCGGAGCGCGGCCACCACCGCGGCGCCCGACGAGATCCCAGACAAGATGCCCTCCTCGACGGCCAACCGCCGGGCCATCTCGATCGACTCCTCGCTGCCCACCTGAACCACCCCGGCCAGCAGGTCGGTCTCGAGCACGTCCGGAACGAAGCCCGCGCCCAGACCCTGGATGCGGTGCTCGCCGGGACTCCCACCAGAGATCACGGCGGCTTCCACAGGCTCGACCGCGATCGCCTTGAAGCCCGACTTCTTCGCGCCCAATACCTGAGCGACCCCGGTAATCGTTCCACCGGTGCCGACGCCGGCCACGACGTAGTCGACCTCTCCGTCCGTGTCGCGCCAGATCTCGAGCGCGGTCGTCTCACAATGAACGGCCGGGTTTGCGGGGTTCTTGAACTGCTGCGGAATGAAGCTGTTGGGAATCTTCGCGGCGAGGCGTTCCGCCGCCTTCACCGCACCCTGCATCATGTCCGCTCCCGCAGTGAGAACCAGCTTGGCCCCATACGCGCGCAGTACGATCCGCCTCTCGAGCGAGAAGGTGTCCGGCATCGTGAGGATGAGCTCGTAGCCCTTGGCCGCGGCGACCATCGCGAGCGCAATGCCGGTGTTCCCGGACGTCGACTCGATGATCACTGACTTTCCCGGCTCGATGATCCCGTCGCGCTCCGCAGCCTCGATCATCGCGAGACCGATCCTGTCCTTGACGCTGCTAGCCGGGTTGAAGCCCTCGAGCTTCGCGACGATGCGCGCGGGCGCATCGGCCGTCACGCTGTTCAAGTCGACCAGCGGCGTACCGCCAATTAGCTTCGTAACGTCCTTCGCGATCCTCATGGTCTCAGGACTCTCCTACTCCGATGGTAGCACGAGGTTCGTAGAGCGGACCTTCGCTCCCGGCGTGCACCGCAGCAGCTCGCGCGCGACATGCGTGACTAGCTCGCGGAGACCCGGGCTGCGTTCCGGATGCGTCAGCGGATCGACCCGCAGCGTCGTCGACCCGTCGCTGTGTCGCGAGATCCGCAGATAGAACGACATCTTGCGACCCGCCTCTACGACAAGCGCTTCGATCAGGACGTCGCGACCTTCTCGCTCGAAATAGATGCGGTCCGTCCGCAGCACGTCCGCTCCGCTCCTGAGCAGCAGGGGCTCGAAGTTCCGCGCCCAGGATTCGAGGTCCAGGTCGCTCTCGAAGACCAGGTGAGGCACTCAGGTGCCTTCTCGGGCTCCGCGGGCGCTGCGTACGGGAGCGAAGGAGTTTCTGTGGACGGGAGTCGGCCCGCGCCGGACCAACGCGCGCAGGTGCTCGGCCGTACCGTAGCCCGCGTTCCTGGCGAATCCGTAGCCCGGGTAGCGAGCGTCGAGCTCCAGCATGCGGCGATCGCGCCAGACCTTGGCAACGACAGATGCAGCCGCGATCGAACCTACTCTTCGATCGCCTCCTGCCACGGCTTGCTGCTCCATCACCAGCCCCGGTACACGGCGGCCGTCGATGAGCGCGATCTGCGGTGGCTCTTGCAGGGCTTCGAGCGCGCGCCGCATGGCCAGCAGCCCGGCCTGGTACACGTTTACACGGTCGACCTCCTCCGGTTCGACCCAGCCGATGCCGACGCCGCGCGCATAGTCGCGAATCTCGAGATCGAGGCGTTCGCGGGCAGCGGCGCTGAGCAGCTTGGAGTCGTTCAGTCCGTCGAGCCGCGTTCGTGCCGGAAGAACGACAGCGGCGGCAACGACCGGACCGGCCAGGGGCCCCATCCCGACTTCGTCGACGCCCGCGATGCGCTCGACGCCCTGCAGGCAGAGCTCGCGCTCCAGCCGGAAGAGCCGTCGCAGCCGACGGCGCTCCGCGCTTACGCGCTTGCGCCGCAGCTCGAGCAGCAGAGCGATGTCACGCGCGCCGACGCGCGGATCCTGATGAAGAGCGCGCAGCAGCGCGCTCGTGACCCTTCCGGACCCGCTCGCGTACATGCGACGGATCTCCTGCAGCGGTACCCCCCGGACCTCTGGCATGTGAGTCAGCCCTCGTGTTCTGTGTCGATCTTCTTCTCGAGCTCGCGTACGCGACGCAGGAGCTCGGGCAAGCGTTTGGACGCGGCCATCACGCGACCCCACAGTCTACGCTCCAGATGGGGATAGCCGAGAATCTGCATGTCGGGCCCGACGTCGCTCGTGACCCCCGTCTTGCCGCCTACCAGTGTGCGTTCGCCGATGTGCACGTTGTCGCCCACACCCACCTGCCCCGCAAGAAATGCGCCCGCACCAACGGAGCTGCTGCCGGACAGGCCGACCTGCGCGCAGAGCGTGGCACCGCGCCCGATGCTCGAGCCGTGACCCACGTGCGCCAGGTTGTCGATCTTCACGCCGTCGCCGATGCGCGTGCGCACTTGCGCGTGCCCGCGGCGGGAGTGCCCGGGATGGGCCGCGTCGATCGTGGCGTTCGCGCCGACCTCGCAGTCGTCGCCGAGCTCGACCGGACAGCAGTGTGGTACACGGACTCGTGTACCATCTGCCCGGAACACGAAGCCGAAGCCCTCCGCCCCGATTACCGCGCCGTTCTGGATCACGCAGCGGTCCCCGAGCGTCACCCCGTCGCGCAGCCGGGCCCCAGAGTGGATCTCGCAGTCTGCGCCGATGCGAACACCAGGGTAGAGCGTCACGTGCGGGTGAATGCAACTGCGATCCCCGATCCGCACACCACTGCCGAGCACGGCGTACGCCCCGACCGAAACGCCCACGCCAAGGACGACATCCGCGGCTACAACGGCAGTCTCGTGCGTGCCGGGCACCGGACGCTCCCGCGGATAGAGCATGTCGACGGCGCGCGCGAACTCCGCGTACGGAGCCGTGGCTCGCAGGCAGGGCTTGCCGCGCGTCTCGAAGTCGGGGGGTGCGAAGAACGCTGCGGCCTGGGAGGCCTCGAAGTCTTTGCGGTACCGCTCACCCGTCACGAAGCTCAGCTCCGACGAGGTCGCGTCGCGCAGCCCGGCCAGGCCGAGGATTTCGAGGTCGGGATCGCCCTCGTACGCAAGGTCGAGGGCGTCGGCGAGTTCCCGGAGTCGCACGGGGCTCAACTTCCGAGGAGCTTTCCGAGCGGCGAGAGGTAGCGCAGTCGCAGCGCGCGTTGCTCGGCACGCAGAGCACGCGCGCTGTACGGGTAGGCGAGGGTACGCTCTCGTGGACGGAAGCGACGCGGCAGCGCCACGGTTTGCGTATGGTTGTAGCCCTCGAGTCCCGCGTCTCCGCTCACCCGACTCTGTCGGATCGCGCCCGGCGTGCCCGTGGAGATCGGATAGGCGCCGGTCACGTCGTTCACCGTGACTCGCCTCGCGGCGAGACGACCAGCAAGCTGCTTGGCGCGGTACCGATCGCTCGTCCACAAGCTCGCTCGCGGGCGATAGGCCGAATCGTTCGCCAGGCGCACGGCCTCCTCCTCGTCCTTCACGACCTGGATAGGCAAGGTCGGGCCGAAGGTCTCCTCGCGCATGATGGCCATCGCGTGATTCACGTCTACGAGCACGGTCGGCTCATAGAAATAGCCCTCGAAGCCGGGATTGCGCCGCCCCCCCGCGAGCACACGCGCGCCCATCTCGACCGCATCTCTGACCTGCTCCTCGATGGCATCGAGCTGGGCGGGCGAGCTCAGGGAGCCAATGTCGACCTCTCCGCGGGACTCCGGACCCTGGCGCAGAACACGCGTCAGCGCGACGACGCGATCGACGAAAGGCTGCGCGACGTTCTCCACGACGTATGCTCGCTCGATCGAGGTGGAGATCTGGCCGGAGTTCGCAAACGCGCCCCAGACGGCCCAGCGGGACGCGCGATCCAGATCTGCATCGTTACAGACGATCAGGGGATCCTTTCCGCCGAGCTCGAGTGTGCAGGACGTGGACCTGCGAGCGCACTCCTCTGCCACCCTGCGCCCGCTCTGCGCAGAGCCTGAAAAGGAGATCTTGTCACAGCCTGCATCGACGAGCGCCGCACCCGTGGAGGCGTCACCTGTGACGACCTGAAACACGCCTTCCGGCAAGCCGGCCGACTCGAACAGCTCGACCAGAGCGAGCCCCACCAGAGGCGTCACCTCCGACGGCTTCAAGACCACGGTGTTCCCCGAGATGAGCGCCTGGACGGTTGGGATCACCGACTGAAGCAGCGGGAGGCTACCCGGACTGAGCACGCCCACCACTCCCATGGGACGGTGCGAGAGGACGAGCGTCTCGGTCCTGATCCGATGGGTGCGCTCGCGGTGGTCCCCGAGCAGCCGCTTCGCCTTCTTCGCGTAGAACGTGAGCACGTCGCAGCACGCCGACACCTCGCTGGCGAGCGCCTCAATGCGCGGCTTTCCCGTATCGTTGCAGACGGTATCCGCGACTTGAATGGCGCGTTCGACCAGCGCGTCGCGCACCCGCAGCAGCTGCCTACCGCGCTCGCCGAAGCCGAGCTCGGCCCAGCTCTGCTGCACCATTCGACCACGTCGGACGGCGCTCTCCACCTCCGTCGACGTCGCGACATCGATCTCGCCGTTCTTCTCGAGGGTGGCAGGGTTGAACACCTCGAGCTTGCCGCGTCCGTGAAGCTCGCGAGGCCCGTCGGCGGGCTGTAGCAGCGCCATGGGCTGAACCTCTATAGGATCGGCCTATCCGCGTCAATTTGAGCGCTGAGGGTCGGTTGCCCCGGAGACGGCATCCGACCCGCTCCCCCTTTCGCCCCCCGGGCGTTAGGGCTCTGGGACCTCGCGGGGCCCACCTGGGCAAATCGGAACTTCCGGCGGGACTTGGAGGGAACCTGCAAGCGCCGCGAAGCGGCGCGCGTAGGGAAGGCCCTGGGCCTGAGCGGAGGGGGGTGGGCCGCGGCCGCCTGCGGCGCGGGTCCTACAAGACTCAGTCCAGGTTGGAGAAGTACTCCAGTACGTCGGTCTCCGTCACGATGCCGACCAGCTTGCCAGACTCCAGCACGGGCAGGCAGCCGATCTTCTTGCGCGCCATCGTGCTCGCCGCTTCCTGAATCGACGCGTCCTGGTCGATCGAGATGGGCGGTGCAGACATCACCTCGGAGATCTTGACGCCCTCCAGAAAGACCTTCTGCTCATCGGCCGGGAGTCCCATGACGTTGGACAGAGACGCGCGGAGCAGGTCGCGCTGGGAGACGACGCCGAGCAGCTCCCCGAGGCGCACCACCGGCAGGTGTCGGGTGTCTCCGAACTCCATGATCTCCTTCACGATCCACAGGGTGTCGTCGGCCGGGATGGTAACGACGTTGGTCTTCATGATGTCGCGGATTACCACAGAGCCCGTCTACCACGGCGGAGGTAAGGTTACAATCGATTTGGCCCTGCTAGAATTCCGCCATGAGCCGAGCGTGGGATGTCGACGCGTCGCCCACCGGAGAGCGTCCAGGAGCCCTCGAGTCCCTGTTCCGGGAAGGGATCCGGCGCGCCGCGTCCCTGGGCTTCAGCTCCTTCTTCCTCACGGAAGAAGCCATGCGACGCGCCTTCAACGACTCGGTCCCGCGCGAATGGGTCGACTACGTCGCGCGTCAGGGCGAGGAGGTCCGAGCCGAGCTGTTCGAGGCCCTCTCGATGCAGTTCCAGAAGTGGCTGCGTGAGATCGATGTCGTCGAGGTACTGAGCGAGGTGGCGCGGCGTCACGACATCTCCGTGCGCCTCGAAATCTCGGCCGCCCCCAAGCAGGACGAGGACGCGGATAGCGGGTCCCCCCGCTCCCCTTTCGAAGTGATCTCGCGGCGAAAGTGAGGCGGTGAGAGAGCTCCACGTCGGCGTCACTCCGTGGCTCTCGGACCCCGGCGGATCGGGGACGAGCCTGGCCGGACAGGCCGAGACCGCCGAGGCGCTCGGAATGCGCTCCTTCTGGCTCCCGGAGAGCCACTTCGTCGGGGCCGGGCCCATGCCCGCCCCTCTGCTTCAGCTCGCCGCGGTGGCGGCGCGCACGAAAACCCTACGGCTTGGAACCACATCGTTTCTGCTGCCTCACCGCCATCCTCTCCAGGTCGCCGAGGAGGTGGCCGTGCTGGACCAGCTCTCCATGGGCCGGACCATCCTCGGTGTCGGGCGGGGCTTCCGGAGCGCGCTATTCGCAGCCTTCGGTGTCCCCATCCGCGACAAGCGTGACCGCTTCGAGGCGGCGCTCAAGGTGATGTGCTGCGCCTGGGCCGGCGAGCCGGTGGGAACGGATCCCGACGCAGAGGGACCGGAGACCTCGATCCGCCTCTCTCCCTTACCCGTACAGCGGCCGCACCCGCCCATCTGGGTGGCCGCGTTTGGACCCAAGGCGCTGCGCCAGGCCGGGCGGCTCGGCCTGCCCTACCTGGCCTCGCCGATGGAGACCATCAGCCGCCTCGAGGAGAACTACGCGCTGCACCGGGAGGCCTATCCCGATGGGGAGCCGCCGAGCGACTTCGCGGTCCCCATCATGCGCACGCTCTTCGTCACGCGCCAGAGGGAGCTCGCCGACCACGCCCGCCAGCTCCTGGAACGCCAGGCTGCTTCGCTCGCCCGCTCGCGCCCGATCATGCGCCGTCCGCCCGGCTCGGTCGAGGAGTGGGCGCTAGTCGGGGAGCCGGGAGCGGTCTCCGATGCCATAGCCGAATACCGCGAGCGTCTGGGGATGACCCACCTCATCGTTCGACCCGGCATCCCGAGCATTGCGCCACTCGAGGTGCGCAAGTCCCTTGAGCTCATCGCGGAGCTGACAGCCTAGAGTCAGCCGCCGAGGAAGGCTCCCCGGTCGCGCTCACGGCGGTAGGCGAGGTTCTAAGGGAGGCGTTGCGCAGAGCCTGCAGAGCGGCCGAGACCGCGCCTGCATCGACCTGATCCGGGAAGCGCTCGGCGGCCCGATAGATGGCCTCGAGACGTCCGCGCAGCTCGGCAGGCAGGGCGGCACCAAACGGGCGGGTACGCGCTGTGCGAAGGATGCGCCGATTCAGCGGGTCGAAGAAACGCGCGTCGAACGCGGCGACCGCGTGCATGACGGAGTTCTGGTCGCGAACGTGGATGGCGCCCAGCAGATGCCCGAGCTCGTGAAGCATGGTGACCCCATGAACCGCGCCAGCGTCGTTGCATCCGACCACGGCGTGAGCGCCGAGCGGATCGGCGATCCCGTAGCGGAGATCAGGGAGCCACCCCCGCGGCTGGGACGCGACCGGCATGAGCGCGAGAACGATCCCATCAGGAGGTGGATCCGTGCTCGTGACCAGCTCGTTCAGTGCCTCGTCGAGCCCTGCTCCCGTGGGCGGGAGCCACGGCTCGGGCTCCAGAGAGAGGCGCAGACCCGCCTCTCGCTCGAAGGCCAGGACCGCGCTCTCGAGCTCTGCGGCCACCCCGCGGGGATTGAGCTTGCAGCCGTCGAGAACCCGGACCGTGACAACTCGAGCCTCGAGCTCGCCCCGGGTCGCAGCATGCAGGCGGCCTGCGAGACGCTCGGTGTTCATGGCCATGGCGTCTAGAACGGCGCCAGTGACACTCGGGCCCGGACTCCGCTGGCGAGTCTCGATCCGATCTTCCCAGATCAGACCCGCCCCGTCGTAGAGCCGGTAGTGGACCCGCACGCTGCCCCGCGGCTCGCCGTAGCGGTTCCGGATCCAGCCAATCCAGAACGGGCTCAGTTCGGACCTCTGGTGCTGCACCCCCTCGAACAACTCGATACTGGCCACGAGCAGGTAGTCGAGTCCGAGCTCCTCGAGTCCGTCTCCGTCATCCAGCCCTACTCGGCGCACGCTCGAGAAGTCTCCGGATCTGGCCAGGGTGCTCGCTACGTCGGCGCGGAGACCCTCCACGACGTCTGCTTTGAAATCGGAGTCGCCGGTCTTGTTGTCTCCGTCGCGCACCAGCCCGCGCCACTCGACTCGAAGCGGCGGGGCAGATCCTTCCCGCTCTGCAGCCAGCCTGGAGTCTCCGAAGTGGCCGATGCCCAGGGCTGGCAGAGCGGTCGCGGTCGCGTCGATCGGCCAGTGGAGATGGGGCCCGATCGGCGCCGGCGGGATTCGCAGCGCACAGGCGAGTCCCGCAGCGAGCACGAGACATGCGAGCGGCTCAGCCCTCCTGCGCATCCCCGCCAGAGCTCGTAAACAGGAGGAAGGCCATCGACGGCCGCTTCGATGCCTCGCGCATGGCGAACTGGATGCCGTCGAGCGCCCAGCCCTCCGAGACCGTCTCGTTGATGATCCGCTCCAGCTCCTGGTCGGTGACCGACGAGGTCTCCACCACCTTGTACTGCGTCTCAGCCACGAACACCCCGATCGTGGCGCGCGAAGTCCTTCGCAAAGTAGGTGATCACGGCATCCGCGCCGGCCCGCCGGATGGCCGTGAGGGTCTCGAACATCGCGCGCTCGAGATCGATCCAATCGCGCTGGGCGGCCGCGTGGATCATGCTGTACTCGCCGGACACCTGATACGCGAAGACCGGGACGTTGCAGCTCTCGCGGGCGGCCCGAATCACGTCGAGATACGGAAGTGCGGGCTTGACCATGATCATGTCCGCGCCCTCGTCGAGATCCGTCAGAATCTCCCGCAAGGCCTCGCGCGCGTTAGCGGGATCCATCTGGTACCCACGGCGATCCCCCGTCTGCGGGGTGGACTCCGCCGCGTCGCGAAACGGCCCGTAGAAGGCGGAGGCATACTTCGCCGCGTAGGAGAGGATCGCTCGATCCTGGAAGCCCTCCAGGTCGAGCTGGCGACGGATCTCGGCAACGCGGCCGTCCATCATGTCGCTCGGCGCCAAAACGTCGGCGCCGGCGCGCGCGGCCGCTACAGCGGTCTTCGCGAGCAGGGGAAGCGTGGCATCGTTCTCCACGTCCTTGCCGTCGAATACGCCGCAGTGCCCGTGATCCGTGTACTCGCACAGGCAGATGTCCGCCATTACCACGAGCTCCGGTGCCGCATCCTTGATGCTGCGGATCGAGCGCTGCACTACGCCGTCGGGATCGTAGGCTGCCGAGCCGAGCGCGTCCTTCTCCAGCGGGATGCCGAACAGGATCACGCCCGCGATGCCGAGATCCCAGATCTCCTTGACCTCGTCCGCGAGCATGTCTGCAGAGAAGCGATCGACTCCCGGCATGGAGGCGACGGGCTCTCGCACGCCCTCCCCTTCGACACAGAAGAGTGGATAGATCAGGTTCGCGGCGGACAGCCGCGTCTCTCTCACGAGATTCCGGAGTCCAGGCGTTCGACGCAGACGTCGCAGCCGATGCTCAGGAAATCCCATTCAAAACCTCCGCGAAGGCCCGCTCCAGCGCGTCCGCCAGCGCCTCGCTGGTCTGTCGTTCCGCCACCTCGGGAGCGGTCACGCCATGGCGCTCCAGGGCAGCCGCAGTCGTAGGTCCGATGCAAGCGAACACCAGGTCTCCGGCTCGTTCGACGAGCTCCTCAGCCTCCAAACAGGCGAAGAAGTGATCCGCAGTCGACGGACTCGTGAGGGTCACGGCCTCGAGGCCGTCCCGCAAGGCCGCGGCGAGCTGACCTGCGGCCGAGCTGGGCAGCGCCGTACGATACGCCTCGATGGAGTCCACCTTCGCCCCGGCCTCCTCGAGCACGCGGGGCAGGGCCTCGCGCGCCAGCGACCCACACGGGAACAGGACCGTGGCGTCCTTCAGCGGGGAACGCGCCTGCATCGCGGCCGCGAGCTCTGCGGGGGTCGCGCGCTCCGCGGGTACGACGAGCGCGGGCAGCCCGGCTCGGGCGGCCGCTTCGGCCGTCGCCGAGCCTATGCACGCGATGCGCACCTCCCCCAGGGTCGCGGTGCTATCGAGATGCGGCTCGCAGAAGCGTACGGCATTCGCCGAGGTGAACACGATCCAGTCGTAGCGGCGCGTGTTCTCGAGCGCGGCCATGAGGCTACGTGGGTCCTCCGGTGGAAGAAACTCGAGAAGCGGCACACACACCGGCTCCGCCCCGCGTCGCTGGAGCTCGACGGCAAGCGTTCCTCGCTGCTCCGCCGCCCGCGGCACCAGGACGCGTCGGCCAAAGAGCGGACGGCGCTCGAACCAGACCAGGCTCTCGCGGAAGCGCGCAACCTCGCCCACCACAACGATGGTCGGCGCGGAGAGCCCCGCCTCGCGCGCCTTTGTCGCGAGCTCTCTCAGCGGAGCGCGGATGACGCGCTGACGTGCGGTCGTGCCGCTCGCGATGACCGCGGCCGGCGTCTCCGGATCGCGGCCTCCGTTCATCACGCGCGTCACGATGTCGTCGAGCCATGCGGTTCCCATGAGCACGACCAACGTCTCGGCACTCGCCGCCAGACCTTCCCAGTCCACACGCCGGTCCACCGGCTCCTTGCCACGGTGACCGGTCACCACAGCGACCGATGACGACCAGCGGCGATCCGTCACCGGTATGCCCGCATACGCGGGCACCGCCAGCGCCGAGCTAATGCCGGGGACGACCTCGAAGGGAACGCCGGCTTCGCGCAACGCGCTCGCCTCCTCAGCGCCCCTGCCAAACACGAAGGGGTCGCCGCCTTTGAGACGGACCACACGCCGGCCGCTTCGCGCCTTCTTGATGAGCAGCTCCGCGATATCCTCCTGACGCACCCCGCGCGAGCCGTCGCCGCGCTTTCCAACGTCGATCCGCTCCGCCTCCGGGCGCGCCAGATCGAGGATCGCGGGCTCGATGAGGGCGTCGTACAGAATCACGTCGGCGCGCTCGAGCTCCCGGAGCGCGCGCACTGTCAGCAGATCCGGATCGCCCGGGCCAGACCCGACTAGGACGACCAAACCGGTCACGGATCGATCTCGATGAGCCTACCAGCGCCGCGCTGCAGCAGCTCGCGACCGAGCGTCATGCCCAGCAGCTCGGGCGCGCCGAGCTCTCCCTCCGCCGAGCCCTCCACGCGGTCACGCCCGTCGGGCGACATGACCAGGGCGCGCAGGCGCAAGCAGATGCCGTGGATGGACGCGTGCACGGCGATCGGCGTGCGGCAATCCCCGCCGATCTCGAACAGGAGAGAGCGCTCCGCACGCACCTGCCCGGCCACCGCCGAATCCTCGAGATTTGACACTATACGATGTACATCTTCGTCGTCGATGCGAATCTGCACGGCCAGCGCGCCCTGTCCCGCGGCGGGGACGTATCGATCCGGGTCGAGCGGGTCGAGAATGCGATCCTCCAGCCCGAGGCGGATCAGCCCGGCGGAGGCCACAATGACCCCATGCAGCTCCAGAGAGGAGATCTTCGCGAGGCGCGTGGGGACGTTGCCGCGAATCTCGACCGGCTCGAGCTCAGGTCGCAGCGCACGCACGAGCGCAATACGGCGCGCGCTCCCCGTTCCGACGCGTGCGCCGGGCGGGAGCGAGGCGAAGCGCTGTCCCTCGGCACCCACGAACACGTCGCGCGGATCCTCGCGCTCGGGGTACGCACCGATCGTCGTTCCCGGAGCCAGCCGGGTCGGCATGTCCTTTGCGCTGTGTACGGCCAGGTCGATGGTTTCGTCGAGGAGCGCCTGCTCGAACTCCTGCACCCAGAGTGCCTTGCCGCCGACGTCCGCCAGCGAGCCAGAGATCCGGTCGCCGGCGGTCGTCATCTTCAAGAGCTCGACCTCGTGGCCGCGCGCGCGCAGCTTCCGCGCCACCAGCTCGGCCTGGGCGAGCGCGAGCTCGCTTCCGCGGGTTCCGAGCTTGAGCGGCTTCACGAATCGTCCCCCTTCAGCCCGAACAGATGCCGGACGGCCTCTGCATAGTAGCCGGAGCCGTCTTCGGCCTCTGCCCGAAGGCGCCGCAGGGGCTGATGGAGGATCTTCGCAACGATGGCCTCCGCCAGCCGGTCCAACGCCTCTGCCACGTCACCCGAGCCGCTCGCCAGCCGGGCTGCGGTTCGCTGCGCCTCCCCACGGGCCAGGCTCTCAGCCCGCTCACGCAGCTCTCGGATCGTCGGCACCAGCGGAAGCGCCGCTTGCCAGCGCTCGAAGCGCTCCCGCTCCTCCGCCACGATGGCCAGGGCCGGCCCCACAGCCTCACCCCGGCTGGCGCGTCCCCGCTCCGCCACGTTCTCGAGATCGTCGATGTTGTACAGGTAAAGGTTCCCCAGGTGCTGTGCGTCGGGGGCGACGTTGCGTGGCACCCCGAGGTCGATCACGAGCAGTGGTCGTCCCTGCCTGAGGCGCATCGAGCCCCGTAGCGACTCCACGCCCACGATGGGATCCTCGACCTCGAGCGAGGTCAGCACGACGTCCGCGCGGACGAGCTCCTCGTCGAGCGACTCGAAGGGACCAGAGCGCGCCGCGAGCCGCGCGGCCAGACTCGCGGCGCGGGACTCTGTGCGGTTCAGCACGACGATGTCCCGGGCGCCGGCATCGCGAAGCCCGACGAGGGCGGACTCCGCCATGACGCCCGCACCGAGCAGCAGGACGCGCTTGCCCTCGAAAGGCTCGAAGATCTCCCGCGCGAGCTGGACGCCGACCCGGGCCACCGAGACCGGAGAGGTGGCGAGCCCGGTCTCGGTGCGGATGCGCTTGGCAGCGCGGAAGGACTGTTGGAACAGCCGGTTGAGCACGGGACCACAGCTGCGCGCCACCATGGCCGCGCGGTACGCATCCTTCACCTGACCCAGGATCTGGGCTTCTCCCACGACCATCGAGTCGAGGCTCGCGGCCACCTCGAACATGTGGCTCACGACCTCGCCATCGCGGAGCACGTACACGCGGTCCGCGCTCGCACTCCCATCACCGATCTCCTCGTGAAGAAAGCGTTCCAGGCGTTCACGCGCCGGCTCCGCGGAGCGCGCCACCCCGAGAAGCTCCGTGCGGTTGCAAGTCGCGAGGAGTGCTGCTTCTGCGAAGAGCTCGCTCTGATGTAGCTTTTCGGCGAGAGTCGAGAGCTCCCTCGTGCTGATGGTGTAGCGTTCGCGTAACGCGACCGGAGCAGTCTTGTGGCTCAGGCCGACGAGCAACAGATTCACGTGATCGCCCCGATCAAGCGCACGCCAAGATAAGAGAAGGCAAGGATTGCGAAGCTCACGACCACCCCACGAGCGGGACGCTGCCCGTGCTGGTGGCGCAACACGCGGAGCCCTACGGGGACTAGGTACACGGCCCAAGCTGCGAGCAGGAACAGGCTGTGCACCGTCCAGGGACTCAGCCCATGGCTCAGGCCCCAGCCGAAGCCGGACACCACGCCGAGCGTGAGCAGCGCATAGCCCAGACTCAGCGTGGCGTGCTCTGCCCGATCCAGGCTCTCGAGGGCGGGCAGCAGCACGCGCGCTCTGCGCTTCTGCTTGAGCTCACGCTCCTTGGCCAGATACCCGAGGCCCGCCAGGCTGGCCAGGGCGAGCAGGCTGAAGCCCGCGGTGGAAAGCAGCACGTGCGCGTGAGACCAAGCGCCGGCTCCGAGCTCGGGGGCGAGGGGCTCCCGCACCCACAGGCCGAGGTCTGCCGCGCCGGTGAGGATCGCGGCCAGGGCGGCGACCCAGACTCCGACGGGCCGCACCCGCGCGACGGCCAGGGAGCCCAGGAAGGCGAGAACGATCAACCACCCGATCAGCGAGACGGCAGCGGGGAAGCTCTCTAATGGAACCGGCGGGGTTTCGATGTGCAGCCCGTAGAAGCCGACGGAGTGCGGCACCGCTCCGAGTGCCACCCCCCAGACCACGGCGCGCCCGGTCCGTTCCCGCTGGCGGCCCATCCAGCCGTAGAGCGCGGCGCCAAGGTACAAGACCGCCGCGAGCTCGTGGCCGAAGTGGATCACCGCTCCAGCTTCGCTAGCTGGGCGCGGATGCGTCCGGCGTCCAGTACCTGCTCGAACATGCGGTACGTCGGCTCACCGAAAAGGATGAAGCGAACCTCATCGAGAGATGTCTCTTGCGCGAGCTGCCGCTCGGCCTCCTCGAGCATGATTTCCGCGCAGCGCTGGACCGCAAAGCCGCCAACGCCGGTGCCAATGGCTGGAAACGCGATTCGCGCCAGGCCCCGTTGGCGCGCCAGCTCGAACGAGCTGCGCACGCACGCGCGCAGCGAGTCTTCCGTGACGCGGCCACCGAGATCCATGCCAGCAGCGTGAATCACGTACTCCGCCGCCAGAGCTCCCGCTCCGGTGATCGCCGCCTCTCCGAGACCGATCGGCCCGTGTCGATTGCACTCGGCCTGAATCGTCGGCCCGCCCTTCTCTCGAATCGCTCCCGCGACGCCCGCGCCCAGCTGGAGAGCGGTGTTCGCGGCGTTAACGATCGCGTTAACATCGGCGTCGGTGATATCGCCCTCTTGCAACAGGATGCGCGCCATCTCTTCCCGGGGGCCCTACCGGCGTGGCGCCAGTGCCGACGTCGCCGGGTGTAAAGGCTGATGGTTGCGCGCCGAGGGCGCCGCGGCAAGCGAGTCAAGTCACCTGTGGGACCCGGCGCCTGTCTTGCGGGTCCGGGCCCGCGGGCCGCCGCGGGCCACCCGCTTACGCTCGGCTTCGCCTCGCTGCGCGTGCCGCTTTCGCGGCGCTTGCTTGTCGCGCGCCACTCACCTTCGTTGCGCGACCGCGCGCGCGCGGGTCCCACAAGACTGGTATCCTCGATATGGATGTCACGCATCGCGCTCAGGGGCGCGGCTGTCCTCTGCGCGCTGGCCTGCTCTCCAGTTTCCGTGTCTTTCGAGGAGGTGCCGCTCGAGCTGGCCCGCAGGCTGCTGCGCGATCCTCGTGTCACGCTGATTGAGGCGGTCGATGAGTCGAGCGGCGCGCAGGAGGCCCTGCCAGGCGGGTTCCGCTGGCACCTGGGCGGTGGACCCGCGTCCCCCCCGCGAGACCTGCCTTCTGGCCGCACCCTGGTCATCGCGGAGAATGAGCGGATCGCGCACCTTTGTGCGGCGGACCTCGCACGAGCGGGAAACCATCCGGTCTACGTGTTCATCCTTACAAATGCAGAGGACCGAAGCAGCCTGTATGCTCTGGCCCTTCAGATCGAGGAGACCATTCGTGGCGAAGATTCTTGAGGTCACAGATGCGACCTACGAAGAGGAAGTGCTGAACGCCGAGCAGCCCGTGCTGATCGACTTCTGGGCAGAGTGGTGCGCGCCCTGTCGCCAGCTGGCTCCTGTGATCAAGGAGCTGGCGGAGGAATATGGCGACCGGCTACGGGTCGCCAAGGTCGACGCCGACGCCAACACGGAAACCGCAGCCAAGCTCCAGATCCGCGCCCTCCCAACACTGCTGTTCATCAAGGATGGGCAGGTCAAGGGGTCGCTCGTCGGCAACCAGCCTAAGGCGAAGATTCAGGAGCAGATTGAGGCGTTGCTGTAGGTAGGAGGCGCGGGGTCGGAAGGCGGGACCTTCCCCGCAGGACTCCGCTTCTTGCGTGCACAGGGAACTTGCTCGCCTCGGACACCGCTACCACAGTCCTGCGGGGACGGTCCCGCCCTCCGACTCCTCCAGCCTCGTCGACCCGCTCAGGTCGTTGCGCGCTTCAGTGGTTTAGGCTCGTTCGTGGGTGGCGGGGGGCGGAAGTAGCGCACGGGCCAGCGGCGGCGGCGCGCGTGGCGGTAGAGGAGTGGGTCGGGATTTACCACGACCGGGTGGCCGACGAGGTCCAGGAGTGGGACGTCGGTGATCGAGTCCGTGTAGAAGTAGCTGCGCGCCAGGTCGACCTGCTCACTCTCGATCAGCTGCTGCAGCCAGTAGATCTTCCCCTCGCCGAAGCAAATGGGCTGGACGACCCGCCCGGTAAGGACACCGTCCTGCACTTCCATGTGCGTGTGCAGGCTGTGCTCCACACCGAGGTGCTCGGCCAGCGGCTGCGTCACGAGCTTCGAGGCACCGGATACCAGAGCCACGACGGGACCCTCCTTGCGGTGGTGCTCGATCAGCTCCGTGGCCTCGGCGTAGATCGTCGGCCGGATGACCTCGCCGAAGAGCTGCTCGGACTCCCGCTCCAGCTCCGCAACGCTGCGACCCTTAAAGTGGATCATCGCGCTCGCGGTCCAGCGCTCGAGGTCTAGCAGGTTCAACCGGTAGCGGAGATAGGAACCCAGGTTGGTAACGACGTCCTTCCAGTCCACTTCGCCGCGGAGGTAGAGCGCCTTCAGGTAAAGGGTCGCGGAGTTCTCGGCGAGTATCGTTTTGTCGACGTCGAAAAAAGCTCCGATCTTCTGGGAACGCCCCACGGTCAAAGTTCTCAGAAGACGTAGCGGCGCATGGAGACGTTCATCGCGAGGCCGATCGCGATCATGCTCGCCAGAAGAGACGAGCCGCCGTACGACAGCAGAGGAAGCGGTATTCCTACGACGGGCGAGAGGCTCAAGACCATCGCCACGTTGATCGCGGTGGGCCAGAAGAAGAGCGCTGCCACGCCGAAGGCCAAGTAGGCACCGAACTGGTCCTTGGAGGCGTGGGCGATCATCAGGATGCGGATCATCATGCCGAGATAGAGCAGCAGCACGAAGCACGCGCCGAGGAACCCCCACTCCTCACCGAGCACCGAGAAGACAAAGTCCGTCTGCTGCTCCGGCAGGAAGTCGAGCTGGCTCTGCGGACCCTGCAGAAAGCCACGGCCGAAGAGTCCACCCGAGCCCACAGCGATCTGACTCTGGATCGAGTGATACGCCGCTCCCAGCGGATCCCGTTCCGGATCGAGGAAGGTGAGCACGCGTTCCTTCTGGTACTCCCGGAGCACGAAGAGCCAGCCCGCTGCAGCCACCGCGATGGCGCCGATTCCGAGCGAGGGCACGAGGCGCGCCCGGACCGGCGAGATCAGCAGGTAGGTGGCCGACAGCAGCACGAGGAGCATGGCCGTGCCGAGGTCGGGTTGGCGCAGCACAAGGATGGTCGGGAGCGCGACCAGGGCGAGCGGGCCGAGCAGATCGACGAAGCCAATCTCACGGTTCGCCGGGCGGCGCTGCAGTGCGCGCGCGAACAGGACCAGCATCGCAACCTTGATGAACTCCGACGGTTGCGCGCGCAGTCCACCAACGAGCAACCAGCGCTGGGTCCCATGAATGACGGGTCCGGCGAGCAGCACCGCGGCCAGCGCGACGATGCACGCCACGTAGGCGGGAATCGCGAGGCGCTCGAGGATCCGGTAGTCCGGCATCAGACAAGCGACGAGCACGCACAGCCCGACGCCGAGCCAGAGCAGTTGACGCCAGGCGGTGGGCGGAATGGTCGCCGCGGACCCGGGGGCGGCGGAGATCAGGTTGGCCACACCGATCACTCCCAGGAGCAGCGCGATACCGAACAGTGGCCACTCGAAATGCTGGATCAGCCTGCGGTCAATTCCCGGCATGCAGCTGTCCCTCTCCCTTCAAGAACTCGACCACCACCTCGCGCGCGATCGGGGCGGCCGTGCTGCCACCGTGGCCGCCGTGCTCAACGAGCACGGCGACGACAATGCGCGGATTCTCGACCGGCGCGTAGGTCACGAACCAGGCGTGGTCGCGATGTTCCTCGGGAATCTCCTCCTCGGCGGGCGGCGAATCCTGTGGCATCGCGACCACCTGTGCCGTACCCGTCTTGCCGGCGGCCTCCACCCCACCGGGAAGACCGCGCATGACGGCGCCGGTGCCGTGCGGATCGTGGACCACCCTGCGAAGAGCGTTTCGCACGAAGTCCAACGACGGCTTGGAGATCGCCACCTCGCCCAGGGGCACGGGGTCCCGCTCCTCGATCGGGTTGCCCTGTGAGTCCTCGACCCGCTTCACGACGAAGGGCTGGTAGCGGCTTCCTCCTTGCGCGATGGCCGCGTAGGTGTTCGCCATCTGAATCGGTGTCCAGAGGTTGAAGCCCTGGCCGATCCCGAGCGAGATGGTCTCGCCCTCGACCCAGGGCTCCCCGAAGCGTCGTTCCTTCCAGGCTGCGGTCGGGACCAGACCTGCCGCTTCGCCGCGCAAGTCGATCCCCGTGGGTGCCCCGAGGCCGAGCGCCCGCGCGTAGTAGCCTAGCCGCTCCACTCCGAGGAGCTTGCTGAGCTTGTAGAAGTAGACGTCGCAGGACTCGACGATGGCCCGGTGGAGGTCGACCTGGCCGTGCCCCCCGGCGCGCCAGCAGCGATAGCGGCGGCGCCCGAGCCGGTAGGAGCCCGTGCAGTGGACGGTCTCGTCCGGAGCCAGGACTCCCGTCTCCAACCCGGCCAGCGCCGAGACGACCTTGTAGGTCGAGCCTGGTGGGTACTGGCCCTGGAGAGCGCGGTTGTGAAGCGGCGTGTCGGGATTCTCGGTCAGCGACTGCCAGGTGGCCCGATCTATCCCGACCGCGAAGGCGTTGGGGTCGGTCGCGGGGAGGCTCGTTAGCACCAGGATCTCGCCGTTTCTGGGATCCAGCGCAACGACCGCTCCGGGCTGCCCCGTACGGGTCAGGGCCGACTCCGCGGTCTGCTGCAGCTGGTAGTCGAGCGTCAGAACCACGTTGCGGCCGGCCTGCGGCTCGATGACATCGAGTCGCTCGAGCTCGCGCCCGTGCGCGTCGACCAGCACGTTCCTGCCCCCCGTGCGCCCGCGCAGCTCGCGATCCAGTAACCGCTCCACACCCTCGCGGCCGATCACGTCTCCCACTCGGTAACCCTGGAACTGTCGCTCTCGAAGCTCTTGCTTGTCGATCTCGCCGAGCCAGCCCAGCACATGTGCGGCGCTCGACCCATACGGGTAGGAGCGAACGGGCGAGGCCTGGGTGATCACGCCCTCCAGGGCCCAGAGCCGGGACTCGACGCGGGCGATGCTCCGCCACGAGAGGTCGTGCGCCACGGGGTGTGCCACGAAGCGCTCGCCTCCGCGCAGCCGGCCCAGCGCCTCGAGCAGAGGCTCGGGACTCGAGTCGATCAGACTCGCGACACGCCGCAGCGTCGTGGGAAGGTCTCGCGCTTCGTTGGGCACCACGAGCACGTCGAAGCTGGGACGCGAGTCCACCAGGATGCGGCGCGACCTGTCGAGAATCATGCCGCGCGGCGCCATCACGCGGTGCGTACGCACGCTGTTGCGCTCCGCCGAGACGCGGTAGCGGTCCCCCTCCAGCACCTGGAGGTAGAACAGCCGCGCAATGAGAACGAGCCAGACAACCGCGATGAAGAGCACCGCCGCTGTCAGTCGACTCTCTACGAAGCGATCGACGGGTCCGGATCCGGAGAGCTGGGTCACAGGCGGGGTTCGATCAAGCCGACCTGGGAGGCTCGGCCGTCCGGCTCGGGGGCGACCTCGAGACGCAGGAAGAGCAGCAGCAGGGGGGCTGCCACAATGGCCATCATCACGACCTGTCCGGGCAGCCGGCCCAGGACCGTGACCCAGCCGAGCGCACTCTCGGGCATGAAGGCGTGCAGCGCGAGCCCCATCAGCAGCGCGTCGACGATGGTGTAGCCCGCGACGTAGGCGACCCAGGGTCCAGGGGCCCGAAGGTAGAGAGCGCGGTCCAGGGCGCGGGTCGCCGCACAGGCCGTACCGCGCAGCAGTGCGAACAGCCCGGGAGGTGAGCCGGACAGGACATCGACCGTGAACCCGAGCAAGAAGGCCAGAAACAGCCCGGTGGTACCGCCGGAGCGCAGGCCCAACGCCAGGGCGAACACGAGCACGAGATCCGGGCGAATCGCGGCGGGCAGCACCGACGCGAGCAGCACCTGCAGCAGGACCAAGCCGAGGCCCACCCCCGCCAGCTTGCTCAGGACGGTCACTGCACAGGCCTCTCCGGACCCCAGAGGTCGCTCTCCTCCGCGTTGTAGGCCTCGTCCGCCGGCAGCTCGCGCTGCTCGAGGATCACGAAGACCTCTTCGAGCTTGTGGAAGTCGACGGCCGGCGTGACACGCACCGTCTGGAACAGGCCGTAGGGCTTGCGCTCGACGTCCGCCACCGTGCCCACCACAAGACCCTTCGGGTAGACGCCGCCGAGGCCAGAGGTGAGCAGCTGATCGCCCTCCCGCACGTCGTCCTCGCGCAGCACGTAGTCGAACTCACAGGGCTCTTCAGACCTGCCGCGAACGGTGCCCCGCGCGCGCGAGCGCTGCACGTAGGCGTCCACGCGGCTCTGGAGATCGATCACGAGCAGCACCTTGGCGGCCCTCGGCGTGGTGCCGGCGACGACTCCCACGACGCCCGAGCCTGTGATGACCGGCATGCCGGCGCGCACCCCCGCCGCAGAGCCCTGGTCGATCACCACGGACTGGAACCAGCGCGACAGGTCCTGGGCAACGACGTTCGCGGGAACCATGGGAACCTCGCGCCGCTCCTGAAACTCGGCCAGACTCTCGAAGCGCTCACTCGCCACGATGGCTTCACGAAAGCGAAGGTTCTCCTCCTCCAAGTGGCTGAGCGTTTGGCGGAGGGTCTCGTTCTCCTCACGTACGCCCAGGACCGCCACGTAGTCGCCCCAGAGCCCCCGCGCCTGTCGCACGGGCAGCGTGACCATCTCTGCGAGCGGCAACGTGAGTCGAAGCAGCAGGCGGGAGCCCACGCCAAGTTCCACAGGTCCCTTGCGCGAGGCCAGGCTGATGACGCACAGCGCCAGGAGCAACAGGTAGGTGAGGGGGTATCGAAAGCGATTCAGCAGATCGCTCACTTCAAAGCGCGTCCCTCAGGCTACTTGGAAACGGTTACATCCCGCAGGAGGTCGAGCTCGTCGAGGCAGCGACCGCAGCCCATCACCACCGCGGTGAATGGATCCTCAGCCAACATGATCGGCAATCCCGTCTCCTCGCGTAAGAGCACGTCGAGGTTTTCGACGAGCGCCCCTCCGCCGGAGAGCACGATCCCCTTGTCGGCAATGTCCGCAGCGAGCTCGGGAGGCGTGCGCTCCAGCACCACCTTCGTGGCCTCGACGATCGCCCTGACGGGCTCCGTGAGGGCCTCGCGCACGTCTTCCGTATTGATCTCGAGCGTCTTGGGCACGCCCGCCACGAGATCTCGGCCCTTGACGATCATGCTCTTCACCTCGTCGACGGGGTACGCGTTGCCGATCTCGATCTTGATACGCTCCGCCGTTCGCTCACCGATCAGCAGGTTGTACTTGCGCTTCACGTAGTTCAGGATCGCCTCGTCCATCTTGTCGCCACCAACGCGTACGCTGTTGGCGAAGACGATGCCTGCGAGCGAGATGATGGCGACCTCAGTCGTACCGCCGCCGATGTCGACGATCATGTTCCCGGATGGCTCGGTGATCGGAAGACCCGCGCCGATCGCGGCGGCCATCGCCTCGTCGATCAGATAGACCTCGCGGGCGCTCGCCGAGAGTGCCGACTCTCGCACTGCCCGCTTCTCGACCTCGGTGATTCCGGACGGAACCGAGATCACAATGCGCGGACGCAAGAACGTGGAGCGGTTGTGCGCCTTCTGGATGAAATGGCGCAGCATCGCCTCCGCGACCTCGAAGTCGGCGATCACGCCGTCGCGCAGTGGCCGCACCGCTCGGATCGTTCCCGGCGTGCGACCCAGCATGTTCTTGGCTTCCGTGCCAACCGCGCGCACGCGCTGCTTCTCGGTGTCTACCGCGACTACGGACGGCTCACTCGAGACGATCCCGCGACCCTTGGCGTACACAAGCGTGTTGGCAGTCCCGAGATCGATCCCCAGGTCGTTTGAAAATGCCCCCAGAAATCGATTGAGGGTGTTGCGCATGCCGCCGTCCTTTTGGTGCGTCTCCCTCCGCGGAGGAAACCACCATGGTCGTAGAGGAACCCGGGACCCCCGGGACCCCCGGGACCCCCGGGACCCCCGGGACCCAAAGAGTCGATTCTACGGACGCCGAATCTTCCACGCAAGACAGAATAATCCCCGCCGGAGAGCCTCGGCTTGCATCTCAGGGGCCCCACCCCTAGCTTGGCTCACCCGTCGCGATCCCCCCCCGGAAGCGCTCACGAGGATGTCATGAGCCGCGGCTATAAGTGGATACGAAACGGCGCCCTGTTCCTCGTGATCGCTGCCTTCGTCTTCCTCTACGGACCGGGCGCGGGGAACGTGGGACCCGGCGTGGTGGCCGAGATCGACGGGAGGCCCATCAGCCGCGACCTGTTCGAGATCTGGCGCGAGAGCGTTGGGCGCAGCATCCGCGACGTGGAGGGGCTCGACCCCACGCAGCAGCGCGACCTGATCGACGCAAGCACCATGAACGCGCTCGTCCAGCGCTTCATCCTAGCTCACGAGGCGGAGGGGCTGGGCCTCCAGGTGCCGAACGCGGCCCTCCGCAACAGCAACCGACGCAATCCGCGCTATTTCCTCGACGGCCGCTATGACCCGGAGCTAGTCGAACTGGCGGCGGCACAGCAAGGGTTCTCCATCCGCGCGTACCTGGAGGAGCTCCGGATGGACCTGCTCGTGCAGGACTTCGAACGACTCGTGGCCTCGCCCGTGCGCGTCTCTGATGCCCAGGCCCGTGCCACCATCCTGGAGGCGGAAACCACGCTGCGCCTGCGCTTCGCGGTCGCGGAGGCGGCGAATTTTCGTGAGGGAGGCCCGGAGCTCGCCGCGGAGGACGTGAAGGAGTTCCTCGACGCGCACCCGGAGGAGATCCGGGCAGAGTACGAGAGCCGCAACGACGAGTTTCAGCAGCCCGAGCACGTCGTCGCGCGACACATCCTCTTCACAGGACCCGACGCACTGGAGCAGGCGAGCGCGGCAAGGGGGCGCCTCGACGCCGGCGAAGGCTTTGCAGACCTGGCACTCGAGCTCTCGCAGGATGAGGCGACGCGCGAGCGGGCTGGGTTGCTCGGCCCATTCCCCCGCGGCCGTATGTTTCCAGCGTTCGAGCAAGCGGCCTTCGCGCTCGAAGAGGGCGAGATCTCCGACCCAGTCGAGACCGAGCGGGGCGCTCACCTGATCCTGGTGGAGGCGCATATCGAGCTAGTGTCACGCAGTCTCGAGGAGGTCGGACCGCAGCTCTCCCACGAGCTCCTGCTCGAGAAGAGGGCGGTCGAGGCGGCGCGGGCCGGAGCGGAGGACCTGCTCGCCAGGCTCGCGGCTGGCGAGTCCTTCGTGGCTGCGGCCGAGGCGAGCGGACTACGCGTCGGGACAACGTCGCTCTTCCGGCTGATCGAGCCGGCTGTTCCGGAGCTCCAGAACGTTGAGGGGATTCTGGCGGCGGCCTACGCGCTCACCGAGCCGGAGGCTTTCGCGCCTCGCGTTTTTGCCGGCGGAGATTCCTTTTACGTGATCTCCCTGCTCGAGCGCGAAGAGCCGACCGCCGAGCGGATCGAGGAGCAGCTGTCCGTCGTGCGTGAGCAGCTGACGGACCTCGTCCGCAGAAACACGATGCAGCTCTGGCTCGAGACCAGCCATCGGGAACTCAATGAAAGCGGCGATCTGCGCATCCATCCACTCTATCCCCTCAACTGAATGCGTCCCGCCCTCGGCGCGAAGCTCGCCCTCAGCGTCGGGCTCGCCATGCTGAGCGGGAGCCTGGGCTGCGCGCGCCTGCTCTACAACTTCGGGGAAGTCGAGCCCGGCCGCCTCTATCGAGCCGCTCAACCCTCACCCCTGTTTCTCCGCTGGCTCGTCAAGCACGAGCAGATCCGGACTCTCGTGAACCTGCGGGGCAAGACACAGGGCTACGAGAGCGCGTTCGCCGCCCGCCACGGCCTCCGCGTGCACAGCTTCAACCTCTCGTCCCGACGCGCGCCGTCAGATGCGCAGGTGCAGCGCTTCCTGGCCATCCTGGCCGATCCCACGAACCACCCGATCCTGGTCCACTGCCGCAACGGCGCCGATCGCACGGGCTACATGCTCGGCATCTACCGCGTAGGCGTGTCGGGCTGGAATGTGGACCGAGCCGCCCGCGAAATGACCCGCTACTTCCAGTTCCCGGCCCGCAACCCGGTCCCGCGACAGGTGCTGGACGACCACGCCAGGTAGAGCAAACAAGTTCCAATCGAGGACCGTCCCCAAGTTCCGTCAAGAACCGGCAACATCCTTGCGAGCCGGCAACCCGCAAGCGCCGCAGAGCGGCGCGCGCAGCGAGCCGCAGGCGAGCGGAGGTGGGTGGCCGCGGCCGCCCGCGGCCGGGTCCCACAAGGCCGGGTCCCACCTACGTGAGCTCTGCGAAGGCCTCCAGGAGGCGCTGCTTGGAGGAGTGGCGCAGCTTCTCGATGGCCCGCGCCTCGAGCTGGCGCACGCGCTCGCGGGACAGGCCAAGCTTCTCGCCGATCTCCTCCAGCGTGTGGTCCTGCTCGCCCTTCATGCCGAAGCGCCAGCGCAAGATGTTCCGCTCGCGCTCGTTGAGCTGAGCGATCGACTCCTCCGTCGCCTGCTCGAGCCTGAACCGGTCCAGCCCGTCCAGCGGCGAGCGCGTGGTCGGATCCTTGACAAAGTCCTTGAGCACCTTGGAATCCGTCCCCTTCACCTGGGTCTCGAGCGACACCGGCTCGCGGGTCATCTTCTGCAGGCGCTCCGTCTGCTCCACGGAGATCTTGAGCTCTTTGGCCAGCTCGGAGGTCTTCGGCTCGCGACCCAGACGCTTTGAGAGCGCGTTGAAGGTCCGGTAGTACTTGAGCAGCGTGTCGTGCATGTGGCTCGGGATGCGGATCGTCCTGGACTGATTCTGGATCGCGCGAATCAGCGCCTGGCGAATCCACCACAGCGCGTAGGTCGAGAACTTGTGCCCGCGCCGGTAGTCGAACTTCTCAACCGCACGGATCAGACCGAGGTTCCCCTCCTGGATCAGGTCCTGGAAGGCGATGCCCATGTTCCGGTAGTCCTTGGCGATCGCGATGACCAGCTTCAAGTTGTGCTGCACGAACTTGTTCTTGTGGTCCATCAGCCGGTCGTAGGCCATATCGACCCCGTCCATCAGCTCGATGAACTCCGTCGACCGCATCCCCACCGACAGCTCCACCTCGCGGATCTGGCGACGCAGCATGCGCAGGTCGCGCTCGCGCTCGAGCTTGCCCTTCTCCGTCCGCGGCGCGCGCTTCGGTGCCTTCAGGTCCTGGACCTGGCGCTCGTAGCCGACCACGGTGTCGCGCGCCGTGCGCAGCTTGCGCCGCACGCGCTCGAAGATCTGCATGGAGAGGTCCGCCTGCTTCAGCGCGCGCTGAATGCTGCTGGCGACCTTGGGCGACCTCTCCCTCGGCGACTTGTGGCCGGTCACCTCGTCGTACTTGGCGAGCTGAACCTCGACCTTCGTGAGGGCCTTGTCTAGCCGCGCGCCGCGCTCCTCACCCTCGGGAGTGCCGGAACCGTACGCCTCTGACATTTTCGCGGTCACGCGGTTCTCGGCCTGCAGGCCACGCCAGATATCGACGGCCTCGCGCCAGGTAAAGGGCACGGCCAGGATGCCCCCGCGCATTTCGAAGGTGGCCGCCTCCATCTCCTTGGCGAGCATCACCTCCTCCTCCTTGGTGAGAGTCGGAATGCTCGCGATGTCATTGAAGTACGAGAGCAGCGTGTTGCGATTGCGTGCCGCCTCCTCGTCCGGATCGACGTTGGAATGCTCTGGATCGACTACCGACGAATCTGTCAAGCGTTTTGCGCTCATTTGGCCTCGAGTCCCTGTCCCCTCAGCGTCGACGACACGGAGGAAGTTGGGTTATCCCAACCGTTCGTTGCCTTGTGGCACAGTGCGAGCCCCGCCCCGAGAGACTCTTCTCGTTGGATGCCGTGCCCCCCACAAGGTTTGTTGTCTGCTTGGCGCTCTCGCAATGCAGCTCGAGGTGCGGTGCGTCGCCTGCACGACGCGCCGTGTCATGCTCGAAATACAAATAGAGCGCACCTCACTCGCTCCAGCCCGTGGCTGCTGGAGTGGGGGGGCCGCTACAGGAATAGAATGGGTCGACTTCTTTTCGACCGCGACGCTACGTGACTTTAGTTTTCTTGTCAACCAAAAGATCGCTACAGGAATCCTCCAGACGTTCGGCCACTTATAGCGACGTTCTGGTCTGAGCGATCAGATCTCGCGGGACTTCCGGATCAACTGCATGAACTCCGAGCGGGTCTTCTCGTCGTAGCCGAATTCACCCAGCATGGCGCTCGTGATCGAGTACGAGTTCTGCTTCTGAACCCCTCGCATCATCATACACAGGTGCTGAGCCTCTAGAACCACAGCGACGCCCCTGGGCTTGAGGACCCGCTCGATCTCGGCAGCGATCTGGTTCGTGAGACGTTCCTGAACCTGGAGCCGTCGCGCGAACATGTCTACCAGGCGCGGCAGCTTCGAGAGACCCACGATCCGACCGTCAGGAACATAGGCAATGTGGGCGCGGCCGAAGAAGGGCAGCAGGTGATGCTCGCACAGGCTGTAGAAGTCGATGTCCTTCACGATGAGCATCTCGTTGTAGGTCTCGTCGAAGACCGCACCGTTCAGGATCTGCTTGGGGTCCTGCTGATAGCCCTGCGTGAGGAACTCGAGCGCTCGGGCGACACGGTCGGGCGTGCGGAGGAGTCCCGGTCGAGACGGATCCTCCCCGATTTTCTTGAGTAAGCTCTCGACGAGTCCTTCGAGATCGTTCATGCGTCCTCCCGCTCGCCAGCATATTCGACGGAGTTCTTCGCTGTCTCCTCGAGACGGATGCGGTGCAAGACAGCGGGGGCGATCTCTCCCTTGAGGGCATCCCAGACGTAGCGAGCGATGTTCTCCGCGGTGGGGACTACACGTTCGAACTCGGGCACGTCGCGGTTCAGAAACTGGTGATCGAGCCGGAGCAGCACACGCTCGCGCACGACGGCGTCGAGCCGCTCGAGCGGTAGCAGCCGCCCCGCAGCGTCGACCGCGCCGCGAACTGTCACCTCGAGGCCATAGTTGTGACCGTGCCCACCGGGGTGCGCGCACTTGTCGTACACGGCCCGATTCCGCTCCTCGGACCAGTCGGGCCGGGCGAGGACGTGCGCCGCGCTGAAACCGTAGCGGCGAGTGAGCGTGATCATCGCGTGACCTCCACATAGAGCTCTCTGGTCGGGTGCAGCCGCACCCGGTACAGCAGCTCGCCTGGCAGCGCACGGTCCAGCAGGTCGAAGATCACCCGGGTGAGGTTCTCCGCCGTGGGAGGGACGGAGCGGAAGTACTCCGTGTCCTCGTTCAGATTGCGGTGGTCGAAGCGTGCCTCGATCTCGGCACTCATGATCTCCTTCAGCTGCTTCAGATCGATCACCATCCCGGTCTCGGGATCCACCTCGCCACGGATCGTGACCTCGAGCTCGTAGTTGTGGCCGTGACTGAGGTTCGAGGCGGCGGCTCCGTAGACCGCGCGGTTCCGAGCCTCATCCCAGTCGGAGCGCCACAGAGTGTGCGCCGCGGAGAAGTCCATTCGCCTCGTGAGTAGCACCTTCGATCGCTCCCGGGGCGCTCGCCGCGGCTTTCGCGGCGCCGGCTAGTACTCCCGCAGCAGCCCGATCACCACGCCCTGGACCTCGACGTCCTCAGCCGGGAATTCCATTGGCTGCAGCCTCTTGTTCGCGGGGACGAGCCTAATCTTGCCTCCATCTCGGTAGAGCCGCTTGAGAGTACACTCCTCTCGGCGGATCAGCGCAACCACGGTCTCCCCATCCCGCGGCACCTGCCGAGATTCCAGCACGACCACGTCGCCGTCGAGAATGTGGTCCTCGACCATGGAGTCGCCGCGCACGCGCAGCGCGAAGCACTCCTTGCTGCCGACGATCGCCGGCGGGACGGCGATGCGGTCGGGGGTGGAGACAGCCTCGATGGGGACTCCCGCAGCGACGAGGCCCAGCAGCGGCACCTCGACACTCTCTGGAGGTGAGGAGCGATCGACGACCTCGATGGAACGGCTGCGATTCCAGGCCTTCCGGAGCAACCCCTTCTCGACCAGGTTCTGGACGTGCTTATGCACGGTCGCGACCGAAGAGAGGCCGAACTCCTCACCGATCTCCTCCAGACTCGGCGCGTATCCCTCGCGGCCGAGGTAGGAGCAGATGTAGTCGAAAATCTCCTTCTGCCGTTTGGTCAGATGCATGCTCTCCCCCCGTGACCTGGTGCTGCCCGACAGCCCTGCTGGGGCGCCGCTCGGGCCGGGCGTTACCCAACCGCGCCAGCTAGACCCTATTCGAACAAAGAGCGAAAATCAACCTCGTGGTAGCTGGCTACCCTGCAAGCGCCGCGAAGACGGGGCAGTTGACAGAGCCGCTGGCCGGCCTATCGTGCCACGAGCATTGGCACTCGCGAGTGGAGAGTGCCAGCAAGCTCGCAGAAGCGCAAATAGCTGCTCGGTACAGTTCTGGCGTAGCAAGGGAGACGCAACTCATGAAGATTCGACCGCTTCACGACCGCATTGTGCTCACCCGGGTCGAGGAGGAGGCCCAGACCGCTGGGGGCATCATCATCCCGGACACGGCCAAGGAGACCCCCCAGGAGGGGATCATCGTGGAGACCGGCAAGGGCAAGGTGCGCGACGATGGGAAGGTGACCCCGCTCGACGTCAAGCGCGGTGACCACGTCCTGTTCAGCAAGTACGCCGGCAACGATGTCACCCTCGATGGTGACGACTACGTGATCTTGCGCGAGGACGATGTGCTGGCCGTCCTCGGTTCCAAGAAGAAGTGAACCTCAGGCCAGACAGGGAGAAGGCATCCGATGAGCGCTAAAGAGATCAAGTTCGATCGCCTGGCCGGAGACGCAATCCTCCGCGGGGTAAACACGATGGCGAACACCGTCAAGGTGACGCTGGGGCCGCGTGGCCGAAACGTCATTATCGAGAAGAGCTTCGGCTCGCCGGTGGTGACAAAGGACGGCGTCACGGTGGCGAAGGAGATCGAGCTCGAAGACAAGTTCGAGAACATGGGCGCGCAGATGGTCAAGGAAGTTGCGTCGAAGACCTCGGATGTCGCGGGCGACGGGACGACCACCGCGACGGTCATCGCCCAGGCGATCTTCCGCGAGGGGCAGAAGGCGGTCGCCGCAGGTCACAGCCCAATCGAGCTCAAGCGCGGTGTGGACGCCGCGGTGGCGGCCTGTGTCGTCGAGCTCGAGAAGATCTCCAAGCCTACCCGCGACCGCGCTGAGATCGCCCAGGTCGGCTCCGTCAGCGCGAACAACGATGAGCTGATCGGCAACATCCTCGCCGACGCCTTCGAGCGCGTGGGCCGGGAGGGCGTAGTCACCGTCGAGGAGAACCAGACCCTGGAGACCGAGCTAGACGTGGTCGAGGGCATGCAGTTCGACCGCGGCTATCTCTCGCCTTACTTCGTTACCGACCCCGAGCGCATGGAGGTAGCGCTCGAGGATGCGCTGATCCTCCTGCACGAGAAGAAGATCTCGAACATGAAGGACCTGCTGCCGATCCTGGAGCAGGTCGCGAAGCTCGGCAAGCCACTCGTCATCATCGCAGAGGACCTCGAAGGTGAGGCGCTCGCGACGCTGGTGGTGAACAAGATCCGCGGCACGCTGAACATCGCCGCCGCCAAGGCGCCGGGCTTCGGCGATCGCCGCAAGGCGATGCTGCAGGACATGGCCATCCTCACCGGGGGCCAGGTGATTGCCGAGGAGCTCGGCATCAAGCTCGAGAACCTCACGCTGAACGATCTGGGGAAGGCCGGACGGGTCGTGCTCGACAAGGACAACACCACGATCGTCCAGGGCGGGGGCAAGAAGAAGGACATCGACGCGCGCTGCACCGAGATCCGGAACCAGATCGAGAACACCACGTCGGACTACGATCGCGAAAAGCTGCAGGAGCGGCTGGCAAAGCTGGCGGGCGGGGTCGCTGTGGTCAAGGTCGGCGCGGCCACCGAGACCGAGATGAAGGAGAAGAAGGCGCGAGTCGAAGACGCGCTTCACGCCACACGCGCGGCTCTCGAAGAGGGAATCGTTCCCGGCGGCGGCGTCGCGCTCTTGCGCTGCCGCAGCGCAGTCGAGGGTCTCGGGGGCGCGAACCAAGAGCAACAGGCAGGCATCAAGATCGTCATGCGCTCCCTCGAAGAGCCACTGCGCATGATCGCGCAGAACGCCGGCCAGGAGGGCTCGGTGATCGTCGACCGGGTCGCGAACAGCAAGGGCGCCATGGGCTTCAACGCCGCAAGCGAGGTCTTCGAGGACCTGCTCAAGGCGGGAGTGATCGACCCGACCAAGGTGGTGCGCTCCGCGCTTCAGAACGCGGCGAGCGTCGCAGGCCTGCTGCTGACGACCGACGCGCTGATCGCAGAGAAGCCCGAGGAAGACGCAGACAACGCAGGCGCGTAACAAGCCTCGCGCGGCCCGCCCCGGGAAAAGACCCGGGGCGGGCCGCCTGGCTCCTCACAGTCCTCGGACGGGCTCAGCCCCCGAGTAGCTCCTTCGCCTTCTGGATGTCGCCATCCAGAATCGTCTTGCGCCGGTCCTTCTCGGCCAGCGCACCGGCCTCTTGAGCAAGACGTGCGATGTAGTCCTCCGCTGCCGCAACGGCGAGGTTGACCGCGGAGGTCGACGAGCGTAGCTCGCCTCCATGCTTAGATAGAAGACGCTTGATTCCAGCAGCTGGCAGTTCGGCCATGTGCCCCCTCTCACTCCCCGGAATGCGGGTGTTTGTAGCCCTAGCATTCCCCAGGCGGACCGGACGAGTCAACCACAGAGCGCCGTTCCAAGCGCGTCACGAACTCCACCACCTCGGCGGCGACAAGCTCCCCCTCCTGGTCCACCGGGATCACGTGGCTGGAGTCCTCGAGCACGCAGAGCTCCCGCTCTTCCGATGAGACGCCGGCCAGCACCCGCTCAGAGTTGGAGAGGTCCACCGAAGGATCGCCGCGGCTGTAGATCAGCTTGAGTGGTTGCCTCACGCAGGACAGCTCTCGACCGACCTCCCCTCCCAGCAGGACGAGCTGGTGGACGGCAGCGAGGGGCATGCGCTTGTACCCCGGGTGACGCTCCCGAGCGGCCCGGTCCAGGATGCCTGGCCGCTTGGGCACCGAGGGCAGGATCCAGCGCAGGACGGGCACCGCGGTCCGGATCAGTCCACTCAGCTCGAGAGGAGCCGCCATCACGATCGCCCCGGCAACGGCTCGCCGGGCTGAGACAGCCAGCGCGAGCAGCCCCCCCATCGAGAGCCCGAGTACGTAGACCCGCTCGTGTGTATTCGCGAGCTCGTCCCACGTCGCAAGCGCGGTTTCCAGCCAGGTGCGGCGGTGCGTGCGGGCGAGCTCTTCGGGATCTGTGCCGTGTCCCGGCAGCAGCGGACCCAGGCACGCAAGGCCGCGAGCCGCAAGCGCCTCTGCCGGTGGGCGGACCTCGTAGGGCGTCCCTGCCAGGCCGTGTAGGCAGAGCACGGCGGGCCCCCGGCCGCCAATCGCACCGAACCGAAACGGGCCAGCGTCGACCGTCACTCTCCGTCCTCTTCGGCCGCCCGCTCAGCCTCACGGTAGACCTCCTCGATCGGCACGCAGTATTTGCGAGCGGCCCGAGCGCAGTCCTCGTACTCGGCCGCTGCCGTGGGGCCCCCGTCCGGCGAGCGCGCGATCTTCACACGGATTCGACCGAAGCGTGTAATCACGCTGCGGGATTCGCGGGAGAGCTTGAGGCGCGGCACCTCGGAGTAGCGCACGCCGATTGCGCTGGACTCGAGCAGGATCCGGCGGGCCAGGGCATCGCGCTCAGCCGGGCGCGCGATCACGCGAAGCAGCTGGCCGGGACGACCTTTCTTCATCGCGAGCGGCGACAGCGATACGTCCAAGGCCCCGTCCGCCAGCAGGCGTTCCATCACGTAGGGCAGCTGCTCGGGATTCATGTCGTCCAGGTTGGTCTCGATCACGCTGACGACGTCGCGCTCGAACGCCCCGCTCACTTCGCCCAACACCGCGCGCAGGACGTTCGGCAGCGGACCTGGCCTGCTCTGACCCGCGCCGAAACCCTGACCCCGGGGCACGATTGGCGGCATGGGGCCGAAGTCCTCGCACAACGCGGCCAGCAGCGCCGCTCCTGTGGGCGTGAGGGTCTCCCACTCGACGTCGTAGGGGTAGGTGGGGATGCCGACCAGGAGCTCGAGCGTCGCCGGCGCTGGGAGAGGGAGGCGGCCGTGCGCGGTCTCGACCTGCCCGCGACCCAGCGCTACGGGGGAGCACGAGAGGCGCTCGACGCCCAAGTGCTCGAGCGCAGCACAGACGCCGACGATGTCCCCGATCGCGTCCACCGCCCCAACCTCGTGAAAATGGACCTGGTCCGGCGCGATCCCGTGGACCTTGGCCTCCGCCTCCGCGAGCCTCCCGAAGACTCGGAGGCTGCGCTCGCGCACGCGCGGCCCCAGAGGAGCTCGTTCGAGGAGCGAGCGGATCTCCGCCCAGCGCCTCTCTTGCGCGGTCCGGGTGGGCCCTCGGAAGCTGACCCAGCGGGCACTGAGAGCACCCCTTTTCACCCGCGAGACCCTCATTGTGATCTCGCCGATCCCGAGCGACCGAACCGCGGCGCGGACCCCCCGGGCGGGAGCACCGAGATCGAGCAGGGCACCGAGGATCATATTGCCGGCTGCTCCGGAGAAGCAGTCCAGGTGCAGAGTCCTGGCGGGCTCGTTCTGCCCGGCCGGCCTCCGCTTTCCGCTGCCGCGCGTGCGCCCGCTACCGGTTGATGAGCGAGGCGACGTAGGCCGCACCGAATCCGTTGTCAATGTTCACCACCGTGACGTTGGAGGCACACGAATTGAGCATTCCGAGCAACGCAGTGATGCCTCCGAAGGACGCGCCGTACCCGACGCTGGTCGGTACGGCAATCACCGGCCGTCCGACGAGCCCCCCGATCACCGAGGGGAGGGCCCCCTCCATTCCTGCGATGGCGATCACCACCTGTGCCTGACGGATCTGGTCGAGGTACGGGAGCAGGCGGTGCAACCCCGCCACGCCCACGTCGTAGACGCGCTCGACCTTGTTTCCGAACAGCTCGGCCGTCAGCACGGCCTCCTCGGCGACCGGTAGATCCGAGGTTCCGGCGCTCACGATCGCGATCGTCCCGCGACCCGGAGGAGGCGCAGGTCCCTGGCGGAGCACCAGGGCGCTGGCCTCGGGGTGATGCGCGAGCTGCGGAAGCCCGAGACGCACCTCGTTCGCGACCTGGGCCGGGACGCGCGTCACCAGGACGTTGCTGCCGGCCTCGATCAGCGCGCGCGCGATGCGGACGATCTGGTCCGCACTCTTGCCCAGCCCGAGTACCACCTCCGGCTGCCCGCTCCGCAGGTTCCGGTGTGTGTCGACGTGCGCATCTTCCAGCTGTCGGAAGGGCAGCTGGGCGAGCTGCTCGATCACATGTTCGCGGGAGATCTCGCCCCGCTCCAGGCGTTCCAGCAGAGCATGGAGCCGATCCCGATCCATGCCGGGAGGATACCGCTTCGGCGCTCCTTACGGCTCTCGCGGCACCCAGAGGAAGCGGATGCGCAGGGGCCCGTCCCGCTCGATCAGCTCCGTCTCGTACACACAGCCTGTATTGAAGCCACCGACGCACGCATCTTCGAGCGGCAGGGTCTCGGTGCCTTCGTGATAGGCGAGCCGCGGGACGGAAGGCAGAACCAGGCCACCCTCCAGCATGCTGAATGCCCCAGCCGCTGCCGAGATGGCGATGTTTCCGAGCTCTCTCAGCGCCGACTGCTCGCGCTCGTTGAAGGGAGCCTCCGCGCCAGAGCCGATCAGGCAGGACAGCAGGTGGTCAGAGGCCTCGAAGGACAGGAGCAGACCCGCCTGGCCGACCAGGGCTCCGTGGAGGTCGGAGAACACCGCCACGACCCGGTCCTCCGCCGGAAACAGGCTCGAGAACGCCTCGCCCTTCTTGATCTTCCTGCAGCGTGGCGGTGCCATGAGCAGTGTCCGATCGAGCAAGACGGAGAGGGCGTTCGCAGCATGCCCCGCTCCAATACTCGTCAGCTCGGCCAGTCGATCCTCGTCGTGGTTCATACGAAGCTCTCCACCAAAGACCCGGGTTCCAGCAGGAACACCGGGTCTCCATCGGGAAGGATGGCTATACCTCCAAGCACCTTGATACCCGCGAGGAGGTCTGGAACTTCTCGCACGAAGACTTCCAGATCCGACACCGCGCGGTCGATCAGCAGACCGAAGCCGAAGCCTCGCGTCTCGAAGACGAGCACGTTCGCGCTCGATCGCGTTGGCGAGGGTCCGAGGCCGATGTGCTCGGAAAGGTCCAGCAGGGGCAGCGGCTCGTCCTTGAAGACGAAGAACGCATCGATGCCGGCGCGCTCGACCTGGGCCTCCGCCACGCTGAGCACCGACTGAAGCTGCCCGACCGGAATCACGACGCGCTCGGTCCCCACCTCGAGCACGAGCACGCGCTGCAGGGCGACCATGGTGGGAAGTTCGATCTCGGCAAGCGTTCCCGCACCGGGGCGGTTTGCAAGCGTGACCGATCCCCCGAGACTCTCGACACCGCGCTTGACGGCGTCCATGCCAACACCGCGGCCCGAGACCTCGGTGACCTCGTCGCGGGTGGAGATGCCGGGCTCGAAGATCAGCTCGCAGATCCGCTCGGCCGGCAGGTCCTCGGCGACCATCTCGGCAACAAGCCCGCGCTCGACGGCGCGCTGGCGGACCTTCTCCAGATCGATGCCTCGGCCGTCCTCTTCGACTCGCACGTGTAGCCGCCCCGAGGACTGGGTGGCCGATAGTCGGATGGTTCCGACGGGATCCTTTCCAGCGCGCTTCCGCTCTTCGGGAGTCTCGATGCCGTGGTCCACGGCGTTCCTGACCAGGTGGAGGAGCGGCTCGTCCAGGTGGTCGAGGATTGCGCGATCCACCTCGACTTCTTCGCCGACGAGCTCGACGCGGACGCGCTTCCCGAGCGCGCGCGCCAGGTCGTTGGCGGTCCGCGGGATCCTCTGCAGGACGCGCCGCACGGAGGTAGTGCGGATGTCGAGCGCCCTGCGGCGCAGCTCACGGACCACCTTCTCCATGCCGTCGAGCTCTTCGCAGAACTCTCTGTGCAGCTCCCACGCGGGAGCATCGCGGTGGAGGGCTTCGAGGCGGGCCTGGCGCTGCATCAGTTCGCCCACCGAAGCCAGGAAGCGATCAACGACCTCGGTCCGCACGCGTACCGATCGCGGTAGGGGAGGCGCGGATAGGTCCGTGCTTTTTTTCGGGAGTTCTCCGGGAGTGGGCACATGGGCGCCAGCGACGGCGGCTCGGCCAGGAGCTCGACCAGATCGGCGCGGGGCTGCGGCGCCGCTCCGGTGGAGTCGACTGCCGCCACCATCTGCTCGAGCCCGTGGAGGACTTTCGAGATCAGCGCGAGGGCGGAGTCGTCGGGCTGGCCTCCGCTCCCTCGCAGCGGCTCCATCCAGTCCTCGAGGCGGTGGGAGAGCGCAGAGACCGAATCGTAATCGAGCGACGCCGCCATCCCTTTGATCGAGTGGGCCATGCGGAAGAGCGTGTCGATCGCCTCGTCCGCTTCCTGGCGGGACGGGCCGCCCTCGAGTGCGGTCAGGGCTCCCGACATCTCGATCAAATGATCGTTCGCCTCTTCAACGAACAGGCGCCTGTACTTCTCAAGGTCCATCAGGCCCTACCCTTCTCGGGACTTCTCCATCGCCTTCCCAACGACCTCGAGCACCTTGTCTGGCTTGAAGGGCTTGACGATGAAGTCGCGAGCGCCTGCCTCCAGCGCATCCATGACCAGAGTCTCCTGGCCCAGGGCGCTGCACATGACGATGCATGCACCCGGACTCAGGGCCATGATCTCCTTCAGCGCCTCCAGCCCGCTCTTGCGAGGCATCACGATGTCGAGCATCACGAGGTCGGGCGTGTGCTCTTGGTAGAGCTCGATCGCTTCGTTTCCGTCGATTGCTTCGGCCGCAATCTCGAAGCCGCCCTCCGTCAGGATGTCGCGCAACATCTCCCGCATGAATGCGGCGTCGTCCGCGATCAGAACGCGCTTAAGCATGGCTCCTGTCCTCCCTGATGAGCGCGCGACTGTGTCAGCAGCGCTGTCGCACGCTCGAGAAACCCGTCTAGGTCCACGAGACCCAGCGTCCCGTCGGCCCGATGTACCTCCCGCACGAACGGGTACTCCTCGTCCACGTTCTCTTCTCTCCCCGTCGAGACCGCGAGGTCGCGGTCGATCCGAGACACGTGCCCGACGCGCAGCCCGATCTTGGAGTCGCCCCGCACTAACAGCAGGACGTGCCTGTATTGCAGACCCCCTGCGGGTCCCGGCGCGCGAGCGGTCGCGCGCCTCCCGCCTTCGCTCAGGCCTTCGGCCTTCGCTGCGCGCGCCGCTTTCGCGGCGCTTGCATCCAGCCCGAACACGGCTCCGCCGTTCATCACGACGAGCGGCTCGCCGCGAATGTTCAGAACGCCTCCGACGTTCGGTGGAACGAGCGGAATCAAGCGGGGCTGCTGTGCCCAAATCACCTCGGCGACCGCGTCCAGGGGGATCGCATAGGATCGCTCCCCCAGATTGAACTGCAGCCATGATGTCGCCACTTGCGTACTCCCCATCAGCGCGTGCGGAAGCGCCGCGCGACCTCGTTCAGGTCGTCTGACATGCTCGACAAGCGCGCCGCCTGTCGAACCATTTCGTCCATCGCGTCGCGCTGACCACTGAGCCCCCCACGCATCTCATCCGCGGCCTTGGCTCCGCTCGTCACCTCTTGCGCGATGCTCTCGATGTCGCGCACCAGGTGCTCGCCATCACTCGACTGGCGGCTCGCCTGGTCGAAGATGTCCTCGGCCCTGCGCGAGGCCTTCTCGATCGACCCCTGTACGCGCTCGAGCGCGTGCAGGATCTCCGCCAGGTCGCGGCGGCGCTCGCTCACGTCCTCGCCCATGGACTGCGTGATGGCCGAAACGTTCGCGGAACCTTCCTCGAGCTGGCGGATCAGCTTCTCGATCTGGCCCGCCGAGTCGCCGGCGGTCTCGGCGAGCTTGCGAATCTCCTCCGCGACCACGGAGAAGCCGCGTCCTGCGTCGCCCGCACGAGCCGCCTCGATCGAGGCGTTCAGCGACAACAGGTGAGTCTTCTCGACGACGCTCGAAATCATCTCAGTTACGCGGTGGGCGGACTGGATCTTCTGCTCGAAATCCTGCATCAAGCGCTCGGACTCTTCGATCTTCTCGAACAGGCTCCTCATCTTCGTGGCAGAGCTCCGCGACACCATCACGCACGAGGTCGTCTGCTGGCTGGCATCGGTGGTTAGGCTCGACGCCTCGCTCGCGGCCTCGGCGTTCTCCTGCATTGCCGAGGAGATCTCTCGCATCCGCAGGGAGATGTGCTTGATGTCCTCCTGCTCCTTGAGCGTGCTCTGCGCCACCGATTCCATGTTGTGAGAGATCTCCTGGTTCGCCCCGTTCACCTGTCGCGACGACTGCGAGAGATCGCGTGAAGTGTGGGCAACCTCGTCGGCGGCCTGCTGCAAGCGCTCGACGAGCTCGCGCAGGCTCTCGAGCATGGCCGCAACGGAGCGCGTAAGATCGACCGTCTCGTCGGGGAAGCGTCCGGTGCGGACCGCGACTTCCGTTGTCAGGTCACCGCGGCTGATGGCCTCGGTACAGCTGCGCAGACACCCGAGATTCGTGGTGATCTGCCTCGAGTAAAGCGAGCCGATGCCCGCGCCGACACCGAGCGCGACGAAGAAGGAGCCCCACACGGGTACACCGGAGGCTTCGAGAATGACTGGCATTCCCGCGGCTACCGCCGCAACGACGACGGTGCCCAGCACGAACTTGTGCGAAAGATCCAGGCGCAAGGCGGACTCTCGATGCGCAACTCCAGCGCGCAAACCTGTTTACTGTTCGGACGGTCTGCTTCGCGGCTTGAAGTGCTCGTAACCCGAAAATCCACCCCGAATGCGCTTTCCGGCGCGCAAGAAACGAATGCCGCGCCCGCGCCTCACGACACCGATCTCCCTCAGACGACAGCCGAGTCGCCTGGCGAGCGCACTGGACAGGGGGGCCCGCGAGCGCACGCTGAAGAGCAGCTCGTAATCTTCCCCGCCTGCCACCGCGAGATTTTCCGGGTCGAGCTCGAGCTTTCGGCTGAGCTCGCGAAGCCCGCGCGGGAACGGCAGAGCATCGAGCCAGATCTCGGCACCAACCCGGCTCTCCCGCAGCACGTGAGATAGATCCCGCTCGAGGCCGTCCGAGAGGTCTACCGCCGCGGTCGCCAGCCCACTCCGCGCGAGTCGGGGCCCGACACCGAGTGGCGGGCGGGGGCGCTGCTGACGCACGACGAAGCGGCGCTCGGCAGGCCCGCGGAGCAGCCCGGCCTCCAGTAGCGCGAGGCCGAGAGCCGCCCCACCGAGGGTCCCTGTGACCAGGATCCGGTCCCCAACCCGCGCTCCGTCGCGGCACAACGCAGCGCCCCGCGGCACGCTGCCCACCGCGCTGATGGAGAGCGACCAAAGCGGAGCCGAGACGGTATCGCCGCCCACGAGCGGGCAGCCCGCTCTACGCGCGGTGGCGAGCAGGCCGCGCAAAAACGCATCCAGCGCTGCGGGGTCTGTGGCAGCAGGGAGCCCGAGTGTCAGCAGGAATCCCAGCGATTTCGCCCCCATCGCATTCAGGTCCGACAGGTTTACCGCCAGCGCCTTGTGACCGAGAGAGCGCGCGTCCGTCGTCCGCCAGCGAAAGTGGACGTCCTCTACGAGCGCATCGGCTGTCCAGACCAGATCCGCACCGGCCGGAGGGCGTAATACAGCGGCGTCGTCTCCAATACCGCGGAGCCAGGCGCCGCCCGGCTGCCGAGCCCGGCGCCTGAGCGTCTCAATCAACCCGAGCTCCCCGAGCACGCCGAGGTCTATCCCGCCTGCCACCTGGGGAGTGTAGGGTAGTTACGAGCTGAGCGGCGCCGTCTCGGCATGGGCGCCGCGGCGTCGACCCTTGGGCTTCCCCGCCAGCGGCTCGGTGAGCGCGAGCTCGAGCACCTCTTCCATGTTTCGGACGAAGTTGAACTCCATGCGTCGCGCCAGCTCGGGCGGAATCTCCTCGAGATCGTTTCGGTTGGCGTCGGGGATGATCAGACGTCGGATGCCCCGGCGCAGGGCGGCCATCGCCTTCTCGCGCACGCCACCGACGGGGAGCACGCGTCCACGCAAAGTGATCTCTCCGGTCATCGCTACATCAGAGCGCACCGGGTTACATGTCAGCAGCGACAGGATGGCCGTTGCCATGGTCACTCCTGCGGAGGGACCGTCCTTGGGCGTTGCCCCTGCCGGAACGTGGACATGGACCTCGTTTCGCTGCAGGGTCTCGGCGATGCCGAGCTCGGCGGCACGCCAGCGCACGTACGAGAGCGCGGCCTGGCCCGACTCCTTCATCACGTCTCCGAGCTGCCCGGTCAGAATGAGGCCGCGCCCACGCACCATGGTGGCCTCGATCGCGAGCACCTCTCCGCCGCTCTCCGTCCATGCAAGACCGCGCGCCAGTCCCGGCTCTGCTCCCTTCGGAATGGCCTCGTTGATCACAGGCGCCGGACCCAGGTGAGCCTGCAGGTTGCGCAGCGTGATCGACACCCGATCCGCTTCTCCCTCCGCGATGCGACGCGCGACCTTGCGCAACACGCGGCTGATCTCGCGCTCCAGCGAGCGCACTCCGGCTTCCTGCGTATAGCCGGTGATCACCTCGCGGATCGCCGCGCGTGACAGCTTTACGTTCTCCGACTTGAGTCCGCACTCCTCGAGCTGTCTCGGCACCAGGAAGCGCCGGGCGATCACCTCTTTCTCTTCCGGCATGTAGCCCGGCAAGCGGATCACCTCCATGCGATCGAGCAGCGGACGCGGAATCGGATCGACCAGGTTCGCGGTCGCGATGAACAGCGCGCGGGAGAGGTCGTACGGAACGTTCAAGTAGTGGTCTCGAAAGTTGTAGTTCTGCTCGGGATCCAGCACCTCGAGCATGGCCGACGCCGGGTCCCCGCGGTAATCCGCACCGAGTTTGTCGATCTCGTCGAGCATGAACACGGGGTTGATCTTGCCGCCCTGCCGCATTCCCTGAACGATGCGCCCCGGCATAGCACCCACGTAGGTGCGGCGGTGGCCCCTGATCTCGGCCTCGTCGCGCATGCCGCCGAGAGACATGCGCACGAAGCTGCGACCCATGGCCTGCGCGATCGAACGTCCGAGCGAGGTCTTGCCGACCCCCGGTGGGCCAACGAGACACAGGATGGGACCCTTGCTGCCCCCTCCGCCGCGCAGCTTGTGGACGGCCAGAAACTCGAGGATGCGCTCCTTGACCTTGTTCAGGTAGGCGTGGTCGCGCTCCAGGACCTCTCGCGAGACCTTCAGGTCCAGGTTGTCCTGCGAAGCTTCGCTCCACGGAAGCTCGACCATCCACTCCAGATAGGTGCGGACGACCTGCGTCTCCGAGGAGTCGGGATGCATGCGGGCCAGTCGCTCGAGCTGGCGCTGTGACTCGGCCTGCGCCTCCTCGTTCATCCCGGCCGCTTCGATGCGAGTGCGCAGCTCCTCGATCTCCGAGTTGCGGTCGTCTCCTTCGCCGAGCTCTTCTTGAATCTGGCGCATCTGCTCACGCAGGAGGATCTCGCGCTGCGTGCGACTCATCTCGTCGCGCGCGGCCGACTGGAACTCGGCCTGCATGGAGGATACGGCCAACTCGCGACGTAGAAGCGTCTCGACTCGCCGCAGCCTGCGCACCGGGTCGAGGATCTCGAGTGTCTCCTGCGCCTCGTCGACACGCAGCCGCAGATTGGCCGCAACGAGATCGGCCAGGCGGCCCGGATCTTCGACATTCGCGGTGATCGACAGCAGCTCGGGCGGCAGGTGTCGGAGCGGCAGAAGCTCGGAGATCTTCTCGCTGACGCTGCGGATCAGCGCCTCGATCTCGACCGTCCACTCCGGTAGCTCTTCGGGACCCAACTCCTCGACCTCGACGTCGATATGGGGCTCGGTGCGCAGGAAGTTCTTGATCCGGACCTTGGAGAGCCCTTGCACGAGCACCTTCAGCCGCTCGTCGGGAAGACGCATGAGGCGCATGATCATCCCGACGGTACCGACGCCGTAGATGTCTTCCGGCCCGGGGTCCTCGACCTCTGGATCGCGCTGGGTGGCAAGCGCGAGCAACCGATCCCCCTCGAGAGCGGTCTCGATGGCATGCACCGAAACGTCTCTGCCGACGAACAGCGGCAGGATCATCGAGGGGAAGACGACGGCGTCGCGAATCGGAAGCAGTGGGAGGGACTCGGGAACCGTGAAAGTGCTGTCGAGGGAGTCTCTGTTCAAAAGGCCGCTCCGCTGGCCTGGTCGGTACCGTGCGCGCCCTTCCGCGCTACACAGCCCGTTGGCCGCAAGAGAAAAATCGACCTTCGCGGCGGTGAACTTGACTCAGGGCACCTCGTTCACGAGTCGGATGGCGCCTCTGTTCACCGTGAGCACGTTTGGCGACTTGCGGGTTCCGCCGCTCTCATCGAATGAGGTCAGCCCGGTCAAGCCTGAGTAATCCTTCACAGTCAGGAGGCGATGTCGCAGCTGCTCACGAGAGATCGTGCCATTACTCTGGATCAGCCGCCGAAGCAGCATGGCTGCGTCGTATCCCTCCGCCGCGTAGCCATCGGGCTCCAGACCATACGCAGCGAAATAGCGCTGCACGAAGCGCTCCACGCCCGGCTGTGGGCTCCAGACAAAGAACGCATCGACGAAGATGGCCCGGACGGCCTCGCTCCCGCCTCGCTCCACGAGCTCTGGCGAATTCCACTCGCTTCCGCCGAGATACGTCACGTCGCTGACGTCGTAGAAGCGCAGCTGCGGAAGGATCAGTCCGACCTTCTCGCCCACATCCGGAATAAAGAGCGCGTCGAAGTCCACATACGGAGGCAGGTCGGCCAGGCTTGGGTCTTCGAGCTGAACTGCGTTCTCAACGGGATGCCGCAGCAGGCGATCGCGCAGCTCGAGCAGCTCCTTCTCTTCGTCCGTCAGGTAGTAGAGCCCGATGAGCTTCTTGATCTCGTCCTGCACGTCCACCGCTTCGGGGTCGTAACGCTCGACACCAACGATCTTGCCGCCGAGCGCCTCCACCTCGTTCCAGAACAGGTTCTTGAGCGCGACCCCTTGAGAGTCGTCGGGGTAAAGGATGGCAAAGCTCCGGTACTCCCGGACCTCGGTGGCATAGGACGCGAGCTTGCTCACCTCGTCTCTAGGGGTCAATCCGAGGCGAAAGATGAAGTCCCCAAGCTCTGAGATGTCACCACGTCTCGCCAGCGTCAGCAGGGGCGTTCCGCCCGCCTCTGCGGAGGGAGCCGCGGCTGCAGACACCGCCGAGCTGAGCGGTCCGATGATGGCGCTCACGCCCTCTTCGACCAGCTCGCGCACGGCGCGGGAGCCCGCCTCGACCTCGCCCTCCGTGTCGCGTATGGAGATCCGGTAGGGGGTGCTCGGATCGTCGAAGAGATCGAGGGCCAGCACCACCCCCTGCAGCACGGCCTCTCCGAACTGGGCGTACGGGCCCGACAGGGGCACGGCGACTCCCAGCGTCTCGACGACCGTGGCGGATCCGCGCCGCGTTCGCTCCAGGAGCTGCTGGCGTTCCGCCTCGTCCACCGCGCGTAGGCGCCGGGGCAGGCGCGCCAGCGCCAGCTCGGTGGCAGCGTAGTCCGAGCGTGCCAGCGCGCGGCGCGCGATCTCGAGATTGACTCGATCGTAGACAGGACCTCGCGGCAGCGTCGCCACCAGACTCTCGAGCTCCACGTCCCGCAGCCTGTCCTCGATCAGCTCATCGAGCTCCAGGTCGATCTCGAGCAACGTGTCGGAGCTGTCCGTGTCGCGTCGGCTCAGTGCAAGAGCGCGCACGGCGTCGGTGTAGTCTCCAGACGCCCTCGCCAGGTCGGCCCGAAGCCTGTGGATGCGCGGGCGCAGGCGGTCATCTGCCAGGCGCCACTCCGTGCGCTCCAGAACCCGACGTCCATCCTCGGGTCGACCGAGGTCGCGATAGACCTCGCCCGCGCGCAGGCCGGCAGCCGGGTTGAGCGGGCTGCGGCGCTCATCCTCCACAAGGCGCCGCCAGGTGGCGGCAGCCGCCTCACGCGCTCCCAGCGCCAGCTGGACCTCTCCTAACAGGAACAGGGCCTCGTCGAGCTGCCTGCTCTCGTTCAGCTCGCGCACGAAGCGTTCGAGGACGCGACGAGCTTCTTCGAGTTCACCACCAGCAAGCTGCTCGCGGGCGAGCGCCAGGTCGGCGGCGGCCGCCTCCTCGTACGGCACGGCGACACCGTTTCGGATCACCGGCGGACGAGCGCAAGCGAGCAGTAAAACCGCGGCAACGAGCCAGCTCCAGCGGATCCCCCGTCGCATCAGTCGAACAGATCGCGCAGCGTGTCGAGAAAGCCGCGACGCCGCGGGCTGACGTTGTCGCCAGCCTCGCGTGCAAACTCCTCGAGGAGCTCACGCTGGCGCTCGGTCAGCTTGGTCGGAACCTCGATGAACAGCTCCACCAGCAGATCTCCGCGCGGTCCACCGCCAAGGCGTGGAAGACCCTTGCCGCGCAGCCGCAGGGCCTGACCCGACTGCGAGCCGGGAGCGATCTTGAGGGACTCCACGCCCTCCAGGGTCGGGACCTCGATGTCGCAGCCAAGACTCGCCTGCGAGATCGACAGGGGAAGCTCACAGTAGAGGTCCACCCCGTCGCGCTTGAACAGCGGGTGATCCTTCACGTGGACCACCACGAACAGGTCGCCCGGTGGCCCGCCTGCATAGCCTGCCTCTCCCTCCCCGGAGAGGCGCAGCCGGACTCCGGTGTCGACACCAGGCGGGATGCGGACGCTCAAGCTCTGCACCTTCTCGACACGTCCCTGGCCCCGGCAGTCGGCGCACGCACGCTTCAAGCTTTGGCCCTGGCCACCACAGCGATCGCAGGTGCGGCTGATCCGAAAGAAGCCCTGCTGCATGGCGACCTGACCGTGGCCGCCACAGCGCGGGCAGGTCTCGCGCTCCCCCCCCTGGCCCTCGCACGTCTCGCAGGTCTGGTGCCTGGGCACCCGGATCGACTCGGTGCCACCGACCGCCGCCACCGAGAAGTCAACCTCGAAGTCATAGCGCAGGTCGGCCCCGCGGCGCCCGCCCCGCCGCCCGCCTGTGCCGCGTCCAAAGATGTCACCGCCGAAGAACTCGTTGAACAGGTCGCCGAAGCTCGAGAGGGGATCGAAGCCGTCGAACGGGTCCACCCCTGCGCCTCCGATGGCGCTGTGACCAAAGCGATCGTAGGACGCGCGTTTCTCGGGTTCAGACAGTACCGCGTACGCCTCTGACGCTTCCTTGAAGTGCTCTTCCGCCTGGGGGTCGTCTGGATTCTTGTCGGGATGGTACCGGTGCGCCAGCTTGCGATAGGCGCGCTTGAGTACGTCGGCGTCGGCGGAGCGATCGACGCCGAGAACCTCGTAGTAGTCCCGCTTCACTGTGCGCGTAGGCTAGCAAACCCCGGCGCCCGGAGGCCCTACTCCACGAGCTCCTCGTCCGCGTCGTCGTCTCCCATGCCGGCGCGCTCGTAGATCACCTCGGTCATCTTGTAAGCGAGCTGTTGCAGGTCTTCGACGGCGTCCCGAAGCTCCTCGATCTCCTTGCCCTCGAGCGCGGCCTGGGCGCGTTCGAGACTCTCCTCGACCTCCTGGCGCTCGGTGTCCGCAAGCTGGCTCCCGTAGCCCTCGAGCGTCTGCTGGACCGAGTAGACGAGCCCTTCGCCGGTGTTGCGCAGCTCGACCTCGCCGCGCCGCTCGGCGTCTTCGTCGGCGTGCGATTCGGCGTCGGCGACGAGCTCGTCCACCTGCTCCTGGCTGAGCCCGCCCGAGGCGGTCACGCGTACCTGTTGCTCCTGTCCGGTGCCAAGGTCCTTCGCCGACACGTTCAGGATGCCATCGGCGTTGATGTCGAAGCCCACGTCGATCTGCGGCACGCCGCGCGGCGCGGGCGGGATCCCGACGAGCTCGAAGCAGGCCAGTGTCTGGTTGTGCTCGGCCATCTCTCGCTCGCCCTGCAGGACATGCACGCGGACCAGATTCTGATTGTCTTCGGTGGTGGAGAACACCTCGTTCTTGCGGGTCGGAATCGTCGTGTTGCGGCCGATGATGCGCGTCATCACGCCGCCCTGGGTCTCGACACCCAGCGACAGAGGCGTCACGTCCAGGAGCAGCACATTCTCGGCATCGCCGTGGATGACGCCAGCCTGGACTGCGGCGCCAATCGCTACGATCTCGTCCGGGTTGACGCCGCGATGCGGTTCGCGGCCAAAGATCTCCTCGACTTTTGCCTGGACGATCGGCATACGCGTCATCCCGCCGACGAGGATGACGCGGTCGACGTCGGCCGGCTCTAGAGACGCGTCAGAGAACGCCTGCTCGCAAGGACCCACCAGGCGGTCGATCAGCGGCTCTATGAGCTGCTCCAGCTCCTCGCGGGAGATCGTCACGGTGAGATGCTTCGGGCCCGAGTCATCCGCGGCAATGAACGGCAGGTTGAGGTCGGTCTCCGACGACGAGGACAGCTCCTGCTTGGCGCGTTCGGCAGCCTCCTTGAGACGCTGCAGGGCCATCGGATCCTCGCGAAGGTCGATTCCGGTCTGCTCCTGGAACTGCTTGGCAAGGTGGCTCAAGAGCACCTCGTCGAAGTCCTCACCTCCCAGCATGGTGTCGCCGTGCGTGGACAGCACCTCGAACACGCCCTCGCCGATGCGCATGATCGAGATGTCAAAGGTCCCACCGCCGAGATCGAAGACCGCGATCGTCTGGTTCGTAGCCTGGCCGATGCCGTAGGCGAGAGCTGCCGCCGTCGGCTCGTTGATGATGCGAAGGACGTTCAAGCCGGCGATCCGGCCGGCGTCCTTGGTCGCCTGGCGCTGTGCGTCGTTGAAGTAGGCGGGCACTGTGATGACGGCCTCCGTGACCTCCTCGCCCAGATAGTCTCCCGCGGTCTCGCGCATGCGCGCCAGCACGAGCGACGAGATCTCTTCCGGGCTGCGCTGCTTCCCCTGAACGTGCACCCATGCGTCGCCATTCTCGGACTCGCAAATCTCGAAGGGCGCCATGTCCTGAAAGGTATCGACGCCTTCCCCGTCGAAGCGGCGGCCGATCAAGCGCTTGACGGCAAAGACAGTGTTCTTCGGGTTCGTCACTGCCTGTCGCTTCGCGATCTGTCCGACTAGCGTCTCCTTCGCGTCGTTGAAGGCGACGATCGAGGGCGTCGTACGACTTCCCTCGCTGTTGGCAATCACTACAGGCTCACCGCGCTCGAGCGTCGCGACGCAGCTGTTCGTGGTTCCCAGATCGATTCCGACGACCTTGCCCATCGGCTCCCTGCAGACTCGCGGTCGGCTTTGCGTCGGAGGTGAGGGCTACTCGGAAGTCTCCTCAGGCCCGCTCGAGACCGCGACGAGTGCGGCGCGGATCAAGCGGTCTTTGAGCAGATACCCCTTCTGGAAGACCTCGGCGATGACCCCTGGCTCGTGCTCCGTGCTGGACATTTGCCGGATCGCTTCGTGGATCTTGGGATCGAACCGCTCACCCTCGGGCTCGATCCCTTGCACGCCCAGCTTCTCCAGCGCCTGCAACAGGGATCGGTAGGTGAGCTCGATACCTTCCAAAAGGCTCTTCGCGTCGCCGCCCTCCTCTTGTCGAGCGTGGCCGACCGCTCGCTCCAGATTATCGACCACGGGCAACAGCTGCTTGATCAGATTCTCGTGCGCGTAGTTGTGCAGGTCCTGGCGCTCTTTCAGGGCGCGCCGCTTGAAGTTCTCGAACTCGGCTGCGAGTCGAAGATACTTCTCGTTGAGCTCCTCAAGCTCATCGGGAGCTTCGCGCTCGGAAGCCTCGCCGGGCCCCTCTTCTTCAGCATCCGACTCGGGTGCGGCTGGCGCGGCCGTCTCTTTCGCGACCTCGAGGTCGGGGGCCTCTTCGAGCTCGACGCGCAGCTCATCCGGCAGACTGACCTTGGGCCCCTTGGAGTCCGACACTTTGCTACCTCAGAGGCCAGAACTCAAACGAGTGCCTCGCCAACCGTCTCGGACACGCGACGAACCAACGGGATCACGCGATCGTAGCGCATGCGAACGGGGCCGATCACACCAAGGCCGCCAAAAGGCGTCGAACCACCCAGCCGGGCGGTCACCACTGCACAGTGTTGCACGTTCGGGTCTTCGAGCTCTCTTCCGATCACGACCTGCAGGCCTTCGCCCCGCACGATCTTGTTGAGCAGGCGCAGCATGCGCTCCTTCTCTTCCAGAGCGGAGAGCAGGCGGCGCAGCTCGTCGTCGCCGAAGTCGGCCCGGCGCAGAAGCGCGCTCCTGTCTGCCACATAGAACTCCTCTGCATCGCTGGCACCGAGGCCTTCTGCAGACAGGACCACTAGTGCTCGCCACAGAACATCACTCCGCCGGCGCTCGCGGCGGATCTCTTCGTGCAGCTTCTGGCGTGCCTGTTCTAGCGAACGGCCGCCGACGAGCTCGGATACGCGTGTGGAGATCTTGTCCAGGGCGCGCTGATCGGACTCCGCCTCTTCGATCAGACGACTGCGGACCAGACCGCCGTCGGAGACCAGCAGCGCCATCACCCTGTCGCTCGATACGCGAACGAAGTGAACGCGCTGGAGCCGTTGCTGCTCGAGCTCGAGCCCGACGAAGAAGCCGAGCTGTCCCGTGGCCTGGGACAGCAGATCTGCAGCGCGCCGCAGGTAGTCGTCGACAGCCCCTTCCGGCTCCCCCAGCGTCACCTCGACTCGGCTCCCGGAGTGCAGCCCCTCGGACTCCCCGAGCAGGAAGTCGACCCAGAGGCGGAAGGCAGCGTCCGTTGGCGTGCGCCCGGCCGAGGGATGCAGCTGCGCCATTAGGCCCGCCTCCATCAGCTCGTTCATCGTGGCGCGGATAGTCGCCGGGGAGACGTCGAGATCGGACTGGAGAAGCGCCGACTTGGACCCGACCGCCTGCCCCGTGGCGATGTACTCCCCGATCACGCACAGGAGAACCTCGCGTGTTCGGACAGGCAGATCTCGCAGCGCTCGGACTCGTTCGCCCACTGGCGTCTCCTCCGTCGGCTGGCTGAAGCGTAGCTGTGCAGCCAGCGCGCTTCAACGCCCGACGAAGCGCTGAAAGACCTCGTCCGCAAAGCGGATCCCACGCTCCGAGAGAACCAGGGCGCCCTCCTCCTCCCTGACCAGCTGGAGCTCCCGCAGCTCGCGCAGCTCCGCGCCAAAGCAGGCCTCGAGGGAAGCGCCGAAGCGCTGGCGAAACTCCTCCGGGCGAATCCCATCCAGGCAGCGGAAGCCTAGACCAACGAAGTCGCTCCGCGCCTCCTCGGGCGAGACGACCCAGGACTCCGAGGCCGCCGAGCGGCCCTCGGTCACGGCAGCCTCCCAGGCCGCCAGGTCCCGGGTGTTCTGGAAGCGCCGGCCACCCAGCAAGCTGGCCGCGGACACGCCCAGGGCGAGAACGTCGCGGCATGCCCAGTAGCGCTGGTTGTGGCGCGAGCGATGACCTGGGCGGCAGAAGCTCGAGATCTCGTACTGCTCGAATCCCGCCTCGGCGAGTCGCGCGCGCACTCCCAGGCTCATGCGCAGCTCGGCGTCCTCGTCCGGGAGCAGAAGCTCTCCGCGCTGCAGGGCCTTCGCGAAGGGCGTGCCCGGCTCGATGGTTAGCGCGTAGGCCGAGACGTGGGGCACTCCGAGTCCGATCACGCGCTCCAGGTCACGGAAGAGCTCTGCTTCCCGCTGCCCCGGAGCGCCGAAGATGAGGTCCACCGAGAGCGAATCGAAGCCGGCAGCCAGGCAGCTCTCGAGGCCGTGCAGGGCTTCCGCCGCTCGCTGCGCCCGACCCAGACGCTTGAGGGTCGAATCGTGGAGAGACTGGAGACCCACCGACACTCGGGTCACGCCCGCCGCCCGGAACGCGCCGAGGCGCGCGCTCTCCAGATTGCCGGGGTTGAGCTCGAGGGTGACCTCCGCCGCCGTCCCGCCAAACCGCGCCTCCAGGGCACGCAGCAGGCGCTCCACGGAGCCGGGCTGCAGCAGGGCGGGCGTCCCGCCTCCGAGATAGATCGTGGCGAGGGTGCGCCCCTCGAGCTGGGCGGCTTCCCTCTCCCACAGCCAATCTAGCTCGCGCAGGAGCAGGTCCACGTAGCGCCGTTCTCGTTCCGGTTCGAGTCGCCCGACTCCGAGCACGGCGAAGTCGCAGTACGGGCAGACACGTTCACAAAACGGCACGTGCACGTAGATGCCCAGGTCCAGCTTGGTTGTCGCTACGCTCACACCACCTATCCTATGGCGACTTTCGGCGACATTCGCCGACGCCGAACCCGAAGGAAGATCATGCTTCGCCACCTGGGAGTAGCGCTTAGCCTGGCACTGACCAGCGCCTGCGGACAGACTCCTCCTGGCGATAGCACACCGATCAGCGAGGAGAACCTGGTGCGCACGACGCTCGAGAACGGTCTCAAGGTAATTCTGGTCGAGGACCACTCGGCGCCCGTAGTGGCCTTAAATGTATGGGTGCGGGTCGGGAGCGCAGACGAGCGCGACGACGAGGCCGGCATGGCACACGTCTTCGAGCACATGCTGTTCAAGGGCACGGAGAGACGTGCAGTCGGCGAGATCGCGACCACCGTGGAGGCGGCCGGCGGCAACATTAACGCCTTCACCTCACACGACATGACCGTCTACCACATCACCATGGCGAGCCGCGACGTCGCGGTGGGCGTGGATGTCCTGTCCGACGCGGTCCAGCACTCGACCTTCGATCCCGCCGAGCTCGCTCGCGAAGAAGAGGTCGTGCTAGAGGAAATCAACCGCAGTCTGGACTCCCCCGGCAGCGTACTCTCGAAGGCCTTGTTCGAGACAGCGTACGACGAGCATCCGTATCAGCTCCCCGTGATCGGTACGGCCGAGAGCGTTAAGAGCTTCACCCGTGCAGGACTGCTCGACTTCTTCGAGCGCTGGTACGTGCCGAACAACATGACCTTCATCGTGGCGGGGGACATCGAGCCCGAGGCCGTGCTGGCGCAGATCAGCGAGGCGTTCGCAGACGGCCGCGCTTCGGCGGAGCTGGGCCACACGCGGGCTGCAGAGAGCGAACAGACGAGTCCACGCGCGCTCGTGCTGCGCACCAGCTTCGAGCGCAACATGGTCGAGTTCGCCTATCCGATCACGGCCTTTCGCCAGCCGGACACGCCGTACCTCGACCTTCTGTCGATGGTCCTTGGGGGGGGCGAAAGCTCCCGGCTTTACCGCAACGTGAAGGACCGCCAGCAGCTCGTGCATTCGATCGGCGCCCACTCGTACACACCACTGGACCCCGGGCTGTTCATGATCGACGCCACGCTCGAGCCGGAGCACATCGAGGCCGCCATCACAGGGATCGCTTTTGAGGTGCAGCGCCTGCGCGACTTCGGGCCGACGCAGAGCGAGCTCGAACGCGCACGAGTAGTCCTGCTGTCCTCGCAGATCTACGAGAAAGAGACCGTGCAGGGCCAGGCCCGCAAGCTCGGGTACTACGAAGCCCTTGCGGGAGGGCTGGAGTACGAAGACGCCTACCTTTCTGCCGTTCGCGAGGCGACGCGCGAGGACCTGCAGCGGGTGGCGGCGGAGTACCTGGCGCCCTCGCGCGTCAGTGTCGTCGTCGCACTGGCCGAGGGCGCGACGCCTGATCTCGAAGCCTCCGGGCTCCTCGACGCGCTGGCGGCTGGCTCCAACGAACGGGTGGGGAGCCTCGAACGCGAGGAGCTGGCGGGCGGAATCCGGCGCTATACGCTGCCAAACGGCCTCAGGGTCCTGGTGAAGCCGAACAAGGCGGTTCCTCTGGTCGCCCTGCGGCTCTCGATGCTTGGCGGCCTCCTGGCCGAGACGGAGAAGACGCAAGGCATCACGTCGTTCCTGGCCGACATGCTCGACCGCGGCACCGAGCAGCGCAGCGCCGCTCAGATCGCGGCGGAGGTCGAGGACATCGCTGGTGAGCTGTCGGGGTTCTCGGGGCGCAACAGCTTCGGAGTCTCCGGGGAGTTCCTGCTCGACTCCATCGACAAGGGGCTGGAGCTGTTCGCAGACGTGATCCTGCACCCCGCGTTCGACGAGAGCGAGGTCGAGAAGGCGCGGACCGAGCGCCTCGCCGCGCTCAAGCGACGCGAGGACAACCTGTTCGCAAAGGACTTCGAGCTCTTCCAGAACGAGATCTTTCCGGGTCACCCGTACCGGTTTCCGCTCATCGGCACCGCCGAGTCGGTGGAGAAGATCGACTCCGCGGCGCTGCACGGCTACTACGAGACCTACGTGCACCCGTCGAACGCCGTGCTCTCGGTCGTGGGAGACGTGGACCCGGATCAGATCGTCGAGGCCATCTCGCTCCAGCTGGGCGGCTGGACGGGACCCGACACGATCGCCCTCCCCGAGCGAGAGAGCTCGGTCCTGACGAACACGCCACGGCTCGTCTCCCTGGAGAAGAACAAGAGCCAGGTGCACATCATCGTCGGCTTCCCGGGCCTCCGGATCTCGGACCCGGATGTTCCGACTCTCGATGTGCTGACACAGATCCTGGCTGGGCAGGGAGGCCGGCTCTTCCTGGAGCTGCGCGATCGCGAAAGCCTGGCGTACAGCGTCACGGCGTTCTCCATCGAGGGCGTCGACCCGGGTGCCTTTGGCGCATACATCGCGAGCGCCCCAGACAAGCTAGAGCAGGCGCTCGACGGGCTGCGCGGCGAGCTCCGAAAGGTCCTGGAAGGCTCGATCAGCAGCGAGGAGCTCGAGCGCGCACAGAACTACTTGATCGGGAGCCGCGCGGTTTCGCTCCAGCGCTACGGCGCACAGGCCAGCCTTCTATCGCTGGACGAGCTATACGGCCTGGGAGCGACGCACCATCTGGACTACGCGAGCAGCATCGACAGAGTCACCGTGGACGATCTTGCGCGGGTGGCGCAGCGGATTATCCGCCCGGACTCGGAGACCGTCGCCATCGTGCGCTAGCCTCGCGGCGACTGACAGAAAGCAAGAACCAGGAAAGGAACGTGGCGTGGCCGAGGCAGAAGACACGCAGGAAGAGACCCGGCAGCAGGACGAGATCGGCGTGATTCGTGTGAAAGATCTCGGCGTGATCACGCTGGAGTTCTACCCGGACCGGGCGCCGAACCACGTCGAGAACTTCAAGAAGTTGGCGCGTGCCGGGTTCTACGACGGCACCCTGTTTCACCGCATCATCCCCGGCTTCATGATCCAGGGCGGAGACCCGAACACGAAAGACCCTGACACCAGCAAGTGGGGGACGGGAGGCCCGGGCTACCAGATCGACGCGGAGTTCAGCCAGACCCCGCACGTGCGTGGGACCCTGTCCATGGCCCGCTCCCAGGACCCCGATTCCGCCGGCAGTCAGTTCTTCATCTGCGTCGACCGCTCCTCCTTCCTCGACGGCCAGTACACTGTTTTCGGCCAGGTCATCGACGGCATGGACGTCGGGGACAAGATCGTGGACACGTCTCGCGATCGAAACGACCGGCCCCTCGAGAACGTGGTCGTGGAGTCGATCCGGATCGAGGAGCGCGGCTAGGAGCCTAGTCGAGGACATCTCCGCGGGCTGAGCATCACCCGACATGGATGAGGACGGAGAGGCCTCTCTGCCAGAGTCCCCGGGGCTCGTTGCCGCAACCGCGCTACGGTCCGACGGGTTGCCCGATTCCTGCTGCTCGCAGGGCCTCCACATCGGGACCACGCCCAGCGCAACAGTCTGCAAGCCTCCCGTCTATCACCACAGCGGGAACCGAGTGGATCCCAAGCTCCCCAGCTCTTCGAGCCACCACCGGATCTCGCATGTCGCGGACCACCACTTCGCGGGACTCGTGGGCCAGGCTCAGGACGAGCGACACCGTCCGGTGGCACAATGAACAGTTCGCACTGAAGACCTCGATCTCGCCCTGTGTTTCACTCACTTCCGTCTCCACCCGCCAACTCGCAGCGGATCTTCAGCTACAAGCTCTCCCGAGCTTCACCAAGCGCGTAATTCCCTTCCACGACGATGGCCCGCTCGACGATCCACCAGCGCCTGTCGTCCTTGATCAGCTTATCCTCATACCGGCCGAGCACCTGAAATGCTCTGCCCGAGCCCGAGTCGATCCCGTCGGCGTCGAGGTAGCAGACCGAGGTCGCCTGGTTTCCATCCACTTGGATCATCGGCGTACTGATCGTGTGGCGCAGTGAGCGAGTTTGGTCTCTGGCCGTCTTGTCGTACTTCTCATACCAACCTCGCACGGCCTCCTTGCCCTTGAAGCTCTCCTCGCTCTGGTAGCGGGGCAACAGCACGGCATCCTCGTGGAATACCTCCATGATGTCGCTCACGGTTCCTCGGTCTACTGCGTGGCAGTAGCGGTTTAGCAGCTGCTCGATCTCGACGATGTCTTCGATCATGGCGTTCTCCCAGCCCGCGGCTGAGTCCGCGGACTACTACGACCCTTCATCGTAGACCTCACGCCTGGTCTTGGGGACGTTCGTCCCTCAAACAACTAGGTCCCCCCTGATGCCCGCTTGAATCCTCAACATCCCCGCTCGAGTGCAAGCCGGATGGGTTCGCCCACCAAGTCGATCAGAACAGCCTGGCTGGCAGCGTGCAGGCGTGCGGGGATCGAGAACCTCAGGTGGCACACCTGCGTCACAGCGCTGCGAGCCGAATCGTCAAGGCTGGTGGCTCAGTGCTGGCCTTTGTCGCGCGAGGCGGCTGGCAAAGTAGAGCGGATTCGCTAAGTCATTGGAAATGCTCACTTTGGCGCGGTAGCTCAGTTGGTAGAGCAGCGGACTGAAAATCCGCGTGTCGGCAGTTCGATTCTGCCCTGCGCCACCACCGAACTGAACTAACGCATAGAGTTACCACAGCGCCGGCTCGGTCGAATCTCACGCGATGTCGGCGGGTAAGCGTTAGGTAAGCATGCTGGATCCGAACGGGACGAAGCCGAGAGCAGGCTGATCCGCGGACGCGAGTTACGTCTGGTCAGCTGACAGACCCAACTCCCTCCCCACTCGCTCCGCGTGCCCCGCCGCGCCCATCTCGGTGTAGAGGCGGTGGGCTTCGCGGAGCTCCCGCTCGCGCGATGCTTGGTTGCCCACGACTCCCGCCAGCTCAGCTCGCACCTCGAGGATCTGGGGCTCGAACGCGCGCGCGCCCGACTCGCCGAGCCACTCACTCGCCCGCTCGAGGCATGCCTCGACGTCCTCGCGTGCCGCGGGGCCCTCCACCGCGAGCCGGGCGTCGATGCCCCAGTGGAGGCAGGGCTGACGCTCGGCGAGGCCAACCGCCTCGCGCGCCAGCTCGAGCGCGCCCGCTGCGTTGCCGAGTTCGCGTTGCGCGACGGACCGGGTGCTGATCAGGGCCACTCGGTAGTCCTGCCCAGTCCCCTCCTCCCGAATCAGGTCGAGCGCCTCGGCGGCGTTCCGATCTGCCGCCTCGAAGTTCCCGACGAACCGCTCGGCGCAGGCGAGGTAGAGCAGGCCGAGCTCGCGCGCGCGGCTGGCCCCCACGTCCTCGGCGTGCTCCAGCGACTCGACGGCCGCGGCGCGTGGATCGGGCGCGCCGGTCAGGACGCTGCCCGCCCAGAGCGCGATTTGCGCTGAGGCCCCGAGCGCCCATCCCAGGTTCTCCGAGAGCCCGTGTTTTCTCGCCAGGCGGATCGCCTGCTCATTACGCTCGGCGGCCTCGTCGAAGCGCCCGGCCATGGCGAGCGCTTGCGATCCCATGCTCTGGCCCCAGGCAATGATGCCGAAGCCGATGCCTGCCAATCCGGCGCGTGGATCGCCCGCGCCGAGCTCAATCAGCTCGTCGAATAGCGGCACCGCCTCCGCCACGCGGCCGATGACGTAGGTCGAGAAGACTACGCTGGTGTGAACGAAGATCCGGTCCTCGCGACTCGCGTCTTCCCCAAGCAGCGCGCGGGCCGCGCGCTGCTTCTCGTAGAAGCCGCGCATGTCTCCCCGCAGCAGACCCGTGCTGATGCTCTCGGCGGAGAGCAGCGTGGCCAGGGCCGTGCGATCCCCGAAGCGCTCCGCCAGCGAACGGGCCTGGTCGGTGAGCGCGCGGACCGCGGAGTCGGAGACGCCCAGCCTCCAACCTCCGAGCAGCAGGATCGCTCGGCAGGCCCGTAGACACAGCTGCGCGATCTCGTCGTCGTCGCCGGCGAGCGGCGTGCCGAGATCACGCACCCTCTGCCAGTGGCGGAACGCGCCCACGGGATCGCCGAGGCCGACCCACTCGGCCGCCCTGCAGTGCCAGCGCGCGGCCTCGCGCGAGTCACCGGCCTCCTCCCAGTGGTGCGCGAGCAGGGCGGCACTCTCATCGAGCCGGTCGGCGCGCGCCTCCTCGAGCGCTCGGGCCGCCGCGGCGTGCAGGCGGCGCCGGCGGTCCTGGAGCTGGGAGCCGAGCGCCACCTCCTGGGTGAGCGGGTGCTTGAAGGTGTACTCGGCGATGGGATAGAGCGACTCCTCGTAGAGGAACTCTCCGCCCTTGAGCGCCGCCAGCGCCTCCGTGAGGTCGCCGCGCGGCAGCTCGGCCACGGCCTCCAGGATCGGCTCGCTGAACTCCTTGCCGAGCACGGCTGCCGCCTGCAGCACGTGCTTCTCGCGTTCAGCAAGGCGATCGATGCGCGCCGCGAGCAGGCTCCTCACCGTGGCGGGGATCTCCAGGCTCGCGACGGGTTCGGCCAGCCGGTACGCGCCGCGCTCGCCCTCGAGCCTGCCCAACTCGATCAGCGTCTGCACCACCTCTTCGGTGAAGAAGGGGTTCCCTTCCGTGCGCTCGTGAATGCGGTCTCCGAGGCCGACCACACTCGGGTCGTGACCCAGGAAGTCGTCGAGCAGCTCCTGGGTCGCCTTGGGTCCGAGTGGCGCGAGCGGAATCTGCCGATACCAGGACTTCTGCCTCCAGTCCGCGTGGTACTCCGGCCGGAAGTTCACGAGCAGGAGCGTGTTCGAGCCGGGCAGCGCGTCCACCCACTCCTCGAGGAACCTCTCGCTGGTCGCGTCCAACCACTGCAGGTCCTCGAGGAGTGAAACGCGCGGCTCGCGTTCGCCCTGCGTGGCGCGCCGGAGCACGCCGAAGAGGCGGCGCTGCCGCTCGCCTGGACCCATCTCGGGCACGGGGTTGTCGGGGTCGGGCGCCCCGAAGATCTCGAATACGAGCGGCAGCGCGTCGCGGAAGCCCGCGTCCATGGTCAGCAGCCGTCTTGCGATCTTCTCGCGGACCGTTTGCGGGTCGTCGTCGTCCTCGATCCGAAAGTGGGAGCGGAACACCTGCAGCATGGGCAAGAACGGGATGTTCTTGCCGTGCGCGACGCCGCCGCTCTCGTGTACGGCGATCCCGCGCGCCCGGTAGCGCTCGAGGAACTCGAAGCACAACCGGCTCTTGCCGGTTCCCGCCTCCGCGACCGCGCCCACGACCTGGCCCCGCCCGGCGCTCGCCTGCTCGAGCGCGCTCTCGAGCGTCCCCATGTCCGCGTCGCGGCCGACGAAGCGCGTCAGTCCGCGGGGGCGAGAAACGTCGAAGCGCGTGCGCAGTGGGCTCGCGCCTGCGAGCTGGTGCACGCGCACTGGCTCCTCGAGCCCCTTCAGGCGGAACTCGCCGAGGTCGTCCAGCTCGAAGTAGCCGGAGACAAGCGCGGCGCTCGCGTCGCTCAGGTAGATGGTGTCGGGCGACGCCAGCCCCTCCAGACGCGCCGCGAGGCCGACTGTGACTCCCTGGGCCGTGTAGTCCATGCGTAGGTCATCGCCGATCTTGCCGACGATGACTTCGCCCGAGTGAATGCCGATTCGGGTCGAGAAGGTGAGGCCGTACTCGCGCTTCACCTCGCGCGCCGGCTCGGCCAGGTCGTCGTGCAGCGCGAGTGCTGCGTAGCAGGCGCGTTGCGCGTGATCCTCATGCGCGATCGGCGCCCCGAAGAGCGCCATGATGCCATCGCCCGTGTACTGGTTGACCGTCCCCTCGAAACGGTGCACGCCGTCGGTCAGGATCTGGAAGAAGCGATCGAGGATGCGGTGCCACTCCTCGGGGTCGAGCTGGCCTGAGAGCTCCACCGAGCCCTTCACGTCGGCGAACAGCACCGTCACCTGCTTGCGCTCGCCCTCCAGGGCGCTGCGGGAGGTCAGGATCTTGTCGGCTAGGTGCTTCGGGGTGTAGGCGCGAGGGTCGCGCTCGGGGGTTGTGTCGCTTCGGTCGGCAACGGGCGTGCCGCACTCGTCGCAGAAACGCGCACCGGTAGGAAGCTCCGCATGGCAGCTCGGGCACGCCAGAGTAAATCGATGCCCGCAGCCTAGCAGGCTGCGGAGAAAGTGACTGGGTTGGGCGGGACGCCTCTGACGGGAGGCGTGCCGAGCAGGGAGAGGGATCGCCGTTCCCGGTACGAACCGGTTCGGTGTCGCACGGGTAGATCTTGCGGGATCATGAGCTATGTCGCCTCCAACAGGTTGCGGATACGGACCAGGTTGTAGGCCGCAGCAGTGAAGGTGAAGACCCAGCCGACCCGATCCGTGCCCCGGTGCCGGGTCTTGCGCATCAAGCCCACCGTCTTCATCCAGCCAAACACCTCCTCCACCCGTTTGCGGAAGCGCTGGCTCACCTCGTAGCCCGGGTGTCCTGTGGTCCTTCGATCGATCGCGCTTCGGCGGTTCGTCGTGTTCTGTGCCACGTGCGGGGTAACGCTCCAGGCCCGAAGCGCCTGCACAAAGCTCTTGGCGTCGTAGCCCTTGTCTCCAGCCAGGGTGATCCGGCGAGCGCCCCCCAGACCCAGCACCATCTCGAGAGCCGCTTCGCGCTCCGCATACCCCGACGCCTGAGTGAGCTTCGCCGCCACCACCAGGCCGTTGCGGTTCTCCGTCACGACGTGTCCCTGATACGCGAGCCGCGCGCCCTGGCCCCTCATCCCCGCCAGTCGGGCGTCCGGATCCGTCCTCGACGCATGCGTCTGGTTGCTCCGCTTCTCGCCCCGGAAGTTGACCGTCGGGTTGCCCGGGTCGTCATCGTCCCTGCGCTTCTCGTCCTTGCGCACGAAGCTCTTCTGGCTCGCCCACGCCTCGATCAGCGTCCCGTCCACCGTGAAGTGCTCCGATGACACCAACCCCTCCGACTCCGCCTGCGCCAGCACCGCCTCGAAGAAATGCTGAGCGATCTCGCCCTTCAGCAGCCGTTCCCGATTCTTGGTGAACACCGTCGCGCTGAACACCTCATCGTCCAGCTCCAGGCCCACGAACCAGCGGTAGAGCAGGTTGTAGTCGATCTGCTCGATCAGCTGGCGCTCGCTCCGGATCGTGTACAGCACCTGCAACAGCAGCGCCCGCAACAGCTGCTCCGGCGGGACCGACGGTCGGCCGACCCCTTTGGCGTAGATACCATCGAAGCGTCGCGACAGCTGCTCCAGCGCCGCGTCCACCAGTCGCCGGATCGCTCGAAGCGGATGGTCCTCGGGAATCCGGGACTCCAGCGATACGTAGCTGAAGATCCCACCCTGGAGCGTCTGCGGTCCTCTCACATCTCCCCCTTGGGGCTTCCCTCAAAGGTACCCTTCGATGAGGAGTTTTTCAGCAGCCTGCTAGCGCGCGCTGCGCTCCGAAATCTCGTCGAGTACCGGAGTAATGAACTCGAGGAAGCGCTCTGGATCCTCACTCATCGGGAAGTGACCCAGCCCCTCCATCGTCCGATAGCTCGCTCCCTTGATACGGCTCGCCGCCTCCGCGCTCATCTCCGGCGTCGCAGACCAATCGTACTCGCCGGTGAGGATGTAGACGGGAACCTTCGAGGTGTCGATCCGTTCCGCGTCCTCTTCGAGATCGTGGTCGACGGAGTAGTAGTAGAGGTCACCCTTGAAGACGGGCGGCGCCCCCTGGCTGTAGATCCAGGCCGTCTCCCGTCGGCGGGCCTCGGGACTAGTGGGAGACATCAGTCCGTACATGACGCTCGCCTTGAAGGCGTTCGACACCCGCGGGTGCGACCAGATGTCGGTGAAACCGCCCGGTGTCGAGAGCCCGGCTTCGAGCCCGATCACTGCCCGGAACTCGGCCGGGAAGTCGAGCGCGAGATCGAGGGCCAGGTGCCCGCCTATGGAGCTTCCCATGTAGACGGGCCGCTCCAGCTCCAGTGCCCGTCCGAGCGTCACGGGAACGCGCATCAGGAAGTCGCGCGTGAGTCGGTACTCCTCGCCCCACCACGGAACCCCCTCGGGCGGCAGGGACTTCCCGTGGTACGGCAGGTCATACGCAATCAGCCGGTAACGGTCCGCGATGCGCGGCTCCTCGAGCAGGTGCCTCCACTGGCGACCATCAGCACCCGCCGTGTGCTGCAGCAACAGGGGGATGCCCTGGCCGGCCTCCTCGAAGTAGATCCGGTACTCCCGCCCCTGGATCTCGAGATGGACGTAGCGGCCAATCGCCCGGTCGAAGCGCGGGGTGGACTCAGCCATCGGAGCGCACCAGGTCGAAGAGGCGCCGCAGCGCGGGGTAGTACGGGTAGAGCGAGTCCAGGTCGCCTTCGAGTTCAAAGCCGTGACGGGTCCAGGCGCCCCACAGGTCCTGGTAGAAAGGTCTGGGGATGGGCTCGAGAAAGCGCTCCCATTCCTCGCGCGAGGCGGAGATTGACACGTCGCACGGGGTGTCTTGCTCACACGGTCTCACCTCCACGACGCAACCGTCCTCGATCCTGACGAGCTGCGCGGCGGACCCGTCACGAAGCGCGATCTGCGTGCTCCAGAAGCGGGCGGCCAGCCGGAACTCGCTGTCCGCGTTCGCGCTGGCCTCGAGCTGCCGAAAGTCGTGCATGCTAGAGCAGCCCGCGCTTCTCCAGGTAGCGCTGGTGATACTCCTCCGCCCGATAGAAGGTGGACGCGGGCAGAATCTCCGTCACGATGGGGTTCCGGGACCGACCCGAAGCGTCGAGCTTCGCCTTCGACTCGAGAGCCGCCGCCTCCTGCTCCGGTGAGTGGAAAAACACGGCGGACCGATACTGTCTCCCGACGTCGGGGCCCTGACGGTTCAGTGTAGTGGGATCGTGGCAGCTCCAGAAGACCTCGAGGAGCTCGTCGTAGGAGATCCGGTCGGGATCGAACTCGATCTCGACCGCCTCTGCGTGACCGCTGTCCCGATAGCACACGTCCTGGTAGGTCGGGTTCTCGAGGGTTCCCCCGATGTATCCGACACAGACATCCGTCACGCCCTGGACCTTTCGGAACGTCATCTCCGGGCTCCAGAAGCAGCCCGCCGCGAACGTCGCCTTCTCCATGAGGCCCTCCCTCTCCGCGCGCAATTGAGCCCGCACACCGCCTAGCTAATCGGCCTCCGAGAACCCTGTCAAGGATTGGCTCGACGTAAGGTACGCGATCAGGTCAGTCAGGCGCTCGAGCTCGACGTCGCCCTCGATCCCGAAGCCCGCAAACGGCACCCCGGCTGCGCGAGCCGCATCCCGATCGAAGTCCGAATCACCGACGACGACGGCCTCCGAGGGGCGGACCCCCAGCAGCTCACAGCCCCGGAGCACCATGTCCGGCGCCGGCTTCGCCTCCTGCACGTCGGTCCCTCCGACGAGAGCCCCAGGCGCAAGCGCCGCGTGCTCCAGAATGCGCCCCGCCAGCCCAGCCGGCGTGTTCGTGATCACGGCGCTCGGGATCCCCCGCCGCTCGAGCCAGTCGAAGACGCCCCTCGAATCCGGGTTCACCGTGAGGTGCTGCGCGAAGTCCATGAAGTGGTCGTCGTAGAACCCCTCGAGCTCCCGGACGCGCTGCTCCCGGAAGAACAGCTTGATGTCGGCCTGGATCCCCTGTCCCCAGCAAGCGCGAAACGTTTCGCGAGAGATCGGGGCTACGCGATACTCCAGACTGGCGGCGTTCAGGAGGCGGAACCAAACCTCGTAGGAGTCGATTAGGACTCCGTCCAGGTCGAACAGCACGGCCTTGTGCGGTCCTCGCAGCACTCGCTCTTCCCTCCCCTCGACCAGGGTACAGGAAGGTCCTAGATCCTCGCGCGCAGAGCCACCGAAATGTCCATGCGCCGCACGCGCAGCGCGGGCACGAGCGCGCACACCACCGCTACCCCACGAGCGCGACGAACGTGATGACGACCGCGCTGCCGGAGACGATCGGAACCGGAAACATCTCGGCAGGCGCCAGGTGCGTGAGGCCGGCACAGGCGCCTAGCCCGACACCTCCGACGAGCAGCGTCACAGTTCCCGCGAGCCCGATGAACAGTGTGAACGCCGCGTGCATCAGGTCGAGCAATCGGGTCGTCTGGGTCATGTCGAAGTGACGCCCGGCGTCCGTGTCCTCGGCGTGGAACCCGCGCCGCTTCCCGAGACTCGCGACTACGACCTTGAACACGCGCTCCGCTTCCACACCTGCCCGCGGGTAGCCCATGAGGACGGAGATCTGGTCTTCCTCGAAGCCGAGGCGCGCATCCGCGGCCGTGGTCGGGACCACGAGCAGCTGATTGTCGGGACGGTTCGTGTTTACGTACTGCCGACGGCTCTTCTCGTCGAATATGCCGATCAGCTCGAAGGCCTCTCCATTGATGCGGAGCGTGCTGCCCACGCCGCTTCTTCAGCGCCACGGACGTCGAGCGCAGGAGGCCGGTGGCCGTGCTCGGCTGGGAAGCAGCCCGCGACCTGTTCGATGACCCGACGACCCTGTGTGACCCGATCTCCGGCCTCCACGTGTACCCGCTCGATGATCCCCGACACCTCCGAGATCACAGACACCCGTACGAGCGGCTCCATCGTCCCGGAAGCGACGACCGTCTCGCTCAGGTCGCCGAGCTCGACGCGCCCCGAGCTATAAGTGGCGTTCGAATCGCCCTCGTCAGGCTGAAGGTCCGCCGTCAGCCCCATGAACACCCAACCCGAGCAGCCGCATGCCGCCGGCCACCCCGGCGCCGATCCATGCGAGGCGTCTCAGTCCTCGTCTGGCCATGTTCCTCCCCTTCGTGCCTGGCCGTGCATCAGTGCAAGGCGGATGCCGGACGATCCCGTCCACGCGCGCTCGCAGGGCAGGTCCGCGGCGCTTTTTCTCGGTGTGGTGCAGCGTTCCCGCGGCATCCCACCGGCCACCTCGTCTGGGATGCTGTGACCCACCGCGGTCTGCTAGCCTGCTGCCGCAAGCGTCGCGCGAGCGTTGGGCGCAGCGAAGGCCCCCGGGCCTGAGCGAAGAGCGGGCGCGCGCGACCGCTCGCGCGCGTGGACCCGCAAGGCCAGACAGGAGCCGGGATGGGCGTCGAGATCAGGGCGGTGCGCGCGGAGGAGATGGAGGAGTTCAGCCGCCTCGTCGCCTACGTGTTCGCGGACAACGGGGCGGATCCGGCGCAGGAGGCATCGCTGATTCCGGAGTGGACGACCTGCGCCTTCGTCGACGGTCGACTGGCCGCAACCTCCGGTGCCTTCCCTTTCCAGCTCCGCTTCAACGGCGCGGCCGCAGCAGCCGCGGGAATCACCATGGTCGGGACGAATCCCGGCTATCGGCGGCAGGGTCTACTGCGCCGGATCATCGCGCAGGGCTACCTGGAGCAGCGCGAGCGTGAGCAGAGCCTGGCCATCCTCTGGGCCAGCGCGGGCGCGATCTATCAGCGTTTCGGCTACGGCCTGGCGACCACGTCGGTCGTCTATGAGTTCGACCCGCGCCACGCCGCGTTCGAGATGGAAACCCGGGTGCGAGGCAGCGTCCAGCTCGCGAGCGGGGAGCAGGCTCTGCCAGTGATGAAACGGCTCTACAAGGAGTACTCAGCGCCCCGCAACCTGATGCTGCACCGTCCTCAGGCTCTTTGGCAGGCCCGCATCCTGCGCGAGTCAGACAACCAGCGCGTCTACTTCGCGATCTATAGCGACGAGTCGGGTGAGCCGCGCGGCTACGCCGTCTACTCGACGAAACCGCAGGAGCTGCACGAACCCGGTCCCAACCAGCTCATGCACGTGCGTGACTTCATCCCGCTCGACATGGAGGCCCGGCGCGGGCTCTGGGCGTTCTTTCGCTCGCACGACCTGGTTCAGAAGATCGTGATGGAGCCGATCGCCGACGACGACCCCTCTCCACAGCTCTTGCTCGAGCCACGCCAGCTGCGGCGACGCACGGGAGACGGAGTCTGGCTGCGCGTCGTAGACGTCGAGCGCGCGCTGCCGCAGCGCCCCTACGGTGACCGCGGGGCGATCACGCTCGAGGTCCACAGCGACGACATGTGCAAGTGGAATAACGGGATCTATCGCCTCGAAACGGACGGCCAGACCACCGAGGTCACGCGCACGGAACGCGTGCCGGACCTGACCCTGTCGCCGCGGACCCTGGCCTCGCTCATCTCGGGCCACACGTCCGCAACGGACCTGGCCCGCTGCGACCTGCTCAACTCGCGGGACCCGAGCGCGCTCAAGCTGGCCGATCGCCTGTTCGCGACGGAGTACCGACCCTACTGCCCGGACGGCTTCTAACCACCCGCCTCCGCCGCTTGCTAGCGCTTGCCGTAGTCCACCGTGAGCCAGCGCTCGGGCCGCATGCGGACAACGATGCTGGAGCCGTCGCGATCCGCGGAGGTCGCGTCTACGTACTGATCGCCGCCGAGGACGCCGAGGTAACGCCGGGCCATGGGACGCATGTGCTTCTCCAAGTCGGTCGGCTCGATCCCTACGACCGGGCCCTCGACGCTCACGTACTTGTACGGGGCCAGCTCGGTCTGCGCGCACAGGCTGAGGCGAGTACCACCAGAGATGAGCTTGCCCTTACGCGACTCCCTGCCGGTGATCACCCAGACCTCACCGCCGGGCTCGTAGTCGTACCAGATGGGAACCGCGAGCGTGCCCCTGTCGGCCTCGGGAACGCTGATAATCCCTACGTGCACGTCGGCCAGAAAAGCCTCGCGCTCCGCCACCGTCATCGCCAGTGACATCGTCGCTCCTAGAGAGGCTCGACGCCGCAGAAGCAGGAGCCTCGTACTGGATCGCTCATGAGCTGATCACCTCCTGAATGCCTTTCTCCCAGGCGTCGACGTCGAAGCCGAACGGGCCGGGGGCGGCCTGATGCGTGACCACGCCTTCTCGATCGACTACGTAGAGTCGCTCGGGCAGCGCAGCGTAGGCCAGGTCAACCGCATCGTCGACATCGTCGAGCAGCGTGGGCATGGCCAGGTTCAGGCCGAGGACGCAGGCCTCGGCCACCGCAGAGCGCTCGTCGGTGGTCGTCGGCTGCATGAATACAACGCCGTCCGCGTGATTGACGGGAGCCTGCCACTCGTCTTCCGGGTGGGCCTCACGGATGTAGACACAGAAGAACTGTAGCTCTTCGGAGTACGCAGCAAAGATCTCGTTCAGGCGGACCGCCTGATCCCGGAAGGGAGGTCATGTGTAGGACCCGAAAATCAGCGCGACGGGAGTGCCACCGTAGTCGGAGAGACGTCGCCGCACGCCGGTCCGCTTACCCGCTCGCGAGAGCAGCTCCAGCTCGAAATCTGGCGCGATCGTCCCCGGCTTCGGTGAGCTCAGCTCTCGCTCGAGCCGCTTCCGGTACTTCTCCGCGATCTGCTCCTTCGACATCTTCATCATCTTGGTGAGCATGTCGATGACGGGAGAGGGCAGGCTGTCGAGATCGGTCTCCCCCCTACCGAGGCCCCGCAACGCGTTCATGATCTGTGTCCGATCGAGTGTCACTTCACTCTCCGCCACCTTCTGTCCCCGTCCGCCGTGCGTTCCAGAGCAGGCTAGCACGATCACAGCCAGTGCATGCGGCTCCGAGGAGTCCAGTAGCCGACGAGCCAGGCCAGGGCGAACTGCACAATCAACAGGATCGTCTTGGCGTCGAGCTGCACGCAGCCCCCTCCCTCTCCTCGTTCGACGTAAGTCTACCCGGGAAGCTAGACTCGGCTTCAAGTACTAGGTGGGATCATCTGATGGCGGACAATGAGAGCATCATCAGGAGCTTCATCGAGGCGGGGTCACGACTGGACCCGGCCGAGCTGGCCTCGTATTTCGCCGAGGACGGGGTGTACTACAACATGCCGGCCCAACCGGTTGGCGGGCGCGAGAACGTCGAGAAGATGATCGCCGGCTTCACGGCAGCCTGGACGGAGACCGACTGGGAGATCGTGAACGTCGTCGCCGCCGGAGATCTGGTGGTGGCCGAGCGCGTGGACCGGACGAGAGCGGGCGACAAGAGCGTGGATCTTCCCTGCGTCGGCATCTTCGAGCTGGAGAACGGGAAGATCAAGATCTGGCGCGACTACTTCGACATGGGGACATACGCCAAGAGCATGTCCTAGCTCTCGAGCTCCGCCTCCCTCGCCCTGGCCTCTTCCCAGTTGCGTCCGTCAAACGGCACCACACTGACATGCGAGAACGACTCGCGCTCGAGACAGCGGAAGTTGACGCTGTACTGCTCCGGGTGCGAGCGCGGTACGTAGAAGGACTTGACACCGCACACCTTGCAGAAGAAGTGCTTCGCGACCTCCGTGTTGAACGTGTAGGTCGACAGGCTCTCCGTCCCCTGAAGCAGCGAGAAGCGCGAGCGCGGCACGATCAGGTGCTGGTAGCCGACGCAGCTGCAGATCGAGCAGTTGCACTCGGACACCTGGACCTCCAACGGCGCCGTCACCTCGAAGCGCACCAGCCCGCAGTGGCAACCGCCGACATGCGTCTTCACGGCTGCGGTTCTTCGCGGTGGGCGCACCAGCGCTCCACGATCGCCTCCTCGTCGAGCGGACCCACCTGCGTTTCGTCGTGCACGCTCCAGAGCCCCTCGAGGCAGCGCTCGATCTCGCGCCGAATCTCCAGTGCCGGAGGCAGGACTGACACTTGCTCGCGCTGGACAAGCTTCTTTGCCCACCAGCCCGGATCCGCCACCTCGTCCAGGTCCTCGAGTCGTCGCCCCTCTCGCGGCAGGTTGTCGAAGGCGCCCTTGGCGCGCGCCTCCTCAATCTGCTGGTCGATCCACGACCGCCAGCCCAGATTCCCGGGCTTGGCTTGGTCACCCGCCGAGACTAGCTGCCCGGGTCCTTCCGCGCTCCCGACCAGGCTCTACAGAACCCGCCCGCGTATGTCCCGGGCTCCCGTCTCACATCAGGGGATGAGCTCGACGAGCTCCGCGCTGGCCTCGTCGCCGTCGAGCTCGAGGCGCGCCAGGCAGATCGGCAGATCGAAGCGCCGCGGGCCCGCGCTGCCGGGATTCAGGTAGAGCACGCCGTCGCGTTCCGCTACGGCCGGCTGGTGGGAGTGGCCGCTGATCACCACCCGGAAGCCCGCCGCTACGGGATCGAGATCCAGGCGGCCGAGATCGTGGAGCACGTACACGAGCTGCTCATCGACCTCGACAACCTCGGTGGTCGGTAGCGCCTCGGCCCAGGTCCCCGTGTCCACGTTGCCTCGCACCGCTACGAGCGGCGCGAGCTCGCGCCGCTCGCGCAGCACATCGGCTTTGCCGACGTCCCCGGCGTGGATGAGGAGATCGCAGCCTCGCAAGGCTGCAACCGCCTCCGGACGGACCAGGCCGTGCGTGTCGGAGATGACGCCAAGAGTTCGCTTGCCTCCGGCATCTATCATTATCGCTCCGCCCCCTCAGCGTTTCGCCGCCAGGAACACCCCGACGAAGTAGCTCTTGTACACGCAGTCTACGTCCGCGAATCCCGCACTCTTGAGCCACTCCAGCTGCTCGGAGAGCGAGGCATCCCTGTCGTACTGCCTGCGGCGCTCGACACTCTCCTGGATGCGATCCTCCTCCGCCCCACTCTGCCGCACCTTCTCGAGCCAGTCCGACCAGTAGAGCTCCCGAAGCGACTCCGTCTCCGCCCTGATCTGATCCACGTTGATGAAAACACCCGCCGGCGTGAGCGCGCCGTGGATGCGGGCAAACAGGTCGCGCTTTCCCGCGTGCTCCAGGTGGTGGATCGACAGGCTCGAGATGACCAGGTCGAACGCGTCGCTCGCGCGCAAGTTCAGATAGTCGTCGAGCACGAACTCGAAGCGTTGCGCATGCTGCGCGAACCGGCTCCGCGCGAGCTCTAGCAGCTCCTCGGCCACGTCGTAGAGCACGAAGCTCGCACGCGGGAACTTCTGCAGCACCCGCTCGGAGAAAAGCCCGGTTCCCGCGCCGAGATCCAGGACCCTGAGCTCGGCCTGCGGGGGAAAGGCGATGAGCTCGACCGCCGTGGAGAACAGCTCCTCGTAACGCGGCAGAGCCTGCTTCATCCACGCGTCGTAGTACTCAGACGTGCGGTTGAATGCGCGTTCGATGGCCATCGAAGGCCTCTAGCGCCGAGGCAACCCCAGCACGCGCTCCGAAATGATGTTGCGTTGGATCTGGTTCGTCCCGGAGTAGATCGAGCCAGCCCGCGACGAGAGCTCGCGGTAGCTCCAGCGGCCGTCCTCGGGCGCCAGGGGGCGTCTTGTGCTCGAGCTGGCCGTACGGCCCCAACATGCTGTTGGCCGTGCGCGCGAGGCGCTGATCGAGCTCGGACCAGTAGATCTTCGAGATGCTGGACTCCGGACCGTGCGACTCCCCCTGCGCGAGTCGGGTAAGCTGGCGCATTCCGTTCAAGCGCAGGATCTCCACGTCGATCGCGAGCTGCGCCAGCTCCTGCCGCACGTTCGGGTCCTTCGAAGCACCACCGGCTCGTTCGCTGCGCGACAGCTCGATCAGATCGCCGAGCTGGCGGCCGAAACCCGCGGACTGCGAGAGAAGGCCCGCTCCCCGCTCGTAACCGAGAACGGTGTTAGACACTCTCCAACCCTCGGTCGGCTTTCCGACCATGTTCTCTGCCGGCACCTCGACGTTCGTGTAGAAGACCTGCGAGAAGCCGGTAGCGCGGTTGATCTGAACGATCGGCTGCACCTCGACACCGGGGTCGTCCATGTCGATCAGCAGAAAGCCGATGCCCCCGTGCTTCTCCGCGTCCGGGTCCGTGCGCACGAGACAGAAGTTCCAGTCCGCCAGGTGAGCCCCCGAGGTCCAGATCTTTTGACCGTTCACCACGTAGTGGTCACCCACGAGCTCCGCGCGCGTCTGGACGTTGGCGAGGTCCGAGCCCGCACCCGGCTCCGAGTAGCCTTGACACCACATCTCCTCAGCTCGCAGCATCGGGCGAAGAAAGCGCTTGCGCTGCGCGTCCGTGCCGTGATGGATGAGAGCGGGTCCGCAGAGACCGATGCCGAGCCCGTTCACGGTGCCGGGCGCGCCGCTCTTCACGAGCTCTTCCTGCAGGATCGCGTTCTCGACCTGCGTGCGCCCCTGCCCGCCGTACTCCACTGGCCAGGACGCACCGACGTAGCCCGCGTCATAGAGCTTCTGGTGCCAGGCCCGGTGCCGCTCGAAATCGGCCTCCTCCTCTCGGTCTGACCGGGACCAGTCGGGCTTGTTCTCCGCGAGCCAAGCCCGTACCTCGGCCCGATAGGCCTCCTCCTCCGCGCTGAACGTGAAGTCCATGTCGCCCTCTGGATGGTGCGCCGAGAGTATACGCCCAAGCACCCGCGCGCTTCTCAGCTACGCGGTGTAGGGTCGTCTAGCGCGAATAGAGCTTGTTCCGCAGCTGTTCCAGGTTGAGAAGGAATACGTCCAGGGCAAACTGCCGCAGCTCGTCGGATACGTCCGCAAGGGCGAACTCCACGCGCTCGCCGAGACGTTCCCAGGCGGTCGGGAGTTGGTGCAGATGTGTCGTCATTCCCCCCAGCTCATCCAGAGCGAGAAATTTCACGGTCTCCACGCCGGTGATCAGCAGCCGTGCGATGCACATGGGGCAGGGCTCGAGCGAGGAGACGAGCGTGAAGCCCCGCATGTTGTCGACTACCGGGCAACCCGCCTCGAAGGCGTTCATCACAACCATCTCGGCGTGGCGATCACTCCGGAAGCTCGGATGGAAGGCCTCGTTCTGACCTCGCTCGATCACGACTCCAGCGGGATCGATCAGAAGTGCTCCCACACCGTAGTTTCCCCTCGCCGCTGCGGACAGTGCTTCTCTGCACACCAGCAGGCCAGATTGCTGATCCTCGTGGCCGGTGCGCTCTGCGCAGAGCGCAGCCAGCCTGTCTTCCAAGCGGTTTAGATCCATCCCTGAGACTCAGCGGCGATTGTACCGCTCGATGAGCGCCTCTACTCGCCTCGGGCTGGGCAAGAGAACGACGTCATGTGCGGCACTCCAGTGCCGCGAGCGCCCGGTCGTGTGCGGAGCCGAGCAGGAGCAGCGACGTGCTCGCCCCGATCAGCGCGAGAAACATGTCCCACTGCGTGTCCCATACATCTCCTTGCGTAGCGAGAAACGACTCGGCAGCCCCGCCGACGACGAGCGCGACCCACCACTCGATCAGCTCATAGAACGCGCTGAAGGCGAGGCACACGCTCACGACCAGGACGAACAGCCACTTGCCGGGCCGGAGTGGCGAACGGCGCAGCAGGATCTCGCGCGCCAGGATGGCGGGCACGAAGCCCTGTGCCAGATGACCCAGACGATCGTAGTGGTTGCGTCCGAGCTCGAGGACATCCTGCACCCAGAAGCCGAGTGGCACGTTGGCATACGTGTAGTGCCCGCCAAGGATCAGGATGAGCGCGTGGATCAGGAGCAGGCGATACAGCAGGGGTGTCAGGGGAAAGCGGCGGACGGTGGCCGCGAGGATGGGTATGCCCACCAGCACGGGACCAACCTCCAGGATCCACGTCGCTCGATCGTACGGCTCGATGCCCGACACCACGAGGGCGGCCGCGCAGATCGCCAGCAGAACCAGCGGTTCTCGTGTGTCGCTCCTGCCTCCCATTCCAAAACGCAGGGTACACACGGCAGGGCCAGGTCCGCGACCTCAGCTCTTATTCACGGCAGCGAGCTCCGCGTCGATGATCTGTTTGAAAGCCTCGAAGGGCTTCGCGCCGCGCACGTACCGACCGTTCACGTAAAAGGCGGGCGTTCCGTTAGAGCCGAGCCTGGCGGCTTCATTCACGTCCTCATCGATGCGCTTCTTGACCTCGGCAGAAGCGCGGTCCTTGTTGAAGCGCTCCATGTCGAGGCCGAGCTCGTTCGCGTACTGCACGTACTTGGCAGGGCTCATCTCTCGCTGGTACTGGAAGATCTTGTCGTGCATCTCCCAGAATTTGCCCTGGCGGAAGGCGGCCTCAGCAGCGGCGTGTGCGGCAGGGGCTTTCGGATGGATGCTGAGCGGCTGGTGCTTGAAGACGATGCGGACCTGATCGCCGTATTCCCTCTCGATCTGCTTGAGGGTCGGACCGACCCTCTTGCAGAAGGGTCATTGAAAGTCGGAGAACCCGACGACGGTGACCGCAGCTGTCTCCGGGCCGATGCTGGGCGCGCCGGCGGTCTTGACGCTGAAGCGACGAGTGGGATCCGGATTCTGTGGCCTTCGAGCCACCTGAGCCGCTGTTCGTGGCTTTTCGAGGGCCTGCTTGGCCTCCGCCACGACCGAGCGGATCTCATCGAGGCGCAGCGCGGAGCGATCGAGCTGATAGCTCACCTTGGAAAGAGACTGCGCGACCACCACGCTCCCGGCGATCACCGAGATCCCCACTACCGCAGCGCTCCCGAACAGCTGGCGTCCTGAGAATTGCGTCATAGCTGCTCTAGCGGCGAGCTGCAGCGACCGCTTGACTCGGAGGCGAAAATATAGCGAAAATACGAGTTTCCCCTCGGAAGCAAGAGTTTCCTCTCGGAAGCAAGAGTCAGGTCAGATGGAACGGGTCGCGTGCTTGCACATACCGGATTTGCCGCTCGCGGCGGCCTTGCGGGGGGATCCAGAGCTGCAGGGCAAGCCGCTGGCGATCATCGAGGCGCAGCCGCGGGGCCGGACCCAGAGCCCGCCGATTGTGGCGGGCTGGATGCGTGGGATGACAGTGACCCAGGCGAAGGCCGTGGAGCCGGACCTGCAAGTGTGCACGCTCTCTTTGGAGGGCATTCGCTCCGCGGAGCAGGCGCTACTAGACGTGGCGAGGTCGGTCACTCCGCGGGTGGATCAGGCGCGCGGGGGGGTGGCGTTTCTCGATCTCGACGGGACGGAGGCGCTGTTCCCGACGGAGCGTGGCCTGCTGACCGCTCTCGAGGCGCGGCTCGCCGACGTGGGTCTCGAGCAGGTGCGGCTCGGAATCGGACCGACGCGAACGGTGGCGGAGCTGGCCGCGCGACACCGCGGAGGTGGAAGGATCGTGAAGCGTGAGGAGGTAGTCGCCTTCCTGAACCCGCTGCCGCTCGACCTGCTCGATCCACCCGAGCTGGAGGTCGACCGGCTCTGGCGCTGGGGCGTGCGCACCCTCGGGGAGCTCGCGCAGCTGCCCCGGGGACCTCTCGGAGCACGGCTCGGCGAGGAAGGCGTAAAGCTCGCCCGGCGCGCGTGCGGGGAGGATCTCCAGCCGTTCCGTCCCACGCCCGTCATGCTGCGCTTCGAGGAGGGCACCGAGTCCGAGTTCGGGATCGACAACCTCGAAGGGCTGGGGTTCCTGCTGCGCGGGGTGCTGGATCGCCTGACGCGCAGGCTGCGGGTGCGCGGGCTGGCGGTCCGCAAGCTGCGGCTCGAGCTCGTGCTCGAGAGCGGTCAGACTCATGCGCGCGATCTGGAGCTGGCCGCGCCGACGCTCGAAGTTCCAGTGCTCGTCTCGCTCACGCGGCTCGTGCTCGAGCAGGACCCCCCACCGGAGCCGGTAGAACGCGTTCGCGCGATCGCGTCCCCCGGCGACCTGGAGGCGGTCCAGCTCGACTTCTTTCTGCCCCCACTTCCAGCGCCGGCCGAGCTCGCCCTGACCGTCGCCCGCCTCGAGGCACTGTGCGGACAGGGGCAGATCGGCGCCCCCGGCGTGCGCGACACCCACCAGCTCGACGCGGCGCGCATCGAGAGCTTCGTGCTCGAACGAAAAGCTTCTGTCAGAGGCGACGCCTCCATCCTCTGTGATGCGGACCCGCTTGGCAGCGCCACCCTTGCGTTTCGATCCCTGCGGCCACCACGAGCGGTGCGGGTCCTAGGCAAAGAGCGACCCGAGCAGGTCATGCCGATCGAATGTACCGCCTCCCCCGCAAGCGCTGCGGAAGCAGCGCGCGCAGCGAGCCGGAGGCGAGCGGAGGTGGGTGGCGAGCGGCCGCCCGCGCACCACCCACAAGGCGGGCCGGGACCCGCAAGACACGTTCTCCAGTGCGCGGGCCCCTGGCGACTCTTCGGGGAGTGGTGGGGAGAGAGCCGCTTCGCCCGCGATTACTACGACGTGGAGCTGTCGGATGGCGGCGTCTACCGCCTCTATCGGAACATGGAAGACGAGAGTTGGTTCATTGATGGCATCTACGACTAGGACATACATAGAGCTCGGAATGCGCAGCGCGTTCAGCTTTCTCGAGGGAAGCTCGCTTCCCGAAGACCTGGTGCAACGCGCGGCAGAGCTCGGGCACGGAACGCTCGCGCTCAGCGACGTCGACGGTCTCTACGGGATCCCACGCTTTCACAGCGCCGCGAAAAAGCACGGCCTGCGCGCCATCGTCGGTGCGCGCGTAACACTGCAGGCCAACCAGCAAGCGCCGCGTGAGCGGCGCGCGCAGCGAGGCGAAGCCGAGCGTAGGCGGGTGGCCCGCGACCGCCCGCGGGCCGGGTCCCGCAAGACAGGCACGCCCCCGGCGGGTGGACGCGTGACCCTGCTCGTGAAGGACCGCCAGGGCTACCGCAACCTCTCGCGCCTGCTCACGCTGGGCCACCGCGACTACGAGAAGCCCCACAGCCGCGTCAGCTGGGACGCTCTGCGTGAGCACCGGGAGGGGCTGGTCGCGATCGTGCGCGAGCCGGCCCTCGCCCGGCAGCTGCGCGACGTGTTCGGTCCGGACGCCTTCGGGGAGCTCCGGCGCCACCGCGATCCCGACCAGGAACGGCACAATCGGGCCCTGCTCGCGACAGGGATCGCCCCCCTCGCCACGGGAGACGTGCGCCACGCGCGGCCCAGCGGCAAGCGCCTGCTCGATGCGCTCACCTGTCTCAAGCACAAGACCGAGCTCGACCGTGCTGGCCGCCTGCTGCTCCCCAACGCCGAGCGCCACCTGCTCCCAGCGTCCGAGCTCGCGCGCCGGTTCCACGACTTGCCCCAGGCGCTCACGAACTCGCTGCGCGTGGCCGAGCGCTGCGAGTTCACGCTCGAGAACCTCGGCTACCACTTTCCTGATTTTCCCCTGAGCCCAGGAGAAACACTCCCCGGTGTACTCCGCCAGCTCTCCGAACGAGGCGCGCGCGAGCGCTACGCAGGCAAGATCCCCGCAGACGTGCGCGTGCAGATGGAGCACGAGCTCGAGATCATCGGGCGGCTCGAGCTCGAGGGCTACTTCCTGATCGTCTGGGACATCGTGCGCGAGTGCCGGGCGCGCGGGATCCTGTGTCAGGGCCGTGGCTCCGCGGCCAACAGCCTGGTGTGCTACGCGCTCGGCATCACAGCCGTCGACCCCGTGCGCTACAAGCTGCTCTTCGAGCGCTTCCTCTCCGAAGAGCGCGGCGAGTGGCCCGACATCGATATCGATCTGCCCTCAGGTGACCGGCGCGAGGAGATCTTGCAGTACACCTACGAGCGGTACGGGCCACATGGCGCGGGCATGACCGCGAACGTGATCACCTACCGGCCGAAGAGCGCCGTGCGTGAGATGGGCAAGGTCCTGAGCCTGGCGCCCGAGCAGATCGACCGCCTGGCCAAGCTGGTCTCGCGCCACGAGTACATCGACCACCACGACGCGCTGGAGGAGCAGCTCGAGAACGGCGGCCTGAACCCGGAGGCCCCGCGCATCCGCCAGCTCGTGCGCCTGGTCGCAGAGATCCAGCACCTGCCGCGCCACCTCGGCCAGCACTCGGGTGGCATGGTGATCTCGAAGGGACGCCTGGACGAAGTGGTTCCGCTCGAGCCCGCGCGCATGCCGGGGCGGACCGTAGTGCAGTGGGACAAGGAGGACTGCGCGGATCTCGGCATCATCAAGATCGACCTGCTCGGCCTCGGCATGATGGCGGTGCTGGAAGAAGTGCTCCCGCTAATCCGCGTCCACGACGGCGTCGACCTCGACCTGGCGCGCATTCCTCCCGACGATTCCGAGACCTACGCCATGCTGCAGAAGGCGGACACCGTGGGCGTCTTTCAGGTGGAGAGCCGCGCGCAGATGGCGACGCTTCCGCGTCTGCAGCCCGCCTGCTTCTATGACCTCGTCGTCTCGGTCGCCATCATCCGCCCCGGCCCGATCACGGGCGACATGGTCCGTCCCTACCTCAAGCGCCGTGCGGGGCGCGAAGACGTGACTTACGCCCACCCCGACCTCTCCCCCATACTCGAACGCACCCTCGGTGTTCCCCTGTTCCAGGAACAGCTGCTGCGGATGGCGATGACGATCGCCGGCTTCAGCGGCGGCGAAGCGGCGGAGCTGCGCCGCGCCATGGGCTTCAAACGCTCCGTAGAGCGCATGAACTCGATCCTGGCGCGACTGCGCCAGGGCATGAGCGAGCACGGCATTGAGGGAGCGGTGCAGGAACAGATCGTGAAGCAGATCGGCTCGTTCGCGCTCTACGGATTCCCGGAGAGCCATGCCGCGAGCTTCGCGCTGCTGGCCTATGCCTCCGCCTACATCCACGCACACCATCCGAGCTGCTTTCTCTGCGCCATGCTCAATAACTACCCCCTCGGCTTCTACAGCCCCGCAACTCTGGTCAAGGACGCCCAACGCCACGGAGTGCGCGTGCTTCCAGTTGACGTGCAGTCGAGCGACTGGCTGTGCCACATGACCACAGATGGCGCCGTGCGCCTCGGCCTTCGCTACGTCGACGGTCTGCGCGAGGAGGCGGGGCTCCACATCGCGGCGGAGTCGCCCTTCTGCTCGGTCGCCGACCTCTCCCAGCGCGCCGAACTGCAGCGCGACGAGCTCGAACGGCTGGCCGAAGTCGGCGCCTGTGCGGCACTCGGGCTCGACCGCCGCGAGGTCTTGTGGCAGGTCGCCGCTCTCCAGGGGGGGCTGCTCTCGGGGAACAGCTCCAGCGCACCCTCCCCCCTGCAAGAGATGAACGACTTCGAGCGAACCGTCGCCGACTACCGGGGCACCGGCCTCACGACGGGCGCGCACCTGATGACGCACTTCCGCAAGGAGCTCCGTAAGCGGGGGGTGCTGACGGCGAGAGAGCTGCGGCAGGCGCCCGATGGGCAATGGGTACGCACCGCCGGTGTGGTGATCGTGCGCCAGCGGCCCGGCACGGCGAAGGGCTTCCTCTTCATCACCCTCGAGGACGAAACCGGCCACTCGAACGCGATCGTGGTGCCCGATATGTTCCAGAAGCACCGCGCCGTGATTCACGGCGCGGGGCTGCTGCTCATCGAGGGTCCGCTCCAGAACCAGGACGGCGTGGCCCACGTGCGGGCACGCAGGTTCGAGCGCCTGGACGGCGCCCACCTGCGCGCCCAGCTCCCGTCCTCCCACGACTTCCGGTAGAACCTGTCCCTGAGGTCCGAATAGGACCGTTCTCGAGAGCTGAGAGATAGAGGCTGCGGGTGACGGTGACGCTCAGCCCCGGAACCTTCCGGCACGGAAGCCAGCTAGGCCTTCAGAGGACACTGACTGTGGCAGAGGAACACCGACTCGTGTCGCCGCGACACCGTGGTGGACGACGCACCTCGTCGTGTCGCTCGCGTCGGAGAGCGCCCTCTGCCCTCCCGGCTGTGTTTGACGCCCCCGGTGGGTCACCGGAGCACCCGCACACTCGCCCCCTCGACATCTCGGTCGGCCGTTCGTCCGAGGATTGGTCGAGCCGACGGGGCGAGTACCTCACTCCTCCGTACCCTCGGCCTCGACCGACCGATACATACTAAATACGCCCGGCGTCCGTCAGTGTCAACCGGTTTTCCGACGCTGTCGGGTCGTGACTTGCGAGACGCGAAGGCGGGTGTTCTCATAGGGCGTCTCGTGGAAGACCGGCGCTCGGCGACCCTTCTCGGGCAGCCGGAAGAGCGTCGCTGCCGCAGAGGCGGAGGCACCCTTTGGAGAAGTTCGAGGTCCACGTTCCAGACTCACTGCTAGAAGACTTGCAGCTCCGACTCGCAAACACGCGCTTTCCCGATCAACTCGAAGGCGCGGGCTGGGGGTACGGAACCGAGCTCGACTACATGCGCGAGCTCGTCGACTACTGGCAGCACGAGTTCGATTGGCGCGAGCAGGAGAAGATCCTCAACCGTTACGCCCAGTACAAAACGAAGATCGACGGCCTCGACGTTCACTTCGTGCACGCCAAGTCGAGCCAGCACGACGCGCTCCCGCTCGTCATCACGCACGGCTGGCCGGGCTCGGTCTTCGAGTTCTACAAGATCATCGGTCCCCTCACCGATCCCACCGCGCACGGCGGGCGCGCCGAGGACGCCTTTCACGTGGTATGTCCGTCGATGCCCGGCTACGGCTTCTCGAGCCCACCGACCAGGCCCGGCTTCGACGCCCGCGCTGTCGCCGAGACGCTGGCCAAGCTCATGCAGGCCCTGGGCTACGGGACGTACGGGGCCCAGGGCGGGGACTGGGGGGCGATCGTCTCAACCTGGCTCGCGCTGATCGACGCGGAGCACGTCCGGGGTATCCATCTCAACATGGTGGTGGCGGGGCGACCCGAGGGAGAGGCGGATCCGACCGCGGGGCTGTCTCCCGACGAGCTCCAGGACCTGGCCCGGGCTGGCGAGTTCCGCCAGGACGAGACGGGCTACCAGCGGATCCAGGGCACGAAGCCCCAGACCCTGGGCTACGGCCTGAACGACTCCCCCGCGGGCCTTGCGGGCTGGATCGTGGAGAAGTTCCGCACCTGGAGCGACTGCGGCGGAGACGTGGAGAGCCGTTTCACGAAGGACGAGCTCCTGACCAACGTCATGATCTACTGGGTCACCCAGTCGATCACCTCGAGCACGCGGCTCTACTACGAGACCATGCACGCAGGGGGCTTCGGCGCCGGACCGGAGCGGGTCGAAGTGCCGACCGGCGCCGCCCTGTTTCCCGGCGAGATGGCGAAGCCGCCGCGCGCCTGGGCGGAGCGACGCTACAACATCCGACGCTGGACGCGTATGAAGTCCGGGGGGCACTTCGCAGCTCTCGAAGAGCCAAACGCGCTGGTCGGGGAGATCCGGGACTTCTTTCGCGAGCTTCGTTGACGCACAGCGAGCGACGCTCGGTAGCGCGGGTCCTCGAGGTCTGCGCCTCCGCGCGGGTGCTGGAGGAGCGGCGCTTGCGCGCGCTCCGCGACGCGAGTGGGGGGGCCGTGCTCGGTCGGAGCTTTCTGACTCTCCGCGGGCTCGCCGAGGCCTGCGCGGCGGAGACGGAGGTCACGATCTCAGGCTGGCTCGACGACGCAGCCCTCACGCGTGTGGCGCAGCGCTGTGCAGATGCGAGCCCGCACCTCGCCGCACTAATCCAGCAGCGCCCGAGCCTGGCGAGAGCGCTCGCGCAAACGCTCCGGGATCTGCGGGATGCCGGGGTCTCTCCCGAGGCGCTCCCGGCACGAGCGAGCGAGCTGCAAGCGGTCCTCTCCGCCTACGAGCGCGCGCTACAGACGCTGGCGGAGCACGGCCTGTACGAACGCGTGGGCCTGTTTCGCCTGGCAGCAGTCGGCGCGCACGCCTGGAGCGAGCGCATTGGCTTCGAGCGCGCGGAGCTGCACGGCGCGACCGAGCTCGTCGGGTCGGCCGGCGACCTGATCGACGCTCTCGCGGAAGTGCTGCCCCTGCGGATGTTTCAGCCGGACTGGGGAGGAGACTTCGCGCGGGAGCTGCGGCAGAGCTGGCCATGGCGCTTCGTCCCGGAGCCTGCGAGAGTGCTTGCAGCGCCACTGGTCGAGCGTGAGCTCGCCGCTCCGTCGGGAGCACTCCGCTCCCTGTGGGCCCGGGGTGCCCGGGAGGAGCTGGAGTGCGTCGCTCGCGAGATCCTGCGTCTCCTGGGAACCGGGACGAGACCAGCCGAGATCCACGTGGTGGCCCGCTCGCTCGAGCCCTATGCGGCCTGGATCGAGCCCGTGTTTGCCCGTTACGGGATCCCCTTCACTTCTTCGCTGTCCCAACCCGTGCTGCGCCTCCCGACGGTCCGCGTCTGGCTCGACCTCGTTCACGCGCTCTTCCTGGATCTCGAACGCGATGCCGTCCTGCGCCTGCTGCGCTCGCCGCGCCTCGCCGACGCTTCCGGTCAGGCACTCGCGCAGCTCGCAAGCTGGCTGTGCCGGCGCGCCGCCGTGGTACGCGGAGAAGACTGGCAGGTCGCACTTGCCGATGCCCACCGCATGGCGGCGCAGGAATCGCGTCGCATCGAGCCGTGTCTGCTCGACTCGCTACGCGAACGGATCGCGAGCCTCGACGCCGCCGCAAAGCAGCTCCGCGGCGTGCGCAGCTTCCATGAGTGTGCGGACCGTCTCCTCGAAAGCGGTGAGCGGCTGCTCTCGGGTGCCGGAGATGACGCCGGCGCCGACGAGCTGGCGCGCAGCGCGATCCAGGGCATCGCGCGCCTGGACGACGTCGACGCGGTCGTGGCTGGTAGCGAGCAGCGGCCTTCGCCGCTCGAGCTGCGAGCCGTAGTGGAGCAGGTGCTTCGCTCCGCCAGCTGGCAGCCACACGGCGAGGACAACGGGGGGGTCCGGGTGCTCGACGCGTTGCAGGCACGAGCGCTCACCACGCCGCACCTGTTCCTGATCGGGCTTCATCACGGGCTCTGGCCGCGCCTGCGTCGCGAGGATCCCTTCCTCTCGGACGAGGTGCGGCTGTCCGTCCGGCGCGCCACGGGTCGGCCCGTACCCGCAGCCGAGCTCGCCGAGCGGGAGGAGCGTTTCCTCCTCGGACTGCTCCTCTCGCAGGCCAGCGCGAGCCTGACGCTCACGCGGCCTATTGCCGATGCGTGGGGGCGCGATCTGGCTGCGTCCACCTTCCTGCGAGACCTGCCCGTGGCTGCAGGTGAGCATCCCGTACACGTGTCCGAGTTCGACGGGCGGAGGTCCACGGACGCGGACCTGCTCAGCGCCGGCGAGGCGCTGGTCGCGAGCGCGCTCGCCTCCGGCCCGGACGATCAGCACGAGACCCTCGCGCTGGCCCGCATGTACCTGCCGGACTCGGCCGTGCGTCTCGCTGCGGGGCTCACACACATCGCAATCACCGACTCGCTCGACGGACCGCTCGACTACGACGGGGTGCTCGGGGCCGAGGCACCGCCCATTCCCGACGTGGTCTCCCCGAGCTTTCTGGAGACGCTCGGCAATTGTCCACAGAAGGCGTTCTTTCAGCGAGTGCTCCGGGTAGGCGAGCTCGACACGCCGCCGCCAAACGCCCTGGGAGCAGCAGAGGCGGGCACCCTGGTGCACGCGCTCCTGGCCCGCCTCTACCAGGAGCTCTTTCTCGTCGGGGCGCTGCGACCGGGCGCCTCGGCGCGGCACGCGTTGCAGCGCGCGCGTGAGCTGCTGCCGGAGGCCATGGGAGCGCTCGCCTCCGAGCTGCGCCCTGTTCTCGCGCGGCGCCACCCGGAGCTCTTTACCGCGCTCCAGCGTCAGCTCACCGCCGCCGCGCTGGACTTCGTCGAACGCGACCTGGAGCTACTGCTCCCCGCAGGGGTGAGCGACCTGCGCGCCGAGGAGGAGCTGCGCTTCGCCACCGACGCGGGCAAGTTCGAGATTGGCGGACGCGTGGACCGCGTGGTGCGCAGCCCCTCGGGAACGCTTCGGGTTGGCGACTACAAGACGAGTCGCGATCCCGACGGATTCGTGCGGCGGGGCAACGTCGAGAGAGGGACCGCGCTGCAGGTACCGCTCTACGCGCTGGCGGCGGCCGCTAGCTTTGACGCGCCGTTCGTGAGCGCAGAGGTTCTCTCCGTGCCGCTCAGACCAGAACGCGATCGCCGCGGGGCGCGCGGGCGAGAGCGACAGCTCGAGCTCGAGACCATCGAGGCGAGCACGGCACGGCCTCTCACGGTGCTCAGCGGGCTGCTTCGCGACGGCCACTTCCCGTTTCGCGAGCACGACGGGTGCCGCTACTGCGCCTACGCGATTGCGTGTCGACACACGCACCCGTCCAGCGCGCAGCGGGTCGCCGCGTTCGATGGCTTCACGCCTTACTTCGAGCTCGACGGGGGGATGCCATGAGCGACGCGGAGGCGCGGCGCAGCGCCGTCCGGAGCTACGATCGCAACGTCGTGGTCGTCGCCGGAGCCGGCACGGGCAAGACGAGCCTGCTCATCGAGCGCCTTCTGAACCAGCTCGTCGAGCAAGAGCTCGGCATGGGCGAGATCGCCGCAATCACCTTCACGGAGCGGGCCGCCGCCGAGCTGCGCACACGCCTCGAGGCGGGACTCGAGCGCCTGGCGGCGCTGGCAAGACACTCGGTCGGGAATATGCCGGACGAGCCGGGTCCCACAAGTACAGAGGCGGACCGCGCGTACGCAGCTCTTGCAGCGCGAATCTCGCGGACCGGATTGCTCTCGCGCGTCGAGCGTCTGCTCGGACAGACCGCGCGCGCCAGCATCGACTCGATCCACGGCTACTGCGCGTCCCTGCTGCGGCAGTTCCCGACGGAGTCCGGAGTCGACCCCGACTTTGCGATTGACGACGGTCCGCTGTTCGACACGCTGCGAGAGGAGCTCTGGGAAGAGTTCCTGTGCGGACGTCACGGACCCGAGGGCGAGCATCGCAACACCTGGCGGGCGGCGCTGCGACGCCTCGACCTGGGCGAGCTTCGCGAGCTCGGCTGGCAGCTCGCGAGCTTCGAGCTTCCGGCGGGTCGAACTGACCTGGCGCCGACCCAGGCCCTGCTCGCCCCCCTGATCCGCGCGCAGCTGGCCACGCACGCGGGCGCGCGCGGCGGCGGGAGCGAGGGCCCGGAGAGCTATCTCTACGCCGCCGACGGGGTCCTGCAGGCCTTCCTGTCCGGCGGCATCGAGGTGTTCCAGGCGGAGCTCCGGCGGGCCCGCTTCGCTTCCGCGCGAGGACCGCGAGGCTTGCTCGACGGCGCCCCTCCCACCTCTCAGAGCGCCCCGGAAGCCGAGCGCTGCGCCAGAGCCGCACACCGCCTGCTCGACAGACTCGAGCGCGTGGACGACGAGCTGTTCGGGCGCAGCCTGGATCTCCTGGCTCCGTTCGCGACGCAGGTCTTTGCGGAGTCGCGCCGGCGCAACCTGCTCCCGTTCGACGCGCTGCTGCTCTTGACCCGTGACCTGCTGGCCGATCACCCGGACGTACGGCGGAGGATCTCGCGAAACCTGCGACTCCTGCTGGTAGACGAGTTCCAGGACACCGACCCGCTTCAATACGAGATCGTCTTCTTCCTGGCCGAGGATCCGGCCGGGTCGCCCGCAGCCCGCGCTTTCGACACACGCCTGGCGCCGGGCAAGCTCTTCATTGTCGGGGATCCCAAGCAGGCGATCTATCGCTTTCGCGGCGCGGACATGGCCTCGTACCATCTGGCGGTGACACACGTGGAGCGCTCCGGTGGCCAGCGCCTCACGCTCACGGAGAGCTTTCGCGCCCCGCCGGAGCTGCTAGAGCCGTTGGATCGACTCTTCCCTCCCCTCCTCAACGCTCCCGCTGGAGCTGACGGAGCTGCCTATTCGGGCTACGACGCGCTTCGCTCCGCACGCCCACGAACGTCAGGTTCTGGTCGAGGCCCCCCGAGCTCCGGCGGCGAGCCCCGCGTAGAGATCTGGACGGTGGGCCGTGATCCCGGGCGCAGCGCGGACCGCGCCCGTCGGGACGAGGCCGTGGCGATCGCGAGCTGGGTCGCCCGGGAGCTGCGGGCCGAGCGGGTCTCGCCCGCGGAGGTCGCCATCCTGTTCAGGGCATTCTCGAGCGTGCCTCTCTATACGAGCGCACTGCGCGAGCACGGGATCCCTTACGCGCTGGAGACGGGCCGCGACCTTTTCGACCGTCCCGAGGGCCAGCAGCTGCTCGCCCTGCTGCGCGCACTGGCCCATCCGGACGACGCGCCCGCAGTGCTCGGCGTACTGCGCTCCGCCCTCGGCGGGGCTCGAGATGCCGAGCTGGCAGCATACGCGGCCAGCGCCGGGCGTGGGCGAGCCACATGGTCATACCTGGAGATGGAGCCGGATCTGGCGCGCTTTCCCGCGATTTCCAGAACCTACGTACTTTTGCGTAATCTGCAGTCCGCGGCGCTGGAACGCCCGCTCGACTCACTCTTGTCCGAGCTGGCAGAAGAGACTGGCCTGCTCGCCCTGCACGCGGCGGCATCCGACGGTGCGCAGCGCGTCAGAAACCTGCGCTCGCGGCTCGATCCGTTGATCGTGCTCGCCCAGCGGGATCCCTCACACACCATTACGTCACTCCTGAGCTGGCTCGAGCGCAGCGAACAGACGCTGGGCCCGCCAGTGGACCGCGGCGACAGGCTCACGCTCCTCTCGATCCACGGCGCGAAGGGGCTCGAGTTCCCGATCGTGTTGCTGCCGGACCTCGCACGCAGTCCGGCAGGGGGTCCGCGCGGCGATAAGACGACGAGCGTGCACTGGCTCCGCGAGCACGAGAGCCTTGCAGTGCAAACCGCCGGGCCGCTCTCCGCCGGGGCGCTCGTGCGCGAGGCCGAAGAAGGCCAGCACGAGAGTGCCGAGAACCGCCGCCTCTTCTACGTTGGCTGTACGCGAGCGTCGGAGCGGCTCATCCTGGTCCACGGCCCGCGCCAGCGTGTCGCGGGGGACGCACCGGTGCAACACCTCGCACCCTGGGGCTACCCGAGCGCGGGACTCGGGAGCAACGCGGTGCTTGCTGGCGCTCCCGATGTGCTCCACCGGCTCGTCGAAACGTCCGGTGCGGAGGAGCCCCTGCAGATGAAGAAGGGGCGCGTGGATCTCTCCCAGTCGGTCGAGCGAGCCCGCCGCATTGCCACGCATGCCCGTGCCATTGCCAAGCCGGCCTTTCGCTACCCCGCCAGCGCGAAGCAGCGAACTCCGGCGGGCTCCGACGGGAGCGACGTTCCCGCGCTGACCGACCGTGGCGGCGTCGCTGGAGCCGCACGAGGTCGACAGATCGGTACCGTGCTGCACGAAGTGCTCGAGCGCTGGGACTTCCGCAGCCCCGACCGCGCTCTTCGGCTGCTTCGCGCCGCGGTCCCGCGCGTGTGCCGCGAGCTTGGGGGCGAGCCGGCTGAGCTCGAGCGGGTTAGCCTGGCGGTCCTGAAAGCGCTCCTCGAGAGCGAGCTCCCGACCTACCTGGCCAGCGTCGAGGTCCTTGGGCGCGAGCTTCCACTGCTCTTCGAGGACCCGGACGGCACGGCATGGAGCGGCACCATCGACCTGCTCTACCGAGCGCCTGACGGGCGCCTGGTCGTGGCGGACTACAAGAGCGATCGGGAGCTCCCGTCCACCGCCCGAGAGCGTTACCGCGCGCAGCTTCAGGTGTATGGTCGGGGCGTTGCCCGCGCCTTCCCCGACGCGGCTCCTCCGGCACTCGAGCTCCTGCTTCTTCGCAGCGGCGAGAGGGTCCGCCTCGAGTAGCGCTACAATGCGCGGACCATGAGCTTCGATGACGTTGACATCCGGCGCCTGCGGAAGACCCGGGGGGAGAAGTGGCAGCACTATCCCGACGACGTGTTGCCCCTCTGGGTCGCGGACATGGACTTCGCGCTGGCCGAGCCGATCCGGGAGCTACTGAGGGAGACCCTCGAGAACTCCGACGTGGGCTATCCGCTGCATCCCAGACGGGAGGGGCTACCCACCATCTTCGCCACGCGCGTGCAGGAGCGCTTCGGCTGGAATCTCGACCCTGCGCGGGTCACGGTGATCACCGACGTCGTCCAGGGCATGTACGTCGCGCTCTCGACGCTCACATCCGAAGGGGCGGGCACCGTGGTGCAGACCCCCGTCTACCCGCCCTTTCTCAGCTGCGTGAACCACCTGGGCCGACGCATGGTCACGAACGAGCTGCCGGCAGCCGACTCCGGCTACACGATCGACTTCGACGCCCTGCGTGCCTGCATCGATGCAGACACCGAGGCGATCATGTTCTGCAACCCGCAGAATCCCACCGGCCGCGTGTTCCGGCGCGAGGAGCTCGAGCAGCTGGCGGAGCTCGCAATCGAGGCGGACCTCGTCATCATCAGCGACGAGATCCACGCGGATCTCGTGTTCGCTCCGCACCGGCACGTTCCGCTCGCCACCCTCGGTCCCGAAGTCGCGGCGCGCACGGTCACACTCGCCTCGGCGACCAAGGCGTTCAACATCGCGGGGCTGCGCTGCTCCGTTGCCGCCTTCGGCAGCGCCGAGCTGCAGAAGCGCTTCAGCTCCCTTTCCAGGCACATCCTTGGCGGGCTGGGATCGCTGGGGACAGCCGCCACCGAGCTGGCGTGGACGCGCTGCCAGCCCTGGCTGGACGACGTCCTTCGTTACATCTCGGGAAATCTCGACCTGCTCGAGCAGTTCCTTCGTGCGGAGCTTCCGGCGGTCCGCTATTTCCGTCCCGAAGGAACGTATCTGGCGTGGCTCGACTGCCGTCCGCTCGGGCTCCCTCGCGAGCCCTACGAGTTCTTCCTCGAAGACGCCCGGGTTGCGCTCTCTCGCGGCGAGAGCTTCGGTCAGGGCGGGGACGGCTTCATCCGACTGAACTTCGCCACTTCCAAGAGCATCCTCACCGAGGCACTCGAACGCATGGCGAAAGCCGTGCGCTCACAAGCATCCTAGGACTCGTGGTATCCTAGTCGCCATTCCGAGGAGGCATCCATGAAGATCAAGGTGGATTACGACCTCTGCGAAGCCAACGCGATCTGTATGCAACAAGCTCCCGAGGTGTTCCGCGTCGACGAAGAGGACAACCTCGACATCCTCCAGGAGAGCCCGGGACCCGAGCTTCGCGAGAAGGTCGAGAACGCGGTGCGCCTCTGCCCACGCCAGGCGCTCTCGATCGACGACTCCTGATCGGTAGCCGCCGCTAACCGACGCGGCGCTCCGTCCCCCAGTACTTTTCGCGCAGACGGAACTTCTGGAGCTTTCCGGTCGCGGTCCGCGGAAGCTCGCTCAGGAACTCCACCGAGGTCGGGCACTTGAAGTGCGCGAGTCGCTCACGACAGAAGTCGATGAGCTCCTTCTCGCTCACCTCGTGACCCTCGCGCGGAACGATCAGTGCCTTCGGCGTCTCTCCCCACTTCTTGTCAGGCACTCCGATGACCGCGCACTCGAGTACCGCCTTGTGCTTGTAGAGGATGTCTTCGACGTCCGCCGAGCTTATGTTCTCTCCGCCCGAGATGATGACGTCCTTCTTTCGATCCACGATGTGGATGCTGCCCGTCTCGTCCCAGACGGCCAGATCGCCCGTGTGGAAGAAGCCGTCGTGGATCGCTTCCGCGGTCTCCTCCGGCTGCTCCCAATAGCCCTTGAAGACCACGTTCGAGCGAGCGCACACCTCTCCGACAGTCTCGCCGTCCATTGGTACGCGACCTCCATCTGGGGCTCTGACCTCGAGCTTCACGCCGATCCCGGCTACGCCGGCGCGGGAGCGGCGCGCGTAGTCATCGTGTCGCGTGGCGAAGTCCGTCGTCGAAACGGTCAGCAACGGAGCGGTCTCAGTGAGGCCGTAGATCTGGATGAATTCCCAGCCGAGCTCTCGCTCCAGCCGCTCGATGAAGGCCGCGGGAGGCGGCGCCCCGGCTACCGTGAAGCGCGGGCACGTCTCGATCTCGTGCTTCGACTTTCCCGGGTAGTCGAGGACCGTTCGCAATACCGCGGGCGCCATACACGCGAACGTGACCTTCTCGCGCTCGATCAGCCGGAAGATCGCCGCACCGTCCACTGCGCGGAGCACTACGTGCGTTCCGCCCATCCCAGTCAGCGCGTAGACCCCACCCCAGCCATTGCAGTGGAACATCGGCAGAGTCCAGAGCTCCACGTCCCCGTGGCCGATGCGCAGATGCGCGATGAGATTGTACGCATTGATGTAGCAGTTGCGGTGCGTCAGCATGACGCCCTTCGGCCGTGCGGTCGTCCCCGAGGTGTAGTTGATCGAGACCAGATCGTTCTCTCCCCGCTCGATCTGAGGGGGAGGCTTCGCAGGCTCGTTCGCGATCAGCATCTCCCAGTCGGTCCAGCCGCTCGGTGCCTCGCCGGAGTCCTGGGCCACGATCCAGGTCTCCACAGTCAGCAGCTGCGGTCGGATCTCATCCACGACAGCCGTGTAGTCGTAGTCGACGAGCACCACCTTCACCCTGGCGTGGTTCAGAATGTACGCATGATCCTCTGGGGCGAGTCGATAGTTCAACGGAACGAGCACCGCACCGATCTGGCTCGTCGCGTAGAAGCTCTCCAGGAAGAAGTGGGAGTTCGGGCTCAGGATACAGACGCGATCGTCCGCAGCAACGCCGAGCTCCAGGAGGGCGTGAGACAGTCGGTTGACGCGTTGGCTGTACTCACCGTATGTGAAGCGACGGTCGCCATCGACAATCGCGAGTTTTTCCGGGTAGAGCAGAGCTGGACGACGGAGGAAGTCGTCGGTCAGCAACGGAACTTCCATACGGCACCTCCGTGCGCATTCTACACCAGCGCCTCAGGGCTTTCTCCGGCCCGAGATCTGGATGCGTGAGACCTTGAGAGCCGCCCGGCGACGCCAACGCGCGGCCTCGTGTGGCTGGCCCGCCTCTCCCCAGTGGTGCGCCAGCAACGCCGCCAGCTCTCCGAGCCGATCGGCGCGCAGCCCTTCGAGCGCTCGGGCAACCGTCGCGTGGATCTGCTGCCGCGTGTCTTGCAGCTGCGACAGGTACGCGACCTCGTGGGTGAGCGAGTGCTTGAACGCGTGGTCGCCACTCGCACTCGACGACGCCCGATCCCGGTAGATGAACTCTCCCTCGCGCAGTACCTCGAGGGCCTCCTCGACCTCCTCGCCGCGGAGCGCGGCTACCGATTCCAACACGGGTTGGGAGAAGCTCCGTCCGATCACCGCCGCCATCTGCAAGAGCTGCTTCTCGCGCTCGGGCAGCCTATCGATCCGGGCCTCGATCACGGCCACCACGGACACGGGTATTTGGATCTCTGCGAGCTCCCCCACCTGACGGTAGGAGCCGCGCTCCCCGTCGAGCTTCTCGGAGGCGACCAGCTCCTGGACGACCTCTTCGATGAAGAAGGGATTCCCGCCGGTCCTGCCGTGCACGAGCTTCCGAACCTTGCGCACCGAGGGATCGTCACCGAGCAGGCTCCGCAGCAGCTCCTCTGCCGCCTCGTCGTCCAGGGGCGCCACGGGCAGGGCCGAGTAGTAGGGAGCGCTCATCCAGTCCGCGCGATAGCCCGGGCGAAAGTTCAGCACGAGGAGTGTTCGCGTCCAGCCCACGGCGTCGACGATGCGCGCGAGCAGCTCGTCGCTCTCCGGGTCGATCCAGTGCAGGTCCTCGATCACGAGCACCGACGGTGCGATCGTGCTGCGCTTCTGAAGCAGCCTTCCCAGAAGCTCCCACAGCCGCCGACGGCGGCTCGACGGGTCGAGGGCAAGCACGCTCGCATCCGCGCCCACCCCGAGCAGGTCGTACACGAGCGGAAGCGCGGAGCCGAAGGCGGGATCGAGCTCCAGGAGCGTGGCCTCGATCTTCTCGCGCGCCGCGGCAGCATCATCCTCTGCCTCCAGATTAAGGAGACCACGCAACAGGTCTCGCACCGGCAGCAGGGGAACGGAGCGTCCGTAGGCAGGACAGCTCGCCCTGATGACCGCGAGCCCGCGCTCACGGCAGCGTTCGAGGAACTCGAGGCAGAGGCGGCTCTTTCCGACACCGGCCTCGCCCACCACGCCGATCACTTGAGCCTCCGAATCGAGTGCCCGCGCCAGCGCGGACTCCAGGGCCCCGAGCTCCGCGCCTCGTCCTACCCATCGGGTGAGACCGCGGGCGCGCGCGAGGTCGAGTCGAGTCAAGAGCTCACCACGACCCTCGAGCCGGTACACGCGAACGGGTTCGCTCACACCTTTGAGTTCGGGCGTGCCCAGGTCCCACAGCTCGAAGAAGCCATCGACCAGCGCCGCAGTGTGCTGGGTCAGACACACCGAGCCCGGCTCCGCGATCATCTGCATGCGGGACACGAGCGTCGTCGTGTAGCCCTGCGCGGTGTAGTCCATGCGCAGGTCGTCGCCGATCCGTCCGACGACCACCTCACCCGAGTTCATCCCCATCCGGACCGCGAAGCCGAGCTGCTCGCGAGCCAGGCTCGCATGGAGCGAGCGAAGCTCGACGTCGATATCGAGCGCCGCGTGACAGGCGCGGAGCGCGTGGTCCTCGTGGGCAACGGGAGCCCCGAACAGTGCCATGACCCCATCGCCGGTGAACTGGTTGATCGTTCCCTCGTAGCGGTGGACACAGTCCGTCAGGATCGAGAAGAAGCGGTCCATGATGCCGTGCCAGCGCTCCGCGTCGACGCTTCTCGACAGACCGCTCGAGCCCTGGACATCGACAAACAAAACCGTCACCTGCTTGCGCTCGCCTACGAGCGCGGATCGAGTGTTGAGAATCTTCTCTGCGAGGTGTCTCGGCGTGTAGGCGCGCGGATCGCCGCCCAAAAGGCGCGCGCCGCAGGCCCCGCAAAAGTTGTTCTCTACGGGGCTCTCTCGGCGACATGCCGGACAGCTCACCACAACGGTCCTCATGTGAGCCGATGATACATCCGATCTAGAAGTGGGCCGGACCCGAAAGGGCAGAGGTGTCTGAGCGCAGCGACCAGGAGAAGTCGAGAAGCGAGCTCATGGAAGAGATCGCGGGGCTGCGCATCAGGGTCGCCGCGCTCACCCGCGAGCTCGAGCTGACGCGACAGGACACGACCGCCATCTCGCGGGTGCTGCGCTCGACCATCTCCACGTCCAGGAGGTCGCTCGAAGACCTGATCGACGCCACCCGAAGCTCCGCAGCCATTGCGCGGGCCAAAGCGCAGTTTCTTGCGAACATGAGTCACGAGCTGCGGACTCCCATGACCGCGATCCTCGGCTTCGCGGACCTGCTGCTCGAGGAGGGCGACCTCTCTCGCGCCCCTAGCAGGCTGCGGAGAAAGTGACTGGGTTGGGCGGGACGCCTCTGACGGGAGGCGTGCCGAGCAGGGAGAGGGATCGCCGTTCCCGGTACGAACCGGTTCGGTGTCGCACGGGTAGATCTTGCGGGATCATGAGCTATGTCGCCTCCAACAGGTTGCGGATACGGACCAGGTTGTAGGCCGCAGCAGTGAAGGTGAAGACCCAGCCGACCCGATCCGTGCCCCGGTGCCGGGTCTTGCGCATCAAGCCCACCGTCTTCATCCAGCCAAACACCTCCTCCACCCGTTTGCGGAAGCGCTGGCTCACCTCGTAGCCCGGGTGTCCTGTGGTCCTTCGATCGATCGCGCTTCGGCGGTTCGTCGTGTTCTGTGCCACGTGCGGGGTAACGCTCCAGGCCCGAAGCGCCTGCACAAAGCTCTTGGCGTCGTAGCCCTTGTCTCCAGCCAGGGTGATCCGGCGAGCGCCCCCCAGACCCAGCACCATCTCGAGAGCCGCTTCGCGCTCCGCATACCCCGACGCCTGAGTGAGCTTCGCCGCCACCACCAGGCCGTTGCGGTTCTCCGTCACGACGTGTCCCTGATACGCGAGCCGCGCGCCCTGGCCCCTCATCCCCGCCAGTCGGGCGTCCGGATCCGTCCTCGACGCATGCGTCTGGTTGCTCCGCTTCTCGCCCCGGAAGTTGACCGTCGGGTTGCCCGGGTCGTCATCGTCCCTGCGCTTCTCGTCCTTGCGCACGAAGCTCTTCTGGCTCGCCCACGCCTCGATCAGCGTCCCGTCCACCGTGAAGTGCTCCGATGACACCAACCCCTCCGACTCCGCCTGCGCCAGCACCGCCTCGAAGAAATGCTGAGCGATCTCGCCCTTCAGCAGCCGTTCCCGATTCTTGGTGAACACCGTCGCGCTGAACACCTCATCGTCCAGCTCCAGGCCCACGAACCAGCGGTAGAGCAGGTTGTAGTCGATCTGCTCGATCAGCTGGCGCTCGCTCCGGATCGTGTACAGCACCTGCAACAGCAGCGCCCGCAACAGCTGCTCCGGCGGGACCGACGGTCGGCCGACCCCTTTGGCGTAGATACCATCGAAGCGTCGCGACAGCTGCTCCAGCGCCGCGTCCACCAGTCGCCGGATCGCTCGAAGCGGATGGTCCTCGGGAATCCGGGACTCCAGCGATACGTAGCTGAAGATCCCACCCTGGAGCGTCTGCGGTCCTCTCACATCTCCCCCTTGGGGCTTCCCTCAAAGGTACCCTTCGATGAGGAGTTTTTCAGCAGCCTGCTAGTCGGGTCGAGCGGCTGCATACGATCAAGCGGAACGCCACTCACCTGATGCACGTGCTGAGCGACGTCCTCGACCTGTCCAGGCTCGAGTCCGGGGAGATCGACGTGCAGCGCATGATGACGCCTCCGCTCGAGATCCTCGCGGAGCTCGAGTCAGTGATGCGCGGCTCTGCCGAGGCCAAGGGGCTCCGCTTCGACATCGAGTACCTCGGAGCGATTCCCCGCGAGATCCGGACGGACCCCGTCCGGCTGCGACAGATCCTGATTCACACCGTTGGCAACGCGATCAAGTTCACCGATCGGGGATCGGTCGTGCTCTCCGTGGAGCTATTGCGCTCGGAGAAGCAGCCGCCCGCCCTCCTTATCCGCGTGACGGACAGCGGCGTCGGCATTCCGCACGGCAGCCTCGGCGGGATCTTCGACGCGTTCTCGCAGGGCGACACCTCGATGACTCGCAGGTTCGGTGGAACAGGCCTCGGCCTGACGATCTCGCGTCAACTTGCCCGCCTGCTGGGTGGTGACATCGAAGTGGAGAGCACGGAGGGCGAAGGCAGCTGCTTCAAGATTCGCGTGGACGCGGGCTCACTCGACGGGGTCGAGCTGATCGAAGATCCAGGCGCACGCTCGCGCAGCTGCGACGTGCTTCCTGACGAGGACGACTCAACGCGGGCCTTTCTCGACAGGACGCGGGAGACCGGTCCGGGCGCGAGGATCCTGCTCGTGGAGGACATCTCGTTCACGCTGAAGAAGTCGGCGCCTCATCTCGTTCACGCTGAAGAAGTCCGGCTTCGACGTCAGCCACGCGGAGAACGGCGCGGTCGGAGTGGATCACGCGCTCGCCGCGCACGAAGCGGGAGAAGCCTTCGATCTGATCCTGATGGACATGCAGATGCCGGTCATGGACGGCTACGAGGCCAGTCGTCGCTTGCGGGAGAGCGGCTACGAGCTACCCATCATCGCGCTCACCGCCCACGCGCCCGCGTGGCCGGCGACCGGCAGCGCTGCCTCGACGCCGGCTGTACCGACTTCGCGACGAAGCCAATCGACCGTCGCCGCCTCGTCAAGCTGGTCCTCGACTACCTCCAGAAGCGCAACTAGGGGACGGTCCTAACGCGGAACTAAAGCTTCGATTCGGGCCAAGAAGTCAATCCGATTAAGGACCGTCCCCTAGTTCCGATTTCCGGACCTCCGAGTCCTGCCGCACCGGCAACCCTGAGCGGAGAGTGGGTGGCCGCGGCCGCCCGCGGCCGGGTCCCACCTTACCGTTCTTCGAGGGTGATGTTGCCGCCGGAGGTGCGAAGGCGGAGGGGGGGGCCGCCGCCGTTGACGGCTCCTTCGATGTGGTCGCTGCGGAAGACTCCCCGGACTCTGACGTCCCCATCGACCTTGACGCGGCCGCCGCTCGTGCGGGCGTCGAGATCGAGAGCGGAGCCCTCGGGAATCTCCACCTCGATGCTTCCTCCGGAGGTCTCGATCGTCCCTTCTGGTGGCCCGTCGAAGCGAACCGAGATGCTGCCGCCGCTGGTCCTGGCACGAACGAGCGCGCCTGCTCCATCGATCGCGATCCTGCCTCCACTAGTCGTAGCGTCGACGTGCCCCGCAACGTCCGAGACGCGGATCCTTCCCCCGGAGGTGCGGGCATGGAGATCGCCCCCGATGTTCTCAGCCTGGATGCGTCCCCCGCTAGTTCTCAGCCGAACGTCGCCCGTGGCTCCGTCCACCTCGATCCTGCCGCCGCTGGTGCGCGCCTCGACGTAGCCGTCGATCTCCTCGATCTCGATCCGGCCGCCGCCAGTGTTGACGGTGATCGAGTACACCTCTGGCACGCGCGCCACCACCTTGATCCGCGCGCCGCCCAGCAAGCCAAAGCTGAAGCCCGATCTGCCTCTGAAGCTTGCGTTTTGCCCATCGCTCTCGAGCTCGAACTCGATGGACCCTGACCCAAAGCCGCTGGCGCTGGCCTCTACGCGCACTTCGTTGTCCTCGCCCGTCTCCACGTCGACAGAGCCGCGGTCGAGATCGATGCTGAGCGTCCCTCCTGGCTCGACGCTTACGGTCTGGTCGAACTGTTCGGCTCTCGCCGTGAGCGGGAGAGCACAGCAGAGCAGCGCGACCCCGAGAATGCGACTCACGAGTCCATCTCCTGACCCCTAACGTCGATCCAACCGCACGTTACCGCGCGCGGTGTAGATGCGGAGGCTCGGGCCGCCGCCGTTCACGTGACCGATCGCGTGATCGTCCGCGCGCTCGCCCTCGATCTGTAGCTCGGCGGCGAGCTGCACGGTGCCGTTCGCGCTGCGCGCATCAAGGTGGACACCCGCGCCCCGCGGGAGGATGACCTCCACCGAGCCACGCCTGGTCTCGATCTGCCCCTCCGGGTCTCCCAGAAAGCTCGCGTAGATGGCACCGACCTCGGTCTGGGCCTCGACCCTCCCCCTCACCTGCTGCAGGACGACTTCCCCTTCGTCCGTGCGAATTTCCACTAGGCCATCGACGTGGCGCAAGCGGATATCGCCCTTGCCAGTAGAGGCACGGACGTTGCCTGTCACCCAGCTGAGCTCGATTCCTCCCTCTCCCGCTCGGATCGCGATGTCGCCGCGCGACTCGTTCACGCTCACCGCGCCGTTCGTGCTGCGGAGGATGAGGGGACCGTCCACGCCCACGATCGCGATCGAGCCGTTCAAGGTGCGGGCGCGTACCTTCCCACTCAGCTCCTCGACGCGAATCGGCCCGGTCGTCGAGCGTAGGTCGACCGAGAAGTCCCGGGGCACCCAGACACGAACGCGGATGGTCGGGCCGCCAAACAGCATCGTGAAGAGACCCGAGACGCTCCCGTAGACACGGACGGCGCGCTCGTCCTGATCGAGCCGGAACTTCACGTCGGACGCGCCCCAACCCAAGGTCTCGGCCCTGACCCAGACGTGGTCCGCATCGTGAGAGATCACCTGCAGCGACGCCTGCTCGGGCTCGATCTCCTCGCCCAGATCCAGGTCCACCTGCAGGTGGCCCCCGGGCTTGACGTAGACCCGCTGGTCCATGTCATCTGCTGGAGCGAGCGTAGGCACGAGAGTGAGAAGCGCGAGCATCGCGACCATCCAACCCATTTGGGTCCTCCGGACCGGCCGCAGAGGAGGTGCAACCGACGTGCCACGCCAGGAAGCTAGCAGAGCGTGCCCGAGAAGAACTCGGTGCAAGCAGCGGACTTCACCCTGTCCTGCGGGACCCGCGCGCGGGCGCCCCTCCGGAGGGTCAGCGACCCGCGGGCCGCCGACGCCTCCCACCTCCGCTCAGGCCCCTCGGCCTTCGCTGCGCGCGCCGCATTCGCGTCGGTGGTAGCTGTACCCGGGGCGAGCAGAACCCCTGAGCACGCAAGGAGCGGAGTCTACCGGGGGACGTTTTTGACCTCTAACGGTGTGGGTCGCGGCTCTGGCCTACGGTCGAGATGCGCTCGCGCCGTTCTCCGCTTGTCCGGCGAGTGTTGGGAAATCCTGGCCTCTCGCCAGGGCTGGCATCTGTGTGGAGCACAGCTCTCGCGCGCCCTCCGCAAGGTGTCCGTAGAGCGCGGTGTACTGCTGGGTCAGATCCCGGAATAGATCGGAGGTCTGCCCGAAGTGCTTCTCCACTTCCTGCTTGTACGCCTGGTGCCGGAGCTGCTCGTCTTCGAGCTCCCGCTCGAGCCACTCGGCGCGGGCCCGCGCCTCGCGGTCGCGGCACAGCCACCATCCGCCAGCAGCACCCGCGGCGAATAGCACGGCCCCCACAGCACTCAGCAAAGACATCCGCTACGAATCTCGCAATCTTCCGCCCGCTCGTCAAACTTCTGAACGGTCGCGCCTCCGGTCACGCGACGCTAATGTCCGGCGGCTCCCGTCAGCTCCCCTATCCCGGAGGTACATCCATGGCTCGTGAAGCAGTGGTCGTCGACAGCGTGCGAACCGCGCTCTGCAAGGCCCATCGGGGCTCGTTCAACATGACGCGCCCAGATGACCAACTCGCCTTCTGCTACGAACAGCTCTTCGTTCGCAACCCCAACGTCGCGAAGGACGAGGTCGAGGACGTGATCGCGGGCTGCGCCACTCCCGAGGGCCCCCAGGGGATGAACGTAGCGCGCATCTCGTCGATGCTGGCCGGACTGCCCTCCTCCGTACCCGGGACCACCGTGAATCGCTTCTGCTCCTCGGGCTCGCAGGCGATCGCCATGGCGGCGCACCAGATCGTCCAGGAGGGACTCGACGTGGCGATCGGCAGCGGCGTCGAGACCATCACCATGATGCAGGACGGCAGCCAGAACGTGAAACGCCTGGTCAATCCGGAGGTCCGCGAACGCTTCCCCGGCCTGTACCTCCCGATGGGTCTCACCGCGGAGATCGTCGCGGAGCGCTACAGCGTCTCGCGCGAGGACCAGGACGCCTACGCGCTCATAAGCCAGCAGCGCATGGCCCGAGCTCAGGAGAACGGCTACTTCAAGGACGAGATCGCGCCCATGAAGGTGCGCCGGATGGTCCAGAAGAAGGGCGAGGAGCCTTACGAGGAGGACGGCGTCGCTGACCGCGATGAGTGCAACCGTCCGGACACCACGCTCGAGGGACTCGCCAAACTCAAGCCGGCCTTCAAGGAGGACGGCACGGTGACCGCCGGGAACGCTTCGCAGCTCTCCGACGGGGCTTCGGCCACGCTGCTCATGTCCTCGGAGCGCGCCGCCCAGCTCGGCATCGAGCCGATGGGCGTGTACCGCGGGACGGCGGTGGCGGGCTGTGAGCCCGACGAGATGGGCATCGGCCCCATCTACGCGGTGCCAAAGCTGCTGAAGAAGATGGGACTCACGCTCGACGACATCGACATCGTCGAGCTCAACGAGGCCTTTGCGTCGCAGGTTGTTCAGGTACAGCGCGTGCTCGAGATTCCCGACGAGAAGCTCAATCCGAACGGCAGCTCCATCCCGATCGGGCACCCCTTCGGGATGACGGGCTCGCGTCTGACGGGTCACCTGCTGCGGGAGCTCAAGCGGCAGGGCAAGCAGCGCGGCATCGTCACGATGTGCATCGGCGGCGGTCAGGGCTTGGCCTCGCTGTTCGAGGCCTGCTGAGTCTCAGAGCACGCCGCGGCTTTTCACGTCGAGGTACCGGTTGACTAGCGCGACGGGGAGCAACTGCGGCTCCACGTCCAGCGCGAGCGCCCCCGCCCTCTGCAGGGTCCGGTGCGCGCGCTTCCGGCGCAGCAGGTAGTCCCGCGTCGCAGCCACGCGTAGCGCGTCATCGAGATCGCGGACAGGCTCCTTCAGCACCTCGCCCAGCACCCGCTCCTGCATGCTCGCGAGCAGGACGAGATGGCGGCGGGCCAGCAGGTCTAGCGCCAGCGAGAGCTCGTCGTGCTCTTCGTCGCGCAGGTTCGAGACCAGCACGACGAGCGCACGCTTTCGTACCCGCGCGGATAGATCTCGCGCCGCCGCGAGGTAGTCCGATGTGCGCAGGCTGGTCTGCAGGTCGTAGACCGCGTTCATGAGTGCGTTCAGGTGGCCTGTACCCTTGCGCGGTGCTAGCCAGCGGCGCTCTCCTGCAAAGGTCATGAGCCCCACGGCATCGCCCTGTCGCAGCGCTACGTGCGCCAGCAAGAGCACCGCATCGAGCGCGTGGTCAAAGTGTGAGAGGGCATCGTCCCTCGCGTGCATCTTGCGACCGCAGTCCAGCAGGAAGACGATTCGTTGATCTCGCTCCTCCTGATACTCGCGAGAGATCAGCTTGCGCAGGCGCGAGGTGGCGCGCCAGTCGATCTGACGCAGCGTGTCCCCCTCGCGGTACTCGCGCAGCTGGTGAAAGTCGAGCCCTTCGCCGCGCCGGGGCCGCCTGCGAATCCCTAGCCTGCTAGTGCGATTGGAGCGGGCAAGCCACGCATAGCCCATGATGGCCCGAAAGTTCGGGTAGATTCGCAGGCGCTCGCCGGATCCCACGAGGCGCTTCCCACGCCACAGCCCGAAGGGGGAGTCGAGCACGAGCTCTACCTGGCCAAAGTCGTGGTCGCCCCGCTCGGTTGGATAGATCCCGTACTCGAGCTCCGCGGCTTCTCCCGCGCCAACGGCGAGCCTGCGCGGCATGTCCCGCACCGTTACGATCGACGGGGTGTGGTCGTGCACCACGAGCGACATCCGCCGTCCGCCTCGGTTCTCGAGTCGCAGGAAGACCGGGCTCCAGGTCCCGATGGCTGCAGATGGGGGCGGCCGCCGCTCGACCACCAGCGTCCCGGCACGACGCAGCCGCGCCGCATCGATGACGAGCACGACGAGCAGTCCCAGGCCCGACGCGATCCAGGCTTCCGCGAGCTCCGCCGACCACGCGACCGTGAGCGCCAGCAGGAGCCAGAGTCCCAGCAGGGCGAGTGTGCGTGACGTGGGACTCACAGGCGCGGGGCGTCGACGTGATCCAGGACTGAGCGCAGCACGTTGTCGGGCCGCTGGCCTTCGAGCTCGATGTCGGGAGACAGCTGGATGCGATGACGCAGTGCCGGCAGCGCCACGAACTTGATGTCGTCCGGCGTGACGAAGTTGCGACCCACCAGGAGCGCGCGGGCGCGCGCAGCGCGAATCAGGGCGAGGCCGCCTCGAGGTCCCGCACCGAGGGCCACGCCGGCCCACTCGCGCGTGCAGCGCGTGAGCCGCACCGCATACTCCGTCACACGCTCGTCCACGTGCAGTGCAGCGGCCGCGGCCTGAATGGCGGTGACGGAGGCGGCATCTACGACCGGCTCAACGGCAGCGATGTTCAGCGCGTCGCCGACCTGACCGCGCGTCACGTGCTCCACCAGCTGGAACTCCTGCGTCTCGTCCGGGTATGTGATGTGGATCTTCAAGAGGAAGCGGTCGAGCTGCGCCTCAGGCAGCGGATAAGTGCCCTCCTGCTCGATCGGGTTCTGCGTTGCCAGCGTCATGAAGGGTCTGGGGACGTCCATCGACCTACCCTCCAGCGTGACCTGGTGCTCCTGCATGACCTCGAGCAGGGCCGCCTGCGTCTTGGCGGGCGCCCGGTTGATCTCGTCCGCGAGCAAGAGGTGGGTGAAGACCGGGCCCCGCCGCATGCGCATCTCCCCGCTCTGCACGTCGTACATCACGTGGCCGATCACGTCCGCGGGCATCAGGTCGGGCGTGAACTGGATACGCGAGGTCCTGCCCCCGAAGCTCCGCGCGAGCGCCCGCACCAGCAGCGTCTTGCCCAATCCGGGTACGCCTTCGATGAGCACGTGGCCCGCGGCGAACAGAGCGACCAGAACCTGATCGATCACGTCTTCCTGACCGATCAGCACCTTGCGAATCTCGGCGCGGACCTTCCCGACCAGCTCTGAAGCTGCGGCCAGATCCAGCTGCGGCGTGGGCTCGTTCATAGTGCTCTCGTGATCTGCTCCATGGTGGCAATGTCCTGGACGAAATGCTCCGGCTCGAGCTTGGGCCGAAACGCCAGCGCGCGGTTGATCCGCCAGAGCGGAACGCTCGCGGCCTCTTCCAGTCGCTTCCCTAGCTCAGCAGGCGACAACTCCAGCCAGCCGGGGTGACGCAGGCGAACACGCTCCATCAGCGCCTCGCGCGTCGCGTCGGCCAGCAGCCTGGCCCCCGCGTGCTTCCAATGGAAGCGACCCGACGCCTCGATGTGTTCCATGAGACTGCGCCGGTCCCGGGGAGGATCGGGCAGCAGCGGCCCGAAGCGGCGCGAACGCATCCAGATCCAGGCACAGACCAGAAACGCCAGCGCCACGACCACGGCCCAGCCGTTCGCCCAGAGCAGCTGCCACGGGCCCGGCCACTCCTCGGCGAAGACGATCCACACGGGCCCCGTTCGCCCATCTGTTCGAGCCAGCCGGTACACGAGCTCCGCGTGGTCGTGCTCGGCAATCGTGTAGTTCGTCAGAAAAAAATCGTCCGTGAGCGCCGTCAGGGTGCCCCGTAGGACGGGTGTCTGCAGGAGATGCCTTCCGTTCACGTCTCCGATCGACCAGGTAGCGCGCCCCTCGCTGTCCTCGAAACGGAAGCGCGGGTCGTGCATCACCGCGAGCGGTTGCTCGCGGCCCGGAACGGAAGCGAGCGCGAGCGCAGACTCGACGTCTTCGAGCTGCGCGTACTGTCGGAAGCCGAGCGGATCGAGGAGTGGATCCTCGCGTCGATTCTCCTCGTCCCAGAGCGTCCAGGTGACCACGATCAGGTGACCTCCCTGGTCCACCCAGCGCTTGAGCCGGCCCGCGCGCGCGCGCGACAGCGTCACTCGCTCGGTAGGGAGGATCAGGGTTCCTGTGGAGGGCGGAAGAGCCGTGAGCTCCCCGAGCTTCAGGCTTCGCACCTCCAGGCCCATCCGCTCGAGCAGGCGCTGTGCAGCGAGGTAGCGGTTCGCTGCCGCCTCTCCCTGAAAGCCGACCTCGAACTCGAAGGCCCGCTTCTCGAAGAGCTGAAGAAAGCCATACACGCCGAGCGCGAGAGCTACCGTGCACGCGAGCCAGGCCCTCTGGTGCGGGCTCACCCGGTCGCCCCGAAGTGCGAGGCCCAACGCTCGCAGAGCAGGTGAAACGCGGCGGGCTCGGGCCGACGACCCGCGTAGGCGCAGCGCTGCCAGCTGCGGGCAAGCTCGGCGAAGTCCCGCGCGAGCCCGGCCTCGAGTCGCTCGCTCACGGCACGGGTGCACTCGTCCTCGGTCGCGCTCGCGGGCAGCCGCAGCCCTAGGCTCTCGCTCAGGTACGCCAGTACCCCTCGGTACAGCAGGCTCAGCGCGGCGATCGCGTCTCCTTCGGCGAAGCGGGACCTGGCCTCTCCGATCGGGTCGAGCGGGAGCGGCTCGGACCGGGGCGCCGGGCGCAGGGTGATCTCGGGACCCTCGCGCACCTCCGCGCTCGCCTCGTCCCGAGCCCGCTGCGAGAGCCGACGCAGCAACGCGAACAGGGCGAGGGCAACGGCACCCCATAGCATGATCTGAAACAGGAGGGCGAGCAGCTCGGCGAGCTCCGAGAGGCCCGACGGCTCCGTCGCGCGGTCCCCCGCGTCCGGAGCGTTCTTGGGCACCCAGAGCTCGACGCGGCGCACCGTCTCGAACTCCGGAGTCGCCATGATCGCCTCGATGCAGGCCTTTGCCGACTGGGGCTGCTGCGTGCAATCGCTCGCCTGCGCCGTAGGTACCAGGAGCAGAGCCAGTGCGATCCCGCCGCCGACAGCTGCAGCACCTGCGCGGGGCGCGGCTCTCCGGGCCAGCTTTCGAAACTCCAGGTCGATGTCCCAGCCTTCGAGATACACCCGGCGGTTGAGATAGACGGAGAAGCCCGCCGCCACGTAGAAGGGCTCGATCGCGCTCATGGCGAGCACCAGCACCGCGTTCCCCGCAACCACCGGCCAGCCTCCCTCCGCGAAGAGCCAGGCCGAGGCCAGCTCCAGGGGCCCGAGATCGACGCCCGCTGGCAGAAAGATCCAGATCAGGGAGAGGCAGCCCAGCCCAACGACCAGCAGCTCGAAGTGGAGGCATGCCACGATGAGCCCGAAGCCGACGTTGGACTCGCGCCCCACTAGAAGACGCACGCGATCGCGCCGCGCGCGACCCCGGAGCCCCTCGAGCTGGAGCACCGGAAGCACGAGCGAGCGCATGGGTGACAGGCGGTAGATGCTGAGCGAGCCCACGAGCCCGGTGCGCAGCAGGCCAGGTAGCGCCCGCAGGCTCTCGGTGACGCTCGGGATGCGGCCGAACAGTGCTTCGCTCAGCACGAAGAGCGCGACCCGGTCGAAGGCGGGCTTCAGCAGCCAGAGCGCGAAGGCTGCCAGCCCCAGCGAATCCTGGAACAGGAAGTTCAGCAGGATTGCAGTCGGTACCACCACCGCAAGCCAGGCCCCGAAGAGGGCGCGCCACCAGACCCTGGCCATGCGAAAGCCAAGATCGACGGCCTCCCAGCCGGCACGGGGGCGAAGCGAGGCGCGGATGTTCTCAGTCTGCACGGGTCCGGCCTGCAGCGACTAGGTAGGCGGTCACCGCGATCCAGAGGACGCTCCCGACTCCGAGCTTGACCGAAGCCGGGAGCAGCGCACTGCTCGACCAGAAGGCCTCGATGACGGCAGCGACGAGCAGCATGCATGCCGCCCCGTAGAGGATCAGGATGCTGCCTGCGAGCGCCTCGCGCAGGGCCTGGATGCGACTGCGTGACCCTGGCGAGAGCAGGGCGAGTCCGAGCTTCATCCCCGCTGCGCCCGACAGCACAATGGCCGTCAGCTCGAAGGGAGCGTGACCGAACACGAACGGGTAGAAGGTCGAGCCGTAGCCCAGGTTGGAGAGGTGACTCGCGATCAGGCCCAAGTAGGCGCCGTTCCCGGCTACGAAGAAAAGGCTCCCCACACCAAAGAGCAGCCCGCTGGCAAAGGTCCGGAACGCGATGCCAACGTTGTTCAGGATGTAGTAGCCGAACATCATCACATCGTCGTCGTAGCCACGCGGCACGCCGATGTGGCTGGCGGACGGGTCGTACATCTCCTCGAGCTCGCGCAGTCGCTCCTGACCTACGAAGCTGTGGATGAGATCCGGGTTCGCCTGCACCAGCCAGAGCAGTCCCAGCGCGAAGCCGACGAAGAGCACGGCCATGCAGGTGACGATGCGCCACTCCGCACGAACCGCGCGCGGAAACTCCGTGCTGAGAAATCGCAGCAGGCGGGGAGAGCTTCGGGAACGCGCCCGATACAGCCAGTCGTGCCCTCGCAGGGCGAGCCCGTTCAGCCGGTCGATCAGGTGCCCACCGAATTGGCGGTCCCGGGCCAGCGCGAGATCCCTGCACAGCTGGCGGTACAGACTCGGAAAGGCGTGCCCATCGACCCGCCGGCCGGCATCAAGGCCGTCGAGAATTCCGGCCAGCCGGATCCAGTCCGGCTCCCGCTGCCCCTCGAAGAACTGCTGCCTCATGGCGACGCTATCGCGCGCCCGTGTCCGGAGAGCCAGGCCGCGATCCGGAAGAGCCTCTGCCTGGGATCGTCGTCCGCGAGGAGCGGCTCCGGGATCGACGCTAGCTCACGTGCCCGCTCTTCCGACAGAAAGGATGAGCGTTCCGCGTACGCGATCACCGCCCGTTGCTCAGAGAGCTCGAGCGGAAGCGGCGGCGCGAGTGGTGGCGCGTCGGGGATCGCGCGTGCTGGCGCGTTGATGGGCGTCGGGTACACGACGATCGTGCCCGCAGCCAGATCACCGAGGCGGCGAAAGCTCGGGTCGAGGAGCATCGAGGCAAGCCCCAGCGCATAGAAGCCCGGCAGGAAGTCGGCGAAGCGGAGCAGGTTCCGCGCGACCGAGGAAGACCATGTGACCGGAGTCCCGTCGTCGTTCAGCACGCGAAGCCCCATCAGCCTCTTCCCGGGCGTCTGCCCCGCGGAGAACAGCTCGAAGAAGACCGGGTAGAACCACTCGACCACGAAGACTGCGAGCAGCATCAGTCCCTGCCCAAAACGTCCCAACAAGCCGAGCGTCACCCCCAGGACGACGTAGAGTCCCCCACGCAGAGCGAGATCCACGCCCCACGCGATTCCGCGCACAACCGGTCCTGCAACGCGCAGGTTCAGCTCGACACCTTCCGGGGTTTGAACGGGGTGGACCGTGTCCAGCATCTCGGAACACTAGGCAACCGGGCTTGCTGTCGCACTGCGCGTCAGCCGCGCACTCTTGCGTAGCCATGATCCCGGGAGCGGAATCATCCAGCCAGCAACTAAAGTTTGCTACCAGACGCGCCGAATAGGCGTTGATGGAGCGGGAGCACATCGCGCTCGGTGCGTCCGCAGTCAGCGCTGCCATGCCTATCAACTGGTTGGCTACGTTGAGCCTCGCCTTGGCTTTCGTGCTCGCTGCTGCGCCGACTCGAGCCGCAGACCTAGACCCGATCTCCGTCGCATTGGCATCGGTCAGTCCGCCGGACGTTCCGGGCGTCTGGAGTCCGCCGTCGCTCATCGAGCAACTCGAAAGGCTCCCCGAAGAGGGATGGGAGGCGGCGCGGCGCCGCGCTCTCATGACCGTCGCGGAGAGGGACAGAGCCTTCCGCGGCGTCCCCGGCTACCCGATGTCGATCGATCGCCCTGGGGGGGACCGCCCGTTCGAGCTCGAGCTACCGCTTGACCTGCGGGTCACCGCCGACTTCGTCGGCTCTGTCTCCTCGGACCGTTACCCGAGCAGCACCGACGTCGCGAATCCTCGGGATCTGCACGCCCTCGACTGGACCCTCGAAGCAAACGTCGGAGTCTCGAGGCGTATCACGAAACGCACGCGCATCGAGCTGGGCTGGCGTGTCATCCGCAACCGTTCCACCTTCGCATTCTACGACTACGACCTCTGCATCTGGGGCATCTACTTCCGGACCGAGCTCTACTAGCTCTACTAGGAGAGTGACCCAAGATTCGGGTGGGCGGAGGTGATTGTAGCGAGGGCCCCCAACTGGACGTGGAGGATGGGAGGCGGCGCGGCGCCGCGCTCTCATGACCGTCGCGGAGAGGGACAGAGCCTTCCGCGGCGTCCCCGGCTACCCGATGTCGATCGATCGCCCTGGGGGGGACCGCCCGTTCGAGCTCGAGCTACCGCTTGACCTGCGGGTCACCGCCGACTTCGTCGGCTCTGTCTCCTCGGACCGTTACCCGAGCAGCACCGACGTCGCGAATCCTCGGGATCTGCACGCCCTCGACTGGACCCTCGAAGCAAACGTCGGAGTCTCGAGCCCGAGCGTATCACGAAACGCACGCGCATCGAGCTGGGCTGGCGTGTCATCCGCAACCGTTCCACCTTCGCATTCTACGACTACGACCTCAGCATCTGGGGCATCTACTTCCGGACCGAGCTCTACTAGCAGTCTCACTCTCGCCGCAAGAACTCGGGCTAGATCCCCGAGACTTCGTCGTGGCGCGTTCCTATCTGGATCATGACAGTCGCGGTAGGGCTTCGCCCGCTGGCTCCGCGGCTAATCGGCCGGGAACACCTTCTTCGTTTCGTAGACCTCGTAGCGTTCGAAGATGCCTTCCGCGACGTAGGGGTCGCTCGCGGCGAAGCGGCGCGCCGCCACGAGATCAGGAGCGTCGAAAATCACGATGCTGCCGCGAGAGTCCCCCGCCTCGTCGACGAGGGGGCCGCCATAAAGGATGCGCTCGGCATCCACCAGGGGCTTCAGATTCGCCAGGTGCTTCTCGCGGTGGAGCTTGCGCAGCTCGAGACCGTCGGGACCGTCGTACCCGATCAGCGCGTAGTAAGGCATGGGGATGATCTCCTCTCCCTACAGGTTAACCGAATCAGAGATCCGAGACCTCGAGTCCCCGCTCGCCACTGAAACGAAAACGCGCGGGAGGGCGAACCACGCCGCAGCGCAGAGCGCGCTCCACAAGCCCGATCGAGATCGTACCCATGGTGAAGCGCGCGTTGAACTCGACTACCGGGCGCAGGACTTCGGCTCCTCCGGGCGATCGGAACACGAATGCATCCAGCCCACAGCTGCCGTAGAAGCCTACTTGGGCGGCGGCTCGCGCCAGGCAGACCGCGGCACCTCGCAGGACCTCGTCGTGGCGGCTGCTCGAAGAGACGGCGCCAGCCGCGTCGACGACTCCCGTATGCGCAGACCACACTCCATACGGTGTCAGTTCCTGACGGAGCGTCCCGAGGATTCGGAGCTCGCCGCTCGGAGCGATCCAGAGCTGAGCGGAGAGATCCTCCGTTCGTTCGAGCCAGGGTTCGACCACGCAGCCGCCGCGCTCCGCGAGCCGGTCGAGCGCCCCACTTACCTCGGCAGTGTCTGCCCGCACTCGTCCCCTGCCGCTCGAGCCGAGACGCGGCTTGAGCACGAAGCCCTTTCCCCGGATCCGATGAATGTGCTGTAGCGCCTCCTCGGGATGTTGCAGTAGCTCCGGCTCCATGATCTCGATCGCTCCCTCGAGCTCCTGTGGCACCAGGCCCTCGCGCTCCGCAACGCGCAGCGCAAAGGCCTTGTCGTGCACACGCAGCACAACCTCGGGGCGTGCGGCTGCGAGCTCGAGACCACTGGCCTCTGCGAGCTTCGCTGCCTCGTCGGTCGACAGCCATGGCACGAGCGATCCCCCAGTCTCGAGAAAGGAAAACGCTGCTCCACCCGCGTCTTCCTCGAGCTCCGGGGGAAGCGAACGCGAGGCAGCGCCGGGAACCGCGATGCAGGTCGCGTCTCGACAGAAGAGCGTGGTCCACCACGCCGCCGTCTCGCGGACTTTCGGGAGGGAGTGCGCGCGGCGCCAGCCTTCACCCTCTTCCGCACCGAGATTTGGAAAGAGGACAGGCGCGCCGCTCATCCCGCCCGTCAAACGCCGCGATCGCGGCGCGCGGAGCGGTGGCCGGAGGCCTGAGCGGAGGTGGGAGGCGCGCGACCGCCCGCGCGCTGGGTCCCACGCGACCCGCTCGGGCGGGCCTGGCGCACGTACTCGATCATCGCGTCGCTCAAGCCGGCGCCCCGTCGGGCGCTGACGCTGAAGGCCCGGCCCTTCGCACGTGCTGCGCAGAGCGGAAAGGGAACCGACGACTCGTACGCCTCGACGTCGCTCTCGTCGGGGCGTTTCAGGCGCTCGAGCCAGCGCGCCGCGAGCTTCACGTGCTGTTGCTCTTCGTCGTGGACGCGCTGCGACACGCTCGCGCTCTCTTCATCTCCAACGCGGCGGAAAGCGTCGCGGTAGAGCAGCGTGAAGTCCAGGTTCGCCTGCTCCAGTGTGAGGCCCATCGCAGACAGGAAGCCGAGCGGACCGCGCGTACCAGCGTGGATCGACGCCGCGTGCTTCCAGAAGTAGTCTGAGAGAGGCTCCTCCGAGAGATCGGAACCGAGCTCGTGGAGGCGACCGAGGTAGAGGCCGAGGTGTCGCTGCTCGTCGCGGAGCGTTCGCAGCCACGCCCGCCGCAGCGGATGAGGCACGTCCGGCCAGAGCAAGAGCGCCCAGGCGAACAGCTCGACCGCCATCAGCTCGTGGTGGGCAAAGCGACGCAGACAGGTGGCTCGCGCGCTCGGATCGGCAAGCTGGTTGGGCGCGGGCAGCCTCTCGGCGCGGCCACGCATGCGCAGACCCGCGTCGCGAGCCGGTCGATCGATGTAGAGCGCCGGTCCCGGCGCGCTATCGTCGAGGGCGCCACCCCCCGGCGCAAGCGGGGGAGCCAGCTTGCTCACGAGATCACCGCTCTCGAGGAGCTGACAGCAGTACTCCCGAACCGTGCGCGGACCAGACATGGTAGAAGAGACTAGCGTGCGACTTGACCGCTGGCGCCAGTCGCGCTCAGGATTACTCGCCGCGACACGACGGCTCCACCCCGGAGGATTTCGCATGTCGAGAGAGCTGGCTCGCCTGGACAAACCCATCCCACCGCTCTACATGGCACACTTCGTCTTGCGCACGCGTGACCTCCAGGGCGTGAAGGCCTGGTACGAGAAGGTCCTGGGAGCGCGTGCGGTATTCGAGAACCCGGTCGCGGCGTTCCTGACTTTCGATCGTGAGCACCACCGACTCGCCATCGTCCAGAGTCCCGACTTCCACGCAGCTGACAGGCAGGCGGTTAGCGTCGATCACGTCGCGTTCACGTTCTCCGCTCTCGGCGACCTGCTCCACACCTACAAGCGGCTGTCGGCCGAGTCCATCAAGCCGTACTGGTGCATCAACCACGGGCTCACTACCTCTCTGTACTACCGCGATCCCGACGGAAACCAGGTGGAGCTCCAGGTCGACAACTTCGAGTCGGTCGAGGAGCTCCAGGGCTTCTTCCAGGGCTCGGTCTTCCAGAAGAACCCGATCGGCGTAGAGTTCGACCCCGACAAGCTGCTCGAGCGCTGGGAGAACGGCGACCCGATCGAAGAACTCGCTCAGCAGGGCTCCGCCTAGAGCCGGACTCGGAGCGGTCGCTGTCGTCGTCATCGATCATCGAGTGGCTTCGCCAGGCCTCGTCCTGGCCCGTCGTCCGGCGAGCCATTCGCTTTGCAGTAGTGGTGGGCGCGGTCCTGATCGCGATCAATCACGGGGACGCCATTGTTCGCGGAGAGGTCAGCCCGGGGCGGGTCCTGCAGATGGGGCTGACCTTTTTCGTGCCGTATTTCGTTTCGACGCTCTCCAGCGTGCTCGCCGTGCGTGAGCTCGGCCGCCGGGACGCTCCAAGCCCGCCGGAATGAAGCTGCTCTCCTGGAACGTGAACGGTTTGCGGGCCGCGCACCGCAACGGCTTTCTCGACTGGCTCGAGTCCCAAGCTGCCGATGTGGTGTGCGTGCAGGAGTCGCGAGCCGCGCCGGAGCAGCTCAGAAAGGAGCTGCTCCGACCGCTGGGATACCACTCCTACTGGGCCCCCGCGCAGAAGAAAGGCTACAGCGGTGTCGCAACCTACTGCAGGCGCAAGCCGGTGGACGTCCGCGTGGGGCTGGGGAACAAGGCGATCGACCGCGAGGGGCGCGTCCTGTTGACGGAGTTCCCGAGCTTCCTGCTCGTGAACACCTACTTCCCGAACAGCCAGCGGGGTGGCGTGCGACTCCCTTACAAGCTCAAGTTCTGCGCCGCGCTACTGCGCAGGCTGAACCGCTACCGCAGGGCAGGCAAGCGGATCGTCCTCTGTGGCGATACCAACATCGCCCACAAACCGATAGACCTGACGAATCCGAAGCAGAACCAGAAGAACGCCGGATACCTGCCCGAGGAGCGGGCCTGGATGACGCGCTTTGCTCGCCACGGCTACATCGACACATTTCGCTACTTCTGCGACGAGCCCGGCCATTACACCTTCTGGAGTCAGCGCTCGAACGTGCGGGAACGCAACATCGGCTGGCGCCTGGACTACTTCTGGGTGAGCAAAGAGCTCGTGCCAAAGCTCGTTAGCGCCACGATCCAGCCGGAGGTCATGGGCTCCGACCACTGTCCGGTCGCTCTGGAACTCAAGCGCTAGTTGGCGACGTGTACCGTCATGTCCGGCACCTGCGAGAAGCGCGGAGCCGAAGCCTGTGGATCATCGCGAGTCAGTGTGTAGCATGGGCGAATGGCTGGAAAGGGGCTGCCGGAGCGGCTGCTCGATGTGGACTGGAGGTCCGTCGAGCGCGATCTCGACCTGCGGGGGTACACTCTGCTCCCGAAGCTCCTCACGCCGCCGGAGTGCCGGGCCGTTGTCGATCTCTGGGACGAGGAGGGACGCTTCCGCAGTCGGATCGACATGGCCCCGCGTCGCTTCGGCGAGGGGGAGTATCGCTACTTCTCGCGTCCACTGCCCGCGCTGGTCGCTACGCTGCGCGCTCACCTCTACGCGCGCCTTGCCCCGATTGCGAACCGTTGGAGCGCCGCCCTGGGCAAGACGACGCGCTACCCGCGTACGCTCAGATCCTACACCAAATTATGTCACGAGAACGACCAGCTGCGGCCGACGCCGCTCCTGCTCCACTACACCCAGGACGGCTACAACTGTCTGCACCAGGATCTGTACGGGGAGCTGTCCTTCCCACTCCAGGTCACCGGCTTCCTGAGCCGGCCGGAGGTCGACTACGGCGGCGGGGAGTTTCTGCTGGTCGAGCAGCGGCCCCGCGCGCAGAGCCGCGGCGAGGCGATCCGCGCGGAGCAGGGCGACCTGCTGATCTTCCCCAATGCCCACCGGCCCACGGAAGGCAAGCGCGGCAAGCTGCGCGTGAACCTGCGCCACGGCGTGAGCCGCTTGCGCTGGGGCGAGCGCTGGGCCCTCGGCATCATCTTTCACGACGCGAAGTGAGCGCTGGGAACTCGCCACGCGGCGAGCGGCACACCGGGGTAGCGGTTAGACGTCGGCAGCCAGCGGCCGGTCCTCGGATTCTTCGCTCAGCTGGAGCCTCGGCTCCATCACGACGCGGGTGTAGGCCGGGACCGAGCTCGTAACCCAGGCGTTGCCGCCGATCACGGCACCCGCGCCGATCGTGGTCTCGCCGCCCAGGATGGTCGCGTTCGGGTAGATCGTGACGTCGTCCTCGATGGTCGGGTGGCGCTTCTTGTTCGCGTCCGCGCGGCCGCTTTTGTTGGAGAAGGCCCCGAGGGTGACGCCGTGGTACATCTTCACGCGGTTGCCGATGATCGTCGTCTCGCCGATCACGACGCCCGTACCGTGATCGATGAAGAAGTGGCAGCCGATGGTCGCACCGGGGTGGATGTCGATCCCGGTGTTGCTGTGCGCGTGCTCCCCCATGATCCGCGCCACCACCGGCTCGCCCAGGTGGTAGAGCTCGTGCCCGATGCGATAGGTCGAGATCGCGTGGATGGAGGGGTATGCGATGATCACCTCCGCGTACGTCTTCGCCGCGGGGTCCCCCTCGAAGGCCGCCTCGACGTCCAGCGCCAGGCAGTGGCGAATCTCGGGCAGGCGCTCGATCACCTCGGAGGCCGTTCGGGAGCCGACTAGACCCGAGATCAGCCCGTGCACGACCTCGACGTCCGAGGTCAGGCGCTCGGTCGGGGTCCGCTCCAGCAGGATGGCCCGGAGCTTTTCCTTGGCCTCGACCACCAGGTTCCAATCCGCCCAGATCTGGCGGCGCGCCTCGTTGATCGGGTCGCTCTTCTCGCGCTGCGCGGCCAGATGGCTAGCGATCGCTTCAGTTCGGCTGCTCACGTCGGACCTCGGCTCCAGCCGCATCCCCCCGAAACGGCGAAGACGGAGGATACGCCGGATTTGTGGGATTTTCCAAGCCAGTCGGAATAGGATGCCGTGCCGCGGCGAGTGGTTTCTGCGATACTCGGACTCCCTCCGCTCCCATCCTCCGCCGGGGCAGTCATTCGTGGAGTACAGCCACTCGCGGCTCTCGACCTTCGAGACCTGCGCGCGTCGCTTCAAGTACCGCTACCTGGACAAGCTCGAGGTCGAGACCGAGGGCATCGAGGCGTTCGTGGGCCGCCGCGTCCACGAGATCCTGGAGCGCCTGTACCATCATGTGGCGCGTCACAAGAGGCCCCCGAGCCTGGCACAGGTGCTGGACCGCTTCCGCAAGGACTGGTCGCTCCACTACCACGACCAGATCCGGATCGTGCGCAGCGAGCGCCCGATGCAGCACTACTACTCCATCGGGACACGCTGCCTCGAGGGCTACTACCGCATGCACTATCCCTTCGACGAGGGCGAGACGATCGCGATCGAAGGCCCGCTCCACGGCCAGCTGGACGCGGAGGGTCGCTACAAGTGGTTCGGGATCGTCGACAGGATCGTCACGAAGGGCAGAGGTCGCTACGAGATCCACGACTACAAGACGAGCGGCTATCTGCCTCCCAGACGCAGGTTCGAGACCGACCGCCAGCTGGCCCTCTACCAGATCGGGCTGGAGCAGAATTATCCGGACGTCGAGGAGGTCGAGCTCGTCTGGCACTTTCTCTCGCACAACAAAACGATCCGCTCGCGGCGGACTCCCGAGCAGATCGATCAGCTCAAAGCCGATGTGATCTCCCTGATCGACCAGGTCGAGGCGGAAGAGGAGTTTCCCCCGACCCCGAGCCCGCTGTGCGGATGGTGCGACTACAACCAGATCTGCGACGCCGCAACCGGCCGCCGTCTCGACAAGCCCGCGGGTATCGACACGAGCCCGCCAGCTGGGCCTCAGCTCCGGCCGGAGGGCATGCAACTCTCGCTGCTCGATCTCTGAAGAGCCCCCTCCAGCTGATAGACTGCGCTCCATGCGCGTAGAGCGAATCACGACATTTCGCGACAACTACACCTACCTCGTGATCGATCCCGCGACGAACGAGGCCGCCGTGATCGACGCTCCCGAAGCAGGTCCGGTGATCGACCGGGTCGAGTCCCTGGACGTGAACGTGACCAAGGTGCTCTCGACCCACCACCATCCCGACCACAGCGCGGCGAATCCCGTTCTGGCCGAGCGCTACAGCGCCCCTGTCTTTGGGCACGTGTCCGACGCGAATCGCATCCCAGGCTTCACCGACGGCCTGGAGGAGGGGGACACGATCGCGGTGGGCGAGCTTGAGGCAGAGATCCTGTTCATCCCCGCTCACACCAGGGGGCATATCGCGTACGTGTTCTCGGGCGCGGTCTTCTGCGGTGACACGCTCTTCGCCGCGGGCTGCGGCCGGCTCTTCGAGGGCGACCCGCAGATGATGCATGTGGCGCTGAACGAGAAGCTCTCGCGCCTGCCGAACGACACGCAGGTCTACTGCGGTCACGAGTACACCGAGAGCAACGTCCGCTTCGCGCTCAGCCTCGAGCCCGGCAACGAGAAGCTGCAGGAGAAGATGAAGACCGTGCAGGCGATCCGCTCCCACGCAGCTGCGGACTGGCACGATGCGACAGACGTGGAGATGACCATCCCTTCCACGATGGGCGAGGAGAAGGAGACGAACCCTTTCATGCGTGCCCGGTCGCCTGAGATCATCGCGAGCGTGCAGAAGCAGCTGCCGGGAACGCCAGCCGACGAAGTCAGCATCCTAGGAGCCGTCCGCCGTCTGAAGGACAGCTTCTAGCAAGCGTAAATCGGAACTTGGGGACGGTCCTTAAGTTCCGGTTCTCGTCGGGAAGTTCCGATTAAGGACCGTCCCCAAGTTCCGATCCCTGCCGCGCTTGGCCTGCAAGCGGGGGCGGGGCCGTCCGCGCGCGGGTCCCACGAGATTCAACCCTCGAGAGGGGCCTCCGGGTCGACCAGCACGTCCTGGCCACGAAGCTGCACGGGATACCGGGTGAGGCTTGCCCCCTCGCTCACGCCGGGTGGCAGGCCCGTCCGCAGATCGAACTCCCACATGTGGGCAGGGCAGATCACGCACGTCCCCTCCAGGAAGCCCTCATGGAGCGAGCTCCCAGCGTGGGGGCAGATGTTATCCATGGCGAACAGCTCTCCTGCTACCCGGTAGATCCCGAGCTCGAGGTCGCCTAGGCTGATCCGCAGTCCCCCTTCGACCGGGATCTCAGCCAGCGCCGCTACTCGAGTGAATGCCATCTGTCCTCGCTCGACCCGCCCCCGACGGGCGAGGCAAGGTAGTGACGTCGAGGAGCCAGTTCAATGCGTCCCCTTCGCCGATCAAGCGGCCCACTCACCATCTTTCTGGTCCTTGCCACGGTCGCTCTCGCAGAGCCCGGGGTCCAGATCGAGGACCGTATCGACATCCTGCAGACGAAGCGACGCCTGATCGCGGTGGACGCCACGGGACGAGCGGTCTCCGAGCTCGATCTCGAGGTGGGGGAGGAGGTATTGGCGGTCGGCAGCGAGGGCAGGTTGGGGGTCGCATCGACGAGCACGCGACTCCTTGGCTACCGCTCGGGGGCGCCGAGCTGGGTGGAGCTTCGCTACCGGATCAGCGAGAGCCCCATCGAGCGGCTCTACCTAGAGGAACGCGTCGTACTGGTCACCCTCCCCGAGCGGATCGTCGCCCTAACCGCATCCAGCAAGAGCTGGCTCGAGCTCCGGCTCGGTCCGGGCGAGCGCGCAGAGAGCGTGTTTACGGACTCGAACCTGGGCGCCGTGGTGACCTCACGCCGAGCCATCGCCCTCTCGGACCGGACCGCCTTCGTGGAGATCGGGCTCAGCCCGAGAGAGCAGGTCGAGACTGGCTCCACGAGCGACAGCTCGATCTCCCTCCTGACACAGCGCCGCCTGCTGATCTACCGGGCCGGAAGCGCCCGCTGGGTCGAACTCCCTCGCCTCGTGGGCGAGTGAGCTTCCCACTGGAAGCGCCGGGGGGTTGACGTTCCGCGTCACCGGACCGACGGATCCCGTCCACACGGAGCCCGGGACGCCGCTCGGTAAGGCGGAGATATTCCCCTCTTTTCAGCGAGTTAGACCACGAGTCGACCCTCGGACAGAATTGGCACGTCTGATGCTTCGTCTCTAGGGAGTGGGCCCATGAGGTCCGGAACGGAGCCAGCGCATGCCCCAGGCCGCAGCGAACCTCGCCGAGCTCGAACAGCTGGAGGCCGAACCGGCCTCGAAGGACGCTCCGCGGATTACCACCCTGCTGGACCTGGTGGCGGCCGTCGTTGACTCGTCGTCGAGCGACGAGGAGGTCATCGCCACGATCAAGAGCCTGATTAACAGCGGCAAGGTGACGCTGGTGGGCGAGTTTCTGGGAGCGGACGTCAAGGTCGTGTGACGCTACCCTCACCGCCCTTCGTGGGGGGGGGTGGGGATCGGATGAGCAAGAACGCCGCGGCGCGGAAGCGCGCCAGGGCCTCCGGCGCGGGGACCAAGGCCACGGGAAGACGCAAGGCCGCAAGGCCCCGGGGCAGCGAGCCCGGGGCGAAGCTCTCCCCCAAGCCGGTCGCCGTCGTGCTGGCAGGCAAGCAACGCGACATCTCCATCTCGGAGTTCTTCGCGAAGAACCGCCACCTGCTGGGCTTCGACAACCCCGCCAAGGCGCTGCTCACATCGGTCAAGGAGCTCGTCGACAACTCCCTCGACGCTGCGGACGAGGCGCGGATCCCGGCAGACGTCGTGGTGCAGATCGACCAGCTCCGCGAGGACCGCTTTCGCGTGATCTGCACGGACAACGGGCCGGGCATCCCGGCCAAGCACGTGCCCATGGTCTTCGGAAAGCTGCTCTACGGCTCCAAATTCCACCGCCTGCGCATGAGCCGCGGACAGCAGGGCATCGGCGTCAGCGCGGCGGGGATGTACGGCCTGATGACCACAGGACACCCCGTTCACGTGATCTCCCGCATCTCGAAGGCCGAGCCCGCGAATCGCTTCGAGATCGCCATCGACACCCAGAAGAATCAGCCCGCGGTGCGCAAGCAGGAGGAGATCGAGTGGGAGCTCGATCACGGCACGCAGGTCGAGATCGAGCTCGAGGCGGCCTATCGCAAGGGACAACACTCGGTCGACTCCTACATGCGGCAGATCTCGCTCGCGAACCCGCACGCCAGGCTGACCTACCTACCCCCGGGTCGTGGCAGCGACGAGGACGCGATCGTCTACGACCGCGTCACCTCGGAGCTGCCGCCAGAGACGGTGGAGATCAAGCCGCATCCCTATGGGGTGGAGCTCGGCGTTCTGATGCAGCTCTTGCGCGAGTCGAAGTCGCGAAACCTCTCGGGCTTTCTCTGCAGTGAATTCTCGCGCGTGTCGACCCGTACCGCCGCCGAGATCTGCAAGACGGGGGGGCTCGACCCGAAATCGCGGCCGAGCAAGCTCGATCGCAACCAAGCAGAGTCTCTCCACAAGGGAATCGCCGCGACCAAGATCATGGCGCCGTCGACGGACTGTATCGCGCCGGTCGGCGAGCAGCTGCTGGAGAACGCGCTGCAGGCGATCCATCCCTCCGACTTCACGACGGCCGTATGCCGCCGGCCGGCCGTCTATCGGGGGAATCCGTTCCTGGTGGAGGCGGCGCTCGCGTATGGGGGCAAACTCTCCTACGACGACGCAGCCATCGTCTACCGCTATGCGAATCGGGTGCCGCTGCAGTACCAGGTGGGCGGCTGCGCCATCACGCGTGCCATCACGAGCACCGATTGGAAGAAGTACGGCTTGCAGCAACCGCGCGGGGCTCCGCCGCTCGGGCCTATCGTGATCATGGTGCACATCGCGAGCGTTTGGGTGCCGTTCACCTCGGAATCCAAGGAGGCCATCGCGCACTACCCCGAGATCATCAGAGAGCTGAAGCTCGCGCTACAGGACTGCGGTCGCCGCCTCTCGACCCATATCCGGCGTCGACGCCGCGAGGCCGACGAGGAGAAGAAGCGTAGCTACATCCAGAAATACATTCCCCAGGTCGCGATCGCGCTGCAAGAGATCCTCGAGCACTCCGACAAGCAGCGTGACAAGACAGTAGAGAGCTTGAGCCGGGTGCTGGAGAAGAGTCGGAAGCTCTGATGGCGGCGCGGAAAAAGACGGTACGAAAAAAGAGCTCGAAGAAGACGACCCGCAAGAAGAGGCGGGGGCGAGCGGCTGCTGGCGGCGAGCTCGTCCGCGCCAGCGACAAGGAGACAATCGACCGGATCACCGGAACGGCCTCGCGCGTTCACGGCTCGATCATGAGGGGCAGCAAGCCCGACCTCTCCCTGCCGGTTCGTTCGCTCTCCAACGTCTCGTACAGCGCGAGCAAAGGATACCTGCAGATCGGGAAGCAGAGAAAGGTGCGGACCCTCTCGGTCAACACCGTGAAGGGCTTCGCGCAGACTCTGCGCATGATGGCGCTCTCCAAGGAGCTCGTTCAGAACAACGACTTTGCCACCAAGCGGGAGGCCTACTACATCTCCAAGAACTGGGCGGAGGCGAAGTTCGACGAGCAAGTCGAGTCCGACACCACGATGGACGACATCGAGGCCCTGTTCAGCGTCGACAACATCTCGCGCGAGCAGCTCCGCTTCTTTCCTGAGGAACATGGGGGCTCCGTATCCGGACCCCTCGTGGTGATCGACGAGGATGCCACAGGAGAGGTCACCCGGATCGACTGCAGCCGCTTCGGCACCGGCGCCTACTCCGTCCCGTCGTCCGTCGAGCAGCTGCAGTTCGAGACGAGCGCGGACTTCGTGCTGCTCATCGAGACCGGCGGGATGTTCCAGCGGCTGCAGTCCCATCGCTTCTGGGAGAGCGCGAACTGCATCCTGGTCGAGATGGGTGGCGTACCGACCCGAGCCGTACGCCGCTTCGTGCGGCGGCTGACCGACGACCAGAAGCTGCCGGTCTACGCCTTCGTCGACTGCGATCCGTACGGGATCGCGAACATCTACCGCACGATCAAGGTCGGTTCCGGCTCCGCAGCACACGTCAACAAGTTCTTCTGCGTGCCGCAGGCACGCTTCCTCGGCGTGACACCGGACGACATCACCACCTACGAGCTTCCGACCCACCCGCTGAAGGACGTCGACATCAAGCGCGCCAAGGACGCCCTCAAGAACGACCCCTTCTTCCAGAGCCAGCCGCGCTGGCGCAAGGCGCTCGAGCAGCTCGTCAAGATGGGCGTTCGCGCCGAGCAGCAGGCGCTAGCCATGTGGGGCCTGAACTACGTCATCGACGAGTACCTGCCCCGCAAGCTTGCGGACCCGGAGCAATTCCTACCCTAGCCTTGTGGGACCCGGCCGCGGGCGGCCGCGGCCACCCACCTCCGCTCAGGCCTACGGCCTTCGCTGCGCGCGCCGCCTTCGCGGCGCTTGCAGGGTTGCCAGTCCGCCGAGGATGGTATCGAGGAGACCAAGAGTGACTCGCGTCCAGGGCAGCATTCGAGCCTCCGACTCCGCGAGGTGTCGGAGGGCTCCGGCCGCCTGGCTGCACGCTGCCTGGCAGGCTGTTGGATGCCCCTACGACTGAAGACGACGGCTCTGGGGCTCGGTCTCGCCGCTGCGGTGGCTTGCACCGGATGGCTCGCCACCGGCCTGCTCGACGGATCCTGGGGAATGGTGCCGGGAGGGCGATTCGAAGGGCCGAGCATGCCCTGCGGGAAGGCGCGGTGGGAGCAGTTCGCGGCCGTCCGAGAGCTGGAGGTGGAGGTAAGGCACGGGCGCCCCCGCTCGGTGACGACGTGGAGCGTCGTACGCGAGGGAGAGTTGTTCGTCCCGGCCGACTTCCTGACGCCGTGGAAGCGGTGGCCATACCAGGTGCTGGACGACAGCCGGATCCGCATTCGCGTCGGCGCGCAGATCTTCGAGTGTCGTGCGGAGCGGGTGGGGGACGAGGAGCTGATCGGGCAGCTGCAGCTGGCAGCCGCCACCAAATACGATCTGCAGCTGGAGGGGCTGGCAGCAAGCACCAAGGTCTGGTGGTTTCGAGTTCGGCCTCGTTGACCTCGTGATCCGCCACGCAGCCCGACACTCTGTATCGCCTGTGTGTGGTCGAGGGGACGGTGCATGATCTGTTTACCGACAAGCGGTTGCATGCAACTACAAATCACGTAGCGCCAGGCACACCATCCGATCGTCACGCTACGAGGACAGAGAGCGTGTCCCGCGGGACTACTGCTCCCAGACGGCGTTGATCAGCTCCGTGTCGAGATACGCGGTGCCCTCGACAACCTTGCCGGCCTGGAGGCGCATCACCCAGGAGTAGGTCTGGTTGTAGGGCTTGCCCGAGCGCATCGATCCCTGGCCGCGCCACTGGAGCGAAACCCAGTCGTCCTCGGCGATCAGATTGACGACCTTCGGCTCGATCGTGCCCGAAAGCCGTCCCGTGAGCGGCTGGACCGCGCCCTCGAGGAAGGCAGCCCGGCTCTCATAGGTCTTCGAGACCGGGGTCGTTCCGATCACTGTCCACTTCACATCGTCGTCGAGCAGCCTGAAGAACGCGTTCCCGTCCCCCTCGGCCCACTTGGCAAACGTATCCGCGATCAGCGCCTTGTTGTCGGCCGCACCCATTGTGCTCTCCCTTCGGTCTCCTTCTTGCACCCTACCACTCATGGCAAGTCCAACCGCCACCGCAGGGTTGCCAGTCCGGCAAGGAGTCCGAGGTCTGTGGGGCCCCGGGGCGGGCGGGCACGTCTTCCCAGCTCCGCTAGCGGGGTGCTTGCGCTTCTGCCGCTCTGAGAGCCTTCTCCGCCTCGGTCAGTGCCAAAACGATGTGGTAGATGCTGGTGGCGTTCATCCAGGGGGTGAGGGGGACGCCCTCACGCGTGAGGTGTTCTCGCCAGCCGTGGTGGGTGGGGTCGACGTAACGGGCAAAGCAGTAGTCCAGGGCGTCGCGCATCGGGCCGATCTCTCCGCGCACGGCGTGGGTCTTGATGCGCTCGGTTTGCGGCCACAGACGCTTGGTCGCAACGAGCAGAGTGCCGTCGCACTCGACCTGATCGAACACGCCGCCGTCCTCGTCGATTCCGAAGCGACTGGCGAAGTCGAACAGACCGCGCGCCGAGCTGCGGCCGTGGAGCAACCAGATCCACTCGAAGTGGTGACCGGGCTCGACGATCCGGCCTTGTTCGGAAGCGAGCCGCACCCAGCGCTCGTCGAAGTACTCTCCTAGGCTGCCGGAGCTTTCGTCGTAGAAGTGCTCGTGAAAGAGCGTCACGAGTGGCTCCGTATGCTCTCGCCAGTCCAAGGCGAGGAGCGCCTCGAGCAGGTGCATGTGAGGATTCTGGCGGCGCGTGCCTCGCCTCACGTTCCAGCGCTCGTCGGCTCCTTCGAAGAAGCCGCCGTGACGGGGATCTGCAAGACGCTCCTGTAGCACGTCCCACGTCCTTTCGGCCAGACGTAGCGCCTCGGTCTCTCCGCTCGCACGGTGGTAGTGCGCCAGCGCGAAGAGCACGAAGGCGTGCGCGTAGAGATCCTTCGCATGGTCCTCCGTGGTCAGGTACCAGCCACCATGACGCAGATCGAGGAAGCGCTCGCGCACGAACTCGAAGCCCCGGGTAGCAACGTCCAACGCCCAGCGCTCGTCCACAGCACTGAACGCGTAGAGCTGACGTGCTTGCACGAGCAGCCGCTTCCCGGCATCGGGCACGGGACGCAGGTCCGGGCCGAGCCGATTGTGAAAACCGCCCTCGGGGTCGACGCCGTGCTCCGCCCAGAGCGGGAGCAGCTCCTCTCTGAGATGACGCCCGAGCGCGCTAGAGGAGAGCTCTGGCGTACTCGTCCTCATTGAAGCCGACGATCACCGTCTTGCCCGCACGCAGCAAAGGACTCCTCAGATTCCCCGTGGGACCCAGCATCGCGCTCACCACGTCCGCCGACGCCCGCCCTCCGGGCCGGAACGTCTTTGTGGACTTGCCCTTCGCCACGACGACCGTGGTCGCGCCACGCGCGAGCTCCGCCGCTTCGCTCTTCCCGAGCTTGCGACTCGCAGGAACCGTCTCTTTGGGCTCGAGCCCGTTGGCATCCAGGAACTTGGATGCTCGTCCGCAGCTCGTTCACCCGTTGCGGTGGTAGTACCAGTCGACGCGCTTAGCCATCTCGCTCTCCCCCTGTACGTCTTGTGGGACCCGGCCGCGGGCGGCCGCGGCCACCCACCTCCGCTCAGGGCCACGCCCTTCGCTGCGCGCGCCGCTCGGCGGCGCTTGCACGGTTGCCCATCCGATGAGTACTAGCCACGCGCGGTGGCCGCAAGCCGCGTCGAAGGCAAACGAGGAGCGGCTGGGCACGGCCAGCAAGCGCCGCTGAAGGCGGGCGCCGGGACCCGCAAGTTACGAGGCTGCGAGCCCCAGCTCGGAGGTGACGCGCTGCAGAGGACGCACCAGGGCCGCCTCTCGGCGAGCTTCCTCGAGCAGCCCCTTGAGGGCCGGCCGACAGCCGCCACAGGCGGTTCCGGCCCGACAGGAACGGGCGAGCTCGCGGAGCGTCGATGCCCCCTCGAGCGCAGCGCGACGAATCTCGCGGTCGGTCACGACGTTGCAGCTGCAGACGATCATCCGATTTTACAAGCCTATCGGAACTGAGAATGAAAATCAATTGCACTATCGTTGCGCTCACCAGGCTCGCCTCGGAGGTCTGCTGGGCTAGCATCAGGAACATGAAATCCCTAGAGAGATCAAAGACTTTCGCGCTCGTCCTGCTTGCGGTGGGGCTCTCCAGCTGCGGCTACAACGACATCCAGAGAGCGGATGAGGCTGTGACCGCAGCTTGGGCGGAAGTGGAGAACCAGTTCCAGCGCCGTCTGGACTTGATTCCCAATCTCGTGAACACCGTGAAGGGAGCCGCGGACTTCGAGGAGGAGACGCTCACGGCGGTGATCCAGGCGCGTTCGCAGGCCGCCGGGCTGAAGATGGACGCCAGCGTGCTCGAGGATCCGGCGGCCTTTCAGCGCTTGCAGCAGGTTCAAGGCCAGCTGGGGAGCGCCCTGCAGCGCCTCATGGTCGTGGTCGAGCGCTACCCACAGCTCCAGGCCGTGGCCCGCTTCCAAGAGCTCCAGGCACAGCTCGAGGGCACCGAGAACCGCATCGCGGTGGCGCGACGACGCTTCATCCAACAGGTCGCGAGCTACAACACGCTGGTGAGGGTGTTCCCATCGAACCTGACCGCCCGGGTCATCGGCGCGGAGACCAGGCCGACCTTCGAGGCGCGAGGTGGCGCGGAGCAGGCGCCAGAGGTCCAGTTCTGACCCGCCTGTCTCTGTTCGTCCTCTTCCTCCTTACCGCGCAGGCGAGCGCTCTCGAGATCCCCAAGCTCGACGCGCACGTGCTGGATCGAGCCGAAGTGCTCTCCGCGCGGAGCCGCACGGGCCTCGAGCGCACGCTCGCCGACTACGAACGGGAGACCGGTCACCAGGTCGTCGTCCACACCACGCCGTCGCTGGAGGGTCTCGAGATCGAGGAGTACTCGATTCGCATCGCCGAGAAGTGGAAGGTTGGACAGAAGGGTCTCGACAACGGCGTGATCCTCACTGTCGCTCCGCAGGAGCGAGATGTGCGCATCGAGGTCGGCTATCGCCTCGAGGGCGTCATTCCCGACGCGATCGCGTTCCGCATCATCCGCGACCACATTCTTCCGGAGTTCCGCGCGGGAGAGTTCGAGGCCGGCATCCTCACGGGGGCGGGGGCGATCATGCAGGCGGCGAGCGGTGAGGTGCTGCCCGTGCCCGAGCGTTCGCGCCGCGAACGTCGCAGTGGCGGCGGCCTGCCGGTCTGGATCTGGCTGATCTTCTTTCTCTTCGCCTTTGGCAGTCGGGGGTTCTTCTTCTTGCCTTTCCTCGCCGGCTCCGCGCTCGGGGGTCGGCGCAGCGCTGGTATCGGTGGGGGATTCAGCAGCGGGGGTTTCGGAGGCGGCTTCAGTGGCGGCGGTGGCGGGTTCGGAGGCGGCGGCGCCTCGGGGAGCTGGTGATGCGCGTCGAGCAGCTGTTCGACGCGAAGGCGTTCCAAGCGGTGGAGGACGCAGTCCGCGAGGCCGAAAGCACGACAAGCGGTGAAATCGTACCGATGGTGGTCGACCGGAGCGACAGCTACCCAGGCGTGCGGGCGGCCGGTGCAGCCGTGCTAGCCTTCGTCGCGGGTGTGGTGGTGCTGGGCTTTGAGCTGGATCCCTGGGCCTGGATCCCCCCCGTACAGATCGGGACCTTCGTGCTCGGCGCCTGGCTGCTGGGTCGCCGTAGGGTCCTGCGCCACCTGATCCCGGCACGGATTCGGGCGGAGCGCGTCGATCGCGCCGCGCGCCTGGCGTTCCTCGAGCACGGGCTGACCGATACTCGAGACCGCACCGGAATCCTGATCTACACCTCGTTGCTCGAGCATCGCGTGGAGATCCTGGCGGACCGTGGTATCGACGCGCATGTCGAGGCAGGCGTGTGGGACGGTGTAGTGAGGCGCATTCTCGCCGCCATTCGCGAGCAGAGGGCCGACGAGGGGCTGATCGAGGCGATCCGAGAGTGCGGCGAGATCCTCGCTACCCGCTTCCCTCCGCGTCCAGACGACGCGGACGAGCTAGACAACCGCCTCCGCACCAAACCCTCCTGAGCGGCGAAGTCGGAACTTGGGGACGGTCCTTGAGTTCCGATTTCAAGGGCTAGTCCCCAAGTTCCGGCTCCCCGACCTCCCGTCGATCGCCGGGCTCGGCACCCTTGCAAGCGCCGCGGAACGTGGCGCGCGCAGCGAAGGGCGAAGCCCTGAGCGGAGGTGGGTGGCCGCGGCCGCCCGCGGCCACCCACCTAACGGGTATCCGCTCCGGCTTCCACGCAGCTCGGACAGTAGCCGTATAGGTGGAGGCGATGCTGGGTCAGCCGATAGCCCTCCTGCTCGGCCACGTCGACCAGCCCATCTTCGATGACCTGGTTTCGGAACTCCACGATCTCGCCGCAGCCGAGACAGATCAGGTGATCGTGATGGCGACCCTCGTGTTCGTAGAGCGTGACCCCATCTCGAAAGTGATGGGCGTTGGCGATGCCCGCCTCCACGAAGAGCTTGAGCGTTCGGTAGACCGTTGCTGCACCGATCTCGGGGTGCTCGACACGCACTCGCTCGTACAGATCCTCGCTCGTGACGTGGCCCGGCGCCCCGATGAACGTCTCGAGGATCGCGTCGCGCTGGCGCGTGTGCTTGAGACCGTGCCGGGAGAGGTACTCGCCGAGACGCCCGTGAGCCTCTTCCACCGTACCGGAAGCCCGAGCCATCCGTGCGACGCTATCGAGGGCTCGGGGAACTGTCAACGAAGCGCGACCACTGGCGCTCCGGAAAGAAAAAAGGCGCGGCATCCATGGGCGCCGCGCCTTCCCGAAATCTGAATCGGCTCCAGGTCGACTACGACCTCAATCGAGGAACACCTGGTCCTTGTCCTCGAAGCGCATCCCCAAGGCGAGAAGAATCTTGCGCTTCGTGTCCATCCGACAGTTCATTCCCTTCTCCACGGAGTGGATCGTGCGCAGCGCCACCTTGGCCTTGCGGGCGAGCTGGGCCTGGGTCATGAGCTTGTCCTCGCGGAGCTCCCGGACCCGGTTCCGCTTCCTTGCCGCGGGCCTTCCCTGATCGAAGTTCTCGTGCTCCATTCCGTGGAGCTCCTCCCCTCTGCGACGCCTCCCTCTAGGCGCTCCCCGTTTGCGTAACCACCGGAACGATCGGGACCAAGGGTTCGTTTCTTTAGGCTGGCTCTGTGCTTATGCCCGCACCGTCGTCTGGACCACGGCAGAGGCGCGCGTGATTTGCGAAGGTCTTTCACCAACATGAACCGGCCGGTTTCCTGCAATTGAGGCGGCGGCGGCGCGCGCTCGCGTTCGCCGCGCTGCTACTGCTGTTGCTGATCCTCGGACTCGCATCGGCATACGCGGTGCGGCAGCTGGAGTCTCCGACGGCGGACTTCGTCGCCGTCACCCTGTCGCGCATCCTCGAGCGCCCGGTCGAGGTCGCCGCGGCCGAGCTGCGCCTGGGACTCAAGCTGGGCATCGAGATATACGGCCTGCGCGTCTACGAAGCGGACGGCATTGACCAACCGCCGACGCTCGAGATCGAATACGCCCGCGGTGAACAGAGCTGGCCGCGCGTCGTGGTGGGCCAGCTCGTACCGCTCGATTGGGACATCACCGGACCGACCCTGCGGATCCGAACCGGTGGTGGACAGACGGCGGCGCTCACGCCCCCGGACCTGCCCTCGCTCAACCTGGACCTGAACGCTGGACGGGTAGAGTGGTATCGCGAGGGCGGGGAGCTCCTGGTCGTCGACGAGCTGACGGTCTCCGCCAGGCGCAGCGCGTTCGGGCTTGCCATGCACGGACAAGCTCGGGGCCGCCTCAGTCGGGAGGGGCGTGCCATCTCTCGCTTCGATCTGCGCGTCGACGGCCAGATGACGAACTTCACACTGAAGGGTGGCCTCACCGCGCTGAATGTCGCGGAGCTTCCACTAGGGCCTGTGAAGGCGCGCGGCGTCGGCAAGGGTGAGATCGCGCTCGGCGTGCGGCGCCAGGGCATCGAAGGCAGGGCCGCAATGACCTTCAGCGGGCTCGAGCTCGAGCTCCCGAACCTGAGCGCTCCGATCGTCCCCGAGAACAACCGCCTGAGCCTGGACGCCGCCTACAGCGGCGGCGAGCTCGCGCTCGAGTTCCAGCGCTTGGAGCTCGACGACCTGGTGCTGCAGGGGACCGTCGCCTACCGGGGTGGCCCCCAGGGGCACTTCTCGGCGAACCTGGAGTTCGAGGACTTCGAGCCGGCGGCATCTCCCACACGCTTGCAGCCGTTGCGCCTGCTTGGACTCCGCTACGAGACCTTCATGCGCATCGGGGAGCGGGTCGGAGGCGGCCGGATCGAGGATTTCTCCATCCGGGTGGACACACCGCTCGATCGCCTGGGTGACGTCCTCGCCTTTAGAGACCGCATCGATCCTCAGGAGCTCGTGGTCCACCTGCGCGCGGAGGACGGGGTCTACACTCCCAGCCCTGGCAGCGCGCCGCTCGAGCAGATCTCTGGGGACATCAGCATCCTCGGCAACACTCTCGAGGTGAGGGGGCTGCGCATGCTGCGCGAAGGCGGCGAGCTGCCCCGGATCGACCTCACCGTCGACGGCATGCACCGTCTGGTACGGCTGCCCGATGAGGAGCGTCGCACCCCGAGCGGACCAGGTACGCCAATTCCGGGGCTCAACGCCGCGGTTCGCTCATTGCGCGCACCGGAAGCTCCGAACCGCCCGGAGACCCAGATCCGCTTCGAAGATCTCGAGCTCCACTATCCATCCTTCGTGTTCCCGCTGCGCGGAGCAAGTGGGCTACTCCGCTTTCCCGATAATACGCTCGTCGTCGAGGAGACCATGGGCATCTTCGGCGGAGCACCAGCGGAGGTGGCGCTCGTGTGGGATCCGGGCGCAGCGACGATAGATGCGCAGATCACCTATCTGGACCACGAGGTCGAGACGCGCCCCATCCCACCTCGCAGATGGCTGAGCGGTCGCTTCGAGACCGACGAGTTCTACTTCGACGAGTGGCGGGTCACGGACCTCGACGGAATCGTGAAGATCCACGGCGCGGAGGTGCAGGCCACCGAGCTGCGCGGGACGTTGCTCGAGGGCAACGCGTCGGGGAGTGGAGCGCTCTCTCTGGCAGAGGAGGAGCAGGCAGCCTTCGAGTTCGACCTGGAGCTCGTCGGAGGCAACGCCACGGCCCTGGAGCCGCACCTCGGACTCCCGGAAGGGAGCCTCACCGGTACGCTCGCGGGCGCCGGACGCCTGGCCGGCGCGCTCCGGGAAGATCGACGCTTCATCGACACGGCGGACATCGAGCTGAGCCTCCGGCTCGAGGACGGAAGCGTTGGCAACCTGCCGCCCGCGCTGGTACTGGCTCGCCTGCCCTCTCTACGCGGGGTGAGAGGGCTGCTCGGTCGCGACCTGCCGTATGACACGATCGACACCATAGTCACCATCAACGCGGGCAAGCTGCAGCTCGCCGACTTCAAGCTCATCGGACCCGAGCTGCGCATTCTCGCGTCGGGAGAGGTCGACCTGAGTACGGAGGAGTACTACACCGACATGGTGGTCGCGGTGCTCTTCCTGCAGACGGTCGACAAGCTGCTCGGCGCGATCCCGATCGTGCGCAACATCGTGCTCGGCCCCGACAAGAACCTGCTTGCGACCTACTTCCACATCTCCGGTCCCTGGGGCGAGCCCAAGGCAACGATCCTGGCACCGCGGGCGATCCAGACCGCCTTCGGCCTGCTCACAGGAGTGATCAAAGGGAGCGTCAGGCAGCTGATGAAAATCCTCCCGTTGCCCGGGAATCGGAACAAGCCAGAGGACAACGCAAGTGGCGAAGACAACGCCCCGAGCTCGGGACAAGCTCAAGAGCCGTAAAGCGCTGCGGGAGATCCTCGCGCGGCAGCGCCGCGCACGGCGGCGCGTGGTCTTCACCAGCGGCTGCTTCGACGTTCTGCACGTGGGACACCTGCGCTCACTCGAGCAGAGCGCTGCCCTTGGCGACCTGCTCGTCGTCGGTCTGAACCGCGACAGGCGGGTTCGAGAGCTCAAGGGGGCGGACCGGCCCGTACAGCCAGAGCGCCAGCGCGCGGAGCTGCTCGCAGGGCTGGCCTGTGTCGACTACGTGGTGCTGTTCGGCGAGGATACGCCCGTAGAGCTGATCCGCGCGCTCGAGCCGGACATCGTCTGCAAGGGTGGCGAGTACCGCGGCTCCCGACCCCCCGAGCAAGTGATGATCGAGTCCCTCGGCGGCGACTTCGTACTCCTACGCCAGACGCCAGGCATCCGCACCTCCCTCCTCCTCCGCCGCGTCTGAACCAAATGAAGGGTCGATGGAGCGGAGGTCTGCTGCCGGGACGAGGAGGGTTTGCGCGTGGCGCAGCAACGACGTCAGCGCCAGCTCTCTCGCTTCGATGCGGCGGGCGATCTCGGGGACCAGGATGGGGCGGTAGACGGCCAGCAGGGGCTGCGGACCTCCGGCGCCGAGAGGGGCCACGATCTCGTGCGAGTCCTCGTCGGCAACGAGCGCCAGGAGGGCCAGCACCAGGCGCGGATCGATCTGGGGCAGGTCGCAGGCCGCAACCAGGACTGCACCGCTCTCGCACGCAGCCAGCGCAGCGTGGAGCCCAACGATGGGAGCTCGCTCTCGGTAGTGATCTTCTATGCACTCGAGCTCCAGCGGCGCTGGCTCTCCCCACCTCGTCACGAGGCGCACGCGCTCGACGCACTTCGAGAGCGCGGCCACGACACCGGCCAGGAGCGGCGCGCCGTGCCGTTCCATCCCCCCAGTGAGAATCGCAGCCTCGACGTGGGCAAGCCTCAAAAGCCGGGGTCCGCGCGCAGGTCGTTGCGGCGCAGCAGCTGGACCGGAACCTCCGAGCCCGCCGGAACGCGTTCCGCTTCTGCGGGGATGATCGCTAGCCCGTCGGCGCGAACCATGGAGAGCAGGAGATTCGAGGTCTGGTCGCCGGTCAAGACAGCGTAGCGGCGGCCGTCGCGCTCCTCTAGCCGCACCCGCAAGAGGTGCATACGACCGGCCGGCTTCTCGTAGGTCTCGGCGAGCGTCGCTGACTCGACGGGACGGAACACATTGGTGTGGCACATCATGCGCAGCAGGGCTGGGCGCACGAATTCCTCGAAGGTGACCAGAGTCGAGACCGGATTGCCCGGCAGACCGAAGACCGGCTTGCCATCGACCGTGGAGAACGCCAGCGGAGCACCGGGCCGCATGTTCACGCGCCACAGTCGCATGTCGCCACCAAGGTCCGCGAGCACCTGCTTGATCCAGTCCCGATCCCCGACGGAGACCCCGCCAGTCGACACGACCACGTCGCAGTCCAGCGCCTGCCGGAAGCGTGCCTCGATCTGCTCCCGCTCGTCCGGAGCGATCCCCAGGTAGATGGGCTCTGTACCGAGCTCCCGCAGCGCCGCTCGCAGAGAGTAGGAGTTGGAGCTCACGATCCTGCCGTCCTCCCGCAGACGGTCAGGCTCGACCAACTCGTCGCCCGTCGCGAGGATCGCGACTCGAGGCCGCACCGCAACGCTGAGCGTGGTGCGACCGATGGCCGCCAACATTCCTGCGAGTGGAGCCTCGATCACCGTGCCCGGCTCGGCGATCAGTAAACCCGGCTCCACGTCAGACCCCGCTCGCCGCACGAACTCGCCCTTGCCGGGGGCTCTCTTGATCGTGACCCGATCGCCCGCGCTCTCGGTCTCCTCCACCATGACCACGGTGTCCGCGCCCTCGGGAATGGCCGCTCCGGTCATGATCCGCGCCGCCTCGCCGGGTCCCAGCTTGCGCTTACTACGGCGTCCGGCCGGAAGATCCTCGACCACAGACAGCTCGGCTCTCGCGTTGCGAACGTCCTCCGCACGCACAGCGAAGCCGTCCATGGCGGAGTTGTCGTGGGGAGGAATGTGTACGTCCGCCCTCACCTCCTCCATCACGACCCGGCCATCTGCCTCGGAGAGACCGATGGTCTCCGATCCCAGTGGCTCTACCGAGCTCAGGATGATCTCTCTGGCCTCGGCCACCGTCACCGAGACCCGCCGTGCCTTGTCCCCGGGCTCGCGCATCCCTCCCCCTCTCGTTAGGATTGCCTAATTCCTAGGCAATTCGTCAGAGCTCCGCTGGAGCGAGCGCAAGTATGACCCAAAAGAGCGAGCGGCTTGACGCCATTCTGGACTCCGTCGCCGTCGGGATCGTCGCGATCCACGGCGATGCTGCGATCGAGCTCCAGAATGCGGAGGCGAGCCGTATCCTCGGCACCTCCTCGGAGTTCAGCGTCGGGCGCACCCTGACCGAATCCCTCGGCGCCGAGCATCCCGTTACGCTGCTCGTGTCCGAGGCCCTCGGGGCGGACCGGCCCGTGTCCTCCCATGCTTGCGCGATCCGGCCCAGGTTGAGCTCGAGCTCACTGGTCGTGGATCTAGCGGCCTCACCAATCGGTCTGGGTGCGGCGGAAGGAGCAGTCGTGACCCTGCGCGACCGGACGATTGGTCGCGAGCTCGAGGCGCTGGTCGACCAGCGCTCACGCTCTGAGCTGTTCGCGCACTTGGCGGCTGGCATCGCCCACGAGCTCGGAAACCCGCTGAGTGGCATACGCGGCGCGGCGGAGCTCCTGCTGCGAAAGCTCGGAGAGGGCGATCTACGGCGCTTCCCCGAGCTGATCCGGAACGAGACGGACCGAATGCGCCGCCTGCTGGCTGACCTCGCCGAGCTCACCCGCGGTAGCGAGCTCTCGCTTCGACCGACGAATGTGCACCGCGTGCTCGACAATCTGATCGAGCTCCACAGCCACTCCGAGGCCTGGCGCGAGATCGAGGTCCGGCGCGAGTATGACCCCAGCATCCCCGAGCTGGAGATCGACTCGGACCGCATGGCCCAGGCCTTCCTCAACCTGATGCGCAACGCCGTGCAAGCGATGGAGGGCAAGGGCACCCTCACCTTGCGCACCCGGGTGGAGACGAACTACCAGCTGTCGCCCGGCCAGCGCCCGGTGCACATGATGCGTCTCGACGTCGAGGACACGGGCCCAGGCATCCCTGCGGAGCACCTGCCGCACATCTTCACGCCGTTCTTCACGCAGGCTAGCGGTGGAACCGGACTCGGGTTGCCGATCGCGCAGCACTGGACCGTGCGCCACGATGGACACATTCAGGTGTCGAGCGAGTCCGGAGGCGGCGCGCGCGTGCGCATCCTGCTCCCGCTTCGGAGGCAGACGTGAGCCGCATCCTGGTCGTCGATGACGAGGCGTCGATCCGCTTCGTCATGCGCGAGGCGCTGGAGGACGCCGGACACAGCGTGGTCGAGGCCTCAAACGCCGCTGAGGCGCGCGAGTGTCTCGGCCGGGAGCGCTTCGACATCGCCTTCCTCGACGTCCGCATGCCGGGCGAGAGTGGTCTCGACCTGCTCGAAGAGCTCCGCGCGCGCGACCCGGGCGGGCCAGTCATCGTGATCATGACCGCTCTCAATACCTTCGACACCGCGATCGAGGCCATGAAGCGCGGGGCCTTCGACTATCTGCCAAAGCCCTTCGACCTGAAGCAGGTCGAAGCGCTGGTCCAGAAGGCGCGGCAGCTACGCAGCCTGCGAGGCGAGATGCAGGAGCTACGGCGTCAGGTGGGCAAGTCGTTTCGCGGGGGCGAGGCGCTCGTCGGGCAGAGCGCGACCATGCTCGAAACTTACAAGATGATCGGGCGGATCGCGCCCAGCGACGCCGCCGTGCTCATCCGCGGCGAGAGCGGGACCGGCAAAGAGCTCGTAGCCCGCGCCATCCACTACCACAGCCCGCGCCGCGAGCATCCCTTCGCCGCCATCAACATGACGGCGCTGCCGAGCGAGCTGATCGAGGCAGAGCTTTTCGGGCACGAGCGAGGCGCGTTCACCGGGGCGAGCGAGGCCCGAGCCGGTCGCTTTCGCGAGGCTGAAGGCGGAACCCTCCTGCTGGACGAGATCGGAGACCTGTCTCCCGAGCTGCAGGCCAAGCTGTTGCGCGTTCTGCAGCAGAAGGAAGTGACGCCGCTCGGGGGCAAGGGTCCCATTTCGATCGACGTGCGGATCCTTGCGGCAACCCACCAGGATCTGGAGGATCGCGTCAAGCGGAAGCTGTTCCGCGAGGATCTTTACTTCCGCCTGAACGTCGTGCCGATCAGGATCGCCCCCCTGCGCGAGCGTGGGGGCGACATCCCGCTGCTTGTGCATCACTTTGTGGGACGCTTCGCGCGGGAGCTGAACGTGCCCGAGCGCTGGCCGACCGAGGCCGCGCTGAAGCTGCTCGAGAGCCGCTCCTGGCCCGGCAATGTGAGAGAGCTCGAGAACGTGATCAAGCGCGCGCTCGTGCTCGCTTCGGGCGACGTTGTCACGCCCGCCGACATCGAGAGCGCAGCTGATCTCTTCGGCACCGAGAGCGGAGACTGGACGCAGGTCGCGCGACGCGACTACGCGCACCTGCTCGACATGGATGCGAAGCCAGGAGAGCGCGGCCACTACTGGAGCTTCGTGGAGCGGCTCGAGCACTCGATCATCAGCGAGGCGCTGACTCGTTCCGGTGGCAACCAGCTCCAGGCGGCGAGTCTACTCGGCATCAACCGCAATACGCTGCGCAAGAAGATCTCGGAGCTCGAGATCGACGTCTCGTGAAGGACGCCGCCCTCAGGCGTCTGCGGGGGATCTACCCGTTGGCGGACGACGACCCGCGCTGGCGGCACGGGCCGCGCTCCGTCGTCGAGGCTGTGTTGGCGGGCGGCGCAACCGCGCTCCAGCTCAGACTCAAGCACACGGGGGATCGGGATGCCCTGGCACTCGTGCGCTGGGCGGTCGAGCGAACGCGCCGAGCGGGTGCAGTCCTCATCGTGAACGATCGCTTCGACCTGGCCGACCTCGGCGCAGCGGACGGCGTGCATCTCGGGCAGGACGACCTCGCACCGGAGCGAATTCCCGCAGCGCTGCGCGAACGTCTGCTGGTCGGTCTCTCCACTCACAGCCTGGATCAGGTGCACCAGAGCCGGCAGCGGCCGATCGACTACATCGGCTTCGGCCCCGTCTTCGGCACGGCGTCCAAGCAGAGCGAGTGGAAGCCCCGCGGTTCTGACATGCTGGCGGAGGCCGTGAAGCGCGCCGGCCGTCCGGTCGTCGCCATTGGCGGGATCGACGCCGGGAACGCTGCGGAGGTATCGCGCGCTGGTGCGGCTGCGGCCGCGGTCATCTCGGCCATCGCCGACGCGTCCGACCCGATCGCGGCCACGCACGCACTCGCGGAACGCTTGTGATCGCGTTCGTCGGCATCGCTCTGCTCCTCTGCCTGGCCGTTCTCGGCTCCACGAACCGGCGGCGCATCGTCTGGCGCCCCGTGGGCGTGGCCATGCTGCTCCAGTTCCTGCTCGCGGGCTTGGTGCTGCGCACGCGCTGGGGAGCGATCTTCTTCGAGACCGTGAACGTCGTCGCCGCCGAGTTCATCGCAGCCGCCGACGTGGGCATCGACTTCCTATTCGGCACCTGGCCCGAGCGCGTGATGGGCGCGGACGGCGAGCCGGTCGCGCTGCCTTACGTCTTCGCCATCCGCGTGCTTCCCATCGTGATTTTCATGTCCAGCATCTTCTCCGTCCTCTACCACCTGGGAATCCTGCAACGGGTGGTCGACTGGCTGGCGCGCGGGCTGCGTCGCGCGCTGCAGATCAGCGGAGCGGAGTCGTTAGCCACGATCGCGAACGTGTTCCTCGGCATGACCGAAGCTCCTCTGATGGTGCGCCCGTACGTCGCGGGCCTCACCCGCAGCGAGCTCTTCTGCGTGATGACGGCAGGACTCGCCACGGTGGCGGGCTCTGTGCTCGTCGCGTACATGGGGCTGCTCGGTGCGGACTACGCCGGCCACCTGATCGCTGCCAGCTTCATGTCCGCGCCCGCGGCGGTGGCGATCGCCAAGATCATGGTGCCCGAGGAGGGAGTGCCCGCGTCACTCGGCGCCGCGCGAATCGAGCTCTCCCGCGAGACCGTGAACGTGATCGACGCGGCCGCCAGCGGTGCCGCCGACGGGATGCGGCTTGCCCTCAACATCGGCGCGATGCTGATCGCCTTTGTCGCGCTCATCTACGGCCTCGACGCCTGCCTGGCCTGGGCTGGCGGACTGGTCGGGATCGAGGGGCTCAGCTTCGAGCGGATCCTCGGGTTGCTGCTCGCTCCGGTCGCGTTGCTGCTGGGCGTACCGTGGGCCGACGCTCCGGCGGTCGGCGAGATGCTCGGGATCAAGACGGTCCTGAACGAGTTCCTCGCCTACCAGCTGCTGGCCAACGTGCGGGCCACGCTGGAGCCCCGCAGCATCGTCATCGCGAGCTACGCGCTGTGCGGCTTCGCGAACTTCGGGTCGCTGGCGATCCTGATCGGAGGACTCGGCGGCATCGCGCCCGAGCGGCGCCATGACATTGCCAGAGACGGGATCCGTGCGCTCATCGCCGGCTCTCTGGCCACTTTCCTGACCGGGGCCATCGCCGGGCTGGTGTATTAGGTCGGAGCTTGCAAGCATGCCAAAGTTGAACGCGGCCGAGCCCGCCCTCGTAGAACGTGGTCGTTCACGAGCACCCCGTCACGCCAGGCGAATGGCTGGGTCAGAGCAGCAGCGATTCCATGTCGGGCTGGGCGTGCACGTAACGCGTGTGCACGTCGACGTACACCTCACGGTAGAGCGCGTCGATCTCGTCCGGACTCATGAACTTGGAGACGAAGCCCGGGCGCACAGGTTCGAGCGCGAGCTCCGCGGCGCGCATGAAGTGCGCGATCAGGGTGCGAGGATCCTCGCCACCCACGGCCACGCGGATCGTCGTCTCCGAGATGCCGGCGTCCGCGAGCGCATCTCTCGCCAGCTCGGAGTGGCTGGTGAGCGCAGGGCACAGCACCACTGTGTTCACCTGACCGAGGCTCACCTGCAGACCGAAGGCGGGCTCCAAGCAGTCGAAGAAGCGTTTGAAGTCCCCGATCTCGAAGGCAGGCGACGTGGTTGTGTCCCCCTCCAGGTCGAACGTGAACAGCGGGGCCGGCAAACCCAATAACATGTGCTCCCGGCACAGGTCAGCATTGACGTTCCCCTCGACAGCCGAGCAGTTGACGTTTACGTCCGGGTGGTGCGCCAGCACCCGCGCGAGGACGATCGTGTTGATGCACTTTCGGAGCATGCGCACCTCGAGCGTTCGCATGCCGTTGATCACCTCGAAGGCCTTGTCTGAGTCGAGAAACGCGCCCTTCACGAAGTAGACGTTCCAGAATAGCGTTTCGTCCCAGCGGTAGACGCGGGGCGCACCGTCGGGCCCCGTTCCCTCGACCGATTCGCCCTTAGCAGAAAAACTCCTCATCGAAGGGTACCTTTGAGGGAAGCCCCAAGGGGGAGATGTGAGAGGACCGCAGACGCTCCAGGGTGGGATCTTCAGCTACGTATCGCTGGAGTCCCGGATTCCCGAGGACCATCCGCTTCGAGCGATCCGGCGACTGGTGGACGCGGCGCTGGAGCAGCTGTCGCGACGCTTCGATGGTATCTACGCCAAAGGGGTCGGCCGACCGTCGGTCCCGCCGGAGCAGCTGTTGCGGGCGCTGCTGTTGCAGGTGCTGTACACGATCCGGAGCGAGCGCCAGCTGATCGAGCAGATCGACTACAACCTGCTCTACCGCTGGTTCGTGGGCCTGGAGCTGGACGATGAGGTGTTCAGCGCGACGGTGTTCACCAAGAATCGGGAACGGCTGCTGAAGGGCGAGATCGCTCAGCATTTCTTCGAGGCGGTGCTGGCGCAGGCGGAGTCGGAGGGGTTGGTGTCATCGGAGCACTTCACGGTGGACGGGACGCTGATCGAGGCGTGGGCGAGCCAGAAGAGCTTCGTGCGCAAGGACGAGAAGCGCAGGGACGATGACGACCCGGGCAACCCGACGGTCAACTTCCGGGGCGAGAAGCGGAGCAACCAGACGCATGCGTCGAGGACGGATCCGGACGCCCGACTGGCGGGGATGAGGGGCCAGGGCGCGCGGCTCGCGTATCAGGGACACGTCGTGACGGAGAACCGCAACGGCCTGGTGGTGGCGGCGAAGCTCACTCAGGCGTCGGGGTATGCGGAGCGCGAAGCGGCTCTCGAGATGGTGCTGGGTCTGGGGGGCGCTCGCCGGATCACCCTGGCTGGAGACAAGGGCTACGACGCCAAGAGCTTTGTGCAGGCGCTTCGGGCCTGGAGCGTTACCCCGCACGTGGCACAGAACACGACGAACCGCCGAAGCGCGATCGATCGAAGGACCACAGGACACCCGGGCTACGAGGTGAGCCAGCGCTTCCGCAAACGGGTGGAGGAGGTGTTTGGCTGGATGAAGACGGTGGGCTTGATGCGCAAGACCCGGCACCGGGGCACGGATCGGGTCGGCTGGGTCTTCACCTTCACTGCTGCGGCCTACAACCTGGTCCGTATCCGCAACCTGTTGGAGGCGACATAGCTCATGATCCCGCAAGATCTACCCGTGCGACACCGAACCGGTTCGTACCGGGAACGGCGATCCCTCTCCCTGCTCGGCACGCCTCCCGTCAGAGGCGTCCCGCCCAACCCAGTCACTTTCTCCGCAGCCTGTTAGGAAGGAACATACGCTCGTTCCGGGCGATCACCACCCCCGCCGTGGTCGTGCCCGTGCCAACGAGATCTTTCGTATACGAGTGCAGTACGAAGTCCGGTCGCTCGAGCGGATCGTCACGCCTGAGCACCGGCTGCAGCATGGGCGTTCCGATCGTTGCGTCACAGATGACCTCCAGACCCTCCTCGTGCGCGGCACGGCAGATGCCGGAAACGTCGAGCACGTAACCGTGTGGATTACAGGGCGACTCGATGTACACGAAAATATGTCGCCCATTCCCAAGGCGCGCGGAGCACTCCGCCCGCACGCGTTGGAGTTCCTTGCGAAAATCGTTTGCGGTGCAGCCGTCGAACCAGTGCACGGCAATGTCCAGGTTACTCGCCTTGCCGAACCAGTCGTGCAGCAGCTGATAGGCGCCGCCGTAGATATTGCGGCTGGAGAAGACTACGTCCTGGTAGCCGACCAGGTGGCTGAGCGTGCCGTCGATCGCGGCCATTCCGGAGTTGAAGTTCCAGGCGAAGTACTCGCCCGCGAGAGGGCCGGCCTCGAGGTCGACGATGTGGTTCGCCAGGCACGTCGACGTGGGATTCATCAGGCGGGAGTAGATCTCGTGCAGTAGCTCCTTGCCCTGGAACGCGTCATCGATCCACTCTGTACAGGCGTACAGGTAGGTCGCGGTCCGGGTGACGACGGGCGTGGAGCTGAACACCGCGGTGACGTTGTCGAACAGCGCGTAGGGTCCCTTTGCCGTCTGCGTGGTCTGCCCTGCCACCAGCGACTGATAGCTCTTGCGCAGTGGGTTCTGGAGCGTGTCGAGCAGCTTCGCGAGCTGGAAGCAAAGGAAGCGCTTCGCGTTGAAGAAGGCGATCCGGTCACGACGTTCAAGTCCGGCCAGCACCTGGACCGTTTCGCTCCACAGGTGGTTCAGGCCCGCGTCCGCGCGGTAGATATGCTCGACCACGTCTCGGAGGCGGAAGCCGAGAGGACTCTCCGGATCGACGCAGAAGTGCTCTAGCTGCTCTCGCGTGAGCTCCTCTATCGATCGGGCCGTAGTGCTCTTGCGCAGCGGACTCAGCTGTGTCGAGAGCGCGAGCTCCCGCGCCTGGAATCGCTCTTCGTCGGCGTCCATAAAGACTTCCCCCGCAGCCCTGAAGGTAGGCGTTCGGCAAGCCGGCGGCAGCCTGCAGCCTGAGACCTCGCTTTGGCGAAGAGCAAGAGCAGGCGATACGATTGCTCGCGGAGGCCTCGAGATGGCGGAGTCGGGCAGGCGCGGCCGTGTTGTCGCCGTGTGTGGTGCAACCGGCGCGGTGGGAGAGGTGCTTCTGCGCCTGCTCGAGGAGCGCGCCTTCCCCGTCTCGGAGCTGCGCCCCCTCGCGAGCGAGCGCTCGGCCGGCCGGGAGATCCGCTTTCGCGGCGAGCTGCTGCGCGTCGAGCTCGCGCAGCCCGAAGCCTTCGAGGGCGTGGACTTCGTGTTCTTCGCCGCCACGGGGGAGCTCTCCAGGGAGCTGGCGCCCGAGGTCGTGGAGCGCGGCGGGATCGCGATCGACAAGTCTGGAACCTGGCGCATGCACGACAACGTGCCCCTCGTGATTCCCGAGGTAAACGGCGATGCCCTGGAGAAGCACCAGGGCATCCTGGCCTCTCCGAACTGCACCACGATCCCCCTCGTCATGGCCCTCCAGCCGCTGCACCGGGCAGCGGGCGTGAAGAGCGCCGTGGTGACCACGCTGCAGGCGGTGAGCGGCGCGGGGCTACCCGGTGTCGAAGAACTCGAAGCCCAACAGCGTGCCATTCACACGGGGGCGGACGTTCCTGCGCCGCGTCAGTTCGCCGCCAGAATCGCGAATAACGTGGTGCCACTCTGCGAGTCGTTCCGCGACGACGGCTACTCGACCGAGGAGGTCAAGCTCCTGTTCGAGACCCGCAAGATCATGGCGCTCCCGGAGCTCGACGTGACCATGACCTGCGTGCGGGTGCCGGTGCCCGTCGGCCATTCCGCGTCGGTCCTGGTCGAGACGGAGAGACCCCTGTCTGTCGAGGCGGCGCGCGACGCGCTCGCCGCCTTCCCCGGCGTGGAGCTCGTTGACGACTGCGGCTCCAACGTATTCCCGACACCCGACCTCGCGGCCGGTCGGGACGAAATCCTCGTGGGTCGAGTCCGAAGGGACCTGGGAAGCGAGCGTCTGTGGCTCTGGACCGTCGGCGACAACCTGCGCAAGGGTGCTGCAACGAACGCCGTGCAGATCGCCGAGGAATTGATGGACCGCGGTCTCAGGTGAGCCAGCCAGTCTGGTCTCCCTCCCCCGAACGGGTCGAGGGTTCCCTCCTGCGAGCATTCTGGCGGCGCGCAGAGGCCGAAACCGGGCGAAACTTCGAGAGCTACCAGGCGCTGCAGCACTGGTCCGTCGAGTCAATGGAGCAGTTCTGGCGGCTCGTGTGGGACTTCTGCGAGGTCCTCGGGGACAGCGGGGATGGCCCGGTGCTCGTTGCCGGCGACCAGCTGCCCGGAGCGCGCTTCTTTCCTGCCGCTTCGCTCAGCTTCGCCGAGAACTTGCTGCGCAGGCAGGACAGCGCAGAAGCGCTCGTCTTCTGGTCGGAGCCGGGGGAACGCAGGGCGATCTCGCATCTGGAGCTCGGGCGGCGCGTCGGCTCGCTGGCGGCGGCGTTGCGGGAGATGGGGGTCCAGCGCGGAGACCGCGTCGCAGCGTTCCTGCCGAACCTCCCCGAGACCGTCGTCGCGTTTCTCGCCACCGCCTCGATCGGGGCCATCTGGTCGTCGTGCTCTCCGGATTTCGGCGTGCGCAGCGTGCTCGATCGCTTCGGACAGATCGAGCCGAAGGTCCTGTTCGCCGTCGACGGGTACTTCTACAACGGCAAGACCCACGACCTGCGCGAACGCGTGGCTCAGCTGCGCGAGGGGCTTCCCAGCGTCGAGCACGTGGTCGTGGTGCCCTTCGCCGGCACGGCCGCAGCAGCCGACCCGCTTGCAGGGTTGCCGCGCTTTGACGAGCTTGCTTGCACCGAGGCAGCCGCGGAGCTGTCGTTCGAGCGCTTCCCCTTCGACCATCCGCTCGCCATTCTCTACTCGTCGGGAACGACGGGCGCGCCCAAGTGCATCGTGCATCGTGCGGGAGGCACACTGCTCAAGCACCTGGTCGAGCAGCGGCTGCACTGCGATCTGCGCCGCGACGATCGGCTCTTCTACTTCACCACCTGCGGCTGGATGATGTGGAACTGGCTCGTGTCGGGCCTGGCCTCGGAGGCGACGCTCCTACTCTACGACGGCTCGGCGTTCTGGCCGCACCCGGACGTGCTCTTCGATCTGGCCGAGCGCGAGCGGATGACTATCTTCGGCACCTCGGCGAAGTACATCGACGCGCTCTCCAAAGCAAGCGCAGAGCCACGTCAGACCCACGACCTCGGCAGCCTGCGCACGATCCTCTCTACCGGCTCGCCGCTCGCGCCGGAGAGCTTCGACTACGTGTACGCGAAGATCAAAGATGACGTGTGGCTCGCCTCCATCTCCGGCGGCACCGACATCGTCGGGTGCTTCGTGCTCGGAGACCCCACCAGCCCGGTCTGGCGCGGCGAGATCCAGGCGATCGCGCTCGGCATGAAAGTCGAGGTATTCGATACTGCCGGCCGGCCACTCGAGAGCGGTACAGGCGAGCTCGTCTGTACCGCACCCTTCCCGTCGATGCCGCTTTGCTTCTGGAACGATTCCGACGAGCGGCGCTACCGCGCCGCGTACTTCGAGCGCTTCCCCGGCGCCTGGTGTCACGGCGACTGGGTCCAGCGCACCGAGCACGGCGGCATGGTGATCAGCGGCCGCTCCGACGCGGTCTTGAACCCAGGCGGTGTGCGCATCGGCACGGCGGAGATCTACCGGCCCGTCGAGCACATCGACGAGGTCCTGGAGGCGCTGGCAGTGGGACAGGAGTGGCAGGGGGACATGCGGATCGTCCTCTTCGTGCAGCTGCGGGAGGGGCTCGAGCTCAACGAGACGCTGCGCGCGCGCATCCGCCAGGAGGTACGGCGCGAGGCCACGCCCAGGCACGTGCCCGCAGTGATCCTTCAGGTGCCTGATATCCCGCGGACCAGGAGCGGCAAAATCGTCGAGCTGGCGGTGCGCGAGGTGATCCACGGCCGTCAGGTAAAAAATCTGGATGCGCTCGCGAACCCCGAGGCACTCGACCAGTTTCGGGATCGCGCGGAGCTGGTCTGAGCGGAAGCGCACGTGCGCATCATCTACTTAGACATCGACACCCAGCGCTCCGATCACCTGGACGATCTCGAGCGCGCACATCCCGGAGAGCTCTGATGCCCGGACTGAGACGCACGATAAATGTGGGAAGCTCCGTCGCCACGACTCTCCTGCGGCTCGGCGCCGGAGTTCGGGTCGCCAGACTCGGTGCCAGACCCGAGCAGCCGCTCGAGCTCTGGGACTTCGAGGGCTGCCCGTACTGCCGCAAGGTCCGCGAAGCCCTCTCCATGCTCGATCTCGACGCCCGCATCTACCCCTGCCCCAAGAACGGCACGCGCTTTCGGCCACGTCTGATCGAGCGCGGCGGCAAGGCACAGTTTCCGTACCTGCTCGATCCGAACACCGCGCGCGAGATGTACGAGTCTGATGACATCGTTCGCTACCTCTTCGAGACCTACGGCGACGGGAGCATCCCTCTCCCGCTCGCGGGCGGCCCTCTCACTGACCTCTCCTCCACGCTGAGTGGACTGTTCCGACCGGGCCTCGGCGCCTGGCGCCGTCCTTCGCGAGAACCGAAAGAGCCCCTCGAGCTGTACAGCTACGAAGCCTCCCCGTTCTCGCGCATCGTGCGCGAGGAGCTGTCCAGCCTGGAGCTCCCCTATCTGCTGCACAACGTCGCAAGGGGCAGCGCGCAACGCGGCTACTTCGAGAAGCGCTCTGGCCAGATGATGGTCCCGTATCTGATCGACCCGAACACGGACGAGGCAATGTTCGAGTCGGCGGAGATCGTTCGCTACCTAAAAACCACTTACTCGCTCGCCAGCTGACCCCAAAAGGCCCGGCTAGAAGGAGTCGGAGGTCGGGAACGTCCCCCCGACCTACCCGTATCAGTTGGCGTAGCCGAGCCGCCGCAGCGCCTCCTCGATCTCTTCCAGGATTTGCGGATCGTCGATCGTGGCGGGGACGCTGTACTCCTCGGAGTCCGCGATGCTGCGCATTGTGCCGCGCAGCACCTTGCCGGAGCGTGTCTTTGGCAGGCCCTTCACCACAGTGGCCTGTTTGAAGGCGGCGACCGGACCGATCTTCTCTCGAACGAGCGCGATGATCTCGTTCGTGATCTCTTGCTCAGGGCGCTCTACGCCCGCCTTGAGAACGGCGAAGCCCAGTGGGACCTGGCCCTTGAGGGGGTCCGCGACTCCGATAACTGCGCACTCGGCCACGTCGCGGTGGGAGGCCACCACCTCCTCCATCCCTCCCGTGGAGAGGCGATGACCAGCGACGTTGATGATGTCGTCGGTGCGGGACATGATCCAGAGGTATCCGTCCTCGTCCATGAAGCCAGCGTCGGCAGTTTCGTAGAAGCCGTCGTAGCGGGACAGGTAGGTGTCCACGTAACCCTCGTCGTTGTTCCAGAGGGTGGGGAGCATGCCGGGGGGGAGTGGGAGCCTCACGCAGATCGCTCCCGAATCGCCAGGGGGGACGGACCGTCCGCTCTCGTCGAGCACCGCGATGTCGTAGCCGGGCACGGCGCGGGTGGGCGAGCCGTGCTTCACCGGCAAAGGCTCGATGCCGAGGCAGTTCGCGGCCATGGGCCAGCCGCTCTCCGTTTGCCACCAGTGATCGATCACCGGCACGGAGAGGGCGTCCTCCGCCCACCGGATGGTGTCGGGGTCTGCCCGCTCTCCGGCGAGGAACAGGGTGCGGAGCGCGGATAGATCGTAGCCACTCATGAGCTCGGTCTTCGGGTCATCGCGCTTGATCGCACGAAAGGCTGTCGGCGCAGTGAAGAGCACGCTCACGCGGTTCTCCGAGATGACGCGCCAGTACGCAGAGGCGTCCGGAGTACCGACCGGCTTGCCCTCGAACATGATCGACGTGCAGCCGAACAGCAACGGGGCATACACGATGTAGGAGTGTCCCACGACCCAGCCCACATCGGACGCCGCCCAGAAGGCCTCGCCCGGTTCCAAGCCGTAGACGTTCTTCATGCTCCAGTGGAGGGCAACCATGTGGCCGCCATGGTCCCTCACGACTCCCTTCGGAACGCCTGTGGTTCCCGACGTGTAGAGGATGTAAAGCGGGTCGGTTGCAGGAACCGGCACACAGTCAACAGGCTCCGCCGCAGAAACCAGATCCATCCAGTCGAGGTCGCGCGCCGGGTCGAGCACGGCGGGACACTGGGGGCGCTGCAGGTAGACGCACGCTTCCGGCGTGTGCTTCGCGATCTCGATAGCGGCGTCGAGCAAGGGTTTGTACTCGACGACGCGATTTGGCTCCAAACCGCAGGAGGCGGCGAGCACGATTTTTGGTTGGGCATCGTCAATACGCGTGGCGAGTTCGCTCGATGCGAATCCTCCGAACACTACAGAGTGTATTGCGCCGATGCGCGCGCAAGCCAGCATGCCGACCGCGGCTTCCGGCACGTTTGGCATATAGATGAGTACGCGATCTCCGGCTTCGACTCCGAGACCGCGCAACGCGCCCGCCAGGACGGCGACCTCGTCCTGCAGCTCGCGATAGGTCAGCGACGCCGTCGCTCCCGCGACGGGGCTGTCCCATATCAGAGCGGCCTGCTCGCCTCTGCCCTGGGCGACGTGACGATCCACGGCGTTGTAGCAAGTGTTGACGCGGCCACCGGAGAACCAGCGTGTGAACGGGGCGCGGGAGTCATCCAGCACGCGATCCCACTTCTCGAACCAGTGCAGCTCCTCGGCCGCCTCCGCCCAGAAGTCATCGGGCTGCTCGATCGAGCGTCGGTAGACCTCCTCGAACTTGCTCGCCATCGTGCTCTCCTGCGCTGGTCTCGCCCGCCCGAGCTCAGACGTATCTCTCGTGAGTCTCCGAGACAAAGGGCTCATCGAGTAGCCAGCTGCGATTCTGATGCACCACTGAGTAGCCGACGCACTCGTAGACGCGTCGGGCAGGGAGATTGTCCTCCACACAGAACAGGCTCACCCGCGGAGTATCGCTCAGCAGACGCGCCGAGACAGCAGCGATGCCTCGTTTCGCATGCCCCTCGTTGCGCATGTCCGACGGTGTGAACACGCCGCCGATCTGCACGACATGTGGAGTCCGCACTCCGACGTGCACCTGGAACGCGATCCTACCCTTGTGCCGGATCACCCACCAGCGCCCGTCGCGCACATCTTTGCGGTGACGCTCCCAGAAACCTTCGGGGTCCATCGCGTAGCGATCGTCCTTGAGGTCCTCGCAGTGTTGGAGTGCGCTGTGAGCTACGATCGTGTCGATGTCCCGTTCGCGGGCCCGCTCGATCCGGACGCAGTTCCTGGCCAGTCCAGCGTTTTCCAGGCGATCTGCATCGATCAGGTAGACGGGCTCACGCCGCATCCAGATGGGGGGCGCAGCGTACTGCGAGTACTCGCTCCAGAAGGGCTCGGTGATGTCCTCCGAGCCGATCAGGTGGCGCGGCCGGACCAACTGACGGCTCGCGGCCTCCGCGAGCGGTGCGTAGGCCTCGCGGTCGCGCACCTCGAGAACTGTCCCACCCATGGGCCCAATCATCAGCGCAGCCACGATGCGATCGCGGGCCTCGCAGCCCAGCAGCCCGTTCGCCCACCCTAGCCCGCCGATCGACACGACATACTCGAGAAATACGTTGTGCAGCGGCCGAGCACGCAGCATTGCAAGCGTTTCCGCAGTGTCGGCGGTAGTGAGCTCCCGGATCACCGGGAGAGAGTACCAGTCCTCAGCTCTTGGCGTAGTGAGAGCGGCGCTTGATGGCGATCTCGCGCTCGAGGACGAAGATCTCGGTGCGTCGCTCTTCCTGGCCCTCGCGCTCGAACTTGTGGCCGCGGAGGGTGGCCTCGAGGATGCCGAGGTCGTCGCGGCCGGGGTAGGCACGAACACCGGTGATGTCGGTCGAGGCAAAGACCGTGTCGCCGGGGAAGATGGGAGCCGTGTGGCGCCCAGTCTTGTACGCGACGTCTCCCAGGCTGTTGTCCGAGATGTCGGGGCTCGACAGGCCCAAGCACAGAGCGAAGGGGAGGCCACCGTAGACGACGATTCGTCCGCCGAGGTACCGATCCGGATCGCGGTCTATCATGGTCTGGTTGCAGTGCACCTGCGAGGTGTTGTCGAGCATCCCCGTCAGAAACACGTGCTCGTCCGTCACGACCCTCCCGCGGGAGTGCTCGATCGTGTCGCCCGGATTGAAGTCTTCGAGATACGTGTCGGCGTTCGTCAGGTGGGCCAGATCTGCGTAGCTCGTGTTCGCGTCGTAGGGGGGAAGCTCGAGCTCGACCGGAACGTCGACGGCTGCGACCTCCCCCTCCTCGAGCGTCGCTTCCGTGTCTTCCTTGAACACCTGGACCTTGCGCTGGTACGCGAGCACCACCTGACCGGTCTGCTTGCGCGCCACGCTTTGCACGTGAACCACGCCGAGCTCCAAACGGCTCCTGGACGGTCGCACGCCGAGCACGGTGGTCTCGGTCTCGATCGTGTCCCCGGGGTAGGCAACGGCGCCAAAGTGCACGTCGATGTACTCGAGATTCGCGCGCGCGTTCTCGGAGACGTCCTCTACCGTCTGGCTGAACGCCACGGCCATCAAGAGTCCCGGCGGGACGGGCATTCCGTCGTAGCCGTAGGTCTGCGCGTAGTGCAGGTTCTTGTGCAGCGGATTCGCCGTGAAGGAGAAGTCCGTGAAATGAGCGGTGAGGCCTTCCGTGATCGTGCGCCCGCCCTTGTGGCGAAACACCTGACCGAGTCTGAAGTCCTCGAGAAAGTTCCCGGTCTTCTTGCGAATCAACGCCACGTCCGTGCTCCTTCCAACCCGCTGGCGCGCCGAGCGAGCGCCACTCTACACTCCCTTAGGGACACCCACCAACAGCGGGCGCACGGCACCTGCGAAGTAGACGGATCCCGTCAACACAACCAGCTCGTCGGGTGCCGCGAGCTTCAGTGCTCTCCGCAGCGCGTCCGCTGGTCGCGCCTGCGTCTCGACCTCTTCGATCCCCGCGGCACGTGCCAGAGGCAGCAGCACCTCGGGAGCGAGGGAGCGCACGGGCTCGGCGGCGGTCACGACGCACGCACGAGCTGGCGGCGCGAGCTCGGCGAGAATCCGGGCGGCGTCCTTGTCGGCTGCAATGCTCACGACGAGCACCCAAGGGCGGCCGGGCCAGAGTGCAACCAGGGTCCGCCGGAGCTCCCGGGCGGAGTCGGGCGTGTGCGCGCAGTCCAGAATGATGTCGCCGAAGCGCTCGAGCCGGGCAGGAAGCTGCAGAGACTCGAGCGCGCCGAGCTCGCGACTCTGAAGTGGCCGCCCGACAAAGAGCTCGCAAGCCCGGACCGCGAGCGCCAGGTTGGTGGCCTGATGCAAGCCCAGAACGGGCGCGCGCAAAGCCCGACCATCCTCGAGCCAGATGGACAGCCCGTCCAGGCCGAGCTCGGCTCGGGGCGCACCGACCGCATGCAGCTTCGTGTTGCACGCGACCGCCCGAGCGGCGAGCACACCGTACGCGCCGGGCGCAAGTGGACCGTGCGCCGCGGGAACGGCGGGGCGCAGAATCCCGGCCTTCTCCGCGCAGATCTCCTCCACGGTGTTGCCGAGCTTCTCGGTGTGCTCCAGCTGGATGGCCGTGATCACGGAGACCTTCGAAAGGACTGCGTTTGTCGAATCCAGGCGCCCACCAATTCCGACCTCTATAACCCCGGTGTCCACGCCGAGCTCTCGGAACAGGACGAGCGCTAGAGCCGTCGACACGTCGAAGAAGCTCGGGCGCAGCTCCGGGTCCTGCCGCAGCTTCTCCACCGCCGGGATCATCGAGCGCAGCGCCCCTACCATCGCTTGCCCCGCGACGGGCGCGCCATCGACGCGAAAGCGCTGCGTCCAGCTCTCGAGGTGAGGCGAGGTGTAGGTTCCGACACGCCGCCCCGTTGCGCGGAGCAGAACCTCTGCGGCCAGTGCGACCGTGCCCTTGCCCTTTGAGCCCGCGATGTGGAGACAGGGGAGGCCGCTCTCCGGATGGCCTACGGCGTCGAGCAGCGCGCGAATCCGGCCGAGTCCCAGCTTCTCATAGTCGAAGTCCCGCCGCCGCTCGAGGTTGATCAGCCCTTCGAGGTAGCGCTTCGCGTCGTCCAGGGTCTCGAGTCTCATCTTTGCTAGGCTACGCTCTTAATGCGCGGGCTGAGGACGAGAGTCCGCTGGTGGATCGAGGGAAGTACGACTCCGGGCCTCGACGCCCTCATCGCGGACCCCGACGCTGTGCTCAGGCGAGCGAGCAGTGTGGCCCGGGAGCAGGCCGGGCGCAAACGCCTCTATCGCGTCGGACTCGGACACGAGGAGCCCGACCTGTTCGTCAAGGTCTTCACGCTGCCCGGGACCCTCGCGCGACTGCGCTACCTGCTGCGACCCTCGAAGGCGCGTCGCGAGGCCGTGATCGCGCGCGGGGTGGCGGAGCGAGGCTTCCAGGTGGCCGCTCCGATCGCGACCGGGGAGCAGCGCACCATCGGGGTCCTGGTACGCAGCTTCTCAGTGGTTCGGGCACGCCCCGCCCGCGACCTCGAGACGATCCTGGCAGAGCCGGGACTGGCGACGCAGACGCGACGCGCCCTGCTGGATGCCTTCGCGCGCTTCTCCCGCAAGCTGCACGACGCCGGCATCGACCAGGACGACACCTCACCGAACAACTTCCTGGTCACCGATGAGGCAGGCTTCGTCCTGATCGACTTCGAGCGCTGCGCGCTCCGTGACGGTCCGCTGGGCGAGCGGCGCTGGACGTTGCTCGCCAAGCTCCACCGCAAGGAGCTCGGCGTATCTCGCAGCGAGAGGCTGCGCTTCCTGCGCAGGTATCTCGGCCCGGACACCGGACGCGTGGAACGTCGCGACAGCTGGACCCACATAGAGCAGGAGTTCACGAGAATCCGACGACGCGATGCACGGCGCGCAGCGAGCGCCGCTTTCAAGGTCGGGCGCCATATCCAGCGCGACGCTGACTGCTGGAGCGTGCGAGGGCGCGAGCAAGTGAAGGTAATCCGGCTCGAGCTCGAGCCACGAGCCGCGCGCACGGCCTGGGTCCGGGCCCATCAGCTCGAGCGCCTGGGCCTCCCCGCCCTGCGCCCCGTGCGACTGGATGCGCGTGGGGTCGAGCTGGTCGACCCGGGCGCTACGGAGCTCCCCGCCGATAGCGAGCGGCAAGTGGCGGCCGCGCTTCGCCGCTTCGCGCCGTACGGCAGCTTCGCTGAGCCGCCGGAGTGGATCTTCACGCCGCAGCCGCTACTGCGAACCCCCCAAGCGTTCCGCCCTGCGGACTAAGACGCCGCCCAAGGGCCGTTGACCGGGGAAGGCGCTGAGCGGACCGCAAGCCCGCCGGTAGAGTAAGTTCCGATTAAGGACCGTCCCCAAGTTCCGCTTCAAGCTCCGCTTGTAGGCAACCTGCAAGCGACGCGGTGCGGCGCGCGCAGCGAGGCGGAGCCTCGCGTAGGTGGGTGGAGCGCGGCCGCCCGCGCGCCGGGTCCCACAAGACCGGACTCACTGCACCATGTACTTCTTCCAGGCCCGGTACTCGCGCACCGCCTTGTCGTTCGTCTTGACGGCCGGGTAGAAGAAGCGCACCGCGTGTCCGCACTCGCTGCAGATCTTGTAACAGAACTTGAAGCCGTCGACTTCACGCACGTTGCCCACCAGCACGCGGTTCTCCTCGGTGCAGCAGGCCGTTGGCAGCGGCGGAGAGATGATTCTCTTCGGATATTCGTTGCTGGGCGCCTCGGCGTCCGTGTAGCGAATGATGTTCCGGAAGTTGCGGTGCGGGTTCTGCTCAGCAGGTCTGAGATTGCTACCGATTCGCTTCAACTTTCGTGTCCCTCGACTGCTCTGTCCTGCTGAACGGGATCCAGCAGGTGACTGACGTTCTCGAACTTGCTCTCGCACGGGGGGCCGGGCGCATACCAGAAGCCCGGTTTCTGGCCACCACCGCAGAGGATCGCTGAGGAGCGGGTGCCGTACTCCGATGTATGGACGCAGGGGTTCTCGTGCGGATTCGGGGAGTGGTCATGGGCCGAAAGCAGGTCCGCCAGGCTCGCGAACACCCGCTCCCAGGACCTGTCCAGCTGGATCGCCTCCAGGGCGAGGCGGATCTTCCTCGCCTTGCCTGACGCCGGATCGTCCTCCCCCCTGTTGCACACGACGTGGATGCCTGGCTCGAGCCGGCGGGTCTCCGCGGTATGATCCCCGAGATGAGTTAGGAAGGCGTCTCGGCCATCACTGTAGACCAGGTGGAACGGGTTGTAGGTCCCCTCGAGACCTGTCTCCAGCTCGCTGGCAAGCGCCCTGGCCGTCCGCTGTTCGAGCGCGTCCCGCACGAGCAGCCCGCGCGACCTCCTGTCCGCTCTCGGAGTGGCGGTCGCTCGATTGGTCAGCCCGACGAACAGACCGTCGGTATTCAGCCCCATCCAGGTTCCCCCAGCTTCCAGATCCTGCGGCGCGACCACCGCCGGCATGCCCTGCTCCCTCGGCGGGAAACGCATCGGGCCCGCCGCGGCACGCGACAGGTACTCATCTCGATTCGCCGCAACGACGACCGGACTTCCGGGCACAACGCGGTGTAAGAGGATCAGGGTACACATGGTCGCGCAGGGTGACCGGTCTACGAAAGGCGCCCTCGTGGGGCCCACTCTAGCACGTGCCCGCGAACCTCTCAACAGAGCCGGGGCGGAGCTGTTCCCAAAAGACCTTCAAATTCAACACGTTTCGCAACGTGTCCTCATCCCGCTGCGCTCTTCACCACCCGCAACGAAGGCAGGGGAGAGGGTTCCTCCTTCTTGGGAGGAGCCTCGAAGAGCTCTGGCGGGACCCGAAACTCCACGCCGTAGCGCTCGAAGATCGGCGCCAGGATGTCGCGCGAATCGAAGAGGGTCTTGCGCACCGCGTGGAAGCCGTGCTGCACCGCGTCGGAGCGTTTCCAGAAGGTCAGCGGGTTCAGGCCGAAGAACTGCTCGTCGGTCTCGCTCGCCTCGATCACCACGATGTCGCCCCGGAACGTGGCGTCGTGCTGGTAGGTCTGCAGGCTGAGCGCCAGCCGGCTGTGGAGCAGGGTCCGGAACACCTGGTTGATGACCGTCGTGAAGCCCCGGTTCGAGAGAAAGTATCGGGCGGAGGAGCCGTCCCGCTGCGTGCGGTTGAGGAAGGGCCTGAAGGGGTTGTAGCAGATGATCAGGTCCGCACCCTGCGCCACCGCTACGTCGATGTTCGCAGTCCGGGGCACGCCACCGTCCACGTAGTCGACACCGCCGTGCCGGACCGGCTTGAAGAATCCCGGCACCGCGCTCGAGGCCTGGACCGCCTCGGAGATGCTCAAGCCGCGGTCGTTCTCGGGTCCGAAGGTGACGCGCTCCGCGGTGTCCAGGTCCATCGCTGAGATGTGCAGGCGGCGTCCGGTCTCGCGGTAGTGCTGGGCAAAGCAGTTGGACATGCCGACTCTGGCCATGTTGGAGGCCAGCCAGCGCTCGAGCGGCGCATTGTCGAAGATCCCCGCGGGCAGCAGTGCCGCCAGCGAGGGAAACTCGCGCTTGGGAGATACCTCCTGGAACAGCTCCATCAGGAAGATCTCGAGGTGCGTGTAGGTCGGCTCGCGGAGCATGCGCTGCAGGCTGGGCCCGAGTCTTGCCGGAAGCTCCGGCAAGACTGAGACGAGGTCCAGAACCAGTCCGGGGATGTAGGCGGCCAGCCGCGCCGAGAAGACGGCCGAGCGGCCGAGCGCCTCGCCGATGTTGGGGCTATAAAAGTCGATCGGGCGCAGCTGGTCGAGGCGCTCGGAGGTCCCCTCCAGGGCCTGGATCATCTCGTCCGGGGTGATGCCACCCGAGAGCGAGGTCGCCAGGAACGCCCCAGCCGAGAGGCCAACGTAGATGTCGAGCTCGGTCACCTTGTGACTGACCAGGAATTCGTCCAGCGCCTTCAGGCCGCCAACCTTGAAGGCCCCGCCGGTCACCGCACCCCCGGCAAGAACCAGGGCGATCTTCGGCTGGGCGGGCAGCCGGTGGCCCTCGCTTCGCTGGATCAGCGTGAGCCCCACTCACCCTCCTTCTCTGCACAAGCACCGCATCCTCCGCCAACTCCGTCGGTTAACGGATGCGGGTCGCCACGCAGAGGAAATCGGTCCTGGAGCGGGGGGACTCAAGTCACTCCAACAAGTCCCGGGGCGCGATCGGCGCTCGGTCGAACTCCCGATCGGCCCATCTCACGTGGCAAACTTACGCGGTGCGTCACATCTGTCAAGCAAACGTCAAGCTGGCCGCAGCGACCGTGTCAGCCATGAGCAGGGGCGCGAAAAGCACCCGACCATGCGCCCTTTTGTGCCAGAGCTGCCCAGAAAAGTTACGAAAACACGGGGACTTACCGTCTAGAGGGCAGTTGACAGAGCGGCTCCCTGGAGCCTATTTTTGAGGGCTCCCCGGCGCAGCCGCGAGACCCGTTCTCCGCTCCGGCGCAAAGCGCTGTGGTTTGTGTGGTCGCGTCAGAAGAGGGTGGGCGCGGGGAGGCTCTGAGGGTCGGATGGAGCAGGTCATCACGTACGGCAGTTCGCTCGAGGCGCAGCTCGCGTCGCTGCCGAGGTACGACCCGCTGGCGCCGACCAAGCGTGGCAACAGCCGGCTCCTCGCCGCCATCTCCATCGCACTTCACCTAGGTCTGCTCTTCTTCTTCTGGAACACGTTGTTCGGTTCCTTCGTGGAAGAGGACGAGGTCGTCGTCGTGCGCATGATCGACGAGAGGCAGCCCGAGCCCGAGCCGCCGAAGCTCCGACGCAAGGTGCTCGCGCAACGTCGCGTTGATGCGAGCGTGCGCCGCTTCAAGGAGATCAATCAGCCAGACGTGGTCGAGGTGAAGCCGGTCTCCGTACTCGACCAGGTCAGGCGGGTGCAGGTCAAGCGGACCAAGCTGACCGAGGCCCCGAAATCAGTGGAGCAACGGACCGTGGCAACAAAGGCCGTGAGCGCCTTCGCTCGGACACCGGCCCGTGTCCAGCCGGCCCAGGTGTCGGACGTCAGCGGAAAGGTGACCCAGGTAACGGCCGCGCGAGCCAGCGCAGGACCGCGGAAGCTCGTAGCAGCCGGACCCGTGACGAACGCGCGTGCCGCCGACATCAATGCACCCGTCGTGAGGCAGGGAGTGATCTCACAGAACGCGATCGAGGGCGACGTTGAGGGGGCCCGGGTGGCCGACATCGAGTCCGGCACCTCGAGACGCGCATTCGAAGGTAGGGGGGACCGCGGTCTGCTCGGTGGCGTTGAGAAGAGCTGTGAAACCGATCCGGTCTGCCTCGCGTATCTGGAGATGATCGAAGACAGGGTGTACAGCCGCTGGCTCATCCCCCAGAGCGTGGGGGGAGGACAGGTGCGGCTGCGCTTCCGCATCGACCGAGGGGGCTCGGCGCATAGCCTGTCCATTGCCAGCACCAGCGATCCTGGCCTCGGTGACACCTGTCTACAGGCCTTTCGACACGCCAGCCCGTTTCCGCCGCCGCCACGAGAAATCCTGTACATCGTCAACAAGCCGATCCTCGCCAGCTTCAACACGACCAGGGTTCAAGCCAACTAGGAACTCGCGCTACATGAAGCCGCTCGGCGCCGCCGTCACCCTGCTTGGCCTGCTCACGTTCCCCCTAATTGGCGGAGCGCAGATATCTGTCTTCTTCGACCACAACGAGCAGCCCATCCGAATCGAGCGGGATACGAACGGCGACGGAAGGGCCGACCAGTGGGAGCATCTGTTCGAGGGCAAGCCGGCCCGGATCGAGCAGGATCGGGATTTCGACGGCGAGGTGGACTTGTGGCAGTTCTTCGAGGGCGACCAGAAGGTCCGTCAGGAGGAGGACCGGAATCGCGACGGCCAGATCGACCTGTGGCTCGAGCTCGGTGACGACGAGCAGCTCCTGGTCCAGCGCGAGGACTCCGACAACGACGGAAAGAGAGACACCGTTCTGTTCTTCGAAGGCGGCCTCCGGGTGCGACTCGAGAGGGATCCGGACGGCAATGGAACGCCCAACCAGACGAGCTTTTACGAGAACGATCGGGTCGCCAGCATGATCGTCGACGACGACGAGAACGGCCGCCCCGAGAGCCGCGCCACCTTCGGGCCCGACGGCTCGAAGCTGCTCGAGGAGCAGGACACGACCTTCGATGGGCGCTTCGACCTGCGCATCGTCTACGTGCGTGGCAGCCGTGTCCGGACCGAGACGGACAGCGATGGGGACGGCAGCTACGAGCGCGTCGCCTACTACGAGCGAGACGCCATCGTGCGCGAGGAGATCGACGTCGACCTCGACGGCTCCCGTGAGACCCAGGTGTTCTTCGAGGCCGGCAAGCGCACGCGCCAGCAGCGGGACGGGGACGGCGACGGGATGATCGAGATCATCGTGCACTACGGCCCTGACGAGGCACGCGCGCGCGAAGAGGTCGACGCCGATGGGGACGGCCGCTTCGACACGGAGCGCTTCTACGAGAACGACGTCATCGTGAAGCGCTCGGTGGACATGGACGAGGACGGCCGACCCGAGGCTATTGAGGAGTTCGTCGATGGTGGGATCGACAGCAGGCGGGTCGACACGAACGAGGATGGTCGCTTCGACACCTGGGTGAGTTTCGTGGAGGGCATCCGGACGCAGCAGAAGGAGGATCGCGACTTCGATGGGCGGATCGACGTCGAGTACGACTTCGACCAAGAGCTGACGCTGGCGCAGCGCGAGGACACGAACGGAGACGGTCAGCTCAACCTGAAGATCCGCTTCTCCATGGGGCAACCGGAGCGGCGAGAGGACGATCGCAACGCCGATGGTGCGCCCGATTTCTTCGAGTCTCTCGAGGACGGCGTGCTGGCCCGCCAGGAGATCGACGAGGATTTCGACGGCCGGATCGATCTGTGGAACTTCTACGTCGCGGGCGTGCTGGAGAAGCAGGAGCTCGACACCTCGGGGAACGGCAGCGCGGACCGCTGGCTCACGCTGAACCCCGAGACCGGCGAACCCGAGCGCGTGCTCGAGGACCTGGACGAGGATGGCCGCGTCGATTCCTGGTCCACCTTCGAGGACGGAGTGCGCATTGCCCAGGAGACGGATACGAACAGGGACGGTCTGCCCGACAGCTTCGCGAAGCTACGCGGCAGCGAGATCGTCGGTCTTTTCGAGGACCGCAACCACGACGGGGAGATCGACTACCGCGCCGAGCACGACGAGGGGGGACAGATCACCCGCGACTGGACGGACGAGGACTTCGACGGCGTCTTCGAGGCATCCGTCGCGTACCAGGACGGGAAGCGGCACGTGGTCGAGCTCGATTCGGACGGCGACGGTCACAGTGAAGGGAGCGTCTTCTATGATGCCTCCGGCGAGCAGCGGGTCCGGGAGGAGCGCGACGAGGACGGCGACGGGCGTGCCGAGGTCGTGACCTTCTTCGAAGACGGCGAGAGTGCGCGGCAGGAGCAGGATACCGACCGCGACGGGCGCGTGGATCAGTGGCTCGTCTTCGGCGAAAACGGCGCCGTGGCCTCGGAGGAGGTCGACACCGTCGGCGACGGCGTCGCGGACGTGGTCAAGCTCTACGCCGCCAGCGTGCAGACGGAGCAGCGCGAGGATCGCAACTCCGACGGCACCCACGACTACGTCGCGCACTACGAGGGAGGCGACGTCGCCCGAACGGAAGCCGACACCGACTTCGACGGCAAGATCGACACCGAGGTCGAGTTTGTCGCGGGTGTCCGAGGGAGCCAGCGAGAGGACACCGACCGGGACGGCCGCATGGACACGGTCTCTACCTTCGAGGATGGCGTGCTCGTCCGCCAGCAGTCGGACCTGGACGGCGACGACAGCTTCGAGACGACATCGTTCTACGACAAGGGCCTGCTCGTTCGCATTGAGAACGACACGAACGAGGACGGGAACGCCGACCGAATCGCACACTTCGCAAGGGACCAGTCGGATCCGTTTCGCATCGAGCAAGACACCGACCTGGACGGCAGCTTCGATGCCACCGTCTTCCTCCAGAGCGGCATCGAGGTCTCGCAGGAGCTCGACACCAACCGGAGCGGTGAGGTCGACCAGTGGCTGGACCTGGCGAGCAGCGGCGACGTGATCCGCAAGCGCGAGGACACCACGGGTGACGGCTACCCGGACCTCGTCGTGCGCTACGACGACGAAGGCCGCCCGGCCCTGCAGACTGAGGACCCCGAGGCGGATGGGGAGCCCAGCCGGGTGACGCGCTTCACCGCAGGGGTCGTCAGCGAGCTGGAGGAGGACACGAACGGGGACGGCTGCCGGGACCAGCGGCAGCTCTTCGACCCAAGTGGCCGACTCAAGGAGGATATCCGCGACACCGATGGGAACTGCAAATTTGACACGTGGAGCTTCTTCCAGGGCGGCCAGCTTGTGCGTCTCGAGGTCGACACCAACAAGAACGAGATCATCGACGTCTGGGAGTACTACGACGGGGGCGGGCGCAGAACTCTGCAGGCCGAGGCCCGCGGGCGCTGCGCCAAGCCGAACATCGTGTTCCACTTTGCGGAGGACGGGGAGCGCATCAAGGTGCAGGAGGAGGACCGGAACTGCAACGGCCGCCCGGATCGCTACACGCGCTTCGCTGCAGACGGGGTCCCGGAGTTCAGCTGCACCTTGCGTACAGCGGTACAGTACGAGGCCGGCCTGGTTGTCACGAGCGTGGAAGACACGACACGGGACGGCTACAGCGATCAGCGCCAGGTGTTCGAGGAGGGCATCCAGACCCGCTTCGACGCCGACACAAACGCGGACCATGTGCCGGACGTCTGGGTGAACTACGAGAACGGAGCACCGGAGACACAAGACGAGGACAGCGATTTCGACGGACAGATCGACGTGCGCTTCGACCTGGCCACAGAGGACGTCGTGCCCCTGAACGGTACGGCTGCGCCTCCGGTGCTGGAACCCTTCGAGCGCATCCGCTGCAGCAACTTCAGCGAGTTCTGGTCCGGTAACAAGCGGGCGGGGCTTGCCTCCCGTGATATCCTTGTGGACTAGGCAGGATGACGAGATCCATATGAGAAGAGCCCCCATCCTAAAGAGCGTGAGGCTACCTCTCATCGTCCTGCTGGCGCTCAGTCTGGCCTGCGCGACCTCCGGACCCAACCCCGCCGATCCTGGTGCACAGGAGCCCACTGGCGACGTCGGAGCGGGCGGTTCCGGAACGGACGATGCGGCAGGCCGCAGTACGAAGCAGGCGCAGCGCGGACCGTCCAAGGCCCAACAGCACGCAGAGAGCGGCGTCGAGGGGATGATCGTAGGCACGGTCATCGGCGGCCAGCTCGGAGGAGCCGCCGGGGCGGCGGTCGGCGCAGCCGTGTTCGGTCTGTACGGTCTGATCACCGGGGAAGTGCCCTTCGAGAGTGGCAGGGGCAGGGGACCACGCGGACGCCGCGGCGGAAGCGTGGACGAGGCGCTCGAGGCCGAGGTCGAGGATGAGCTCGAACGGCAGCGCGAGCTCGAGTCGGAGATCGAGGAAGAGCTCCGGCGTCAGGAGGAGCTCCTGGAGTCCATCTCCCGCCAGGAGGAGCTCAACGGGGCGCTGCGCGAGGAAGAGGAGGCACGGGTCGCCGCAAAGCGCGACTCGGACCCGCTGGCCGCTCCCAGCGCGGCTTCGACGCGCAAGATCCCCGACAGCATCTTCGACACCGAGCTGCGCGGCGAGGGCAGCGAGGCGCGCATCGCCAAGACTCTGGACGCAGATCGGGATGGTCGGCCCGAAATCGTGATCGCCATGGATGAACAGACCGGACAGCTCCTGACCCGTTCCGAGGACACGAACTACGACGGAAACCTCGACTCCACCACGGTGTACGACGAGACCGGGAAGATCGCGAGCCTGGAGGAGGACACGAACCACGACGGCGTAACCGATCGCTGGACGGGCTACGAGCAGCAAGTCGGGGAGCGCGTCGAGGTGGATCGAGACTTCGACGGCGTCAGGGACGGCTTCTACATCTACGAGAACGGGACGCTCGCGTACGAGGAGCACGACACCAACAACGACGGCGTGATCGATCGCCGGGTTGAATACGTGGCACGCCACCGCACGCTCGAGCTCGAGGACACCGACTTCGACGGAAGCATGGACTTCAAGACCTTCTACGACGAGCGCGAGATCCCAATCCGCACCGAGCTTGATACCAACGACGACGGCCAGACAGACGTCTGGGAGTTCTACGAGGGCGACGACTCGGCGCACATCCTCCTAGTACGCAAGGAAGAGGATCTCAACGCCGACGGCGAGGTGGACGTCACCTCGCACTACAGCCAGGGCAAGCTGGTCCGCAAGCAGATCCTGAATCCGGTAGCCGCCGGCTTCTAGATCTTGTGGGCCGCGGACGCCCGCGGCCATTCTTGCGGGACCCGGCGCGCGAGCGGTCGCGCGCCACCCGCACTTCGTTCGCCGTCGGCTCACTGCGCGCCGCGCCTTTGGCGCGGCTTGCGGCCACCCACAGCTAGCTAGGATTGCGCCTGCTTTACGGCGATTCCGATGCTCTCTACGCCGTGTTTCTTCACCACTCCTAGGACCTGGACCACGCGCCCGTGAATCACGTTGCGGTCGGCACGGATCTCGACGGACTGGATGTCATCGGCCGCCGCCGCGACCTCGATCGTGCGATCCAGCAGCTCGATCGTCATGGCCTTGCCGTTCAGGGCGATCGCGCCGTTCTGCCCGATCTCTACCGTGAACTTCTTCTTCTCGTCCGGGATGGCCGAGGCCTCCGACTCCGGGAGCTCTAGCAGGATCTCCCGGTCGACGAAGGAGCTGGTCACCACGTAGAAAATGAGCAGAAGCAGCACGACGTCGATGAGCGGCGTCATGCTGAGATTTGCCTCTTCCTCTCCCCGCGGGCGCGCCATCGGCTAGCCGTCTGTCGCCGGCTCCGGGCCGGCCTGGCGCCCCACCCACAGGTCTTCCAGCAGCCGGAAGGACTTCTCCTCGAGATCGATCTCCATCACCTCGACCCTGCGTCGCAGGAACGAGTGGAAGCCGATCGCAAAGAGCCCGACCATGAGTCCTGCGGCCGTGGTCACGAGCGCCTGGAAGATGCCCCCCGCAACCACGCGAGCGTCGCCGGTTCCAGTCGTGGCGATCAGATCGAATGATTTGATCATGCCGAGGACGGTTCCGAGCAGCCCCATCATGGTGGCCATGTTCCCGATCGCGGCCAGTAACGGCAGGTTGCGACGCAGCACGGTCGCCTCGTGCGTCCCGGCGGTTTCGACCGCGTCCTCCATGGGAGCCAGGCCCTGGTCGAAGTGGATCAAACCCGCGCGCAGCACGCGGGCGATCGCGTTGTCCGTCTCGGAGCAGATCTCGAGCACCTTGCCGAGCTCGCTCCGACGCGAATGGTCGCTGATCTGGCCGAGGAACTTGCGCGGCATGACCGCCGTCGATCGGAGCGCCCAGACACGCTCCAACACCAGGTAGATGACCAGCATCGAGGTCGCGACGAGCACGTGCATGATCCAGCCACCGAGCTCGTACCAGTCACGCAGCGTTCGGCCGCCCTCCTCCGCCTCGGCCTCCTCGGCATCGGTCGTCGCCTCGGCGCCTGGGGGAGTCTCCGTCTGTGCCAGGGCACGACCCGCACCGAGCCCCACGGCGAGGCCGATCGCGATGCTGAGCGATCCAACTAAGAGCTTCTTCAAGGCTGCCTCTCCCCCTCTCCTCCGTCTACCTCGATACTGAGCGTCCGTTCGCGCTCGCTCTTGCGGAAGGCCTCCTGACGGTCGCGCTCCATCAGCAGCTGGAGCTCGCGGCTCCGGTTCCGGATTCGCTCGAGCTCCGACCCGAGCTCCCCGTCACTGAGGTCCTGATGTATGAACATGATGTCAAGCTCTGTAGACCCTCGCGTGCCATCGGACGCCAGTGCGGAGACCCGGATCCGGTTCAGGCCGGGCCGCACGGGAACGAAGCCGCGAAACGAGCCATCGGGACGGAGCAGAATATCGTCTGGACCCGCCCACTCGCTCAGCGTGAGGTTCACGGCTACGACGTCCTCGACGTTCGCGAACGAGACGCCAGAGAGTAACGACACGATGTCGCCGGGGCGACGGACGGGTGTGTACAATCCCGACGTCGCGCGCGCCACCTCGGTGGCAGCGTGAGGATAGTCGATCGCGCCAGGGCCGAGCCCGTAGACGTTGATGGTGATCCCGACCGAGCCGGAGAGCTGTGCAGCCGCCACGACCGCCTCCACGTCTGCGGGATCCTCCACGTCCGCCCGCCCGAACGGAAGAGACGGCTTCCCGTCCGTCATCAGCAGGATCACCTTCTTGGAACCCGGTTGGGGCACGGAAACCCCACCCTCGACCCCCGTGAGCTCGCGCAACGCGCGCTTTACCCCGGCCTCCATGTTCGTTCCGCCGTGAGGACCCCGGAAGAGCACCGCATCGAGCGCCACCGCCACGCGCTCGTAGTCCGAAGAGAGCGGGTGCTCGAGCAGCGCGTCGACCTGATCGACCGAGCGACGCCGGCCGCTCACCGGGTCGATCTCTCCCGAGAAGGAGACCACTCCGACCCGGACCCGCTCCGGATCCAGCTGCTCCAGCAGCCGCTTCGCGCCCGTGATCTCCGCCGCCAGGATGGAGTCCTCCGGGTCGGTGTTCACAGTGTCCAGGATCGAGACCAGGGCCGTTTTCTGTCGACCGAGGGAGCCGTCACCGTCGACATCGATTCCGCTCGGGTAGCGCGTGGAGCCTGAGACATCGATGACGAGCATCAGGTCGAAGTGAGCCGGCCGATCGCCGGCGAAGGCCACGCCTGACAGGGGCGCCAGATCTGTCCGGCCCCGCACGACCTCATCTCTGGCCGGGGAATCCACGACGATGCGGACCCCGTCCTCCTCAGCCGCGAACAGTGCGGCCGGTGCAACGAAACCCAGGAGCAGAGCGAGGGCCGCAACCCGAGGTGTCGCCGCCCACGTGAGAAGATCTCGGCGCATCAAGCTGGACCGAGCCCGCGAGCGGCTACCTGGCGTTGCCGCCGCGCATGACATCGTCGTCTGGACGGATCTCGATCTCGACGCGGCGATTCTGACTCCGACCATCACGGGTCGCATTCGTGGCGACGGGTAGGGACTCGCCGAAGCCGAGCGATGTGACTCGCGGAGGCGCGACTCCTTCGGAGATGAGGAAGTTCCTCACACGGTCGGCGCGTTGTTCTGACAGCTGCTGGTTGAAGCTCTCGCTTCCCTCACTGTCCGTGTGACCTTTGATGATGACGTGACTCTTGGGATAGTTGTTGAGCGTGCGCGCGAGCGAGCGCAGCCGATCGTACGCGCCGGGGTGCAGGCTCGAAGAGCCGGAGTCGAAGAGCAGCTGGCTCTGGAAGTTCACGAGGATCGAATCGTCGCGCTTCTCGACCTCGGCACCGGGAATGGCGTCGAGCTCCGCAGCCTGCCTGTCCAGGTAGCTTCCGATGAGACCACCTGCGATCGCACCGGTCGCGGCGCCGATCAGGGCACCGCCTGCCCGATGGTCGTGACCGCCGATCGCGGCACCGGCTGCAGCACCCGCGAGCGTACCCAGCAACACGCCCTTCTTCTTGTTGCTATCGATCGATTGACATGCAACGAGCGAAAAGCCCAGCACGCATGCAACCAACCCAGCTCGAACTTGCATCAGCTCTCCCTTCCTTGCCTCCGCGCAGCCCCCGTGAGACGGGACATGTATAGCGCCCTAGCCATTGCGCGCACACTCGGCCTCGATCAGGCCGCGTTCTACTCGCTGCAGTGTTTCGACCAGCAGGCGACCCACGCTATTCAGGCTCTCTGCGGAAACCTTGTCCACGTCGTCTTCGGCCGTATGCCAGTACGCTCCAGGCGCTCCGCCGCCTCCGTAGCGAAAGTCGATGATGGCAAGAGCCGCCGATAGGCCGCGGCGTCGAAACGGAATGTGGTCGTCCACCAGCCGGATAGTCACCCCCGCGTCGATGATCGACTCCAGGGCAAGCGCCTCGCTCGCCTCGCGCAGCATCCGACGCAGCATGGGTGATGAGTTCAGGTCGACGGCGAGGTTCAGGTCACGATCCGCCACCATGTCCACGACGACTAACGCCGCGATCCGTTCGAAGCTCCCGTCCGCCTGCATCGCGTCGGCCAGGGCGCGACTCCCGTAGAGTCCGTCGACGCCAGTAATGTTCGCTCCGAACGACTCTTCCCCATCAAAGAACACGAGCCACACGCCGAACGGCAACGGACGTGCGGCGAGCTCGCGTGCCAGCTCGAGCAAGACCGCGGTACCCGATGCACCGTCGTTCGCACCGAGAAAGCGTACGCCGGGGATGCTCTTGGTGTCGTAATGCGTCCCAAGCAGGATCAGCTCTTCGCGCTCTCCCTCTCTCTCTGCGATCACGTTGCTCATTGCAACCGCCTCTCCTGTCGGCGGTTGTGCGATGAAGTCGTGATCTCGCGTTCGCCAGCCCGCCTGACGCAGGCGCTCCCGTATCAGCTCGCGAGTGCGCGCAGCACCTGGGGAGCCCGCCGGTCGCGGCCCGATCCGGACCTGATCCACGAGATCGCGAAAGGCACGCGCGCCGTCGAAGCCCCTCTCACCGCTGCTCGCCTGCGCGGAGGGGTCTCCCGGGCCGCAACCGAGCGCCAGTAGCAGGGTCGCGGTCAAACCCCAGCGCGTCACGTTTGTGGCCCCCACGTCACTTCGCAAGGGAGGGTACGCGGCCCGCTCGGATCGGCCACCAGGAGGGGCACGCAACATGTTGGTCCGCATCTACGGCGCCGGCCTGCTCGGCATCGATGGCATCCGTGTTGCCATCGAGGTCGACGTCGGAGACGGGATGCCCGCCTTCCACATCGTGGGGCAGCCCGACCGGGTCGTGAACGAGAGCCGAGATCGCATTCGCTCGGCCTTTCGCCAGTCGGGACTGGACTTCCCCGCGGGGCGGGTGACCGTGAACCTGGCCCCCACGGACCTCCCGAAGGCAGGCGCCGGACTCGATCTGCCCCTGGCGATCGGGATCGCACTGGCTCATCAGAAACGCACAACCGAGCGCCTGGAGCGGACGCTCTACCTGGGGAGAGCTCGGTCTGGACGGGGCGGTTCGCCCCCTGCGCGGCGTCCTTGCGATGCTCGGCAGCGCCTGCCGAGCACCGATCTCGGCAGCGGTCGTTCCCCTTTTGAACCTGCGCGAGGCATCCTTTTGCCCGCATCTCGAGCCGCTCGGGGCTTCCAGCCTCGCAGCGGTGATCGAGTTTCTGCTCGGCGAAGGCTCGCTCATCACCAGTGACGAGCTCCCCCGTACGGGCGAGCCGGGGCCGCTCGCGGGGCCGGATCTGGCCGATGTATACGGGCAGGAGACCGCGCGGCGGGCTCTCGAGGTGGCAGCCGCGGGCCGCCACAACGCGCTCATGATCGGCCCGCCGGGCAGCGGCAAGACTCTGCTCGCCAGGCGCCTGCCGGGGCTGCTGCCCGATCTCACGTTCGAGGAGGCCCTGGAGGCCACCCGTGTTCACAGCGTGGCCGGGACGCTCGCCGGGGGCAGCCTGATCTCGCGCCCGCCCTTCCGGGCGCCGCACCACACCACCTCCGACGCGGGTCTGGCGGGGGGCGGGCGTCCGCTGCGTCCCGGAGAGATCTCTCTCGCACATCGCGGCGTGCTGTTCCTGGACGAGCTCGCGGAGTTCCGACGCCCGGCGCTCGAGGCGCTGCGTCAGCCGCTCGAGGAGGGCGAGGTCCGACTCGTCCGCGCGCACGGAGCCGTCCGCCTCCCGGCGCGCTTCCAGCTCGTCGCCGCCACGAATCCGTGCCCCTGCGGCTTTCGGGGTGACCCGGAGCGAGAATGCAGCTGCGACGAGGCACAGCTCCGGCGCTACCGCATCCGGCTCTCGGGACCCCTGCTAGACCGGATCGACCTGCACATCCTCGTCTCACCCGTCCCCTGGCGGCAGATGACGGGTCGCGGCGCTCACGGTGAGCCGAGCCTGACTGTGGCTGCGCGCGTCGCTGAGGCTCGCGACCGGCAGGCGCACCGCTACGCGCGCGAGCCCTACGCGCTGAACGCGGACGTGCCGACGCGGGATCTCGAGCGCCATTGCAGGCTCGGCGAGGGTGCGCTCACGCTCCTCGAACAGGCCGTGCTGAAGCTCGGACTCTCGATGCGGGCCTACGTCAGGGTGATGCGGGTCGCCCGCACCATCGCTGACCTCGCCGGAGAGGACTCGATCAGAGCGGCCCGGCTTGCCGAGGCCATCGGCTACCGGGAGCTCGATCGAGCTCACGCGCCGATTGGGTCGTAGCGGATCAGCACCCGCGAGTCGTCGGCGTAGCCGCGCCGGAAGCGCGGCTCCCACCGATCCCACTCTGCCGGATACTTCTTGCCAAAGGCGGAGAGCAGGCGCTCGAAGGCAGCGTCGTCCTTGCCACCCGCGGCTTTCGCAGTGAAGACAGGGGCGCTCCGGAAGCGTTCGCCGGCGCGCCGCACGGGACCGAAGTCGCCCACCCAGATCCGCACGCGATCGAGTCCTGCCGCAAGCGCTCGACTCTTCCAGGTATTCGCTTCCGTCACGATCAGAACGGAGCCGCGATCGAAGGCGAACCAGACCTCGCCGTGACAGCGGCTCTCCTCCCCGTCCGAACGAAGCGGCGAGATGTACACGAACGGACTCTGGTCGAGGGCGGCCCGAGTCTCCTCCGGAAGCCCTTGCGCCCACGGCCGCGTCGGCGAGAGCGCGAGCACACCGAGGCCCACGACCCCACCGAGCAGCAGATCGCGCCGCGTAAAGTGGTGCTCAGCCAAGCGAGCGCTAGCCGAGATGCTCACGGAAGAAGTTGCGGGTCCGGTTCCAGGCATCGGCCGCAGCCTCCTCTTGGTAGGTGTCGGGACGCGAGTCGTTGAAGAAGCCGTGGTCGGCACCGGGATAGACGTGGAATTCCACACGCTTCCCGGCCTGCCGGATGTCGTGCTCCAGCTTCCGCGCGACCTCTGGTGTCACGAAGTCGTCGTTCTCGCCGAACAGTCCCAGCACGGGTGCACGCAGCTGGGAGAAGTCGAGGGTCACGTTCGGGTGAACGCCGTAGAAGTCGACACACGCTCCAATCTGCGCGCTCTTGCAGGCAGCTGCGAGCGCGAGCTGACCTCCCATGCAGAAGCCTACCGCGCCCACGCTTTCTCCCGTGACGCCCTCGAGGCCCGTCAGCATCTGCACCGCCCCGCCGAGGTCGGCGATCGCCCTGTCGATATCCAGGGCCATCATCAAACGACCGGCCGTATCGGGGCTCAGCGTGGACTCGCCCCGGTACAGATCGGGAGCCAGGGCAAAGAAGCCCTCCCCTGCGAAGCGGTCCGCCACCGCTTTGATGTGATCCACCAGGCCCCACCACTCCTGGATCACGATCACGCCAGGGCCGCTGCCGGCTTCCGGCCTAGCCAGATAGCCCTGCGCGTTCGAACCGTTGCTCGCGAATTCCACCAGCTGCCCAGACAAATTCAGCTCCTCTCCACTCAAGGTCCTCTCTTATATCACCGGGCGCGCAACATCAATCCACAGAGAAGACACCCGCTGTCGCTCGCCTTGGGGCTTCGAAAGCAGGGGCTCACAGGAGCGGGCGGCCGGCGCGCTACACGTGCACTCCAACCCGGATCCACCGCACGAGCCTCGAAGGCGCCGGCCCTGTAGCAGGATCCCCACCGCCATCGCGGCTGCTGCCGTGGCAAAGATCACGAGGGTTGCCAGAAAGGTCGCCATCGGACTCCTTACCCGTGAGGCTGCTCGACTGGCGGGAACTCCGGGGTCGCCAAGCCCCGGAGGCTGCCGTCGGGCTCACGCACGATGAAGTAGGCTGCCAGGCCTTGCCTTTTGGAAAGGGCAAAGCCTTCCTCAGGACCGAGCACACTGAGGCCCGTAGCCAGGGCGTCCGCGTAAACCGCTTGCCTGTGCACGACAGTCACCGATGCGAGCGAGTGCGCTATCGGGTGCCCACTGCGCGGATCAATCAGATGCGAGAGACGGCGCCCGTCTTGCACGTAATAGCTGCGATAGTCGCCGGACGTCGCCAGGGATGTGTCCTTGAGTTCCACGACGCCGAAGATGGAGCGTGCGGTCGCATGCGGTTGCTCTATGGCGACCCGCCACGCCCGACCCTCGGCGCGCGGTCCCTCCGCCCGTAACTCACCTCCGACCTCGACAAGAAAATCGTGCTGACCGAACTCGACGAGTGCGCGTGCCACCTCGTCAACGCCATACCCCTTTGCGATGGCCGATAGGTCGCACACGGTCTCGGGGTGGACCTTCCTGAGTCTCTGCGACGCGAGATCGATCTCGACAAGCCGGTATCCCACACGCTCGCGTAGAGCAGCGAGCTCCGCGGCGAGCGGTGGGGCGGGTGCCCGGTCCGTCGCGCCGAAGCCCCACGCCGCCACCAGCGGCCCCACGGTCACGTCGAAGGCGCCCGAGAGGTGAGCGCGCTCACCTCTCGGGCCACGCGGAACACCTCGAGGGTCTGTGGCGAGACGGTGAAGGCGTCGATGGAAGCAAAGCGGTTGAAGCGCGAGAGCTCGGAGTCCGGGTCGTACGTCGACATGAGGCGGTTGACCGTCGAGAGCCGGCTCTCGATGGCCTCGGCGATCCGCCGATGTTCCTCGTGCGGGAGCTTCCTGGCCGCTAGCTTGACGGAGTAGGTCGTGCCCATGGTGGCACCGTTGAACTCGTACAGCGCTTGCGGGCTGTCCTGAAAGCCCAGGCGCCAGACAGTCAGCGCCACCAGCACCACCATAAAGACCGGGAGCAGTCGGCGTGCTCCGGGGTTCAACCCCAAGAGCGGGGTGCGTTTCTGTTCACTCTCCGAAGTCATCCAACATCACGTTCTCGGGCTCCACTCCGAGATCATCCAGCATCTGCTTGCAGGCGTCGTTCATCATCGGCGGCCCGCACATGTAGTACTCGACGTCCTCGGGCGAAGGGTGGTCCTTGAGGTAGTTGTCGTGAAGCACCTGGTGGATGAAGCCGGTGTGGCCGGTCCAGCGCTCCTCCTCGCGTGGATCCGACAAAGCGAGATGCCATTCGAAGTTGTCGTTCTCCTCGGCGATCTGATTGAAGTCCTCGACGTAGAAGGCCTCGCGGAGACTCCGCGCACCGTACCAGAAGGTGACCTTGCGGTTCGTGTGCAGGCGTCTGAACTGGTCGAAGATGTGCGAACGCATGGGCGCCATGCCGGCTCCCCCACCGATAAAGCACATTTCGTTCTCCGTAGGCCGCGCGAAGAACTCGCCAAAGGGACCGGAAATGATGACCTCGTCGCCTGGCTTCAGATTGAAGATGTAGGAGGACATGATTCCGGGAGGGACGTCGGGCTGCCGTGGCGGGGGGGAGGCGATCCGGACGTTGAGCATGATCACGTCTTTCTCGTCTGGGTAGTTCGCCATCGAGTAGGCGCGCTGAATCGTCTCGGTCACCTTCGAGACGTAACGCCACATATCGAACTGGTCCCACTCGTCCCGGTACTCCTCCTCTACGTCGAAGTCGCGGTAGCGAAGCTCGTGCGGCGGACATTCGATCTGGATGTAACCCCCGGCCCGGAAGGGGACCTCCTCGCCTTCGGGCAGCTCCAGGACGAGATCCTTGATGAACGTCGCCACGTTGTGATTCGAACGCACCCGGCAGGTCCAGCGACGGACGTCGAAGAGCTCGGGGGGTAGCGCGATCTTCATGTCCTCCTTGATCCGGACCTGACAGGCCAACCGCAGCCCCTCGCGGGCCTGACGCTGGTTGACATGAGCCACCTCGGTTGGAAGGAGTGCGCCACCTCCCTCGGTGACGACCACGTCACAGACCCCGCAGGTGCCCTTGCCTCCGCACGCCGACGGAATGAAGATCCCGTTCGCCGAGAGAGTGACGAGGAGCGTCCCGCCCTGATTCACTTGCAGCGCATTCTCCTCGTCGCCGTTGATCAGCAGCTCGACCGTTCCGGACGGCTGGAGCCGGGACTTGGCCAGCAGTAGCACGACTACGAGGGCGACGATAACGACCGTGAAGCAGGCCACCCCGAAGACGACGGTCAGCATCCCGTGTCCCTCCTCATAGCTGGATGCCCGAGAACGCCATGAAGCCCAGCGCCATGAGGCCCACGGTGATGAAGGTGATGCCCAGTCCTCGCAGTGGCGGGGGCACGTCGCTGTAGCGGAGTCGCTCCCGAATCGCGGCGAGTGCGACGATGGCCAGAGCGAACCCGATCCCCGAGCTCACGCCGAAGACCGTGGCCTCGCCCAGCGTGTAGTCCCGACGGATCATGAACAGCGAGCCACCCAGGATCGCGCAGTTGACCGCGATCAGCGGGAGGAAGACGCCGAGGGAGCCGTAGAGCGCAGGCGAGAAGCGATCGATGAACATCTCGACCATCTGCACCATGGCCGCGATCGTCCCGATGAGCACGAGATAGCTCAGGAACGCGAGGTTCAGGCCCTCGCCACCCGGGATCCACGAGAGCGCGCCCTCCTCCAGGATCGTGCGGTACAGAATTGCGTTCAGGGGACACGTGATGCCCAGCACGAAGACCACCGCCATGCCCATTCCGAGCGAGGTCTCGACCTTGCGGGAGATGGCCAGGAATGAGCACATCCCCAGGAAGAAGGCGAGTGCCATGTTTTCAACGAAGATCGCCCTCGTAGCCAGGCTCAAGTAGTGCTCCAACACTGAACTCCTCCTCGATCTGGTCGGTCTTGAAGCTCCTCACGGCCCAGATGAAGCAGCCGATCAGAATGAAGGCCGCCGGAGCGAGGACCATGAAGCCGTTCGGCACGTACCAGCCCCCCTCGTTCACGGTGGGCAGGATCGACACCCCGAAAACCCTTCCCGTGCCGAACAGTTCGCGCGCGAACGCAACAAGCAGCAGCACGAGGCCGTAGCCCGCAGCGTTGCCCACGGCATCGATCAGGGCCAGGCGCGGTGGGTTTTGCATGGCGAACGCCTCGGCGCGACCCATGATCATGCAGTTGGTGATGATCAGTCCGACGAAGACCGAGAGCTGCAGACTGATCTCGTAGACGTAGGCCATCAGGATCTGGTCCGCGACGATGACGAGCGACGAGATGATGATGAGCTGCGTGATGATGCGAATGCTCGCCGGAATCTGATGTCGCAACAGGCTCACCGCCACGTTGGAGCCGCAGATCACGAAGAGCACGGCCAGCGTAAGCACGAACGCCGTCATGAGCTGGGTCGTTACGGCCAGAGCGGAGCAGATCCCGAGCACCTGGAGCGAGATCGGGTTGTTGTCGAAGAGGGGGTCGATGAGGGCGTCGCGAGTAGTGATGGCCATCACAGTCCCCTCTCGGTGCGGTAGCGCGCAAGGTACGGTCCGAAGCCGTGGTCGCCAAGCCAGAAGTGAATGGCATGCGTGACGCCGTTGCCGGTGAGCGTCGAGCCGGAGAGGCCGTCGACGTAATACGGATCTGCTTCCACCGTACCGGCGGCTCCCTTCTTCACTGCGATCTTCGGCTCCCAGCTCTCATCGAACGCAAGCCGCCCGGGCCAGAGGGCCTTCCAACGCGGGTTGTCGACCTCGCCACCCAGACCGGCGGTCTCGGCGTGTTCGTAGAAGGTGATCCCGCGAATCTCGCGCGCGTCGGGCGCGAGCGCCAGGTAGCCGTACAGCGTCGACCAGAGGCCCATTCCCTCGATCGGCAGGATGATCCCCGTCACCTCGCCGTTCTTCTGAATGAGGTACAGGAGGCCGTAGTCCGGTACTCGCCGCACTCGCGCCGGATTGTCGGGCGCGAGGCGGCTCATGTCGGGATCCCTGCTCGCGCGCCTCTGGTCGTACGTGAGGGGATCGACATCATCGGCGAACTCGCCCGTCTCCAGGTTGACCACGCGCGCCTTGAGGTTCGCAGTGAACCGCTGCTCGATCTCCTCGCGCGCGAGTCCCTCGCCGGGCAGCATCAGCCCCGCAACTTCGAGCACGTTCTTCTGCTGGCTGAGGAGCTTGTTCTGCTCCTGTCGCTCGCGAAGGGCCACAGCGATGCTGGAGACGAGAACAGCGCAGACCACGCAGAGTCCGAACGCGAAGAGCAGCTCTGACGGACACTATGCTGCGGCACGGGCCAGCCTCCGCCGGATGTTGCGCTGGATCGCAAAGTAGTCGATGAGCGGCGCAAACATGTTCATGAACAGGATCGCAAGCATCATGCCCTCCGGGTACGCCGGGTTCACGACTCGCACCAATACGGTGAGCACGCCGATCCCCATGCCGTACAGCCAGCGTCCCCCGTCGGTAAAGCTCGAGGAGACGGGATCGGTGGCCATGAACACGGTCCCGAGCGCCCAGCCGCCCAGCACGACGTGCCAGTGGAACGGGACCGCAAACATCGGATTCGTGCCAGAGCCTGCCCAGTTGAGGAGGCCCGCCGTGAGGAAGGTGCCCAGTGTTACCCCGGCCATGCTTCGCCAGGACCCGACCTGAGTCAGAATCAGGAAGCCGGCCCCGATCAAGCACGCGAGGGTCGAAGTCTCGCCCATGGAGCCAGGCGTCCAGCCGAGAAAGGCCTGTTGCCAGCTGGCGCCGTCGAGCGCCCCCGGAGTCGCGGCCGCCTGTGCCAGCAGCGTCGCGCCGGTGAAGTTGTCTACCTCGAGGAAGTCCGCGGCGATCCACGGTCCATCGCCGCTGATGTCTGCGGGATAGGCGAAGAACAGGAAGGCCCGCGCGACGAGCGCCGGATTGAGGAAGTTCATGCCCGTGCCGCCGAACACCTCCTTGCCGATGATCACGCCGAAAGCCGTTCCGACGCCGACCTGCCACAGAGGAATGCTCGGCGGCAGGGTGAGCGGAATCAGCATGCCGGTGACGAGGAAGCCCTCTCTCACCTCGTGGCCGCGAAGCCCCGCGCTTACGACTTCAATGCCGAGACCGACCCCGTAACAGACGAGGAGCACCGGAACGAAGTAGAGCGCTCCCAGGAGCCAGCAAGAAGGACTGCTCTCGGGGTCGAAGTCGCCGCCAAGACCCACGAACAGTGCGGACTGCCAATCATCGAGGGGCGAGGCGCCTAGGGAGATGGCGAGGTTTGCCTGATACCCCGTGTTGTAGATGGCCACCAGGACGCAGGGGATCAGCGCAACGATCACGAAGCTCATCATGCGCTTCAGGTCGAGCCCGTCGCGGACGTGGGACGCGGTTCGTGTGGTGAGCCCCGGCGAGTAGAGCAAGGTGTCCACAGCCTCGTAAGCGGCGTAGAGCTTCTCGAAGCGCGCGCCCTTCTCGACGTGTGGGTGGATGCTGTCGAGCAGCTGTCGCAGGCGCTTCATCAGCCTTCTTGCTCAAGGCGTTCGAGGTTGTGGCGCAGCAGAGGCCCGAACTCCCCCTTGCCCGGGTCGACGAAGGTGCAGAGCGCCAGATCCTCCTCGTCGAGCTCGAGCGCGCCGAGCTTCTCGGCTTGCTCGATATCTCCAACCGCCAGAGCGCGCAGCAGGTAGGTGGCCAGAATATCCATGGGCATGACGCGCTCGTATGTACCCATCGGTACGATCGGCCGCGAAGAGCCGTGAGTGCTCGTGGTGAAATCGAAGGTCGAGGGGCGCAGTACGCGCGATAGGAACACCGGCATGGCCGAGAAGCGGCGGCGACCGGGAGCCGCCCAGCCCATGAACTCGCGCTAGTTCCCTTCGGCTAGCGCGCTGATCTGCAGATCGTGGCGGCTCAGAAAGCCGAAGATCAGCCCCATGGCCTTCTTGCCAGACAGCACCGAGCCGGAGATCAAGCGGATGTCGCCTTCTACCAGCTCTCCGCGTGCGTGTTCCTCCGTGCTTGCACCGAGTCGCGAACGCACGAGCCGGGGTTCCCGTGCTGCGGGTCCGGTCAGAGCGATGATGCGATCGACGGCCAAACGTCCCGTGGTTGCAAGCGCACCGACCGCGATCGCGTCCTGGTAGCCGAGTGTCCAGACCGTGCGGCCCCGACTCACCGGAGCGAGTACATGGATGTGCACACCTGGCGTTCCGGCCGGATGCGGACCCGAGAACTCCTCCACCACCACCGGCGCATCGAGTCCCTGCGTGAGCTCGGAGCCCGCCGCCACACACACGTAGGTGTTGCCCTCGGTGAGCTTCGACACGAGCCGCAAGCCTCGCTCGAAATCCGCGCGGCGCTCGCCGATCACGAGCTCGGGTGAAGCTGCCAGGGGTTGCGTGTCCATCGCATTGACGAAGATCGCGTGCGGTGTGGCGTCAGGTCGTGGGACCTTGCTGAAAGGCCGGGTCCGGAGGGCGGTCCAGAGGCCTGACTCTACGAGCAGCGCTCGCACCTGGTCGGCGTCGAGCGACTCCGGGCTCGTCTCCCGCCGGTAGAACTCGAAGCGGGTGTGCTCCTCATCCGCCAGTGTGTCCGACGCCTCGGTCGCACCCAGCTGAATCACCACCGACTGGAGAGTTCGGCGCCGCCCGCGATTGATCGCGACGATACGTTCGGCACCCGGTGCGGTGTACCGCACACCGGGCGTCTTGCGATCCTCGAACAGGAGGCTGCCCGCGCCGGACGGTGGCTCCCTCCTCGACCTGCAGGGATGCACGCAGACCGTGATAGTCGTCCCCGAGCAGCGCGACCCGGGTGATCGCGGGGCCTGGATGAATGCTCTGCTCGGGAGCGCCCGATATGGGGAGGTCGAGCCCTCGCTTGATTCGGTGCATACTCACGTGTGGATATCCGGCATCATGGCACAGGAGAGATCGATGCGTCCCAAAATTCCGAACGTTCGAGACATCATGTCGCGCTCCCTGGTAACGCTGCGCCCCGACGTCCGAGTGGTAGATGCCGCCGGAGTGCTGCTCAAGCACGAGATCTCGGGAGCCCCGGTGGTTGACGGCGAGGGGAAGCTTCTCGGCCTGCTGTCGGAGTACGACTGCCTACGTGTCGTCGTGAACTCGGAGTATGACTTCGACAACCGGGACGCCGTCACAACGGTCGCAGAGATCATGACGGAAGCAATCGAGAGCGTTTCTCCAGAACTCGACCTCTTCGGGCTCGCTCACGAGTTCGTCACAAAACGCGTGCGGCGCTTTCCGGTACTCGAGGGAGGACGCCTCATCGGCCAGGTCAGCCGGCGAGACGCGCTGCGCGCTGCCTATGACCTGCGCCGCAAGACCCTCGAGCGAAAGCGCTATCCAGATTACCCGGAGGGCCGAGAGCCGATCCACTTCTATCCAAGGCGTTCGCGCTGAACCGACCCTCTGGAAGGTCGTCCCGAAATTTACGGGAGGCCTTTCTCCCACGCGAAAAACCGGCGGTTCTTGGGTCATTTGCGCCGTGATACTCTCAGGCCCAATCGTGATTCTTGCTTGCCGGTACGCGCTCGTGATGCTCGTTTCTGATCGCAGTGCTTCCCTCGTTTGCGTTCGCGGATGAGGTCGAAGGCGAGGAGGTGGCGGTGCAGGATCCGGCCCCGCCGGTTGCGGAGTACATGGGCGACGCCGTCTGCGCGGCCTGTCACGGCGATCTGCTCGACGACTACGGGCAGACGCTGCTCTCCGGAAACTACGACCTCGAGTTCCGCCTAGCCCGCCTGCGTCACGGTTCGAAGTTTCTCCGCGAGGTCTCGGGAGACGATGCCCTGCAACGCCGCCCGGGCCTCCGGGAAGCGCTCGAGCGCCGGGCCGACATCAGCGACAGGGAGAGCGAGGTACCGGCACGCCTCGGCTGCCACGGCCTCGCCCCAGGATTCGGTTCCGGTCAGCACGACGGAGGTTCCGATCAACTGTCCGGGCCCGACATCGCCCACGTCGCGACCGTCGACGCGGAACACGACCTTTCCTTCGAGCAACACGAGAACCTCGGAGATCTGCTGGTGCGCTCCATACAGCACGTCGCCGGGCTGAGCCTCGCGCCAGTGTCCGAGGGCCACTAGCCGTAGGTAGTCCTTAGGTCGGAGTTCATGGAACGCTAGGGTCCAAAGCGAGCGCTCGTCAGCGCTCATCTGCACTGGGCGGAACATGTGGTGGCGTACAGGCCGATTCCGATCGCCAGCGCGGGGTGGCCGACGAACGAGAACGGGATCGCGGTGTCGGCATCCGTCCTAACAGGCTGCTGAAAAACTCCTCATCGAAGGGTACCTTTGAGGGAAGCCCCAAGGGGGAGATGTGAGAGGACCGCAGACGCTCCAGGGTGGGATCTTCAGCTACGTATCGCTGGAGTCCCGGATTCCCGAGGACCATCCGCTTCGAGCGATCCGGCGACTGGTGGACGCGGCGCTGGAGCAGCTGTCGCGACGCTTCGATGGTATCTACGCCAAAGGGGTCGGCCGACCGTCGGTCCCGCCGGAGCAGCTGTTGCGGGCGCTGCTGTTGCAGGTGCTGTACACGATCCGGAGCGAGCGCCAGCTGATCGAGCAGATCGACTACAACCTGCTCTACCGCTGGTTCGTGGGCCTGGAGCTGGACGATGAGGTGTTCAGCGCGACGGTGTTCACCAAGAATCGGGAACGGCTGCTGAAGGGCGAGATCGCTCAGCATTTCTTCGAGGCGGTGCTGGCGCAGGCGGAGTCGGAGGGGTTGGTGTCATCGGAGCACTTCACGGTGGACGGGACGCTGATCGAGGCGTGGGCGAGCCAGAAGAGCTTCGTGCGCAAGGACGAGAAGCGCAGGGACGATGACGACCCGGGCAACCCGACGGTCAACTTCCGGGGCGAGAAGCGGAGCAACCAGACGCATGCGTCGAGGACGGATCCGGACGCCCGACTGGCGGGGATGAGGGGCCAGGGCGCGCGGCTCGCGTATCAGGGACACGTCGTGACGGAGAACCGCAACGGCCTGGTGGTGGCGGCGAAGCTCACTCAGGCGTCGGGGTATGCGGAGCGCGAAGCGGCTCTCGAGATGGTGCTGGGTCTGGGGGGCGCTCGCCGGATCACCCTGGCTGGAGACAAGGGCTACGACGCCAAGAGCTTTGTGCAGGCGCTTCGGGCCTGGAGCGTTACCCCGCACGTGGCACAGAACACGACGAACCGCCGAAGCGCGATCGATCGAAGGACCACAGGACACCCGGGCTACGAGGTGAGCCAGCGCTTCCGCAAACGGGTGGAGGAGGTGTTTGGCTGGATGAAGACGGTGGGCTTGATGCGCAAGACCCGGCACCGGGGCACGGATCGGGTCGGCTGGGTCTTCACCTTCACTGCTGCGGCCTACAACCTGGTCCGTATCCGCAACCTGTTGGAGGCGACATAGCTCATGATCCCGCAAGATCTACCCGTGCGACACCGAACCGGTTCGTACCGGGAACGGCGATCCCTCTCCCTGCTCGGCACGCCTCCCGTCAGAGGCGTCCCGCCCAACCCAGTCACTTTCTCCGCAGCCTGCTAAGCATCGTGGCGATCGCGATGACGAGGGCGAGGATGACGAACAGCGCGGCGACGCGGATCATCGGATGGGCTCGCCGGTTAGAGCCTCTGGAGGATGGGCAGCGGGGTGGCAGGTACCGGTGCAGCCCATCTCGCGTGCAAGCAGCGCGCGCTGGATGTCGGGAACTTGATGGGGGGCAGCGGCGCGGAACCGCTCGCCCTCGGCGTGGCACGCCAGACAGGCGTCGATGTTGAAGGGTCTGTTCATCTTCAGGGGGAGCTCGGGACCCGTCAACGTCGCCACCATGTGGCCTACACCTGCGAGCTTCGCTCCGGCGTCGCCCCAGAGTCCATAACCGCTGTGGCACGTGTAGCAGGACTGGTACGTCGGAAGTGCCCCGCGGCGGATGTGCACCGCTGCCAATGTGGGCTCCTCCGGCGTCACCACGTCGAGCAGCGGCTCCATGATGTGGCAGGACATGCAGAAGTCGGTGTTCTTCGAGCGATCTAGCAGCGCCGCGTTTGACAGCGCGTACGCAAGCACAGGCAGTCCCACGATCCCGAGTGACAGGAGCGTGTCGTGCATCCGCACTCGGAATATTACGAGCGCGCAGATCGCGATGGCTGCCACGGCAATCGCGATTGGGAGGACGCTCGGGATCGGATCGCTCAGATCGCCAGGATGTAAGAACAGCGCACTGAGATCGTCCATGCGGGACCCGAGTTATATCATATGTCTGCCTATGGTAGGCTCGCCGTGAAATCTCTGAATGCTAGGAGGAGGGGAAGGAATGCGGACGAGTTGGATCTGGGTTGCGACTCTCGCGCTTGCCCTTCCGGCGGTCGCTCCCGCAGCGGGGCACCTGGATGGAGCGGCGCTTTACAAGGCGAACTGCGCGAGCTGTCACGGCGAAGACGGGATGGCCGACACTCCGGTTGGCAAGGCGATGAGCGTGCCTGGGCTCAAGGGTACGTCGATGTCTCCGGCCGATATCGCGAAGTTCGTGACCGAGAGCAACAAGCATACGGCGCAAGCCGGCATGCTCAGCGCCGAGGAGCTCGAGGCGATTGGGCAGGCGATAGCGGGGCTGTAGAACCTCGTACGCTCAGCTGAGCTTGATCTCCTCGCGCAGCGCCCGGCGCGAGAGCGCGGCCTGAACGACCCTACGGACGCCTACGACGAACGCCGCCGTACGCAGATCGAGCGACTTCTCCTTCGCAACGGCGAGAACGTCGGCATAGGCCTTCACCATCGTCTTCTCGAGCTCGGACACAACTCGCTCGTACTCCCAACGAAACTGCTGGATGTTCTGCGCCCATTCGAAGTAGCTCACCGTGACGCCGCCGGCGTTGGCCAGGATGTCGGGCACGACCAGGATCCCGCGCTTCTTCAGGATCTCGTTGGCCTCGGGCGTCGTGGGTCCGTTCGCGGCCTCCACGACCAGGGAGGCGCGCACGTCGCTGGCGTTGTCCGCATCAATCGCGTCTTCGAGGGCCGCGGGGATGAGGACGTCGGCGGGCCAGGTGATCACCTCCGAAGAGTCGAACGAGTTCCCGCCAGGAAAACCGTTGACGGTGCGGTGCTCGGCGGTCCAGGTGACGAGCGCCGGGACATCCAGACCCTCTGAGTTCTCCACCCCACCCAGATGATCGGCGACAGCGACGATGCGAGAGCCCTGCTCGGCGAGGAGCCGGGCGCCATGGCTTCCGACGTTGCCGAAGCCCTGGAGCGCCACCGTCACGTCCGACAGGCTCCGGCCCTGCGTGCGCAGCGCCTCGCGCGTCGCGTACATGACGCCCCGCCCGGTGGCCTCCTCGCGACCGACCGAGCCGAACAGATGCTCCGGCTTACCCGTGACGACTCCGGGCGAGAAGCCGAACCGTCGGGAGTACTGGTCCATGATCCAGCCCATCACATCCGCGTTGGTGTTCACGTCGGGAGCGGGGATGTCGAGGGTGGGTCCGATCACCTCCCCCATCTGGTCGACAAAGGCGCGGGTTAGCGTGTCCAGCTCGCTCCGGGTCATCTCCTGGGGATCGCAATTGATGCCGCCCTTTGCGCCACCGAATGGGATGTCGACGACCGCTGTCTTCCAGGTCATCAGGTTCGCGAGCGCGGAAGCGTGCTCCTCGTCCATGCTCGGGTGGTAGCGCAGGCCCCCCTTGTAGGGTCCACGCAGGTCGTTGTGTTGCACCCGAAAGCCGATGTGGTGGTAGACCTGGCCCTGGTCGCCCTCGATCACGAGCTCGACCTTGACGACGCGGCGTGGCGTAATCAGGATCTCCCGCACCCGATCGGAGAGATCGAGGACGTCGGCAGCGGCGTGGAAGTAGCGATGACAAGCTTCGAGCATGATGGGGGCCTCGCAGAGTAATATATCGGCTCGATCCTACCGCTAATCTCGACGCGGGGACAATAGAGCCCGTACACTTAGTAACGGAGCGGCACCGTTCTCGCTCCAAGCGAAGGAGACGCCATGAAGGGTGCAGAGCTGTTCGTCCGCTGCCTCGAGAACGAGGGCGTGGACAGGATCTTCGGCATCCCAGGGGAAGAGAACATCGACGTCATGGACGTGCTGCTCGGGAGCCCGATCGAGTTCGTCACCACGCGGCATGAGCAGGGCGCCGCCTTCATGGCCGACGTCCACGGCCGCCTCTCGGGACGGGCCGGTGTCTGCCTCGCGACGCTGGGCCCGGGAGCCTGCAACCTGGTGACCGGGGTGGCGGATGCCAACATGGACCGAGCGCCGGTGGTGGCGCTGGCTGGGCAGGCCGCGACCACGCGCATGCACAAGGAGAGCCACCAGCATCTGGATCTGGTGCAGCTCTTCCAGCCGATCTCCAAGTACGCCACCCAGGTGCGCGAGCCCGAGGTCATTCCGGAGGTGCTGCGCAAGGCATTCAAGGTGGCGGAGGCGGAGAAGCCGGGCCTCAGCTTCGTGGAGTTGCCGGAGAACATCGCGGAGATGCAGGTGGAGGGGAGCGGGCCCCTGAAGCCCCAGAGCGCCATGATCCCCTACCCGCCCCCAGACAAGGTGCGGCAGGCCGCCCAGCTCATCTCCGAGTCACGCTCGCCTATCATCCTGGCAGGTAACGGCGTGATCCGCGCGCGCGCATCGGAGGCACTCCAGTCGTTCGCGGAGCAGCTCAACATTCCCGTGGCCAACACCTTCATGGCGAAGGGCGTCATCCCCTCGTCCCATCCGCTCTCGCTCGGAAGCGTGGGGCTCGGGGCTCGGGACTACGTGGACTGTGGCTTCGATCGCGCCGACCTGATCCTCTGCGTCGGATTCGACATGGTCGAGTACCACCCGCACCTGTGGCGACCGAACAAGCACGGACGGCTCGTGCACATCGACGCCTCGCCGGCGGAGGTGGACGAGCACTACGTCCTCGATGCTGGCGTGGTGGGAGAGATCGGCGAATCACTGCGGGAGATCGCCACCCAGGCCAAGCCGCGAGACTGTAACCCGGTGACGCGGCTGCGCGAGGTCATCGTAGAAGAGCTCGAGGCGTACGCGGTGGACAGGGCCTTCCCCCCGAAGCCACAGACGATCGTGTGGAGCCTGCGTCAGGCGCTGAATGCCGAGGACATCGCCATCAGCGACGTGGGCGCCCACAAGATGTGGATGGCACGCATGTACGATGCCGACAAGCCCAATACCTGCATCATCTCCAACGGCTTCGCCTCGATGGGCATTGCTGTGCCCGGCGCCATAGCCGCGCGGATGGCGTACCCAGATCGGCGGGCGGTGGCTGTGACCGGGGACGCGGGATTTCTCATGAACTCCCAGGAGATCGAGACGGCGCTACGCCTGGGTCTCTCGCTGGTCGTTCTGATCTGGAACGATTCGAAATACGGCCTGATCGAATGGCACCAGAAGCGAAAATTCGGCCGCTCTGCGTTCGTGGACTTCAAGAATCCGGACTTCGTGAAGTATGCGGAGAGCTTCGGTGCGAAGGGCTATCGCGTGGAGGCGGCGGGTGAGCTGGTCGGGATCCTCGAGCAGGCCCTGGACTGCGGCACCGTCGCGGTGGTGGACTGTCCCGTCGACTACTCGGAGAACATGAAGCTCACCGAGAAACTGGGGGAGCTCCAGGCGAGGATCTGAGCGCCGTATGTTTGCGTTACTCGTTGCGGTCGCCCTCGCTTTCGGCTTCGTCGCCCGTCGCCTGGGGCTGCCGCCGCTCGTAGGCTTTCTCATCGCCGGCTTTGTGCTTGGTGCGGCCGATGTCGGCGAGAAGACGCCTACCGTCGCGGCCTTCGCGGACCTGGGCGTGACTCTGCTCCTGTTCTCGATCGGCCTCAAGCTGAAGATCGGAACGCTCTTCCGCCCCGAGATCTGGGCCGGCACGACGCTCCACATGGCGAGCACGATTCTGGTGCTGGCGCTGGTGCTGTTCAGCTTGGGCTCCGCGGGGCTCATTCCGCAACTCGAAGTCTCCTCTGCGCTCATCGTCGCCTTTGCCCTGAGCTTCTCGAGCACCGTCTTCGCGGTGAAGGTCCTGGAAGAGCGCGGCGAGATGGCCGCGCCGCACGCCGTCGTCGCGATCGGCATCCTGATCATGCAGGACCTGGTCGCGGTCCTCTTCATGACAGCCACGCGCGCGCCTTCGATCTGGGCGCTCGCACTCCTCGGAATCCCCCTCTTGCGGCCCCTCCTGTTTCGCATCATGGACCGCTGCGGCCACGGCGAGCTGCTGCTCCTGTATGGACTCGTCGTGGCGCTCTTCGCAGGCGCCGAGGGCTTCAACCTGGTCGGCATGAAGGCGGACCTGGGTGCCCTCGTTCTGGGCGTAGTCGTGTCGACCCATCCCAAAGCCGACGAGCTGGCCAACTCGCTCCTGTCGGTCAAAGACCTCTTTCTGGTCGGCTTCTTCCTGAACATCGGGCTCACGCAAGAGCTCAGCGCCCAAGCACTCATCCTTGGCGCCTTGCTGATGGTCGCCGTGCCGCTCAAGACAGCGGGCTTCGTCGCGCTGCTCCTGCGCTTCCGGCTGCGTGCGCGCACTGCCGCGCTCTCTGGCTTCACACTGGCGAACTACAGTGAGTTCGGCCTGATCGTGAGCACGGTGGCAGCAGGGGAGGGATGGATCGGGGGTGAGTGGCTCGTCACCATCGCCGTCGCGGCGTCCCTCTCCTTCGTAGCCGCCTCTCCCTTGAACGCGCGCGCGCACGCTCTGTTCGCGCGCTTTAGCACCCGCATACAGCGGTTCGAGCGGACCGGTGAGCATCCCGACGGAGAGCCGCTCGACCCCGGAAACGCCCAGGTCGTAATCTTCGGCATGGGTCGGATCGGTACCGGGACTTACGACGCACTGCACGCGCGGCTCGGCGACATCGTGCTCGGCATCGACGTCGACGCGAAGACGGTCCAGGCGCACCGCGACGCCAGTCGCCGCGTGCTGGCCGGTGACGCGACAGATCCGGAGTTCTGGGAGCGCGTGCGTCCGACGGGCCAGGTTCGACTCACGCTGCTCGCCGTGCCGCAGCATGCGGCAAATCTTGCCGCTCTCGAGCGAATGTCGGCCACCGAGTATCGTGGCCGCATCGCGGCCGTCGCGCAGTTCGACGACGAGGTCGAGGAGCTTCTCGCGGCGGGCGCGGACGTGGCATACAACTTCTTCACCGAAGCGGGCAGTGGATTCGCCGAACACGTCTATGCGCAGTTCGAGCAGGCGGAGGATTAGTAGGCGTAGGCGACTGAGGTCGGCAGGCCCACAACGCTAGAAGCCGTAGATTGCCGAGAACCATACCAGGTTCGCGTCAGCATCTCGGGAACCGGCAAAACGTGTTGCGATGTGGTCCCACTCCAGGGCGATCCGCAACGGAGATGCCAGCTCGTAATACAAGCCGGAGGCGGCGTCAACGCTGCGTTAAACACTGGGAGACCTATTTCCCCTCAGTCGGCAAGGTGATGACTACCCTGGCCGTCGTTGCGGCGGGCGTACTGGCCTTCGGCTGGGCCCTTCGCAACCTACCGCTCCACAGGAAGCCGGCCTTGGAGGGGGTCGGGGCGTCACAAGAATCCGGAAGAGCGGTGGCACTTTCCTAGATGGCGAACGGCGAGGGCACAGGCGTGGCGGCACGATTCCTAGTAGGGGTGGGAGTACTCCTGAACTTGATCCTGGTCGTACTGCCGAGTCAACAGGTGTCCAGCGTGCGAAGCGAGGTAGCCCAGCTGTCAGATCGCCTCGCATCAAAGCAGGATGTGGCCATGCTGCGGCCGATTCGCGTCCGCCAGACATCCCCGACGACGAGCTGGCGCAGATCGAGTCCGCTCTGCTGGTGTTCCGCTGCACCGCCTGCCACGGCGAGGGCGTGATCAACCGCGTACGCCTCGGAGCGTCACTCCAGCCGCTCGATCGGTCCGGCGGTGGGCGCGCCCTGGGTGCTCGGCGTTTCGGGAACCTGGCGGGCGGCGGCGCCGCGCAACAACAACTGGGCACTGACTGGTGCGGTGAGGAGCACGAAGAGCATGAGCAGCAGTTTCGTGAGCCAGAAGGTCCCGTACACGAGAACCGACCCCGACGCGCAGAACAGCAGACCGAGCGTCGCGGCCTTGGTGGGCGCATGCGCGCGGGAGTAGAAGTCCGGCAGCCGCAGCAATCCGACCGCCGCCGCGAGGTAGAAGAGCGCCCCCACCAATGTCAGCAAGGCGCCGGCGAGCGGGACGACCCCTTCACTCATGGGGAAACTCTCCCTTGCCCAGGAAGTAGCCGAGGAGCGCCGTGCCGACGAAGGAGAAGAGCGCCAGCCCTAGTGCTGCATCCACGCCCAGGTTCGTGTGGAGCAAGAGCGCGGCCACGACGATGAGAGCGAGCGTTTCGACGGCGATCGCGCGGTCGAAGACATCGGGGCCGCGCCACGCGCGCACCAGAACGAGGAGTGCAGACAGCGTGAGCACGCACAGGCTTACGGCGAGGATGGCGGCGGTCACAACGTCTCCATGGCGCGCAGGGGGGCCTCGAAACGGGTGCGAATCCGCGCGAGCATGCCTTCCTCGTCGCGCAGGTCCAGCACGTGAAGCTCGAGGCTGCAGAGCCCGTCCTCCGAGATCGTCTCCTCGTACGTGAGACTCCCGGGTGTCATCGAGACCATCACTCCGAGCACGACCCGCATCGCGGGCGTCTCTAGCTCGGTGGTGAATCGAACCCAGCCCGGCCGCACGTCGATCCCTGGTGCAAGCACAATCCGAAGCTGCTCGACGACAGCGACAAGGAGTTCCCAAAGAAAGACGACGAGGAGTCGGACAGCCATCCAAGTGAGACGGATCGCGCGCACGAGTCCGAACGGCCGCCGCGAGCGGAGCCCCTCTGCGCGCCAGACCGCCAGACCGATGGCGGCGCCCACGGCGAAGGTTCCCCAACCGATCTTTGCACTGAGGCCCATCCAGGCTACCCCCGTCAGGATCGCGACGAAGAACGCAGACATCAGCGCACCCCCGGCAGCTGCGCGGGGTAACCGGCGGCGGAACGAACTGCCTCGTCGTAGTCGGAGCCCGCGAGCAGCGCGTCGGCGGCGGCGCTCGAGTACCGATGCACGGGGCCGGCAGCGATTCCAAGGCCGAGGATCAGGAGGAGCATCGCGACGAGCGGTCCCGCGCCCGCCCGCGACAGCGGCTGCTCCAGGGTCTCGCCCGGCGTGCGCTGGAACGCGAAGCGCCAGATCTTGAGCATGCTCGCGAGCGTGAAAACCGACGCTGTCACGAGCAGCACTAGCCCGCCCCAGGCGCCGCTCTCGAAAGCGGCCTGGAACACGCCCAGCTTCCCAAAGAAGCCGGAGAGGGGGGGCATGCCTACCAGAGAGAACGCGGCGACGATGAAGCAGCCCGTGAGCGCACCGGTCACGAGCCGAAAGTCCATGCGACGCAGGTCCCGGCTCGCGTTGCGGCGCTCGAGCTCGTCTGCAACGAGATACAGGGCCGACTTCACGACCGAGTGATGTAAGGCGAAGAAGATGGCTGCCGCGATGCCCCCCGGGCTCGAGAGCCCCATCGCCAGCACCATGAAGCCCACCTGCGAGACGCTGTGGAACGCGAGCAGGCGGCGCATCTCGTACTGCGACAGCGCCGCGAGCACACCGAGCAGAGCCGAGAGCCCACCCGCCCACACGAGCAGTTGTGGAAGCAACGGGTCGAGCGCGACGAGGGGCATGATTCGCAGCAAGGCGTAAGCCGGAGAGGGGGGGCATGCCTACCAGAGAGAACGCGGCGACGATGAAGCAGCCCGTGAGCGCACCGGTCACGAGCCGAAAGTCCATGCGACGCAGGTCCCGGCTCGCGTTGCGGCGCTCGAGCTCGTCTGCAACGAGATACAGGGCCGACTTCACGACCGAGTGATGTAAGGCGAAGAAGATGGCTGCCGCGATGCCCCCCGGGCTCGAGAGCCCCATCGCCAGCACCATGAAGCCCACCTGCGAGACGCTGTGGAACGCGAGCAGGCGGCGCATCTCGTACTGCGACAGCGCCGCGAGCACACCGAGCAGAGCCGAGAGCCCACCCGCCCACACGAGCAGTTGTGGAAGCAACGGGTCGAGCGCGACGAGGGGCATGATTCGCAGCAAGCGTACACGCCGAGCTTCGTCATGATCCCGGCGAAGAGCGCCGCGAGCGGTGCCGAGAGCGTGGGATAGGTCGCGGGCATCCAGAAGCACAGGGGCACCAGCGCGGCCTTGGTGGCAAACGCCATGACCAGCATCACGAGCGCGACACGCCGCAGCTCCGGCGGTGCGCCGGGGAGTTCGCGCGCTAGCAGGCTGCGGAGAAAGTGACTGGGTTGGGCGGGACGCCTCTGACGGGAGGCGTGCCGAGCAGGGAGAGGGATCGCCGTTCCCGGTACGAACCGGTTCGGTGTCGCACGGGTAGATCTTGCGGGATCATGAGCTATGTCGCCTCCAACAGGTTGCGGATACGGACCAGGTTGTAGGCCGCAGCAGTGAAGGTGAAGACCCAGCCGACCCGATCCGTGCCCCGGTGCCGGGTCTTGCGCATCAAGCCCACCGTCTTCATCCAGCCAAACACCTCCTCCACCCGTTTGCGGAAGCGCTGGCTCACCTCGTAGCCCGGGTGTCCTGTGGTCCTTCGATCGATCGCGCTTCGGCGGTTCGTCGTGTTCTGTGCCACGTGCGGGGTAACGCTCCAGGCCCGAAGCGCCTGCACAAAGCTCTTGGCGTCGTAGCCCTTGTCTCCAGCCAGGGTGATCCGGCGAGCGCCCCCCAGACCCAGCACCATCTCGAGAGCCGCTTCGCGCTCCGCATACCCCGACGCCTGAGTGAGCTTCGCCGCCACCACCAGGCCGTTGCGGTTCTCCGTCACGACGTGTCCCTGATACGCGAGCCGCGCGCCCTGGCCCCTCATCCCCGCCAGTCGGGCGTCCGGATCCGTCCTCGACGCATGCGTCTGGTTGCTCCGCTTCTCGCCCCGGAAGTTGACCGTCGGGTTGCCCGGGTCGTCATCGTCCCTGCGCTTCTCGTCCTTGCGCACGAAGCTCTTCTGGCTCGCCCACGCCTCGATCAGCGTCCCGTCCACCGTGAAGTGCTCCGATGACACCAACCCCTCCGACTCCGCCTGCGCCAGCACCGCCTCGAAGAAATGCTGAGCGATCTCGCCCTTCAGCAGCCGTTCCCGATTCTTGGTGAACACCGTCGCGCTGAACACCTCATCGTCCAGCTCCAGGCCCACGAACCAGCGGTAGAGCAGGTTGTAGTCGATCTGCTCGATCAGCTGGCGCTCGCTCCGGATCGTGTACAGCACCTGCAACAGCAGCGCCCGCAACAGCTGCTCCGGCGGGACCGACGGTCGGCCGACCCCTTTGGCGTAGATACCATCGAAGCGTCGCGACAGCTGCTCCAGCGCCGCGTCCACCAGTCGCCGGATCGCTCGAAGCGGATGGTCCTCGGGAATCCGGGACTCCAGCGATACGTAGCTGAAGATCCCACCCTGGAGCGTCTGCGGTCCTCTCACATCTCCCCCTTGGGGCTTCCCTCAAAGGTACCCTTCGATGAGGAGTTTTTCAGCAGCCTGCTAGGCAGAACTGGGCGCTATCGCGGTTCTCGTGGCCGCAGCTCGGGCAGTTCACTCGCTCATCCTACCGATGACACAGATGTGTGCGCTGACGTCCTGGAGGCAGAAGTTGGACTGGGCGGTTCTCATGCTGGCAGGCGGAACAGATCAAGGGTGGGCGCTCCTAGCTCTCAGGGAACCCAATGCGGCGCAGCAGGTCGTCGAAGCGGGGGTCGGAGCGGAGGGGGTCCAGGCCCGGGTCGGTCTTCGCCAGGACCAGATTCGGCTCGCGCTCCTCGTAGGCGCGCTCGAGCCACGTCATCGCCTCCTCCGTCTCACCGATGGCGGCGGATAGAGCCGCAATCCTGTACGCGAGCCCGAACGCGCCCCGCGTCGCCGCTTCGATCGCACCGTCTCTTGTCGCCCGCACCCCTCCTTGAACCCCCCCCTCCTCGACGCCGCGCTGAAACGCCTCGCGCGACGCGTCAAGGACCGCTCCGCCACGCTCGTACCAGGCGAACCACTCACGGACTGCGTCCTCGGGCCGGCCGAGGAGCCCGTAGAGCCTCACGATTTCAAGGTCCGCGAACTCGGGATCGAGTTCCCGGATGCGTTCGACCTCCTCGAGCGCGCGCTCGTACTCGCGCGTGAAGATGAAGTGGCCGATGCGCTCCGCGCGCAAGAAGAGATCGAAAGGAGCGACGCGCAGGAGTCGCTCGATCAGGAGTTCGACCTCCGGGGTCTTCCCCAGCCCCACCAATGTGAGGTACGCCGCGAGACCAAACAGAGCGTCGGGGTCACTCGGACTGAGCTCCACGGCGCGCTCGAAGGCGTTGCGCGCGCCGGAGAAGTCCCAGTCGTTGAACCGGACGTGGCCGAGCCAGGCGTGGGCTGCACTCAGACGCTCGTCGAGCTCGAGCGCTCTCTGCGCGGCCTCTCGCGCTCTCACGAAGTCGTCCCGCGAGCCCCTACCAAGGCCGGCATTACCGAAGACGCTGTGAGCCTCGGCCAGCGCGACCCAGCTTTCGGCGAAATCGGGGTCGACTGCCACCGACCTCTCGAGGAGCTCAATGGCCGGCGGCCCCCAGCTCGCGACGAGCGACCCAGGCCCTCTTAGCGTGCGTGCCCGCAGGTAGAGGTCGAGCGCCTCGGGATCGACCGGGCGGGTCGCGGCCAGCAATTCCGCGCCTAGGTTGAGGAAGGCTCCTGACGGCTCGCGCTCGGGCTTCAGGGCGATCTCGATCTCGCCAGCCACTGTGCGTGCGATCTCGCGTTGCATGCTGAAGAAGTCGCGGAGGTCCCGTTCGTAGCTCTGCGCCCAGAGGTGGGCGTCCTCGCGGGCTTCGATCAGCTGTACGCGGATCAGTACGCGATCGTCTTGGCGCTGCGCGGTGCCCTCGATCAGGAACTCGACCCCGAGCTCGGCCGCGATCTCGCGCGACGACTTGGTCGTGCCCTTGAACTGCATCACCGAAGTGCGGGAGATCACGCGGAGCTCGGACCCCGCGCGCGCCAGGCTCTCGATCAGCGCGTCCGTCACGCCGTCGGCCACGTACTCCTGCCCCGGCGGGCCGAGGTTGTCCAGCGGGAGCACCGCGATGGATCGGATCGCTCCCGTCCTGGGTGCACTGCGGTTAGTGGCCCACCAGCCGATCGCTGCGAGAGTGACGACCGCTGCCGCAGCAATGTAGAGAGACGCCTTGGAGCGTGTCGTCGTCAGCGTTCGCACGGCGACAGCGCCCGGTCGTCCGAGCGCGTAGACGGTCACCGGGCGCCCCACGTTCTTGAGCTCGCGCTCGCCGAGAGAGACGGCTTCCATGTCGGGCTGATTGCGGACTGACTGGTACACCTCGCCCGAGACGCACAGCCCCCCGTCCTTTGAGAGCGCGCAGATCCGGGAGGCGATGTTCACGCCGTCGCCGGTGACCTCGCCCTCGCTCACCATCACGTCGCCGAGGTGGATTCCGAGGTGGAGCTTCAGGCTCGCCTCGCCCCGTAGCTCGTCGTCGATCGCGAGCGCACAGTTCACGGCGGCCAACGCCGTCGGGAACACCGAGAGCGACTCATCCCCCCGCGCCTCTATCGACTCGCCGTGGTACTGCTTAACCAGCGGCCGGACCAGCTCGCGGTGTCGTTCCCGTGCATGCAGCCCCTTGTCCTCGCTCTCCGCCATCAGGGCCGTGTAGCCGACGATGTCCGTGAACATGATGGCGGCCAGGCGGCGCTCTGAACCTCGAGAGGGCAGTGGCCTTACTCCTTCAGCCCGGCCTTGCGCAGGCCGTCGAGGTGGCGCTCCTGGAGCATGGGGTGATTCTACTCTCACCGGGGCGCACACCATGAGCGATTCTCCTTGGCGGAGTCCGCCAATCACACCACCACATCACGCTGGGAGGTCTTGGGCCGCTGCGCGTATGATGACCAGATGGCGCTAGCGCTTCCGCCGCTTTGCAGCGAGGTGGCGGAGGAGCATGGGGGCAGTAGATGGCTTGGGCCACGCGTTGCGACGAAGCAGGTTCATAAGAGTCCCGCGCGCTCCACGGATCGCCTCGGATACTCTTTCCGCGGGTTGGGCATGACTACCCCTCTGCGCCCTTGAGGTGGCCTGCGGCCGGCTTCCAGGGCCAGGTCGAGTTCCGCTTCTCCGGTGTCTTCGGGGGGAGCTTCAACTCGAAGGCTCTCGCGAACCTTCGAGCGTGCACCTTGCACAAGGCTCGCACCCGCTCCTGCTTCGTGTGGTTCCTACGATTGCGGAAGAACTCGTAGCTGGAGACGAACTCGGCGAGGCGAAAGCAGATAGCCCTGCCACCAGCTCGGCACCGGCCCGGCTTCAAGTCGGTCTTCTCGATGCGAACCAGCCCGTGGCTCCAGGCCAACTAGTGCAGCCCCCGGAGCATGTCCGCCTCTCGGAACTGTCCGACCAACCGAACTTGACCTGACTCCAAGAGGTGTAGAATCGTGGCAGCCGCTTCCTCGTCACTCGAAGCCGAGTCCACTACCGCGTTCACGAGCTCGAGCAGAGTCATCGGCTCCGGTTCCGGCTCCGGGTACTCGACGCTGGGGAAGTCGATCACTCCACCCGTGGTCCAACTGTCGGGTCCAGCCAGACTCATCGTCGCCTCCTTGTAGGTCTCAGCGTGGGGGATCGCATCCGCCGCAAAGCAGCGGGCATCCCCTTTTACGCGTCGGCGAGGTCTGCGGTTACGGTCCTCTCGATCGACGTCGCCCGCATGGTCGAGACTCCAGGTGTCGCTCCGGAAGGCGCAGAGCCGGGCGCCACCGCCAGGTGCGGAAGCGCTGGAGGGAGCTCGGGAAGGTGCGCAAGCGGGTGAACGCTCGCGGGACAGATCGCCCTCCCGACGAGGGGCGCGCTCTCTCGCGCGCCCTAGGCAGGCAGTGACGGTCGAAGGGCTGCAACGGAGCGTACTTGCGAGCCTACTGGGACCCGAGACATACCCTGACCAGCTCTCGAAGGAGGACCCGCCCGCATCCGCTGCGCCACCCACCTCCCGACCCGGAGCATCTGCCGAGATCGGCATCTCCGAGACTTGCCTAGCAGGCTGCTGAAAAACTCCTCATCGAAGGGTACCTTTGAGGGAAGCCCCAAGGGGGAGATGTGAGAGGACCGCAGACGCTCCAGGGTGGGATCTTCAGCTACGTATCGCTGGAGTCCCGGATTCCCGAGGACCATCCGCTTCGAGCGATCCGGCGACTGGTGGACGCGGCGCTGGAGCAGCTGTCGCGACGCTTCGATGGTATCTACGCCAAAGGGGTCGGCCGACCGTCGGTCCCGCCGGAGCAGCTGTTGCGGGCGCTGCTGTTGCAGGTGCTGTACACGATCCGGAGCGAGCGCCAGCTGATCGAGCAGATCGACTACAACCTGCTCTACCGCTGGTTCGTGGGCCTGGAGCTGGACGATGAGGTGTTCAGCGCGACGGTGTTCACCAAGAATCGGGAACGGCTGCTGAAGGGCGAGATCGCTCAGCATTTCTTCGAGGCGGTGCTGGCGCAGGCGGAGTCGGAGGGGTTGGTGTCATCGGAGCACTTCACGGTGGACGGGACGCTGATCGAGGCGTGGGCGAGCCAGAAGAGCTTCGTGCGCAAGGACGAGAAGCGCAGGGACGATGACGACCCGGGCAACCCGACGGTCAACTTCCGGGGCGAGAAGCGGAGCAACCAGACGCATGCGTCGAGGACGGATCCGGACGCCCGACTGGCGGGGATGAGGGGCCAGGGCGCGCGGCTCGCGTATCAGGGACACGTCGTGACGGAGAACCGCAACGGCCTGGTGGTGGCGGCGAAGCTCACTCAGGCGTCGGGGTATGCGGAGCGCGAAGCGGCTCTCGAGATGGTGCTGGGTCTGGGGGGCGCTCGCCGGATCACCCTGGCTGGAGACAAGGGCTACGACGCCAAGAGCTTTGTGCAGGCGCTTCGGGCCTGGAGCGTTACCCCGCACGTGGCACAGAACACGACGAACCGCCGAAGCGCGATCGATCGAAGGACCACAGGACACCCGGGCTACGAGGTGAGCCAGCGCTTCCGCAAACGGGTGGAGGAGGTGTTTGGCTGGATGAAGACGGTGGGCTTGATGCGCAAGACCCGGCACCGGGGCACGGATCGGGTCGGCTGGGTCTTCACCTTCACTGCTGCGGCCTACAACCTGGTCCGTATCCGCAACCTGTTGGAGGCGACATAGCTCATGATCCCGCAAGATCTACCCGTGCGACACCGAACCGGTTCGTACCGGGAACGGCGATCCCTCTCCCTGCTCGGCACGCCTCCCGTCAGAGGCGTCCCGCCCAACCCAGTCACTTTCTCCGCAGCCTGCTAGGAGTAGTTGCGACCGTAAGACGATCTCGCACACTGAGAGATCACAATCCCCCCCACTACCACGAATCGTAGGGGACGAGGGGCGCGTGGAATTCGTCGTGACTCCGTACGATATCGGCGGGGACGCAGGACCGGTGACGTGACGCTCACCTCAACGGCTTCACGGTCAGCTGCGTCAGCTCGCCACTGACGTTCTGCAGCTCCGGCCTGCGAGCTGCTTTGAGATAGGAGGAGGCTCTTGGCCTTGAAGCACCTCATCCCAAGATTTGGCGGCTTGCAGCTGATCATCGCCATCACCCTGTTGGCCCCTGGACTGGCCGCGAGCAGGAGTCCGCTGGTTCAGTCGCAAGTCGCCCCTCAGCATCAGGGCTCTGGCGCGGTGTACGTCAGACAAATCCTGGCCGATCTGGCGCGGACTGAAGCGGATGACTCTCGCCTCGCAGAAACGCTTTTAGGCTTGTCAAACAACCCACGGCTTATCAGAGTCGGCGAGCTGCCCCTAGAGTTCTTGCTAGCCGACGGTTCGCGGCCTGCCTACCACCTCCACCCCCAAGGCTTGGCGCGGGATCCCCGAACGGGCGACTTCTATATTACAGCGGTGGAGATCATCAGGATGCGCGGCCGTGATGGGAAGCGCAACGGCGAGGGCAACGGCCATCTGTTCCGCTTCTCCTCCAGCGGACAACCTCTCGGGTCCGTCTTGCTCTCAAGTGGCGGCGCCGAGTTCCATCCTGGAGGAATCGACATAAGCGACAACAAGCTCTACCTGTCGCTATCTCCCTATAGACCCCATAGCTCCGCAACGATCTTCGAAGTGCCCCTCGGCGATCTTACGCCCGTGCCGCTCTTTAGCATCGAGGGGAACCACATCGGGGTGGCTGCTATAACTCCCGATGCCAAGGAGTTGCACCTGCTGTCCTGGAATGCAGCCGTGTGGTTTCGGTACACATCCAGTGGTCAACGAATCGAGGCACGCACGAACCCGACGCCTGACCGCCTCGCGCACCAGGACATACAGGTGCTCCCGCGGTCCTACCTTCTCCTGACTGGCGTCGCCACCGGTGATGAAAGTCAGTTTGGTTTGGATCTCGTCAGTATCAAGACTGGCAAAGTGGAAAAGTCCATCCGGTGGGATTCGTCGGTTCATAGGACGGCACAGGGATGGTTGCCTCTCCACAATCCGACCTATACCTGGTCCGACCAGAGCGGACGGCTCTTCGTCTTGGCGGCCCCGAACTCCCAGGTTGGCGAGTTCCGCGAACGGCCTCACGCCACTGGAGCGGATGTGGCCAATGTTGCTGAGAATCGACCGTGGCACGGTTCACTCCTCCTATACGAAATCACCGATCGACCCCTGTCCCAGACGCATCCCCCCGAGGTCGAGCGCTGAGCTGAATAAGAGTCCAGGGGGCAAATCGGGCCACATCAGTCGCCGGGAGGGGCGGTCTCCAAAAGGCCAGATCGGACATGCGACGAGACCCAGAAGGTCTGGGCCGATGCGTTCGCCAAGCGCAACGTGCCGACCACCGTCTTCGGTGGTTCCGGTGCGGGTACGAGTGGGGACTCCGATGCCTCCGCGTTCATGCAGCTGATGACTGTGCAGGCCGCGAAGCAGCTGTCAGTGTCGACCGCTATCGGTAGAGGGCCCTGAGGGCTCTCACCGCTCGCCTTCCGACCGTAAGTACACCCAACGCCCCGGACTCTAGCCGTCCTGCTCGCGACGCGGACCGTCGGGTAGGTAGCCCGAAGGTCGCCTGGCAGAGATCGGCGAACCTTCGGTAGACGTGGCCCTTCCGAGAGACCAGCTCGCAGTGGCCGTCGCCGACGTAGGCCAGGGCCCGGAAGCCAAGATCTTGGTCAGAAGAGCAAACAGATGATCAAAGCGACGCAATCGAGCCCGTGGCGGTCAAACATGAAGCTACGCGATGTGTGGAAGCTCTCAATGATCCTGTTCGCCGCTTTGTTCGTGGGTTGCTCGACGGCAGAAGATGTCGGCTACCCACCAATGACTCAGGAACAGGCCCAGGCCTTCTTTGATCAGTATTCGGAACTCTTGATGGCCGGAGATCTGGAGGGGTGGCTGGCGTTGTGGACTGAGGACGGGGTGCAGATGCCTTTCGATGAACCCCGCGTCGTTGGGATGGATGAATTACGGGCACGCAACGCTCCAGCGATGGCCGCAGCCGACTACGACGTGTCGATTCGCAATCTTGAAGTGCGCTCCTTTGGCGATCTCGCGTTCGCGTCGGGTGTTTACACGATGGACGTTGCGCCCAAGGATGGCCCTGAGCCGTGGGTTCTCGATGCAAAGTACCTGAGTATCTTCGAGCGCCAGCCTGATAGATCCTGGAAGTTGCTCCGTGATGCATTCAGTTCGAACGTGCCGCAACCCCTTTTGGCTTCTAGTCGCATCCATCATCTTGAGCAATTGACTCAAGACGAGATTGCTGCGCTTGATCGAGAAAGAACCATCTTCTTTCTCACTTTCGGCAATCTCGAAGAGCATGGCCCCCACTTACCCGTGGGAAGCGACTACTATCGTGCCGTCGGCATCCGTGACAGGCTGATCGACCGTCTGCACGCTGCATATCCTGACTACCACTTCGTCCTGTTTCCTGTCATACCAATTGGGGAAGGAGGCGCGAACAATCTGGCGCGACAACCAGATCACATCGGTACTTATTCAGTCCGATATACCACTTTGCGAGCTGTCGCTATTGATCTCGGCGGAACTATAGCGCGGAAGGGATTCCGCAATATCTTCGTAATCGAGGCACACGGCTCAGCGCTCCACAATGTGGCCTTCAACCAAGCATGCGACCTTGTGAGCGAGACGTATGGCACCCGGATGGTCAACATCACCAGTATGTCGAAAACCATTGGGGGTTCTTCTGAGATCCTCGATGAGTTTCTCGGACCGGACGGGCGCGAACGGAGCGGGTTTGTGGGACATGCGGGGGTTTCTGAAACGTCTGAAGTGTTGGCGGTACGGGGTGGCGAGTTTGTGAAACCTGACTACAAGAATCTTGAACTATTCGATGTCGATGGCTTTAGAGGCTTCGGACGAACATACGAAATGACTGGCTGGCGGGGCTACTGGGGTAGCCCCGCTCTTGCATCGCGGAAGATGGGTGAAGCACTAATCGGACAACGTGTTGACGCAGCTTTTCGGATCGCCGAGGCGTCGCTTGGTGGCGAGGACTTGAGTGCAATGCCCCGATATCCGGACAACAATCCCAACGCCATAAGTGAAGGCGAGGAGTCCCGCCTTCGGACGCTAGCAAGATACGAGCGACAACGATCAGAGATTGAACGCTGGCTTCAACAGAACCCGTGGCCGCCAAGCGAAGACTGATGAATCGAGGCCGCCCTCAACAACGCGCTCCGAGGTCCGCAGCGGTGCCCCCCTCGGGCGCCGCCTCGTACACCTCGCGGCGCCAGGCCAAGGGATTCCTTTCATGAGAGTAGGCCCTTGAGAGGTACGCGTAGTTCTCGGCGACGCTCCCCTGGGGCCTCGTCTTTGTTCACGATGCGGATAAAAGGCCATGCTGGCTCCAAACGCAAACACAACAATCCTAACCTGTCTTGATCGGCTGCTGTGACCGTTCCCTGCGAGAGCGTCGCAGCACCAAGCGGAGGCTCGTTCGGCGACTGATGCGACGATCACCCGCTCGGGATTCGGCGGCTCCACGATAGGTGCAAATCAGCTTGGCGGACATACGGCGCGGAGCGCCGCGAGCGTCTCGCCGGGCTCGGGTCGGGTCGTGTAGTCCGCGTCGGCCTCCGAATAGCGGATGATGCCGCCGGTGTCCGCCACAAAGCGAGCCGGAATCGGCAGGGTCCAACTCGCGTCGCCGTTGAACTTGGGGAGGTCGATCCCAAAGCCCTCGTAGACATCACGCAGGTTGTCGGGGAGCTTGAACGCCAGGCCGAGCTGCTCGGCGTAGCGGTTTCCCGGATCCGAGAGAATGTCAAAGCTAAGCTTTGCCTTTTCGGCGATCGCCGCGGCGTTCTCACGCGTCGAGGGGGAGATCGCGACCATAGTGGCGCCGAGCTCTTGTACCTGGGTGTTTACCGCTTGCAGTGCTTCCAGCTCCGCGTTGCAGTAGGGTCACCAGACCCCCCGGTAGACGGTAAGCACCAAGGGGCCGCGAGCCAGGAGGTCGGCGCTGCGCACCGTGTCGCCGTTTTGGTTGGACAGCACAAAAGAAGGCAGGCTGGCCCCGACGGCCAATGCGCGATCGGCCGCACCGCTGGCCTTTTGATCGGCAGTCACCGCGTGCATGATCGCGAGCTTCTCGGCGGGGATGCGTTTGGAGCCTTCCCGGATCGCGTCGAGCTTTTCCTTGAGAGACATCGCTTACCTCCTCGATGGTCGGAATCATACGTCTTTGCCGCGCGGTGAGGGAGGTGCTACGGGATCGGACGGGGGGGGCAGCTCCAGTGAACTGGGACGCCCTCGGAGCCATCGCTGAGGCGCTGGGTGCGGTCCGGGGTGGAGCCACCTTGACCGTGGCATCCGAACGGGAAGATTTCTGTCACCCCGGATGTTCTCCGGGAGCGGAGGAATCGTCATGGGCGAGAAGCGTCGAGTCGCAGTGCGCGGGCTGGAGATGGCCTACACCCAGTCGGGCGAAGGCGGCCCGATCGTGATTCTCCACGGAAATCCCACCTCCTCCTACCTCTGGAGGAACGTAATTCCCCATCTGGAAGGCCAGGGGCGCTGTGTCGCGCCGGACCTGATCGGGATGGGCGACTCGGACAAGCTCTCCGACCCCTCGGTGGTCAGCTACGGCTACGCGCAGCACCGCCAGTATCTCGACGCCTTCCTGGATGCCGTCGTCCCCGAAGGCCCGATCACCTTCGTAATCCATGACTGGGGGTCCGCGCTGGGCTTCGATTGGATTCGCCGGCATCCCGAGCGGGTTCGCGGGGTCGCGTATATGGAGGCGATCGTGAACACCGTACAGTGGTCCGACCTCCCGGAGGGCTGGGAGCCCGTGTTCCGGGAGCTGCGATCCCCCGCTGGCGAAGACATGGTCCTGGCGCACAACTTCTTCGTCGAGCAGCTCCTCCCCCAGGCGATCCTGCGAAAGCTCAGCGACCAGGAGATGGACGTATACCGCGCCCCCTTCCTCGAATCCGGCGAGGGGCGACGCGCGATGCTGACCTGGTCGCGCCAGGTTCCCATCGCCGGGGAGCCCGTGGACGTGATCGAGACGGTCGAGGCCAATGCGGACTTCATGTCCGAGACCGCGATCCCCAAACTATTCGTCAACGTCGAACCCGGTCAGATCCTGGTAGGTAGGATGCGAGACTTTGCCCGCAGCTGGCCCAACCAGGAGGAAGTCACGGTGCGCGGGCTCCATTTCGTACAAGAGGACTCACCCGACGAGATCGGTCGCGCCGTTAGCGAATGGCTGAAGAAGATCTGAGCAGGCGCCGGGGGTTGGCCGTTCTGAGTTCGATGTCCCAGCTTCTGAGTCTGATCCTTCTCGTGCTGACAGGTGTTCTGGTCGGGGGGGCACACGTCCTTGCCCAGGAAGACACCACACCTCCGGTATTGCTGGACTTCACTCTCGCGCCGACCGAGTTCGACACCGGCGTGGGTCCGGTCGAGATCGAGTGGTGCTTCACCGCTAGTGACGACCTCTCCGGGCTGCTCGATGTGTTGGTGGACAACGTCAATAGCGATTTCTCGCTCAATGGGCCCTTTCTTGGAAGGGCTGTTTACCCTCAGGTCACACTAGAGGACACGGACTGCGTCATGGCTGTCTTTCCTCAGGTCACTCCCTACGACACCTACTATCTGGGCGTAATCCTCAACGACAACGTCGGAAACCGTCGAGAGTATGGTCACCCCCTTTACCGTAGTGTGCGGCCGATCGAGAACCTCTGCGACCTTGGCCCGTGCGAGATCGTGAACCGCGTCCCCGAGCCCTCTGCCGCTCTCTTGATGATCGCCGCCTTGATGGCAGTCGCGGCCCTGCACCGGAGGAAGCCTTCGCGGTCGAGGGAGGCCAGATGAGCGAGATGATCGCCTTCAACCACCGCGTCACCGGTGAGCCGATCGCGCTGGCGCGGGTTGCCAGCGACGAAGGAGCAGTCCTTCATCTGGTCCGTCTCCAGCACGAGCCCGCCGCTCCTGACGGGGTTCTCCTTGAGAGCCGCACCCTCTGTGGCAGATGGGCTGGGGAACACGTTGTGCAGCTCCTCACGCAGGCGAACGCGCCCGAGAACTGGCACTTCTGCGGCAGGTGCCAGTGGCGGAGGGGCTAAGGGCTTAGTAGCAAACTGTATCCCAGTACCAGCTACCCGAGGCGTCCTGTCGCCGCACCTGAACGCACTGACTCGTACCGACCGGCGGAACCCTTGGAGGAGCAATCGGCTCGATCGAGGGCGGCACGACGGGGCGGATCGAAGGTGGCTCTGCGGGAGCGATCTCAATCGCGGAGTCGCAGATCGAGACGTGGCGGCAGTCCCCGCTGTCGTTGCATACCCACTCCCAAACGCATCCCTGGTCGCTGGACCGATCGCCGGCTTCGGCAACTTCCTCGCGGAGAAGCTCAACTTGGGGACGCCGTAGACGGCCCTGTTCTCAACGCTCTGAGCTAGGCGACTACAGCCCCAGCTCCCGCCCCAGCCGCTCCGCGTGCCCGGTCGCGCCGATCTCGCCGAACAGGCGGTGCGCTTCGCGGAGCTCGCGCTCGCGACCCGCATCATCTCGAAGGAGCGCCGCGAGTTTGGCGCGACGCCCGTGCCAGGTGGGGGCGAAGAGCAGGATGCCGTGCTCCTCGATCAGGGCGGCGCTCTCGTCGAGGAGACACTCGACCTCGTCCTTCGCCGCCGACGCCCTAGCACTCGACCAACAGTACAGCCCGGTCGTATATCGCACAGACAGCCGGTTTTCGGTTGACCTCCCGAGTCTGGAAATGCTGAACTGAGATAGGGACCACAAGTTACGGTGGCTGCCAGGATGAGAGAGTCGCTAAGCCCAAAGCGCCCTTCGATGATCGAGCTGATTCGGCCCCTGATCTGCACCCTTGCCCTGTGGCCCGCTCTTGCCCAGGCGCTCCTCTGCGCGTGCGCGCTCTTGGTTCCGAGCGTTGCCGCCGGTCAGCTGGCAGTACCGTCGGCGGAGGAAGAAGCAGGGCGCCTGGTGGATCCCGAAGCCGCCGCGGATCACGCTCCGATCCTCGAGCCCGCGCCGCAGCCTGCTGACGAACGAAGCTTCCTGGGGGGGCTTCCCGATGTGGACTTTGATGGGCTCTCGGATGCGGACGAAGCCGCATTGGGTACCGACCCCAACGATGTCGACAGCGACTGTGACGGCCTGAGTGATGGCGAAGAGATCGGCGTCGACCTGCTGAACCCGTTCGACGCCGACAGCGACGGCGACAACTTCAGGGACGACATCGATCCGAGCACCGGGGAGTGGCAGCCAAGTTGTAGTCGCTTCGTGCCATTCGCGGTCAAGAACGACCAGTCCGAGTCAGCCCGGCTGGAGGTGCGCATCACAGGCGGGCCGCCCATCACGCAGGTCCTGATGGATAGCAGCTCGTTTTTCGTGGGCGCCGTTCAGGTGGACGGGCTGCCCATTCCGGCGGGCGGCGTAGAGCTCTTCGACGACGGCATGCAGAGCGACAGGATCGCGGGCGATCGGATCTACACTCGTGGCGGATTCAGGGCGGACATCGGCACGAGTCGGGTGCTCGATCTCGATTTCGACGTCCTCACGGTAAGTGACGGCGTCACGACCCAGTCCGTTGACCTCGGCCTAATCGGCGGGCCTTTCAACAAGTCCCGCCTCGGCGTGGTGTTGGCCGAGCTCGTACAGCCCACGAGCGGCGCGGCGCCGAACGCGCGACTCGCGAGCCACCTCGTCAATATGATCGAGCCGCTCATCAGTCTCGAGGTCAAGAAGTTCTTGATGTCGGACTCCTCGTCGCTGCAGCTCGCCACACAGGCCTTCTACGCCGTGTTCCCGGACGACTTCGATCTTATCCTGGTGTTTCCTGAGTCCCCCGCGGTCGGTGGTGCGTTCGGGCTCGCGATCCAGGCCCGGAACGACGTCCAGGGCATCGGCAAATCGATCTTCGACGACACCGCGTTCTGGGGAAGTGCGGGGCGGCTGGGCTCGATCGTCGCTCGCAACTTCCAAGACAACGGCCCGTTCCTCCACGAGATCATGCACCGCTGGGGTGTTTCGTTGAGCAGCAGCTTCGGGTTTCATCAGTGCGCGGCCAGTCACTGGGGGGTGGCCGGCGTGGGAAGGGCGCAGCTGGGCGGTTTCGACCCGGCGACCCTCCAGGACGAGGGCGGAGGAGAGTACACGGCCAGTAGTTTCGGCCCCAACGCGAACGGCGGCGACAGCGTCGATTACAGCATGCTGGAGCTGTACCTTGCGGGGCTCGCCTCGGCGGGGGAGGTACCCGACATCCCGATCCCCCAGAACGTCGATTGCGGCAGCCTCGCGTGTGACGATACCAGCTGCTCCCGCGCGCGGTTCTCGGCGGGCACGCTCGAAACGGTGACGATCGACGACATCATCGCGCTGCACGGGCCGCGCGTTCCGGACTCCACCACAGCCCCCACCCATTTCAATGCCAGCCTCGTGGTCTTCTCGCAGAAGGCACTCAACGATACGGAAATGGCCTACTTCAACGTGCAGTCCATGGAGCTGGGGGATGATCTGGGCGCGTCGAGCCTTCAGAAGTCGTTCGCCGAGGCCACTCTGGGCCGCGGCTCGATGAGCACGGTGCCGGAGCCGGGTGCGGTGGGACTTGCGCTGGTGGCCCTCATCGCGCTCGCGACGCTACGGCTTCGTAGCAAGAGGCCGCGGAACTCCTGAGAGCACGCGCCTGTCATTGACGCAGGAGCCGGTGATGTCCGCCATCAACACCGTCACCTGCTTGCGCTCGCCCTCCAGCGCGGACTTCGACTGCAGGATCTTGTCGGCCAGGTGCTTGGGGGTGTAGTCGCGGGGGTCGCGCACCATCGGCTCGGTGGTTGTGAGCGGATGACCGCACGAGTCGCAGAACTTCTGGCCTGCGGGGTTGGGGGAGTCGCACTGGGGACAGCGCTGCTCGACCGCGAGCGACTGGCCGCACTCTCCGCAGAACGCAGCACCCTCCCGGTTCTCGTGGCCGCAGCTCGGGCAGTTCACTCGCTCATTCTACCGCTGACACAGATGTGTGCGCAGAAGGCACTGGGGGCAGAAGTCGTAGGTGGGATAGATCAACGGCGCAGCTACTCGCTTGCAATCCCAGGCCATGAACGCGTGGCGATCGGTGCGTCTTCCAGGTTCCACTTGCGAAGCAATGCGTGGAAGGGACCGGGCAATACGCCAGCCGACGACTTCCAGGGAGGCTGATCCGCGGACGCGAGTTACGTCTGGTCAGCTGGCAGTCCCAGCTCCCTCCCCACCCGCGCCGCGTGCCCCACAGCGCCCATCTCGGTGTAAAGGCGGTGGGCTTCGCGCAGGTGGCGTTCGCGTGCGGCGTCCGTCGCGAGCCGAGCACGCTCCTCGAGGATCGCGGGCAGGAAGCGGCGCGCACCCGTCTCTTCGACGAGTCGTTCGGCCGCGTCAAGGTCGGCCTGCGCTCGTGCAACGTCTCCTCCTAGATCACTCCGAAACACGGCGGCGCGCGCCAGGAGGGCTCGGCATAGATACACGGGAGTGCGCTGAGCGCGGCAGACCTCGATCGCCTCGTCGGCAAGCGCGCGCGCGCGCTCGATCTCTCCCAAGCCGAGATACGCAGCAGGAAGAACCCAGCTCGACAGGACGAGGGCGTCCAGCCCGGCCTGGGTCTCCCGGCTCAGGACTCCGGCCTTCTCCATCAGATCTGCGGCTTCCCGCCAGCTCTGGTGCGCGACGTGCGCCGCGGCGAGCCAGCAGTGTGCGAAGACCGAACAGTGCGGGCTTCCCGAACCCTCGGCCAGCTCAAGACACCTTCTTCCCGCGTGCAGTGCCTGGTCCGCGTTCCCTCGCGAGAGCTCCACCTCGGTTCGCCACGAGTGGAGCCAGGTCAGGATCTCCAGCGGCGACCGATCGGGCGCAACGCGGAGGGCCGCGCTCACTCGCTGGTCCGCCTCCTCCACCCTTCCCATCAGCGCGAGTGCGAAGCCCCCGGCCCCGAGGTTGGCGGCCAGAGGACTCCAGCCGAAGACGTCCGCGCCCAGCTCCGAATCGTCGCCCACAAGAGCCACGCCCTCGTCCGCCGCGGCGACGGCCTCCGCGAGCGAGCCGCGTTGCATCCGTGTCCAGACCAGGTCCAGGGTGACCGCCGCCCGGAGCACCGGATCGCCCGCACGACGGGCCGTGGCCGCGGCCTCCTCGGCCAGCTCAGAGTATTCGATCAGATCGCCCAAGTTCTGCTTGATTGCTGCGAAGGCGCACAGCAGCTCCGCCAGTGCTCGGTCGTCGCCGCGGGCTTCCAGGTAGTCCCGTCCTCGCTGGTAGAGCGCGGCCGCGTCCTTCTCGGTGATGCCGGCGCGGAAGGCCAGCTTGACCTGCTCCACGAGGGCCCGCGCCCGGAGCGCCTGCATCTCACCGTTGCTTCCGACTTCCTCGAGCAGCTCCTCCACGCGCCGCCAGTGCGCGTACGCATCTCCATAGTCGGTAGCCCCGATGCGGCCGGCAGCCCGCGCGTGCCAGTGCGCCGCGCGCGCCGGGTCGTCGGCGCCTTCCCAGTGATGGGCGAGGAGTGCGGCGCGCTCGTCGAGGTGCTGGGCATCGAGCTCCTCGATCGCGCGGGCGACGGCCGCGTGCGCGCTCTTGCGTCGCTCCGAGAGCTGGGAACGGTCCGCCACCTCCTGGGTCAGGGGATGTTTGAAGGTGTACTCGCGCTCCGGGTAGAGCTCGACTTCGTAGAGGAACTCGCCATCCTGTAAGTTCCGGAGCGCATCGGTCAGAGCGATCTCGGGAAGATCTACCACGCGCGCCAGAACGCGTTCGCCGAATGTCGTGCCGACGACGGAAGCGGCCTGCAGCACGTGCTTCTCGCGCTCCGGGAGGCGATCGATGCGCGCCGCGAGCACGCCCTGCACGCTCTCGGGTATTGGAAGCGTCTCGTAGTCGGCGAGAAGACGATACGCACCGCGCGTGCCCTCGAGATGGCCGTCTTCGATCATGGACTGCACCACCTCCTCGCTGAAGAACGGGTTCCCGCCAGTTCGGGCGTGGATCGCCGCTGGAAGGGCCGCGACGCTCGAATCCTCGCCGAGCAGGTCGCGCAGGAGGTCGCGCAGGGCAGACTCCGAGAGGGGAAGCAATGAGAGCTGCTGGTAGTGCGACTGCTGCATCCAACGGGCCCGGTACTCAGGACGGAAGTTCACGACCACCAGGCTCCGAGATGCAGCGATCGCCTCGATCACCTGCTCGAACACCGCGTCGCTGGCGGGGTCGAGCCAGTGGAGATCCTCGAGCAGTACGACGCCCGGATCCCAGTCCGCATCGGCGCGCATGATCGCCCGGACCGCGTTGTACATGCGCCGTTGCAGCGCCTCGGGATCGACGGGAGGAAGAGGTCGGACAGGATCGGGTACTCCGAGGAGGTCGAAGAAGATCGGAAGCTCGTCGCGGAGCGACTCGTCGAGGAATAGAACCCGCCCCGTGATCTTCTCACGAGCGGCGCGATCACCGTCGCGCTCGTCGATCCCGAAGAAGTTCCGCAGGAGCTCCACCGCCGGAAGCAGCGCGATGTTCTTGCCGTGGGCGAGGCCTCGTGCCTCGTGGACCGTGAGGCCCCGCGCCCTGCAGCGAAGGCCGAACTCGTGGCAGAGGCGGGTCTTCCCGGTGCCGGCCTGGGCGACGATGCCGATCGTGCGCCCGCGGCCGGCGAGAGCCTGTTCCAGGGCCACTTCGAGCACCGCCATCTCGTCGCTCCGCCCCACGAAGCGGGTGAGCCCTCGTGCGCGAGCGAGATCAAACGGCGTGCGGGCATCGCCCGACCCCCGGAGTTCGAAAACCCGCAACGGCCTGGTGGAGCCTTTGACCGCGAAGTCGCCCAGGTCTTTGAGGTCGAGGTATCCGGACACGAGCCCCGCCGTCCGAGCGCTCAGATAGATGCTGCCTCCCGATGCGAGCGCTTCCATGCGTTGGGCCAGGCCGACCGTGTGCCCCTGCGCCGTGTAGTCCATGCGCAGGTCGTCCCCGATCTTGCCTACGACCACCTCGCCCGAGTTCAGGCCGATGCGCACCGAGAAGTTCAGGCCCTGCGTCCTGCGCAGCTGGTCGGCCGACTTGCGCAGCCCCTCCTGCAGCCAGAGGGCTGAATAGCAGGCGCGCCGCGCATGGTCCTCGTGTGCGATCGGCGCCCCGAAGAGCGCCATGATGCCGTCGCCCGTGTACTGATTGACGGTTCCCTCGAAGCGGTGCACGCCCTCGGTCAGGATCTGGAAGAAGCGGTCGAGAATGCGGTGCCACTCCTCGGGGTCGAGCTGCTCCGCCAGCTCCATCGAGCCCTTCACGTCCGCAAACATCACCGTCACCTGCTTGCGCTCGCCCTCCAGGGCGGACTTCGACTGGAGGATCTTGTCGGCGAGGTGCTTGGGGGTGTAGGAGCGGGGGTCGTGTTCGGGCTGGGTGGCAGGGGGTGAGCCCACGGGACTCGCACAGCCGTCACAGAACTTCGCCGACGGACGTAGCTCGGTGCCACAGTTGCCGCAGGTCCTCGTCAGCCGGTTGGCGCACCCCTCACAGAACCTGGCGCTATCCCGGTTCTCATGGCCGCAGCTCGGGCAGTTCACTCGCTCATTCCGCAGCTAGCTCTTCACGAACCCGATCTTCTTTGTTGCTGGACCCATCGGTAGCCTCACATGTCGGGAAGGAACCAGGCCTTCGTAAGGGCCTCGTCGGGCCAGAGAAACTCGAAGCCCGCGGCCAGTGCGTAGCGCTTGTCCAGGTCCTCTCGGTCGCCGATGTGGTAGTAGGCGTCCGCCCTGAACTCCGCCTTCACCTCGGGGAGCATATGCTTCGACACAGTAAACTCCGCCCGGATGTCGTGCGCGACCCAGATTGCACGCTGCGTGCTGAGTGGACGGTCGGAACAGCTCCCGATCACGAACCCCTTCGCCTGGGCTCGCCGCACCATGTCCATCGACAGGACTCCTGGTGGGTCACCCACGTCCAAGGTCCCGTCGATGTCAAAACTGATGAGGATCAGCACCGCATCGCTCCGAGTGAATCAGTCGGGAGTCGCGCTCCATACCATGTACGAGCCGTAGAGGGGCATGGGGCCACCCGAGACACCGACCTCCGGCTTGACGCCGGTGATCTGTCGAGCCCCCGCGCGTCCCTGCAGCTGCTGGATGGAATCGGTGTGCATCCAGAACCGGCTGCGGCCGCTGCCGATGTTTCCACCGCTCGGTGACACCGGATTCGGCCCCTCGATACTGATGTCGGTCTGGTAGAAGTCCAAGGCCTCGCCGAACTTTATGCCGCGGTAGCCGAGTCCCTCCAGGTGGAACTGGTGGAACAGCGTGAATCCATCATACATGTTCTCGAACGAAAGGTCGGATGCCTCGATCCCTGCCCCTTCGTAGATCTTCCTCGCGGCCCTGGCGGTCTCCTCTTCCACCTCGTCCAGCGTTGGCGTGAGGTTGCGAGAATTAGCTCGGGTGGAGACATGGTTCCACACGTAGACGGGCTTCTGCTTCATGTGCCGCGCCCGGCTGGCGTTCGTGAACAGGTAGGCAGCCGACACCATGATGGGTATGTCGTTGTCGAACAGACTCGCGGGCTTGGCGATCCACCGCGCAGCCAGGTAGTCCTCCGTCGTCAGCTGCTCGGGCCGGTGCTGGGCCCAGTAGCCCTCCGGGAACATCAGGCCGTTCCGTCTCGAATTCGAAATGAACGGGGCCATCATTTCGTGCGTCTTGCCGTACTTGCGACAGTACTCCGCGAACTGCAGAGCGGTTCCGTAGCACGCGGGAGCCCCCCACAGGTTTCGAATCGCGCTGGTCCCCCGGAGGGTATCGCCCGCGTTGGCCCCGCCCTGGTAGTAGCGGCCCTCGAAGTTGTGCCAGCCCTTGAGCACCAGGCACGTGTTCGTGCGGCCATCGCCGACTGCTTGCGCCGCAACGCACAGCGCGTTCGACATGCAGGTCGGGCCGTACATGGTGAACTCGACGTTGGTAAGCTCCGGCATGTTGTTCAAGATCCAGTCGGCGCTCAGCTTGGCGATCCCGTCGAGCGGGTCGCTCGTGGGCTTGAAGGCGTTCACGACCTCCAGCGGGACGGGCTTCCCCTTGGGCCAGAAGGCCCCCGTGGTGGTGAAAGGGTCGAGGACCAAACCGTCGATCTCGTCGGGGGAGACACCCGCGTCCTCGATCGCTCCCCTGAGCGCCTTGACGCTGTTGGCGCCCAGCGAGGTCTCTGGCTTGCCGTCCCAACGGCGAGCGGTCGGTGAGTGGCCGACACCCACGGCGGCCACCTGCCCGCGGTGCTCCCAGACCCCGAGCCCCTCCGCGATCCGATAGATCGACTCCGGAGCCGCCTGGGTGGTCATGAGTCACCCCTCTCGGTGTCGGGCACTGCGACCCGCCACTCGGGTACCTTTTGACCGTTCGCGCTCGCCTCGAATACCACCTCGACCCTGGCCCCTACCGGAACCTCGTCCACAGGTATGCCGGGTAGGTGGGAGTACATCTGAATCCCCGGGTCCTCGTCCAACATGATCACCGCAACATTGAACGGTTGATCTTCCTGAAGCCGCGCGACCGGGCAGTCGTAGACGACCCCGTAGTTGTAGATCCTGCCCCGGCCACTCATCGGCCTCCACTCGAGATGGCTCGCCGAACCACATTTTCGACAGCGAGCCTCCGGCGGGTGCTGGAGGATGTCGCACTCGTGGCAGTTCTGGATCACCAGCCGCCCCTCGTTGGCGGCGTCCCAGAACCCCTGGGTCAACTCGTCGGGTTCCACGCCTTGCTTTGGCATTCTGCTCCCTCGGCTCTCCTCGTTTCCAGCTCGGAGAAGGTGGTGGGTCAGCGACTCGCGGCTCTGCCGGCTCACCAGAGAGTATGGCTCAGAATGACGCGGTGCGTCTCGCCGGGCAGACTGCGGCGTCAGACCCCGAGCTCTGCGATCACACACTCAATGTCGCCGACTCCGAGCCGATGCTGCTCGAGGATCTGCGAGCGTCCGCGCATGAGTACGTCGTAGCGAGCATATCTCGGGGCACTTCCAGTAACATCGGGGGATGGAAGAGCGGACGATCGCGGACCGGAAGGAGGCGGACACTGATGAGAAGGCCCGGCGATGGGAGCTCGCACGGGACGTGGTCGCGCTGCAGCTGAAGCTCATGGTCGAGGGGATCCGTGATGTCGTGCTCGGTCCGATTGGGCTGATCGCCGGACTCATCGGCGCCTTCACCGATTCGGAACGGCCCGCACGCCTGTTTCGGGGCGTGCTGCGGGGCTCGCTGCGCTTCGATCGGTGGCTGAGGCTCTACGGAGCCCTGGAGCGCCGCGGCTCAGACGAGCCCGCCGAACCCATACTCCCACCTACGACCAGCGCGGACGACTGGCTCGACAGGATAGAGCGTGCGGTCATCGACCAATACGAGCAGGGCAGCCTCACGAGGGCAGCGAAAGACCGCATCGACCGCCTTCTCGACGCCGCTCAGGGAAAGTCGAGTTCGTAGACTTGGCGACCGTCCTCTGGCGGCGCAGGCAGCTCCCACGCGACTCACCGCTGCGGCTAGGAGCTTCAAGCCGCGCTTTCGATCCCTCCGGCAGAGGGTGAGCCGCCAACCACGTCCGAGTGGAGGGGCGTCCACCTCAGACTGCCGCCCCGCCGCGGGTATCCGAGTCCATTGCCTTACCTCGTAGATGTGTCGCGGCCATTTATCGAGTGCAATTGGTCCATAATTAACCGACCCGAGGAGGGCCCGATTGCATGCACTGTATTGCGGAACCACGAATGCCGCTCGCCGCGATGCGCCCGGGATGACCAACACGATCGCGAGCTCACGGATCCTGACGCTGGTCTTCACCGATCTGGCGGATTCGACCGCATTGAAGATGGCGCGCGGCGACCAGGTGGTCGGCGCACTGATCGAACGGCATCGCGCGATCGTGCGTCGCGTCGCCGCGGAGTCCGGCGGCCGTATTATCGATTGGGCTGGCGACGGGTGCTTTCTGACATTCGAAACCCCAAGCGCCGCGCTCACGTTTGCGCTGCGCCTGCAGCTTGCGCATTCGAACTCGCCCGACTTGCCCGGCGTGCGCACCGGTATGCATCTGGGCGAAGTGAGTGAGCGGTCCGGCGCTGATGGCGACGACACACGTCCGCGTGTAGAAGGTCTCGCAGTCGATCTCGCTGCACGCATCGCGAGTCTCGCAAGTCCGGCGCAGGTGCTGATGTCTGCGACGGTGGCCAACAGCGCGCGACAACGGCTCGACTACCAGCAGTTTCGCCAGCCAATTCGTTGGGAGACGTACGGAAGCTACGTGCTGAAGGGTTTCGACGAGCCGCTCGAGATCCGCGAGGCGGGACTCGAAGGTGTTGCAAGTTTTACCGTGCCGGCGGCGGGGGAGAAAGCGACGCCGCTACCGCAACGACAAACGGCGAAGCCGCCGCGCCGAGCATGGCCACTCGCTGTCGCCTCACTGGTCATCCTCGGCGCTTTGGGGGGCTACCTTGCATGGTCGAACGCGTTGAAGTCCGCTGCCGTATCTACCGTGGGCGATGCAGCGCAGGCCGATAGCGAGATGGCCAACGTTCCCGATTTCGGCGGCCGGCCGGCGATTGCAGTGCTGCCCTTCGACAACCTGTCCCCTGATCCAGAGCAGGCATTCTTCGCTGACGGTCTAGCCGAAGACCTCATTACGCGGCTATCGTCCTGACGTGCGTTCCCCGTGATCGCGCGCAACTCGAGCTTTCAGTACCGCGCTGGTCACGCAGACTTGCAGCGCATCAGCGACGAGCTTGGCGTTCGCTATGTCGTCGCAGGCAGCGTGCGCCGCGCCGGCGATCACATCCGCGTCACCGCGCAGCTTATCGACGCGACATCCGGCGAGCACGTCTGGGCTGAAACCTACGACCGCGAGATCGCGGACGTGTTCGCGCTCCAGGATGAGCTCAGTTCTACCATCGCGGCGTCTCTCGTGGGTGACCTGACACGCGCAGAGGGTGAGCGCGCGCGACAAGAGGGCACCGAGAATCTCGAAGCATGGAGCCTATACCAGCTCGGACTCCAACGCATAGACCGGTATACGCGCGAAGACTGGGTCGCGGGGGCACGGCTCTTCGAGCGCGCGGCTGAGGCCGATCCCCGATTCGCGACGGCGCTGGCGCGGTTGGCGATGGCAAACTGGATGGCGCTGACCGGGGACGGTCGCACAGCGACCGCAGAAGAAGTGTCCGCCGCGCTCGCGACCGCGCGTCGGGCGCGCGAACTCGATCCGCGCGATCCGGTAGTCCATGCCGCCCTGGGAGCGGTCTATCTGACGGCGGGCGACCGGGACAATGCGCTCGACTCTACGCGGCGCGCCGTGGTCTTGAATCCGAGCATGCCCGAAGCCTGGATCTGGTTCGGCTGGGCGCAACTGCTCGCCGGGGACCCAGAAGCCTGTATCGTCGCGACCGAGCGCGCCCGGCGGCTAGATCCGCATGGGCCAATGGTCTGGATTTACGACAATCTCGCTTTGGCTAATTGGGAAACCGGGCGTTACGAAGCGTCACTCGAGGCGGCTCGACGCTTGGTGGCCTTGGAACCAACCTACTTCCCGGTAGGCTACCTCTACATCGCGATGAGCGCCGTATCGCTCGGCCGCATCGACGAGGCGCAAGCCGCGATCGCGCAAGGCCGGCGCGTCCGGCCCGATCTCTCGATCGAGCTCATGCAGAACTATCTCGCCGTGTCGCGGCCGGAGACCGACGCGCGCCGCAACGCCGCGCTGCGGAAGGCTGGGCTGGAGTAACGGTCGGAGAACCCGCCCTCCGAGACGGCCGTCAAGAGCAGCGCGCTGCAGACCGATACCGAAGTGCCCCGGAAGTGCGCGCACCCGTCGCGATTGGGGACGCCCCAGACCGGAATGAGCCAGCGATGACCATCCGCCGCCTACTTCGCCAGAGCGCAGATGCGTGCGTGCTGCACATCTGACAGACGAGCCGCAGCATTGATCAGATCCTTCCTGCTATAGCCGACAGTATCAACTGTTGACACGATCGTGATGTTGGACTGGTTCGTGACTATGGCGAAAGACATGACGCATGAATGTTGATCAAGCCAATTCGGACGAATCGCAAACCACGGAAGCGCTCGTTCCCATGGTGGATTTGTTCGCCGTGCTTGCGCTTGTATTCATGATTTATTCCAGCGACGAGATCGCCATAGCCAAACAGAACACTGAGAACCAGATACAAGAGATTGTCGCAACTGCCGAGCGGGAGATTGAAGCCAGAATCGAGAAGGAAAGCGTCGAGACGATACACACGCTCGTAGCCAGAGCTCAACAGAACAGTGAAGCAAAGATACGCCAGCTTGAACGGAAGATCGAAGAGGACGCCAAGGCCCGGGCGGCGTACGCGGATATGTCGGTAGAAGCCCTCCTGAAACAGCGTGAGGCAAAGACACAGGAACTAGCACGAGAAATTGCCGAGCTGTTGACGCTTCAAGACAATCGAGCCGCAATCGAATACGAAGGTCTTGTAGCTGGCATCGCGTTCAAGCACGACGAAGAACTGCAACACCAACAGGCTACGCTGCAGGAAACACAAGAGCGGGAACTAGCAGAGCAAATGGCTGCGCAACAGCGAGCGCGAGAGCGGGACCTAGCAGAGCAAGAGGCTATTCTGGACGCAGACAAGCGGGAGGCCTTGGAAGCTCAGGAGCTACAGCACCACCAAGTCGTTGCAATTGCGATAAGTGAACTGACCCAAGACAAAGCACGAGCCCTGTCAGAGGAGGCGCAGAAGACCCAGGAAGCATTAGCTCGCCAGGCAGCGGTATTGCAGGAAGCCAAGGAACACGCACTGGTTGTGGCTGAACTACAATACGAGGAAGACCTTGCATCCACGGTAGAAGTACTCACCGAGGATAAACTCGAGGCGCTCGCAGCAGCCGAACAGGAGACGCTCGCAGCGCTAAGAACACAGCAAGAGAGGTTGGAGAAGCTGCGAGAAGAAGAGCTGGCCCGGGCGAGAGAGGACATTACCTCCGCGGAGAAGCAGCTTGAAGTAGTGCAGCAGACGCTTCGCAGTACCGATCAAGATCGAGAGCAAGCCTTGTCCGCTCTGAGCAGCGCAAAGGACAAGTTTCCCGAAACGCTTGCAGCCCAGGAAGCAGAAGCGGCGAGAGAGACGCAGACCGCGTTAGCGCAAGCGGCACAAGCACGTGATGCCGACCTGGCAGCACAGGCAGCGGCCATGGAAGCTCGCGCGCATCGCAGCTAGCTCAAGCAGCGACTGCATTTGTTGAGACACTGGAAGCCGCAGAATCCGGCTTGGAGGCGGAAAAGGCCCGAGCTTTAGCAGTGGCTCAGCAAGCGCACGAAGCCGAACTGGCCCGACAGAAGTCTGCTCTTGCGCGAGAGAAGGCGCGGGAGCTAGGCGAGGCAGAGGGAGCATTCGCCGCGGCCCTGACAGCTACAGAAGAACAGCTGGAGCGGGAAAAGGCATTGACGGCCCAGGTACGGAAACAGCTCGCCGAAGCCAAGCGAAGGATTGTCGAACAGCTAGCCCACAACTTCAGAGACCTGTTTGACGATTCAGCCGTGGAGATCGACGAAAAGACGGGACGGGTAAAACTCAACTTTCAGGAGTCATACTTTGTGCGCGGATCCTTTCAACTATCAGAAGACATGAAAGAGTTCCTGAGAGTGGTGATTCCCAGATATGCAAAAAGCATCTACGAAAATCCGGAGGCAGCGAAGTATGTCGAGTCTCTCAAGATCTCCGGCATGACATCGCCCGTCTATCGGGGCAGATATGTTGATATCAACGATACATCGCCTGCGACAGCGAGAGCACGCCAGTTCAATATGTCACTGAGTGAGAAACGCGCGCTCGCCATGTACAAATTCATCTTTGATGAGAACGAGATGGGTGACTACGAGTATCGCGAGAGGATGAAAGCAGACATGTCCACTTCAGCGGTGGGCTACCAGAATGCGAAACCGGTTCCAGCTGAATTGGTGGGCACAATTGCAAGATGCGAAGAGTACGACTGCAGGCAGGAACAGGCAACGATCTTGCAGTTTAGTGTGTATTCGGAAGAGTAAGCCGCATATAGGGTAGAGGGTCAACATGTTCAAGTACATAGTCGTGGCACTGCTGGTGGCGGTATCATATTTTGCGTTCTTTTATGACGCTGCGCTTACCAACGAGTCGATCGGAAGGCTGTTCATAGCGGGCATAGTGGCCTGTTTTCTTCTATTTGCGGTCTTCAAGTTTGGTCTGCATTACAAGATATCCGCGATAGATAGGTTTGTAGTGGCGTTCTATTACTCTGTGTTTGAGTACAGAAAGGCTCAGAAAGAACCTACCCACCTGAGTTACGTAGACAGCGTGAGGGAACAGGCGGAGGTCGCCTTGACCGCCAGCTTTGATCCTTCAATGACGACTTCCACTCCCGCGGCGGGTTCGCCGCCCTCCGGCAAGAGATGGACGCGGCCCCTCAAGATTCCTGTGACTCTCTATTCGAGGAAAGTCAAAGATCCCTTCCTGGACAAGTTGCGGGCCAGGATTCACGAAGCGAAGGGAATCGAGCTCCAAGCCCGGCAACTCGAAGGCAAGGCGAACGTACTCATGGGAAAAGCGGAAGATATGTTGGGCATCGTTGAAAAGGAGAGAGCCTCTGGCTCACTACTGGATCGAAGGTTCGAGATAGAAGATGGTATGGCGCATATCGTTGACTTGACCGTCGATGAACTCATGGAACAAAGTTACGACCAGACGCCGGACTATGACATCATCACCCGCATCGCACTTGATAACAATCCATACTTTACAAGTACCTATAGATATTTCGCCTCCGAGAATGTGGTCGCCATCCTGTATCGGGCGCCGTTCATGGTAATTCTGCTCGGGATCATCGGTACCTTTGCGGGCTTCTATCTGGCACTGGGTCAGGGGGGGGATATCAAGTCGGGAGCTTCCGTGGCAATTGTCAGCTCGCTGGTTGGTCTTCCGGTTTCGTTGCTTATGGATTACATCAACACGCTATTTCCAGATAGAGGTCGCTACCAGCAGGCGTTCAATAAGTACAAAGTGAGTCTGGAAATGTTGTTCAATCACGAGAAAGAGATCAATGCCATCCCGGGAGTTGGAGGAGGTTCCCGATTGGTCCGAGACTGAGATCATTGTTTCCGGCTCCGGACAAGCGCAGAACGGGGTGCCGATTCAGGTGTCCGTCATGATTTCGGGAACCTCAGGCCCTAGCGAACGCCCCGGCCTCTCGGGGGCGAGGCCGTGATAGGGTCGACCGTATGCCTTCGCCGCCGGCGCGCGAGTTCCCGCCGAGCTTCCGGCGCATGTGGTTCCTCGCGCCGTTCGCCCACGTGCCGCTTCCCGCCTGGGCCATCGGGTTGCTCATCACGTTCGCGATCACGGCGCTCTACGTCGCGATGGACTTCTTCTATCAGGCAGCGGAGGCCGCCAGGCTCTGGCCAGTCGATCAGGTCGTAGAAGTGATCGGGATCGCCCTCCTCGTGGGATACATCCCCACAGCCGTAACCTATTTCGGGCTCGCCTCCGCACAGACCAACCGCGAGCTGCGACCGCTGTGGCGGAATTCGAATGCGGAGCTTGACGCGATCCGGGCCGAGGAGGCCTCCGCGACGACGCGGGGGTTCTGGCTGGCGGGGCTTGCGGGTGTGCTCATCGCCACCCTGTTTACCTCCTACCTGTTCCGGATTTCGCTCGCGTCGTTCCTGCTCGAAGGATGGGATCACCACAGGGTCTTCGACTACGGCTTGAACCTCGCGACCTTCACGATTGGCGCACAGGCCACCTATCTGTGGTTTAGCTCGCAGGGTGGGAGCTTCTACGATCGGCTCTCCTGGAACCTCGACCTGCTCGATCTGCGTCCACTGGCCCCCTTCGGGCGCGAGAGGACGACGGTCGCGCTGATCGGGGTCGTGATGATCTCCATCATGTCGCTCCTCATGCTCGACCTCATCCAACGTTCGGTCGTGGTCCCTGTCGGAATTCTGCTCCTCTGCCTGGCGTGGATCGCCGCAATCGTGATCCTGCCGATGCGCGGCGTGCAGCGCTTGATCTCGCGCCTCAAGCAGGAGGAGCTCGAGCGCGTAGCCGCGGCGATCAGCGGCGACCGTTCGGCGCTCGCCGACTCCAGGCTCGCCGCACAGGCCGAGACGCTCAGCCTCGCCGACCTCTTGGCCTATCACGACACGATCACGTCGGTGCCCGAGTGGCCCGTCCGATCGCCGACATTTCTGCGCATGTTCCTGCTGCTGATGATCCCGGTCGCCTCCTGGATCGGAGGCGCGCTGGTCGAGCGCATGCTCGGGAGCCTGCTCGACTGAGGCTCAGGAGCGGCGAGAGCCCGCCGGAGCCTGTGCCTCTACGGGCGCCGAGGGACTCTTCAAAGTCGTCGGGAGAGGGTGACTTGACGCGGCCGCCCTCGGGCGAAATGATCGAGTCTGGACTCCTGGGAGGGGATCATGTCTACAAGTAGCGAGCTTTTTCCCGGCCTTCAGATCATCGACTCTGACACCCACTGGAGCGAGCCGCACGACCTGTGGACCTCGCTCGCGCCGCCCAAGTACAAAGACCTGGTGCCGCAGATCAAGGAGCACAACGGAAAGCGCGCCTGGGTGGTGAACGGCGACATCGTGCTCGCGGGCGACTCGGCGGTCAGCGCGCTCGAGCCCGACGGCACGAAGATCCCGGGGATCGGGTTCCTCAAGTACGACATCGACCAGGTCCACCGCGGCTCGTTCGACTGCGACGCCCGGCTCGAGCTGATGGACGAGATGGGCGTGAGCCACTGCATCACGTACCCCAACGTGGGCGGGTTTGGGAACCAGAACTTCCTTAAGGTGGAGGACCTGGACCTGCGGATCGCGTGCGTCGAGATCTACAACGACTATATGGCCGACGTGCAGCAGCGCTCGGGTGGCCGCATCCTTCCTATGGCGCTCGTTCCGTGGTGGGACATCCAGGCCAGCGTGAACGAGGTCTACCGCATGGCGTCCAACGGCGCGCGCGGCATCGTAATGTGCTCGAACCCGCACGACTCGGGAATGCCCGACTTTGCCCAGCCCGACTGGCGCCCGTTGTGGGAAGTGTGCGAGGCGACCAAGATGCCGATCAACTTCCACATCGGCGCGTCGACCGGCGACATCGACTGGTCCGGGAGCGTTCCCTACAAGACATGGCCGGGCGACGTGAGGCTGACGCTCGGCGGAGCGGGTCTGTTCCTCGGCAACCTGCGGTGGATGAGCAACCTGCTGATCACCGATGTGCCCGAGCGCTACCCCGACCTGCGCTTCGTCTCGGTCGAGAGCGGCATCGGCTGGATCCCGTTCCTCCTGGAAGCGCTCGACTACCAGATGGGCGAGACCTCGCCCCAGCACCTCAGGCACATGTCGATGAAGCCGTCGGAGTACTTCAAGCGGCAGTTCTACGGCTGCTTCTGGTTCGAGGGCCCGACGGTCGCACCGGCCGTGGAGTACCTCGGCGCGGACCGTGTGCTCTTCGAGACCGACATCCCGCACCCGACCTGTCTCTACCCCGACAGCATAGAGCGCGTGAGAAAGGCGATCGGCGCGCTTCCCGAAGACGCGCAGCGCATGATCCTGCAGGACAACGCCGCGGAGCTCTACCGGATCGACCTCGACAAGGCGTGACCTGGTTCGTCTTCACTCGCGCCGGAGCTAGCCGGCTCGAGCCAGCGGGGAAGGCCACGCACAGCTCGGCTCGGACCAGCAGCAGCGGTGATCAGCATGGAGGGTTGGAGGGCTCTCGGGTCCATGGCGGACCCCTCAACCGCTCCTCCCCATTAGCGGTCGGTCGCTCCCGATCTCTGCTAGGTTTTGGAACTCGCGCCCGACCTGCGTGAGGGGGACCTGGTGGACGCCCCGTCGCGGCATCACTGCTACGAACTCCAGATCGCGGCATCGCATCTCGGCTGGCACGCCTGGATCGGCGATGATCAGGAGCTCGCCGCCGTGGCTGACTCTGCCGAACGCGTTCTCGAGCGAGGTCCGCTTCCGATGCACGGCACCGCACACCCGGAGTCTTACGGTCAGTTGATCCGGCGGGGAACGAGTTCTGCGTCCGCGTTCCAGTGGAGGTCGTAGTTCACGATCCCGCGAAACGATCCACGGCTTCGGTGGTGATCTCGGTCGGCTCCTGAACCACCAAGGCTCGACTTACTGGCAGGCCACAGCGATCTGAGGAAAGCTTGCGAGTGAAAAACTCGGGAGCATCCCGTCCGGCGTTCCCTGCACCATCCGCGACGCCACCCGGAACTGGCTCTCGTCCGGCCCCCCGGCGCAGCGATTCCGTAGCTCCACCGCGTCCAGCTAGTCCTGGGAGAGTGTCTCCAGGTTTGTCGTGAGGTCGCTGTCCGGGGCGTTCACCTGCACGGTTCCACTCACGCCCAGCTCCGAGCTGGCGGAGATCACGCTGTCGTCGGAGACGAGCAGGGCCTTTGTGGTGATGTCGATGTTGCCGCCCTGGCCCTCGGTGGCGTTTGCGATGATGCGGGCACCGTTCTCCAGGATCACGAAGTCAGGGTTGGAGATCGTGATGTTGCCCCCGGTGGTTTCCGGGCTACCTCGCACTTCGGTCGTGATGGAGCCTCCTGGAACTGCTGGACAGCAGACAGAGAGGTGATCGGGTCCGCCGAACACCTCCAACCTCTCACTCACGTTGAGAACGATGTTCCCCCCGTCGCCTGTGCGCGCGGTGGAATCTGTGGCCAATCTCCCGCCGTCAATGGTGAGTACCTTGGCAGAAATCACGATGTCGCTTGCATCTCCACCAGGTGCGGGGTTGGCCGGGTTGCTAACACTTGCGTTCGAAATGCCAGATCCTGATCCTATTACGACATGGTCAAAGGCAATCACGGTGTCTCCCCCATCCGTCGTGTTGCCCCATGTGATGGAGTCGATGAACGCCCCGTCGGTCAGCTCGAACTTCGAGTCCTCGCCAACTCCCAGCAGAACAATGTCGGCTCCGGCTCCCGCACCGTCAAACCTGCCCGCAGTGTTCGAACCGGATGAGATCCAAGACCTCTGGAAGAGAAGCCGGAAGACGCTACCTCCGAGAAGCATCTCCTCCGGGAGATCGGCAGCATCTAGACCGGACATGATCAGCTCATTCGCCTCGATATGGATTGGACCAGCGTCTCCGTTGGAGAAGCTCACCGTGGCGATCAAACCACCGTCGAGAAGACTGACCTTTCGTGCAAGGATCTCGATGGAGCCTGCGTTGTTCTCGGACCGGCGGGTGAAGTCGCCGGTGGAGAAGCCCGAATGTAACGCGACGGCCGACAAAAAAGACCCGACCGATGTGTTTCCAAACACATCACCCCTTACGGCTGCGCCCGCCACGAGGACTTCATCTCCTTGTATGAGAATGCGACCACCATCACCACCGCCTTGCGAGGCGACACTAATGACTGCGCCGTCGAGAACCTCAAGCCTCTGCGCGGTGATCTGGAGATCGGAGGCGTCACCCGACTTCAGCTCGGGGTGATCGGGATTGAAACGTGTCGTGCTGCCCAAATTCGAAAGTCGATCCCGCGCGCCTACATCGGTGGAGACAACGGCGGAGATCCCCTGCACGACAACGGAGTCCGCATCTACGTCGATGAGGCCACCATCTCCTGAACCAAAGACCACCGTCCGGATAGACCCGCCGTTCACCACGCGGATGGACTCGGCCCGAAGGACGATATGCGCCCCTGGTGCGGTCGATGTTGGATTGAGGAATGTCCCGACCTCGGCCAGCCCGTCCACAACCAGGGATCCGACGCGGAGTACGATGTCGCCGGCCTGCCCGGTTTCATCCGAAGCAGTCTGAACAAAGCTGCCTTGGACCTCTCCGGTACGGTCGAGGGAAAAGATCCGGTCACTACCCGATGGGTCGTGTACGACTTGTAGTTCCTCTGCCGTGACTTCGACCCCACCGCCTCTGCCCGCCCCAAACGTGCCTGCGGTGACGTCGGACTCGCGAATGACGACTTGTCCCTGTGCGAATACCTCCAGCGCGGGGCCGATGGCATCTACATCTCCCGTAGCATTGGCGGTCACACCAGACTGATCCAAAAGGACGTCGTGAGCTACAGCCTGTAGCCGTCCAACGGGATTGCCAGTAAGAACGACCTCCGCGCCATCTACAACTCGCACATCGCCGAACTCGGCGAACTCACCGAGAAGCTCCTCCCCCCAGTCGCTAGTGGGTAGGTCCCCTTCGGAAGCAATACCGGCCAGCCGAACCAGCCCGGAGGGTGCATCGACCACAACTTCGCGGTCCTCCGGCAATGCCCCGCCTGGTCCGCGGATCTCCACGTCACCACCAATCAGGGACAGGGTGCTTCCCGTCTCTAACACGAAGCGGGCATCATCCAGCACGATGTTCCCGATGGGCGCATCGAGAAAGCCGAAGGCTTCAATAGGAGCAACGCTCAGGACTGGAGGAGCCCCTCCCGTAGCGCTGAACCGGGTGCCATCCGCGTGCTTGAAGTAGTGCCCCGAGCTGACGTGGAACGAGCCCGGGACATCCAGGGATGATCCCTTTCCGAACAGCCACCCGGCTGGGTTGAGCAGCCACAGAGCCGCACCAGGAATCGTAGACCGCAGCCTTCCGAAGATCTGCGACTCGCTCCCACCCGTGACCCGGCCGAGCACGTTGTCCGTGGGCTGGAGTGCGGTGAAGGTCGTCGTCTCGCCCGACCCCACGCTGAACTGGTCGAAGCTGTGGAAGAGGTTGGTTCCGGCTCGCTCGGCCAGTCCCTCGTGGATCAGGTAGGTGGCTGGCTGGCCCAGATCATCGATCCCACCGGCGACTAGACCCGGACCGCCCGGTCCGATGCTGCCGTCGCGGATGACTTGCGCATCTGCCGGCAAGGCCAGCCAGAGCGCAGCTGTCAGGATCGACAAGCATCGGAAGGCGGCCCTCATCGCACCTATTGTACGTCCTCCGTTCCGACACGTGCTGGTTTCGCTAGAAGAGACGAGATCATCGAGCGCATGGCGGTCAGCCCGGACGATGCGTGGTACTCAGGGGCGGACTCCGGGTTTGGACTTGAGGCCGACCTTGGCTGCGATGGTGTTGTAGGCGTTCTCGAGGAAGCGGCCGATGTACGCGCGGGTCTTTCGGGGGTCGATGATCTCTTCGATGCCGAAGTGTTCCGCCGTGCGGAACACGTTGCGGAGCTGGCCGAGCTCCGCCTCGATCTCGGCGCGACGCTTTTTGGGGTCAGGGGCGTTGGCGATCTCGCGGCTATAGGCCGCGTCGACTCCACCCTCGATCGGGATGGAGCCCCACTCGCCCGAGGGCCAGCCGACCCGATAGTTGACCTGACCGGCGTGGGCCGTGGCCGCGCCGGCCATCCCGTAGTTCTTGCGGGTGATGACGGTGAACACCGGGACCGTGGCGAGATAGGTCGCCCAGAAGGCGCGCATGCCGTGGCGGAGCGTGCCGGTGCTCTCGGCATCGGGACCGACCATGAAGCCCGGGACGTCGGCGAGAAAGACGATCGGAATGTGGAAGTGGTCGCAGAGCTCGACGAAGCTTCCCTGCTTGTCGGCGGACGCGGCGGACATCGCGCCGCCGATCACCCCAGGGTTGTTCGCGACGATCCCGACGGGATACCCACCGACGCGCGCCAGAATCGTGTGGAGAGACCGGCCGAAGTCGGGCTTGACCTCGAAGAACGCGCCGTCGTCGACAACGAGCTCGACGATCCTCCGCATGTTGTAGACCCGAGCGCGATTGCGCGGGACGATGCTCAAGAGCGCGTCCTCCTCGCGATCGAGAGGATCGCCGCAAGAGCGGACGGTGGGCTGCTGGTAGACGTTGCTCGGAAAGTAGGATAGGAACGTCCGCATCTGCCGAAAGACATCGGCTTCGTCGTCGGCGGCGTTATCGACGGCGCCGGAAGTCCCGACATGCACGTCCACGCCGCCGAGCTCGGCCTTGGTGATCTCGGTGCCGATGGCCCGCTTGACCACAGGCGGGCCAGCCGCAAACAGCGAGCCTGTCTCTCGCGTCATGACGGTGAAATGGCACAGCATCGCGTTTGCCGCGACACCGCCCGCCGTGGCGCCCAGGATGCCCCCCAAGACCGGGACCTCCAGGCTGGCCCGAATCACCGGACCGAAGAGGTCGAAAGAGCTCGGCACGTGAGAGTGCCCCTCTTGGCTAGTGCTGGCCACGTTCGCGCCGGCGCCGTCGTGAAGATAGATGAGCGGCACCCGATAATCCCGAGCCAAATCGGCGTAGAAGACCGACTTGAAGCGGTCCATCGTGAGGTCGGCGGAACCCCCGGCCACGGTGAAGTCCTCGCCGCCCACGACGACAGTACGGCCGTCGATCTTGCCGAGGCCGCCGACATAGGGAGAGGGGGTGAAGTCCGTGAGCTTGCCGTCCTCGTACACCCCGGCCCCTGTGAGCCCGCCGATCTCGTGGAAGGTACCAGTGTCCAGAACCGCGTCGATGCGCTCGCGGATAGTCAGCTTGCCGTTGTCGTGCTGACGCTGGACGCGCTCCAACCCCCCCCATCTCATTGGCCAGCTCCATGCGGGTCGCGATCTCGCCGACTTCGGGTTGCCAATCGGTCGGTGCGTCGGTTTCCTGGGACTTGGATTGCTCGACTCGTGCCATGGGTCCACTCTGTGCTCCGAACCCGTGCGGGCTCGCTCAACGCGATTAACCACGGCACGGTAGACGAGAGACCGGGCAATACGCAAGCCAGCGCCTTCCGAGGAGGTGATCTCCGCAGACGCGGGTCACGCCTGGTCAGCTGACAGCCCGAGCCCTCTCCCCACCCGCTCCGGTGGCCCCACAGCCCCATCTCGGTGTAGAAGCTCTGGGCTGAGTCTCAGTCGCCGGTCGTAACCTCGATGAGGATGTTGTCCGGGTCGCGCAGGTAGACGGAGCCGGCGTCGTCAGTTCCGTGCTGCGAGAACTCGATCCGGCTGTCATTCAGATGGGCGACGATCGCGCGGTACTTTTCCCGGGAAGCCTTGAGCGCAACGTGGTGCATGCTGCCGACTCCGCGAACCGTCCGCGCCGGACCGTGGGTCGGGAAGTCGAAGAAGGCGAGCTGGTTCCCGCCGCCCATGTCGAGAAAGATGTGAGTCGATGTCGGCTCGTCTCGGTTCTCGACGATGTTCGTGAGTTGCATCTGAAGCACGCCCGTGTAGAACGCGATCGTCGCCTCGAGGTCGGAACAGATCAGGGCGAGGTGATCGACGCCCTCCGTCCCTACTTCTGCGGGAACTGGCGCCCCGCTCGGCAAATAGCGGCGGCGCATGGCCTCGCGCCGACCCTCGTGCTCTTCAGCCATTGCCGTTCCTCCCTCATGACGTGTCGTCCAAGTCTACCACCCGAGGAACCGACCACAGTCCGCGACGCCCCCGCATCGCCTCGGCCTCGGCCTGCTTGAACTCGTCCGGGAAACGGCCGGTTCCAGATTCCGTGTAGTACGGCGTCCAGCCCTCGCGCACCATCTCCAGGTTCAGGTTTACGTCGTCGGCGTAGAGGTACACGAGCAAGCGATCGAAGCGGCCACGGCTGGGGCGGTAAGAGAACTCGTAGACGAGGAAGACGGGCCGACCCCCCACCATCTCACGGAGCGCCGCCTTGGCCGCGTAGAAACCGACCTCGCCTCGCTCCGGCATGTCGACGTTGAGTAGCCTGACAGTGTCTCCAAACACGCCGCAGACTACGTCAACGGTGTCGCCGGCGACGAATCTCGTCACCGAGCACGGGCCAACCAGCTCTCTATCATCGACAGCCGCGATGGGGACCGCGGCACCGACATCTGGTGGCCCAGGCGGTGATCGGCCGACCCAGATGCCGAGTGCGAGGGTCGCGAGCAGGGCTCCAATGACGGCGAAGGGTTTCACCTGGAAGCTGAGTTTACCCCGGGGGCGCCGCGGACGTGGGCATGGAGCTACTGAGAAGAGGTATGGTTGTCCCGGTCCACAACGGGAGAAAACGAGATGAAGATCGGAGTCTTCGGCACGTTCATGTCCCCAACAGGAACGCCCGAGATGATCGCGAACTTTGGCCGACGCGCGGAAAACACCGGCCTGGAGTCGCTCTGGATGGGCGAGCACGTCGTGCTGTTCGATGAGATGGAGTTCGGCTACCCGGGGTCGCGCGACGGCCGGGTCCCCGTGCCCAAGGGCGGGGGCATCCTCGACGCGGTCGCCACGTTCGGGTTCCTGGCGAGCGTCACGAGCTCGATCCGGCTCGGAACCGGCATCACCCTGGTTCCCCAACGCAACCCGGTGTACACGGCGAAGGAGTTCGCGACGCTCGACTACCTAAGCGGCGGCCGCATCGACTTCGGCGTCGGCGTCGGGTGGTGCAAGGAAGAGGTGATCGCGTGCGGCTACAGCTGGAAGGATCGCGGCGAACGCTGCGACGAGTTCCTCGAGCTCATGCAGACCCTCTGGACCCAGGAGCTGGCGACCTATCGAGGGAAGTACTTCACCCTCGAGGAGTGCCGCATGGATCCCAAGCCTGTCCAACAGCCAATCCCCATCATCGTGGGCGGGCACAGCAAGCGCGCGCTCCGGCGCGCGGCCCGCTTCGGCGCGGGCTGGTACGGCGTCGGGCTCAACCCCGAACACTGCGAGCCCGTGCTAAAGGATCTGGACGCCGCGCTGGCGGCCCAGGGCCGCGCGCGCGACGACTTCGAGGTCATCATGGGGCCCCCGCCGCGCGCCGGCGCCGACGAGGTGCGCGCCTACGAGGACCTCGGCATCGACCGCTTGGTCATGCAACTCGGCTCCCAGCGCGCTGAAAACGTAGACCGCCGCCTCGGCGAGCTAGAGGAGCTGGTGAAGGTTGTGACGTAAGCCGAAAACGGGGAGCGTCGCACTCGCTGCGAGCTCACCAGGGGAGCAGTGAGCCATCTGCGTGGCGGAACTCGATCGGGGTGTCTGGCCCAAGTGCATCGAGCTGGGCGGCTAGACCGGCCGCGGCTTCGGCGGGCTTCGTCATCTGGTCCCATTTCTTCGCGCCGCGGGTCATCTCGGTGGCGACCGTACCGGGGTGCAGCAGCATCACGCTGACTCCGCGGGGTCGGAGCTCGTGGTAGAGGTTGACGCCCAGCATGTTCGCGGCCGCCTTCGACATGCGGTAGCTGTACATCCGTCCCGAGGCATTGTCGCTGATCGAGCCCATGCGGCTGGTGACGATGCCGACCTTGCTCCCGCGCCCGAGGTTCTCGGTCAGCGCGCTCACCGCGCGCAAAGGGCCCAGCGCGTTCAAATCGTAGTGCTCGAGCATGCGCACGAAGTCGAAGCTGCCCCAGCGGTCCAGGGCGCCGACTCCGGCCACGTGCACCAGGGTGTCAATTGGCGTACCGGCGAGCGCCGCCGCGAGCCTCGCCACGGCGGGATCGTCGGTCACGTCGACCCCGGGGATGACGCGGACGCCCGAGCCTGACCAAGTGTCGCCGGCTCCAAGACAGACGGCGATCGCCTCGTCTCCGCGGTCCCTGTAGACGTCGACCAGGGCGGCTCCGATGCCCCGATCCGCTCCGATCACTACCGAGATGGTCATGTTCGCCAGCGTACCAGAGCCTCGGCCGACACCGAGGGTGGAAAAATCCTTTAGATTCCAGATAGTTGCGCGGTCCGCGGCATCTGCAACACCGCCTCGCCGATGCAACGCGCCGCCTCCTTGTTGGCGCGGGCGATGGTTCGCATCCCGCCTTCGACCTTTCGCGCGTCCCCAATCAGCGTCCAAATCGCGTGGGCGATGTCGTGGTGCGGGAGACGCTCTAGTTCGAGAAACCATCTGCGGATGTTCGGAGACGCCGTGTAGTCGGTGCAGTTGGCGTACTGGGCCTGGTTTTGTCCGAGCTCTTCGTAGGCGAACAGATCGGCCAAGGTCGGAACCGACCCCCCGGCGAGAAACCCGCTGTGCGCGAGCATCCCTTCGACGATGTGGAGCGCACGCTCGACCACCCGGGCGTTGTCGCGGAGACCGGTAAAGGTGTTGCGCCGCAGCCAGTCCCCGTCCGGGTTGTCGACCTCAAACACCCGGGGCCAGAGTGTGCGGCTCCACTGGACCACGAGCTCGCGGGTATTGCGGTGGTGGAAGTGGAGATACTGGTTCACCCGAGCGCGGTGGAGGGGCTCGTCGGGCCAGAAATCGTTCCAGCCGTGCTTCTCGCACAGATAGATCATGATCGCAGGGCACTCCCAGAGGGCGAAGCCTTCGTCTTCGATCGCGGGGACGGTGCCCCGGGGATTGATCAATCGCAGAAACTCGGGGTTCTTGGCATCCCGGTCCTGGCTCGTCAGTCGCAGCTCAAAGGGAAGACCCTTGATGAGGCAAAGCCAGATAACGGAACGAACGGGCTGAGAATTCGGGATTCCGTAGATCACCAGCACATGTACCACCCTTCGTCACGTCGTGTTCTCCCCCTCCGATGGTAATGTGGTGGCACATCCGGAGGTGCCCATGATCGGCAAGCTGTTCCACCTAGCCCACCTGGTCGAAGACCTCGACGCGACCGACCGCCTCTACGACGAGATCTTTGACTGCGAGCGATACTACCGGGCGTACGAGAAGGCCGCTCGACGGGAGGCTTCCTTGCTCGTCGTCGCCGATCAGTGCCTGGAGCCCATTCAGCCGTCAGCGGACCCGGACGATGCCACGAGCCCGCTCGGCCGATTCCGGTCGCGGTTCGGCAATCGATTGCATTCGATCGCATGGTACGTGGACGACATCGTGGCGTTCACCCGCCACCTCCTCGATCACGACATCCGCCTCGTTGGGCTGACTGGCAAGCCCGTCACCGAGCCAGGTGACTCTGTCGCTGTCTGGACCCATCCCGGCGACACCGGCGCGCTCCTCGAGTTCGTCGAGGCCGGGTTCGCTAACGATCCTCGCCTGGACCCGGACTTCTCCACCCAGCGCTGGCGGGACCATCCGTTGTCGCTGACCCGTACCTCACACGTGACCGTGCTGTTCGACGACCTCGCCGACGCTCAGCGGGTCTACGGCGACGTGCTCCGCGGCACGCCCCTCCACACGGACCTATCCGATCCGGCGACCCCACGGGCGTTCTATGCCATCGGTGAGGACACAGTGATCGAAGCCGTCGCTCCCACGAGCGACGACACGCCCGAGGGGGCCGATCATGCCCGGGCAGGGAACGCCGTCCATGCCATCACCTTCGCGACAGACGACCTGGCGGGTGCCCGGGCGTTCCTCGCCGGCAAGGGGCTAACGGTGACCGACGCTGCACCCGGTCACGTGTGGATCGACCTTGACCCCGGTCACGGACTGCGCGTCGGGCTCACCGACCAGTCGGTCCCGGGGGACTCTCGGAGCTAAGTCGCGGGAGAGTGAGAAGCGGGGGAGCCCCTTGGGAAATCAGGTTTTCCCATGGGGAACCGCGGCGCCCGACCGAAGCGCGGGCGCCGCGACAGGTATGTGGATCCAGTGGGTGTCAGCCCCGCCCGTGGCGGAGCAGCTTGCCGGGCGTGGCGTCGGTGCACTCACCTTCGTTGAACGTCTCGACGCCATTTACCAGGATGTGCTTGTAGCCCTTGGCGCGTTGCACACGCCGCCACTCCCCGCCGGGGAGGTCGTACACAGGCTCACCGACCCACTCGGGTTCCATACCCAGGGATTCGAGCTCGTAGACGATGATGTCCGCCGGTGCACCCTCCCGCAGGGCGCCACGGTTCTTGAACCCGGCCGCGTGGGCCGCGAGGGTCGAGCCGCGGTAGTGGGCCTCCTCGAGGGTCAGCGCACCTGTATCGCGCACCATCCAGGCCAAGAAGTCCGTGGTCCAGGCACCACCGGTAAAGAACTTGGTATGGGCGCCACCGTCGGAGACGCCTGGAATGGTGTACGGCGACTCGCTGATAGCTCCCGCCATGTGCTCGATATTGAACTTCGGGCCTACACCTAGGAACTCAGTCTTGAGACCGGTCTGGAGCGAGAGGTCGAGCATCACGTGGATGTAATGCTTGCCCTCCTCCTCGCCGATCTGGCGCAAGCTCTTGCCCACGTACTTCTGCATGTCCTCGCGGTCATTCACGCCCTGCACAATGAGCTTGTGGGCCGGCCCACCGACCGCAATCTGAGTCTGGGTGAACAGAGTATTGGCCCTGTCCTGCTCGGCTTTGATGCGCTCTCGCAGCGCGGGATCGCGCATCTTCTGCATCTTCTCTTCGATCGTGCCGGTGGTCGCCTCACGCCAGGCCGGGCTGGAGTCGTAGAGGTTCCACTCGTCTAGCGAGAACGCGAAGCCGGTGCGCAGGGTGGCGGCTTGGCCGTAGATCGGCAGGCCTTCTGATTGCGCCTGCTGCAGCCACTCGAGGCGATCGCGGTGGATCCGCGGGTTGCTCTGACTCACCGGCACCACGTTGTCGAGGATCGGCCGCCGGGCGACCTCGGCCAGCGTGCGCTTGAATGCCAGGTCGTCGGGGTGGTTGATGTCCGCGTGGGTGGCCTGGGTCAGCTGGATGAAGCCCTCGTCACGCTCGGCCAGTACCTCGGCCAGGGCAAAGATGTCGTCGTCCACCATGGTGTCCGTCACCATCGGCGAGCCATCAAAGTCGGCCTGGGTCGAGTCCGGCCCGAGGCGCTGGATTGAGAAACCACAAAGGCCGGCGTTCATGCCCTCGTGCAGCAAGCGCTGCATCTCCATCTGCTCGGCGTGGGTGGCGGGACGGCTCTTTGCCGCGTCTAGGCCCATCACGTAGGTCATCAGAGACGCCGTGGGCATGTACTGCAGGCAGTTTACACCCAGCGGTGCGCGCTCGAGGCTGTCGAGATACTCGGGAATGGTCTCCCAGTCCCAGTGCGGCAGCATGCCCTGCCTCATCGCCTCCAGCGGGATGGCCTCGGTGCGAGTCATGGTGAGCATCGAACGCTCACGGAATTCGGGCTTGCACGGGGCGAAGCCGAAGCCACAGTTGCCCAGCACGACCGAAGTGACGCCGTGTGCCAGCCCGAGATCGTGCAGTACGGATCCCAGCGGATCTGGGCGTCGTAGTGGGTGTGCAGGTCGATGAAGCCGGGCGCGACAATGCACCCCTCGGCATCCAGGACCTGATTGGACGCACCCTGGGGACGGCCGCCGATCTGGGCTATGCGCCCGTCTTTGATCCAGAGGTCCCCTCGGAACCTCGGTACTCGCGTGCCGTCGACGATAGTGCCATTCTTGATTTGGACGTCGAAGTCGATGGTCATCCGTTACTCTCCTCGGTATGGATGTCGTCTCCCGCCCACGCCGTGCCTGATGGCACCCACGTAGGCACTACTCCACTCTTTGACAGGTAGTATAGCCCTGCGGTTCAGGCGTTAGTCGACCCCTGCCACAACCCCCTGAGGGCCCGCCGTGGCTGCCGGCAGGTTCGCTTGCGATCCTACTCCAGCGCGCCCGCAATGACGATCTCGGCAATCTTGTCGTCGTCGTACCCCAGCACCTCGCCCAGCACCCAGTCGTTGTCGGCGCCGAAGGTCGGGGCCGCCCCGCGCGGCCCGACCGGGGACCGCGACAGGATGAAGCGTGTCCCTTCGACCACGGTCTTGCCCTGGGTGGGATGCGGCAGTTCCACGAAGTGACCGCGCAGCGCGAGCTGCTCGTCCTCGCACAGCTCCGGACTGTTCTGCACCGCCCCCGCCGGAACCCCGGCCTCCTGTAGTTGCCGCTCGGCCTCGTGCATCGGCAGCTTCTCGGTGAAGCTCGCGACGACGGCGTCGACCTCTGTCGTGTGCTCGAGGCGGGAGGCGCCGCTAGCGAAGCGAGCGTCGTCGGCGAGCGCCCGCTCTCCCACCAGCGCACAGAGCGCGCGCCAGTCCGCGTCGTCGCGGCAGGCGACCGCCACCCAGCAGTCCTCCCCCGCACATGCATAGACTCCGTGCGGCGCCATCTCGGTGTCCTGATTTCCCACCCGCGAGGGGATGTTTCCGTTGACCGAGTACTCGAGCATGGCCGGCGCCAGGAAGTGCAGGGCGGACTCGGTCTGCGACAGGTCGATGTACTGGCCTTCCCGGGTGCGGCGGCGATGCTCGAGCGCGGCCAGCACGGCGATGGCGTTGTAGCGCGGCGCGATGTAGTCGGTGTAGGCGCTGAACGGACCGGCCGGGTCGCGGTCGGGCCAGCCTGTGAGCTCGTGAAAGCCCGAGATGGCGGCCGCCAGGTTGCCGAAGCCCGCGAAGCGCGCGAGCGGTCCCGTCTGGCCCATCAGGCAGGTCGAGAGCATGATCAGGTCCGGGTTGACGCCGCGCAGCGTCTCGTAGTCCAGACCGAAGCCCTTCATGCCCCTGGGCGAGAAGGACTCCGTGACCACGTCGGCCCAGCGCACCAGGTCGAGCACGACCTCGTGACCTTCCGGCGTATTGGGGTCCAGTGTGAACATGCGCTTGCCGGCGTTGGTGCTGTGGAAGATGGCCGAGTTCTCTGGCCCGACCTCACCGTTCAGCCACGGGCTCAACGTCCGGCAGACGTCGAGTCGCGACGTCGACTCGATGCGGATGACGGTCGCCCCGCAGTCGGCCAGGGTGCGCGTAGCGCCCGGTCCGGCCAGCGCCCACATGAAGTCGAGGATCTTCACGCCGGCCAGCGGGCGATCCTCGCCGGGCTCGCCCGCGGCGATGGAGGGATCGCGCCCCGCGGCTGGAGCATTACGCACCTCTGCGCGGATCTCGGCAGCGTGCTCGTCGAGCCGCGGCGGCCCCAGACGGTAGCGGATCGGCTTGGCCGGGAAGCGGGCGAACGGACCAGGCCAGGTGGCGCGCCGTCCGTCCGGGGTCTCGAGTGTCTGCGGGTAGCCGCGCGACGCGAGCTGCTCGCTCTCGAGGACGTCCTTAATCGTCGTGATCGGCGCGAGCAGGAGCGAGCGGTCCAACGCGGCCTGCAGCAGCTCTGCCTTGGTTTTGGACCTAGTGCAGGCGGCCACCGTCTGCTTGACCCGCTCGAACTCCTCGATCGGCTCCTGCCCGGTGAGCAGGAGCTCGCCGTAGGCCTCCCAGTCCTTGTCGAGCGTTTTGCGGTCGCAAAAGCCGCTCTCGTGCACGAACTCCATCAGCCGCCGCGTCATCGGGCCGATTGTGGAGCCGAAGAAGTGGGTGATCGAGACGTGACCGTCCTTAGCCGGGTAGGTCAGCTGCAGGCGGATGTCCCCCATGCGCGTACCCCCGGCGATGCGCTCGAACGGCTCGGTGTTTACCGCCGCGGCCAGGATCCCCGCCTGTGTGGCAAATGTGACCGCCTGCTGGGCCGACACGTCGACGTGTTGGCCGCGCCCGGTGCGCAAGCGCGCAAAGTGGGCGACCAGCGCGGCGAGCGCCGCTTCAGCACCGGCGTGAAGTCCCGACTGGGGCACACTCACGCGCACGGGCGGGCGATCCTCGTCCCCAGTGATCACGAGCGGCCCCCCGGCGGCCCAAACCGTGAGATCGGTTGCGGCCCAGCTCGCCTTGGGCCCCCCCTGCCCGTAGGGCGTGATCGACACGTAGACGAGGGCCGGGTTGACCGTTTCGAGGTCGGCGTGCCCCAGACCGAGGGCGCCCAGCTCCCCCGGAGGCGCCGACTCGATCAGGAAGTCGGCGCCACGCGCCAGGTCGCGCAGCTCCGAGCGACCCGCCTCCGTCTGAAGATCCAGGGCGATGCTGCGCTTGTTTCGCGCGTAGGCCCACCAGTGGAGTGAGCGCTCCCGATCCGCCTCGCCCCCCGCGAACGGCCCCAGGCGCCGCGCCGGAGACCCGCCGGGCGGCTCCACAGCGATCACGTCGGCGCCGAGGTCGGCCAGGATCTGCCCGCACAGTAGGCCCCACTCGTCGGTCAGGTCGAGGACTCGATAGGGACTCAGCAATCCGGGACCTCCCTGATGGCGGTCTCATACTACCCTCATACGCCCTCCGCGGCTGGCTCGAGTTCGGCGGCGCGGGCGCTGAGTGAAAACGATCACGGGAACGGGGTGATCGTCTCTCCTCCGCTGTCTGGGATCAAAGTGTGATGTCCCGTTGCCAGTACTCATCACCTTCCTGGCTGATCTCCGCGCGGGCCTGCTCGTTCCACACGCCACCTCCGATGTAACTTCCCTTGTACAGGTAAGGCACTTCGTCAGGGTACCTCTGCCGGCGGGCATCGATCGCGAGTGGAATCATTCGCGCTCGGCGAAGGACGTAATCCTCGGAGTATTTGATCGACTTGATCTTCTCTCCCCCAGGGAGCCTAAAGGCGTGGACATTGGTCGTCTCCGCGCCAATCGCGGAGCTGCGCTTATGGAAGCCGAGAACCATGGTGACCCTCCGTTCGGAGGACCGGTTTGGATACGAGCCATGAAGAGAGCTTCGGTTCACCATGCCGCAGTCTCCCGGGGCTAGCATCATCGGGACCGCGTTCGGTAACCGCTCGGCGATTGGAGGGAACTTGCCACCGTTGGCGAGGTACCGCAGTCGGTGACTTCCCGGTACCACCCAAAGGCAGTTCTCTAGAGTGCAGTTGGTCCAAGACACGGACAGGTTGAAGCCGTGTGTCTTGCCCGACCCGTCCGGTTGCTCCAGGCTCTCTCCGTCCTCCGTCCAGTGCGTCCGGCCGTCTTGGTGCCACGGCGTGGGCGGACCCTCACCGGCCCCCTTATGGAACACGCTCTCGTGGAAAGGGATGAAATCGGGCCCGTTGACGCTCTCGACCATCTTCAGGATTTGGGGATGCCCGTACACACGCAAAGCCGAGTCCATGATCATGAGAGGATGCGACACCAGCCCAACGACGGCCGGGGCATTGGCCTGGGTCGAGTTCTTCTCCGTGCCACTTTGCTGAAACAAGTCGTCCGATGACAGCGAATAATACCCGGCGAACTTCACCGGCCGGCCGTGCTTGTCGATCTTGCTAGCCTTGGAAACAGGCGCGTTATCCAGCACCTGGTCGAACTCGGATGCGAGCTCTTCGACCTCTTGCCGTGAAAGCACGCCGGTGAAGACGTAGAAACCGGTGCGGTAATAAGCTTCGAGAATGTCTTGCGCGAGGCGGCCATCTTGGTCAAACCGCATCGCTCCACGGTTGCCGAGCTTCATCGCGCGTTCGCGGCCAGCCTGGCAGTATTCTTCCCACTCCGAGGGCGCGGGGTCAGACCGAGTTTCATTCAGACGCGTCATGTTGAACTCTCCAGATCCGACGACAGTACCATCTCCGCGCGATGCGGGGCACGGCCGGCTCTCGGACAAGAAGCGCCCGAGCCGCCGATCTCCCCGACAGCTCCCTCACCCCAGCCCGCAGCAGCGGCTCGCTCAAGGGCGAGCTCGTCAGAAGATCCGCAGCTCCGCGTTCCCATCGTGCAGGACAACGTTGGAGAAGATAGCCTCCCCAAGCTGTCGGCCGAACAAGCTGTTGGCAATGAACCAGACGCCGACGATGCGGCTTGGTGCTTCCCCGCCTACTGCGTTCAGGTAGTCTAGTTTCACCGGACGGCGATGGCTGAACCACTGACCCAAGCCCTCGGTCCCGCTCTGCAGCACGATATGTGTCTCGCGCTGGTCCCACCACTCGAGCGGGCACCGAAAACTCCGCTCCGGTTCTAAAGAGTTCGACCAGAACCAGGTGATGTCCTGGCCATTGTCGAACTCGACCGCGATGCTCAGATAGTCATGGAAGCTGGCCTCGGTCTCGGGACCAAGCGCGGGCAGCAACAGATACCGCCAGTCGAACTCGATTGCTGTCCCATCGGTCAAGGGCAGGTCCACCGCAACCTTAACGATGCCCGAATCGTCGTTGGTAGACGCGTGGATCCCTTTCCGTCCTGACTCCGCCCAGGCGCCGAAGACGTTCGACTGGTTGAGGAACCAGAGGTAGTCGAATCCCTTGGGAAGTGGACGGCGCTCGCGAATCGCCGCCGACGCCTGTTCCGCTTCCGCCAGTCCGGCCTTGGACAGCGCCTCGAGTCCCTCGGTTGCCGAGCCTCTCCAGACGACAGTCACCACCGACTGCTGGATCGGAGAAGGCGGAAGCTCGAAGAACTCGGGCGGGAAGATCCCGCGGCGGTCTGTCCAGTAGACGCCCAGTGGACGAACCGCGAGGTAGAGCTCGCCCGCCTTCGCTGCGCGGGTCGTGAAGAAGTCGCTGGCGAGATTGAATGCGCGGCCCTCGCTACCGATCCGATACCAGATCGCGTGGCGGGGATGGATGGGTTGGCTCAGGCCGACGTCGATCTCGCCCGAGGCGAACAGGGTGAGCTCCTGCCCGGCTTCCAGCGCTACCCCGGCGGACTGCCACCCCGCGCCCGTCGATGTGAGATCGGTTCTGACCCAAGAGGCTACCAGCTCGGCGCCCTGGCCGGAGCCCAGGAACTGCTCCAGCCCTTGTCCCCCGCACGTGAGCCACACACAGCAGACCAAGACGAGCGAGGCGATACGCGCATTGATGCCGATCGGGACGAGGCTACGAACGCCATCGCGGAGGGAGCCGCAGGGCGAGTCGCACCTAGACTCTTCGAGCGCCGTCACGGGGTTATAGTAGACCCTGAAGGCTCAAAGAAACCGAAACCCTTCGGTTCCGAGCGCTTGCGCGGTAGCGGGTGCTCGACACCACCCACTACAAGCCGTGTGCCGCTCGCTCGCCGAGAAAGCAAAACGTCATGCGAAGCCAGCATGGCTCGAAGAGCGCCTCGGTCGTCGCGGAGCGCACGGCCAACGCCCACGTGATGGGCCAGCCAACCAGTTTCACTATCACCGCTAGCCTTCGATCTCGACACTTTCGAGGCTCTAAGTGCCTAGAATTGCCATCGTTTTAGCCTCGTTGCAGTCTAGCTCGCACGGTGCTTGCAGCGACGTGCGCGAGAGTTCAAGATCACGAACCGAACCAATGACGGGGGTGCGAGTCTGGCCAATCTGCCTTTGAAATCGGTTCCCATCGTCGATTACGGGCCCGACGAGCCGGCCATGGCCCGTTATCGCTCGGCGGGCGAGGAGCGTGCCCGGGCTCTCAGCAACCGCGGTCCGATTCGCTTCGACGAGGGGGGCAATCTCGACCCCGCGATTCTCGAGGCGTACTCGCACTGCGGCTTCTACATCTTCGAAGCTGTGCTGAAAGAAGAGGAGCTCGAAGACATCGAGCGGGACGTGGCCGACATGCTGGAACGCGCGCCGGTGGCCAAGGGCGCGACGGTCGACAGCAAGGGCCGCCCGGCCCTCGGCGTAGGTTGCGAGGCGCAGAATATCAGCTGGGTGCGGCCGCTCTCCGATCCGTTCGGTGGCACCGACCGCGCCTACGGCCGTCACCCGGCGAAGATGACCGCCCCCGTGCCACCTGTAGAGGCGCCCGAGTACGTCGTGCAGCTCGTTCTCGGTTCACTGCAGTTCTCCAATGCCTGCCTGCGGATCTACGGTCACCCGCAGCTCCTCGCCATCGCCGAAGCGCTCAACGGAGAGGACTTCACGCCCTTCAACGAAGCGGTGTGGATCAAGCAGCCCGGCCTCGGCAGCTCGGTGGCATGGCATCAGGACGGCTGGACCCACTGGGACCGCCCCGACCTCGACGAGGGCACCCACGGCTTCAACTTCATGGCGCAGCTCTACGGCTGCAACGCGAAAAACGGCCTGTGGGTGGTGCCGAGATCACACCGGCGCAAGGCGGATATCAAAGCCATGGTCGGGGCGGCCGGCTCGGATCGATTGCCTGAGGCCGTGCCCGTGATCTGCAAGCCCGGCGACGTCGCAATCTGCAGCCGCCAGGCGATTCACGGCTCGTTCGCGAACACGAGCCCGGACGTCCGGGTGACCATCAACTTTGGTTTTCATCGGCGGAAGTCCGTGCTGGGCGTGAAGAGCGGTGGCGTGCACAGCCCCGTCGCGGTCTACGACGAGAACTACATCCGCCGGCGCTCGAGGCTGATCATGTACGCCATCGACGCACGGCGGCAGCGGTTTCCAGTCGAGAAACCCTACGTGTACAAGCCGTTCGCGGGGCAGGAGGACAGGTACGTCTGGACGCCTAACGTGACGGCCGATCTCAAGGACTACAACCTGCAGGATCTGGGCATCTAGCAGGAGAATCAGTCTTCGTCAGGCTGCGGCATCACGCAGAGCTCGGGGCTGACCCGGCCGCCGCGCTGAATGGTAGTGACCGGCATACCCTTCCCCTCGGAGTCGGTGACCCGGAACTTGCTGTTGTCGAGCCGGGGAATGGGCCTCTCCTCGGGCTTCGGCAGCTGTGGGATCCAGTCATAGGGGAGCCGGTAGGCGCGATAGACCATGTTATGGTTCCGGCCCTTTCCGTAGTACGGGCTGATGTACTCCCAGACAATCTCGTGCTCGGAGGTCACCTCGAAGATGCGCCCGTCGGCGCCCTCGGTAATCAGCGTGTTGCCGTTCGGCAGGCGCTGCGCCGAGCTGATGAAGCCACTATAGAACTTGTAGCTGTCCGCCGGCCGGACAAAGCCGGCCTCAGTGGGCGTGTATCTCCAGACCACCTCGAGCGTGATCGGATCCAGCTCGAGCACCCGCGAGAAGTCCCGCAGCGCGTTGTTGAGTCCTGTGTAGGAGCCGGGATTGGGCGCGCCGTAACCCGCCCACCCTCCGTTGTCGAAGACGAGGATGTGCCCCTCGCCGGGCAGCCCGCGCGGGATCATGTGCGCGTGGTGCTGGCCGATGATCTGGCGCAGCCTGCGCAGGGCCGGAGTCGCCAGAAAGTCGGGGCCCACCTGCCAGACGATCCGGCCGGTCCGCTTGTCTGTGATCGCCATGATGTTGGTCTGGCGACCGTCCCAGATGATGTTGTCCGGGTGAAAACGCTCGTCCCCAGCGTCGTGCCACTTGTTGGGACCGAGCGTGGACATGGAGTTCGTGTGCATCCAGTCGCCGAGCCGTTTACCGACCCGTACCACGTTCGGATTGCGCGACATCGTGTTCTTGGCCTCCTCGCTGAAGCCCATCTCCTCGAAGTGGTCGCTGCAGATCCACTCCCAGACGATCTTGCCGTCCCAGGTCACCTCGATGATGGTGTCGTCCAGCAGGGGCTTCTCGCTGAGCTTCGGATTCACCACGTCCTTGTGGCAGAGGATCAGCGTATTCCCCCCGTCGAACCGGGGCTCCATCCCGGGCACGTAGTAGCCAACGGGGTTTCCCTCTCTTTGGAAGTCGTGGTGCTGGCGGGCCATCCACCTGGCCTTCTGGCGCGGGTCCTTCACGAGCTCGTAGCGGTTGAACTTCCAGACCACGTTGCCGTTCCAGTCGACTTGGACCAGATCCAGACCGTCCTGGTAGCCGTGCTTGGGATTTCTGCGGCCCGTATTGCCCATGAAAAAGCCGCCCGGCAGCACCTTGCAGGGAAAGCCGTAGAGGCCTTCGATCTGCTTCACGACCTCGCCGTTCATGTCGATCAGCGTGGCGCCCACGTCGCTGGCCGGAAACACGGTATAGCCGCTCCAGCACTGGTCCGGCTCGAAGATCGTCGTTCCAGTGGGATAGACGCTCGGATACGCCATCACTCAGCTGCTTGGCGAATCCACCGGGATCACTCCAGGAGAGGCAGGGCGACCGAGCAGGCGAATCACGCCGAGGAGGCGCCGTTCTGGAGCTCCGGCAGACACCGGGAGGCGAACAGACGGAGGTTCTTCTCCGCGTCGGCATACGGCATGCCAGCGTAACTGAAGACGCCGGTGAACGTCTCCGACTGCATCCGCTCACACGTGCTGCGAATGCGCTCGACGCACATCTTGGGGGTGCCCCAGACCTGCAGGTCGAGGTACATCTCCGTCATCTGGTCGGGGCCGTTCGCGGCTGCCTGAGTCGCCTGGGACATCTGCGCGTAGAACTCGTAGCCCTTCGTCTTTGCGAAGTGGTCGCCGCCGATCTCGTAGTGCTTGATGGCGGTCTGCCAGTACCCACCAATCCAGCGCTCGGCTCTCGCGCGTGCCGTCGCCTCGTCCTGATCGCAGCAGACCCAGCCCGCAATGATCGGTGCGGGAGCCGGGACGCCGTTCACGTCCTGGTAGACGGTGCGGTAGGTGGTGAGCTCCTGGTCGATCACGTCCCAGGGCTTCTGAGGAATGACCAGGATCCCCAATCCGAGCTTCGCCATGATCTCCACGGACTCCGGGGAGACGGCCGCCGCGTAGGTGCGCCCGCGGAAGGTTCGCTCGGGCTTTGGGCGGATGTCCTTGCGCGGCTGCTGGTAGTGCTGGCCATCGAACTCGACGAAGCCCTCCTCCAGGCCACCGAGCACCAGCTGGGCGGCTTCGACGAAGCGCTCCCGCGACTCGCCCATGGGAATCCGGAAGCCCTCGAACTCGACCCGCCCCGCCCCGCGACCGAGGCCCAGGATGAAGCGCCCGCCCGAGAGATGGTCCAGCATCGAGACCTGCTCGACGACGCGCACCGGGTCGTGCCAGGGCAACACGACGACCATCGAGCCGAGCTTGATCGTGCTCGTGCGGCCGGCCATGTACGTCAGGAACTGCAGGACGTCCGGGATCATCGTGTAGTCCGTAAAGTGGTGCTCAACACTCCATAGTGAATTGAAGCCGAGCGGCTCGGCGAGATCCGCCAGCGCGACCTCGTTTCGGTACACGTCGCCGTCCGTGCGCGAGTTCTCGGGGTTCTGGCAGATCGCAGCCATGCCGATGTGCATCGCAGATCCTCCAGCAGGCGTGCGGATTTGGTTTCCGCGCCTATCGAAGCGTCATTAGAAGCCCAGGCGGGAGCCAAAGTCCAGTCGAGCAAGAAGGAGTCTGCGAGCCGCCTCGCGGCTACTTCCGTTTGCCCCCCTTGCCCTTTCCCTTACCGCCTTTGCCGTTGTTGCCGCTTCCGGAGCCGGGAGGGTCTGCCGTGCCTGCGACCGCGGTGCCAGGATCGTCGGAGTGTGTCAGCACCCAAGCGCCACCCTCGTACTGGGTGAGCTCCCAGGTGCGGAGGCTCCTACCCGGCATGGGAGCTGCGCTCGCCTCATAGGCGACACCGGAGCCCGGCGCTCCCACGATCATCGTGACCGCGTAGAAGCTCAGCTGGTCTAGCTTGGCGTAGCCGATCGACGTGAAGTTCGGCGCGTACTGGCCCAGCTCGCGGTGGAAGCCGTTCTGGAGCTTCCAGACCTCCATCAGGGCGACCTCGCCCTCGACGTTCCGGGCCTGCCGGACGAAGCGTCGGAACCCGCCAACCGCCATCGTTGCGAGTACTCCGATGACCGCAACGGCAATGAGGAGCTCGATGAGGGTGACGCCGCGTTCGCTCCGCAGGAGGCGACCCTTCGTGCGCTCCGGCACCACGGTGTGCGCCTAGTGGGGTTCCGAGAGCTGGATCATGGAGACGAGCTCAAGGACGCCGCGTGAGTCCTTGTGTGCAGCCTCGAGAGACGGGAGCCAAGCGGGTGGCGATCCGTTCTGCGCTTGGAGGGCCGACAGAACCTCTTGCAGGCACTCCTGGATCTGGCCCGAGCGCGTTCGAATCTCGAGCAAGGTCGTGTCGAAGCGGTTCACACATGCGTTGATGTGCTGCGCCAGATCGAGCAGCTCGTCGCCCTTGCGCAGCTTCACGCGCTGCGAGAGATCCCCGGACTCGACTCCTTGGACGAACTGGTCGAGCCGGTACAGGGGTCCTGCGAGGCGATTGGTGACGTACACGGCGAATACGACCGAGCCCAGGATCAGGCCCAGCAGCGCCGGCCACAAGGTCTCGGCCAGGAACAGGAACTGCTCGGCGGCATGCTGACGCGCCTCCAGAGGCATCGTCGAGGCCAGCTTGAACGCCGGGACGATATAGGGTGCGATCACAGCCAAGCCAAAGACCAGGATCGAGTACGAGAACAGGAGCGCCCCGATCCAGGCGGCGTATCTGCGCTGGAACGGGTGAACCAGTCGCCAGGGTCGTCTCATCTGTGCCCTCCTACCGCGCTAGACGCCCCTTGCGGACTTCTGCGCCTGGAGGCGAGAGCTCTGGCAGTGCCTCGCCCTCGCCCGTGTCAGCTTCGGGATCGGGGCGCTGCCGCTTAACTGTGGGTCGCTAGCCGACGCTCTCGTCGTACTCGCTTGCGATGTGGCCGTCGGCCTCAAGCTTGGCGATCTCCTGCTCGCTCAGACCCAGCAGCTCGCGGTACACGTAGTCGTTGTGCTCGCCAAAGCAGACTGGCGGCTGGCGAAACTCGACCGAAGTCTCACCGAACTTCCACAGTGGGCCAACGTACTCATGCGTGCCCGCGCCCTCGACCGTCTGCTTGCGGAAGAAGCCGCGGGCGCGCAGGTGCGGATCGTCGAAGATACGTGATGCCTCGAGCACCGGGGCTGCAGCCACGCCCACGGCCTGCAGGCGCGCCATCAGCTCGTAATCGTCTTGCAGAGAGGTGTAGGCGGTAATCTTCGCGTCGACCTCAGCCGCGTGCTCCATCCTTCCCTCGTTGGTCGCGAAGCGCGGGTCCCGCGCCCATTCCGGGTTGCCGATCGCGGCCCCGAACGCGCGCCACTGCTCGTCACTCTCGATATGTAGTGCGATCCAGTGGTCGTCCATGGTCTCGGATGTTCCGGTGGACAGCGCAGGATACACACCACACGGAAAGCGACCGTGAAGGTCGCGATTGCCGATCGAGCGCTGGACGCGCCCATTCAGGCTGTAGTCCATGATCGCCTGGGTGAACATCGAAGCGGCGTTCTCAGCCTGGGCAATCTCGATCCGCTGGCCCTGGCCCGTGCGCTCCCGGTTTCGAAGCGCCGCCATGATGGCAATCGCTCCCTGCGTGCCCGCCATGTAGTCGCCCGAGTAGATTGCGCTGGTGGTCGAGGGCTCCGCATCCTCGTAGCCGCGCAGCAGGGTGTGGCCCATGACGCCTTCCAGGTGGACGCCGAGAGCGCGCGCCTCGGCGTAGGGCCCCGTGCTCCCGTAGGCGGGGACCTGCGCGAAGATGATCGACGGGTTTGCCTTGCGCAGCCAGTCGTAGTTGATGCCGAGCTTGTCGAGCGTACCGGTGGCGTTGTTCTCGTACACGACGTCGGACTTCGCGACCAGCCGCGCCAGCACGGCGAGGCCCTCTGGGCGCCGCAGGTCGACGGTGAAGCTCTTCTTGTTGCGATAGATCGAGACGAAGGTGGGGCTGTAGTTCCAGGGTCGCTCACCTGGATCGTTGTTCGGGTAGCCGCCGCCCCAGGCGTTCGCGTAGCGCAGCATCTCCTTGGCGGGGCGGGCCGAGCCGCCGCGGGTCATGGGCTGCCAGACAAACTGGTTCTCGGGCTTGATCACCTCTGCTCCCAGGTCGGCCAGCAGCATGGTCGCGAACGGCCCCGCCCAGACCACACAAAGGTCGACCACGCGCACACCCTCGAGCGGACGCGGCGCCTGGCCGTTCGCGCGACGGGCGGCGGGTCGCAGGGGCGCGGCTCTCGGAGCCGGACTTCGAGAGAGCTCGTCCAGCACCTCCTCCGTGTGCTGACCCAACAGCGGAGCGGCGCGCCGCAGCTCCCAGCCCCCGCTCTCGAGCAAAAACGGCCGACCGGGCAGGGTCACCCGCCCGAGCTCGGGGTGCTCGATGCTCGCCCAGAAGCCGCGCCCGAGGAAGTGCTCGTCGTCGAACAGGTCCTGCATGGTGAAGAGCGGTCCGCACAGGACCTTGGCCCGCCGCGCTTCCGCCCAGATCTCGCGCTTGGTGCGCGCCATGCACCACTCGTTGAAGTGCGAGTTCCAGTCGGCGACCACCTCCGGCTTCACGAGCTCCTCGGGATCGCCGAAGCGCGGATCCGCAAGCCAGTCGGCCCCCTGCACCAAATCGACCACCCGGTCCGGACGAATGCCAGCGACGGTGAAGTCCACGTAGCCGTCCGCACAGCTGTAGATGCCTCCGGGCAGCCCGCTTGCGGTCTCGCCCGTTCGCTTAGTGCGCCGACCGCTGAACTGGTAGGCGATCGCGGTCGCGTGGTGCCGGTCGCAACCCCCGAGGTGGGTCTCGGCGAGAGAGATGTCGACGTGTTGTCCAATTCCGTGGCGCCGTGACGAGAAAAGAGCGCCGAGGGCGGCGGTTGCGGACGCCGAGCCGGACTCGAAGAGGGCCGCGGTGCCGGTCATCTTCACAGGCTCTCGGTCGCCGAGCCCCATCGAATACATCTCTCCCGCAAAGCCGTACAGCACCAAGTCGGTCAGCTTGTAGTCGCGGTACGGCCCGTCCTGTCCGAAGCTCGAGATCGAGAGTAGCGACAGATCCGAGCGAAGGCGCCGCAGCTCTTCCCAGCCCAATCCGAGCCCGTCGAGCGTGCCCGGTGCGAAGCTCTCTACAACGAGGTCGGCACGCGCGGCCAGCGCCAGCAAATGGCGGCGTCCTGCGGCGGTCTTCAGATCCAGCACGACGGAGCGCTTGTTGCAGTTCAGGTAGAAGAAGAGCCCGCTCTTCTCCCGGTGCGGCTCGTCGTTGGGGAAAGGACCGAGCTGCCGGGACGAATCGCCCCCGGGCGGCTCGACCTTGATCACGTCCGCCCCCAGGTCGGCGAGCATCCTCGTGGCGTAAGGCCCTGCGACGTGCTGAGTCAGATCCAGTACAACAACGTCATCCAGGGCCTGCATGATCGTGCGAGGATTGTAACACCACAGCCGAGCCTCGACTCAGCTCGCGTGCGCTAGCGTTGTACTCTGCTCTTGCGTGCGATAGAACCCGTCTGCGGAGGAGCGCTATGTCGAGAGCCATCTGGAACGACGTCGTCGTCGCTGAGAGCGATCGGACCGTAGTGGTCGAGGGGAACCACTACTTCCCGCCGGAGGCGGTGAAGAAGGAGCTTCTTGTACCAAGCGAGACAACCAGCGTCTGTCCCTGGAAAGGGACCGCGAGCTACTACTCGCTAGAAGTAGGCGGTCAGCGCAACGAGGATGCCGCCTGGTTCTATCCCGATCCAAAGGACGCGGCCGTACAGATCAAGGATCACGTCGCGTTCTGGAGGGGCGTGATCGTCGAGTAGGGCGTGGCCAACCCCGGGCCTCGAAAAGTTCAGATTGTGGACCGTCCCCAGGTCACGGAGATGCTCCGCGTAATCTCCCGTGGTGTGCGCCAGGGTCGCTACGCTCAGGCGCCCGTGCTGGCCGACAGCGTGGAGAGGACTCCCTTCCAGGTGCTCGTCGGCTGCCTCGTGAGCCAGCGCGTGCGGGACCAGCAGACGGCCAGGATCTGCGCGGCTCTGTTCGCAGTCGCGCCAACTCCCGAGCGTCTCGCGGTGCTGTCCCGCCAACGCCTGGAACGCATCCTGCGTCCGGCGGGCTTCTATCGCGTAAAGGCAAAGCACCTGCGCGCTCTCGCCAGGCAGGTGGTAGTCCGGGGCGCCGTCCCGCGCACGCGCGACGAGCTCCTCAAGCTCCCCGGGATCGGCCCCAAGTGCGCGAACATCGTTCTGGCGAGCTGCTTCGGGATGCCTGTGATAGCCGTCGACACCCACGTCCACCGGCTCTCCAACCGCATGGGCTGGGTCGACACGCGGACGCCGGAGAAGACCGAGGCCGTCCTCACCCCGCAGGTCCCGCTGCGCTGGCGGCGCCGTGTGAACAGACTCCTCGTCGCCCACGGTCAGCTCGTCTGCAAACCCCGGCTCCCGCGCTGCGCTGGGTGTGTCGTGCGTCCCCTGTGCAGCCGCCGCGGGCTGGCTCCGCTGCGCAGCTAGTCCTCGTGCAGCGCAAGCGCGCTACCATTCACTCGCTCGAGCTCAGACACGAGGAGTGCCATGGTCGTGGCCGAATGGAAGGGGGCACGTTGACCGATCTCCCTGGCTGGGCAGAGGAGCGACGCAGAGTTTGGAGCTACCGCGGGCAGGAGCGTCCAGTGTTCGCGCAGGCTCCCGGACCCGGGCAAGAGTCCGTGTGGGACTATCCGCGCCCGCCGGAGATCCGGGCGGACAAGCGCCGGATCATCGTGCGCGCGGGCGACGTGCCGTTGGCGGAGACCAAGCGTGCGCTCCGCGTGCTCGAGACCGCTAGCCCTCCGACCTTCTACGTGCCCACTGCGGATGTACGCTTCGAGTGGCTCGAGGCTAGCAAGGAGAGCTCCGCCTGCGAGTGGAAAGGCCTCGCGCGCTACTGGTCGGTCCGGCTTTCCCGTCGGCTCCTCGAGAACGTCGCGTGGGATTACCCCGATCCCTTTCCAGAGTTCGTCGCGCTCCGCGACCACCTCTGCTTCTACCCGGCCCGCGTCGCCTGCTTCGTCGACGACGCACGCGTTGAGCCACAGCCCGGCCGCTTCTACGGCGGCTGGGTGACACCGGAGCTGGTCGGCCCCTTCAAGGGCAGCCCCGGCTCCGAGGACTGGTGAGTCGGGGGTCGGAGGATCCGGTACGGCACCGCGTCGAGAGGCGACGCTCTGGTGCAGAACTCGGACCGCTTCGTTCTCGCAACGTCCCCCGGGGGACGTTCGAGTACTTCTGTGTATACACAACAATGAGTAGATTGGATCGGAGCTATGCCATGCGCGTCAAGGTACGGTAGACCTTGCCAAGCTCTTCGGGGAGCGACTCGACCTCGTCGATGACGAGGTAGTGCTGGTCCGGACACATTCTCCTCAGGTAGTCGTGACCAGCGCGGTCGACCGTGACACAGAAGGTCTGGATGCCGGCCAGCTCGGCTTCCGCCAGCGCGTGCGCCGTGTCCTGGATGCCGTACTCGAGATCGTTGCGGTCGGGGCCGTAGTCCGTGTCCTGCGGAAAGCCGTCGCTCAGCAACAGGAGCACCTTGCGGCTCTCGTCCTGGCGAGCGAGCTTCTGGATGGTGTGGCGGATCGCCGGTCCCATCCGCGTGTAGCCACGGGGTCGCATCTCGGCGATCGCGTTCCAAACCAAGAGCCCCAGGCGGTCTCCGAACTCCTTGGCAACGTGGAACTCGACGTTGCGGCGGCCGTGGCCCGAGAACCCGAAGATGCCGTAGGCGTCGCCGAGCGTCTCGAGCGCATGAACCATCAGCACCAGCGCCTCCTTCTGGATGTCGAGGATGCAGCGCGCCGGCTCTCGTTCCTGCAGTGGCGGGTCGTGGAAGCCTCAAAGATAGTCGTCGGGCGGCTCCTCTCGCGGCTCGGCCTGCGGGTCGGGGACGGGCTCACTCACCGAGGCGGAGAGATCCACGAGGAAGGCGGCGGCGACCTCTCGCCGTGCCCTGTCCCGCCGGACGTACACTCGATCGCTGGGGGCGAGACCCACGCGCCGGTCGATGTGTGCCTCGAGCGCGCCGTCAAGGTCGATCTCCTCTCCCTCGTTCACTCTGCGCACACGCTGATACGCCTCTGCCCTGGCGTACTGAAACTGGCGCCGCACGCGACCGAACAAAACGCGGTGCCGGTCCCGCACGTCGTCCAGGAACTCGCGACCGTTTGCTCCGCCCAGACGCGCTTCGAGCAGGCGACACCATCCTCGGAGGTACGCCCGCCGTTTCCAGTCCCACTCGTCGATCAAGAAGCTCCGCTCGCCGTGGCTCGTCTGACCGAAGGTGCGCCCCAGTGCCGCGCGGTCCATCTGCGTACGACGCGCGAGCTCATCTAGGGCGCTCTGCACAGCCTTGTCCGGGGCGGGGCCCGACAGCTCGTCCGCGGGCAGGCCCGGGCCACCCGCGCTTTCCTGCCCACCCACCTCGAGCTGTAGGCCTGCCTCCTCGGCAAGCCGCAGCAGGATCTCCAGCGGGATCGCGGACCCGGCCTCGGCCAGCGAGTCCAGCAGCTGTTCGGCGCTCTCGATCCTGAGCCGGAGCTGGGCGAGCTCGAACTCGGGCCGGCCGCGAAACTCGACCGGCGCAAGAGACGCCTCGATCCCCTCGAGCGACGGCACCGACTCCGACTCATCGGACCCGCCGCTCGGACCAATCGCCTGCTCTGATGCGAACCCTGAAGGTGTCTCGCCGGCTTGCCGGAACGCTGCTCGGAGCAGCTCGAGACACTCGATCGCCCCGGCCGCACTCGTGTAGACATCGGCCGCTGGCTCCCGGACTCGGCCCAGCAAGCCCACCATGGGGTCAAGGAGACCCGTCAGATCCGCCTCCCGCAGAGTAGGGATGTGAGGGTCGAGCGTGTAACGGACCAGCGCCTCCAGAAGCGGGGCCGCACCATCAATCAGAGCTGGCGCTCCCCGGCGCGCCAGAGCGAGCGTCATCGCGCGATCCAGATCGCCGCGCAGACCAGGATACGCGCGGACGAGGCAGCAATCGATGCGATAGTCCTCGAAGACGCAGAAGAGCTTCCGCAAGAGTCGAGCTTCGTCGAAGCAATCGAAGAACTTCCGGAGCTCGCCGGGACGGGCCAGCGTGCTTTTCGGCTCGCGCGACCGGAGCTCCGGAATGCGCGAACGCGCGGCCTCCAGCTCGAACCCGTAAGTTCCGAACTCGAAGTAGCCGAGCTGGTGCATGAGCGCGGCCTTGTACTGCCCGAGGTTCGCGCGCGTCTCGTCGAACTCGCCAATCTGTTCCGGCAGGTAGACGAAAAGTCCATCGCTCATCGCCAGGGGCAACGCCTCGGGCCGGAAGCTCTGGGGCAGCGCCTCGAGCGGCTCCAGGCGAAAGACGCGGCCCGCGATGCCCTGGCTGAAGAGCGAGAGCAGGCGCTGAGCGTCGACGAGGTGCACGGCTTGTGAGGGGAAGGCCACGTACGCTTCAGGGCAGCAGCACGTCGATGATCTCGTTGATCGCCTCCTGCACCTCCGGATCGTCGCTCACCGCGCGGGCGATGGCGACGTCGCACGCGCGGCGTGGCGCGATGTCCTGTCTCATGAGCATTCCAGCGTAGATCAGGAGTCGCGTGCTGACGCCTTCCTCGAACCCGTGCTCGCGCAGATTGCGCACGCGCTCGCCGACCGTTGCCAGGCGCTCTGCCGCGCTCTCGTCGACCCCGCTCTCGTGCTCGATGATGTTCGCCTCGCGCTCCACGTCCGGATAGTCGAACTCGAGACTCACAAAGCGCTGGCGCGTGCTGGGCTTGAGATCCTTGAGCACACTCTGGTAGCCGGGGTTGTAAGAGATGACCAGCAGGAAGTCGGGATGCGCATCCAAAGTCTCGCCGCGCTTCTCGATCGGCAACATGCGCCGGTGATCCGTCAGTGCGTGGATGAGCACCGTCGTGTCCTTGCGCGCCTCGACGATCTCGTCCAGGTAGCAGATCGCGCCCTCGCGGACCGCGCGCGTGAGCGGGCCGTCCATCCAGACGGTCTCGTCCCGCTCGAGCAGGTAACGACCCACGAGATCGGTTCCCGTCAGGTCCTCGTGGCATGCGACCGTGACCAGCGGCTCCTCGAGCCGGCGGCGCGGCGGCCCGTTTCCGCGGTACAGACGCCACGTTACGTACTCCACGAAGCGGGTCTTGCCGCAGCCCGTCGGACCCTTGAGCAGGACCGGCAGCCGCGCCGCGTACGCGGCGAGGAAGACCTCCACCTCGTCACCCACCGAGAGATACCACGGCGGGGTGAGCAGGCGGTGGTCGGTGACCGCAGCGTCGAAGTCCGCGCGGGTCGCGGGGCTGGACCTCTTTCGTTCTCCGGGAATCGGGGCAGACGGCATCTGGCTAGCCATGCTACGGGTCCGGGAGCGGCGACGGCAACTCGGGGGCCTTCCGCCTGAGCGGGCCCACATCCAAGAGCCGAGGACGTGTAGTCTCGCATGGGGGCACTGATCAACTGGGAGGCGGACGAGTGCAGTGCCAGGCCTGCGAGCAGGAGAATCCGCCAGGCGCGCGGTTTTGCATGCACTGCGCGGTTGCGCTGGTCCTCGCGTGTGAGGGCTGCGGGGCGGCGCTGCCGGCCGGCGCACGCTTCTGCCCTCAGTGCGCTCGCCCCGTCGAGGGGTCTGCTCTTGGCGCGGACGGTTCCGTGGCCGATCGGGACGTTCGCACCTACACGCCGAAGCACCTCGCGGACGGGATCCTGCAATCGAAGCTTGCCCTGGAGGGCGAGCGCAAGCACGTAACGGTCCTCTTCGCGGACATCCCCGACTCCGTAGCGCTCGCCGAGCTCATCGGACCCGACGAGATGCACGCGCTGATGGACCGCTGCTTCGAGCGCATCCTGGCAGAGGTGCACCGCTACGAGGGCACCTTGAACCAGTTCACGGGAGACGGTGTCATGGCGCTCTTCGGAGCGCCCCGCGCGCTCGAGGATGCGCCACGGCGTGCGCTCCTCGCTGCTCTCGCTGTCCAGCGGGCGCTGGAGCCGCTCTCCGAGGAGGTGCTCACTCGCTACGGAAGACAGCTGCGCATGCGGATGGGCATCGACACGGGCCTTGTGGTGGTCGGCAAGATCGGGGACCACCTGCGCATGGACTACACGGCAATCGGCGACACGACGAATCTGGCAAACCGACTCCAGAGTCTGGCCGAACCGGGTGCGATCCTCATCTCCGAGGCCACAGAGCGGCAGGTGCGCGGCTTCTTCGAGCTGCGTGACCTCGGCGGCGCAGAGATCAAGGGCAGGTCGGAACCCGTGCGAGTCTTCGAGGTGCTAGCAGCGCGTTCCGTGAGTGGACGGCTCGAGGCGGTCGCATCGACCGAGCTCACGAGATTCGTCGGGCGGGAGCGGGAGCTCGACACTCTGCACGCGGCGTTCGAGACCGCGAGGGGGGGGCACGGGCAGGTCGCATTCATCGTCGGCGAGGCTGGGCTGGGGAAGTCACGCATGCTCAACGAGTTCGGTCGTCGACTGGGAGACGAGCCGCACGTCTGGGTCCAAGGACACTGCAACGGGCTCGCGCGGACCACGCCCTTCGCTGCGATGGTCGACCTGCTTCGACGCTCCTTCGGGATCGAGGATCGAGATGATGACGTCCAGGCAGCGGCGAAAGTGGCGGACGCCCTGGCAGAGCTCGGAGCGGATCTGGACTGGACCCTTCCCCTCGTGAACGGACTGCTCTCCCTCCCGGTGACCGATCCCGCCGTCGTCGCAATGGACGCGGCCACGCGGCGCAGCGAGACCGTGCGCGCGCTGCAGGCCCACTTCGTGCGGGCCGCGGAGCGCGAGCCCCTGGTCCTGGTGGTCGAGGATCTTCACTGGATCGACACGGCGTCGGAGGAGCTGCTCGGATACCTCGCGGACTCGATACCCGCGAGTCAGGTGCTGCTCATCTTCACCCACCGCCCCGGCTATCAACATCCCTTTGGCGACCGCAGCTACCACGTGCGGATCTCCCTGCAGCCTCTGTCGAAGGATGAGATGGCGAGCATGGCCGAAGCCTTGCTCGAAGAGGCCTCCCTTCCCGAAGCGCTCGATGGTTTGATCGCGGAAAAGGCCGAGGGGAATCCCTTCTTCGTGGAAGAGGTCACCAAGTCCCTGCTCGAACAAGGCATCTTGCGGCTGCGCGACGGCGTGCTCGAGCTCCAGTCCGAGCTCGCAGACATTGGCATTCCGGACAGCATCCAGGACGTGTTGATGGCTCGGCTGGATCGGCTCGCGGATCGGCCCAAGCGCGCGATCCAGGTGGCGTCAGTGATCGGGCGCGACTTCGCGCTGCGGCTCCTGGAGCGGATCAGCGAAGCAGGCGAGGCCGTGCATGGAGTCGTCGACGAGCTGCGAGCGCTGGAGCTGATCTTGCAGAAGGCGGTGTACCCGGAGCTGGCCTTTTTCTTCAAGCACGCGCTCACACACGACGTTGCGTACGAGAGCATCTTGCTGCCTCGTAGGCGGGAGCTCCATCGGATCGTCGCTGCTGCAATCGAGGAGCTCTACAGCGACCGACTCGCGGAGCACTACGAGGCGCTCGCTCATCACTTTACCGAAGGCGAGGAGTGGAGGAAGGCGTTCCGGTATCTGGAGAGGGCCGCGGAGAAAGCGGCCGCGACCTGGGCAAACCAGGCGGCCGCCGAGCACTGCCGCCGAGCTCTCGAGATCGCAGCGGCACACGAGCTCGATCTGTCCAGGTCAGAACTGCGCGCGCTCGAGGAGCGCTTGGCGAAGGTCTCCTTCTTTACGAGTGATCTCGTCGCATCGGGAGAGGCGTATGAACGAGCTGCCGAGCTTGCAGACGACACCCGGGACCGAGCGCTCAATCTGGGACAGGCGGGGTACAGCTACTACTGGGCTCACGCGTACGATCAGTTCGACAGCTCGATCGACCGCACTCTCTCCTTGTCTCGCGAGCACGGGGTACGCGAGGGAGAGGGCCAGGCCATATTGCTGAAGCAGCTGATGACCACCACCCTCGACGGAGACCTCGAAGCTTTCGAGCGGGAGAGCGCGAGGGGATTGCAGTTCGCGGAAGGCAGCGACGAGATCTTGGCTCTTGGCTGCACATTGGCGGGCGAGGCTGCCGAATGGAGCGGAGCGTATGAGCAGGCCAAGACCCGCGAGGAACGCGCGCTCGAGCTGTCCAAGCGCGTCGACCGACCCTACGCGATCGCTGCCGCCTGGTTCCTGGGCAAATCCCTGTGCTGCCGGGGCGAATACGCGGCTGCGAGCCGACTCTTGCACGAGGAGGTCGAGAGGATGGAACGGCTCGGCGAGCGAGCGCACCGCACTCGGTTCCTCAACACGCTGGGGTGGTGCTACGCGGAGGCCGGCGACCACGACCGTGCGGCGGAGTTCAACCACCGATCCGTGGTCCTCGCCGAAGAGATGCTCCGGCTCGACCTCGTGGCTGGCGTCCCCGAGCTTCTCGCCAACGGAGCGATCAACCTCGCGATCAACCACCTCGCGCGCGGCAAGCTGGCAGAGGCGGAAGAGGCCATCGCTCCGATCCGCAGCGACATCGACCGCCCTGGTGACCCCTGGATGCGGTGGCGCTACACGCTGCACCTCGAAGACGTCGAGGGTCGACTCGCGCTGGCGCGTAAGGACCCGGAGCGGGCGCTTGAGCTCGCCGAGACCGAGTTCGCCGCTGCGAGGAAGTTCCGGAGCAGGAAGATCGAGGCACGCGCACTCGAACTTCGAGGCAGGTCCCTCCTCGCGCTCGACCGACGGGAGGAGGCCGAAAGAACCCTGAAGGCGGCTGTGCAGGCAGCCGAGGCGATCGGCCATCCGCCGGTCCGCTGGCCGCGCTTGCCCTGCTCGCAGAACTCGCAAGGCGAGACGGCGCAGCCTCCCGTGCCCGGGAGCTGGCATCGCGGTCGCGCAGAGTGATCGACGAGACGGCTGCAAAGAGCCCTCAGGATGAGCTCGCGCGCTCACTGGCAGGGCTTGGAGAGCGGCTTTCAGAAGATCCCGAGGCGCTTTACTGAGGTCATTCCTCCGCGAAGCGCTCGTCGCGCCAATCCAACGCTGCACGCAAGCCGCGCTCGGCTCGGATCGTGTTGAACTGCTCTTGCTCCGGCGTACGGGAGATGTCGAACTGAACGACGAGCTCGAGGTTGTGCTGGATCGCCTGCAAGAACCCCATGCTCTCTATGGCACGATTGACAGCGATCTTCTTCAGCTTGAGGCCCACCCGGGCGATCTTCGTTAGCTTGCGGGCGGTACGCTCGCACTCCGCCATCAGGCGGTCTGGTGGCACGACCCGATTGATCATCCCCAGCCGCTCGGCCTCGTGGGCGTCGATCATGTCGCCAGTCAAGAGCAATTCCTTCGCCTTGGCGAGACCTACACTGAACGGAGTGATCAGGAGAGGAGGGCCAGTCCCGAAGCGGATCTCCGGCTCACCCAGCATGGCCTCGCTGGAAGCGATCTTGATGTCGCAGAGCTGGACCAGCTCACACGCGCCTGCGAGCGCGTAGCCGTTGATGGCGGCGATCACCGGCTTGCTCAGGTTCCAGATCAGCATGAAGGTGTCGATGTTCTGCTTGAGCACCTCCCGCCACTCGTCGGGCTGGCGTTCATATATCTCCCGCTCATCGCCGTCCGCACCTTCATGGCTGATGTCGAAGCCCGCCAAGAACGCTCGCCCAGCGCCGGTCAGGATGACGACCCGCACGTCATCATCTCCCTCGATATCCGCCAGGACATGGCGCAGCTCGGCAAGCATCTCGGGACTGATGGCGTTGAGTTTCTCGGGACGGTTGAGCGTGATGTACCCGATGGCCGCTTTCTTCTCGTACAGAATGGCCTGATATTCCATGTTCCTCTCCTGGTAAATCCGAGGCTCAGGCAACGTGCGTGTCTGCCCGACCCTCCGCGCCGCTCTCGTCACCGAAGAGGTCGGCGAGGTGCTGCTCCGGCAGCGCCTGCGTGAGCATAGACACGGCCCATGTGCTCCCGACCGAGGCAAGCTCGCCCATGGCGGCGCAGGAATACGGATTGGGCGCCTCGCCCTCCAGCCACGACGCCACCGTGTGTAGCAGCCCCGGCTCGAACCACGCACTGTCGATCAGCCCACCGTGAGTGAGGCCGAAGACCACGGCGCCGCTGACGAAGCCTGCAATTGCCCCGGCACGAGTAACGCCGCGCCACAGCGCTCCCATGACCAGGGGGCCTGCGAACGCCGCCATCATCCCGCCAACGCCGATCCAGACGAGCATGGCGACGTTCATGTCCATCAAGGCCCACGCCATCATCGCGCAGATCACCATCACGAGGATCGTCGCCGCCCTGCTGATCACGAGTACGTGGCGGTCGACCGTGTCTGTGTCGAGCTCGGGTCGGAAGCGGGGCACGAACGTCAAACGGTAAAGATCGTTCGCAAAGATCTGAGAAGAGCTCACGACGAGGCCGTCGGCCGTCGACATCACCGCGGCGAGGATCCCCACGCCGAGCAGCGCCGCCAGCCAGGTCGGGAAGAGATGGATGAACAACTCCGGCAGCGCATTGTTGCTGGTCATGCCCTCCGCGAGGAGCACATCTCCCAGCACCGCACGCGCGAGCAGACCCCCCAGACCGAGCATCGCCAGGGTCAGGCCGAAGACGAAGGCCAGCCGAATGAAGAGACTGCGGTCGCTGTCGCTGCGCAACGCCCAGAGCTTGTTGCCGATGTGCGGCAGCATGCCCAGCGGGATGTGGGCGATCAGAATCGCGCCAATCGCCCACCAGGAGTGCGTGAGCGCATCGGTCGTGTTGAGCCAGCCTACGAGCGCCTCGTCCTGTGCGGCGAGACGACCAAGCACGCCCATCAGACCGCCCTCGAGTCCGTAGCCGATGAAGAAGAGGACGATCACACCGGCTCCGACGAGGACCATCACGAGACCCTGCGCGCCGTCGGTCAGGATGTCTGCGTGCGCGCCGCCGAGCGCGACGTAAACCATCAGGACCACGGCCGTAATGCCGAGCGCCCACTCGTTCGGCACTCCGAGCATCGTCTCGAACATGACGAGGCCCGAGACGAGCTGGCCGGCGAGATAGAAGAAGAGCAGCAGGGAGTAGAGCGAGACGGCTATACGCAGGAAGTCCGACTGGTAGCGCTCGCCCAGGTACTCCGGGATTGAACGGGCGCCAAAGCGGTGACCGGCCTGGCTCACCAGCCGCATGCAGATCAGCACACCCAGGTAGACGCCGCAGGGATAGAGGACGGCTGGCCAGACCGCGGCCGTGCCCAGGTCATAAGTGAGGCCGGGGAAGCCGATGAAGGTCGCGCCGCTCGCGGTGGTCGCTGCGAACGCGAGCCCGAGCATGAGCGGGCCGTAGCTCCCACGCGCCGTGGCGAAGTCGTCGGCGCTGCGCACCCGCCGTTGACCGATCACGCCGAACGCCACCATCCCCGTGGTGTACACGATCAGAAACAGCCATGACCAGGTTTCGAGACTCATCTGACTAGGGCAATCTCATCCTGCTGTAGTTGACGTGCGCCATGCGCCTCTTCTGCTCGCCCTGCTCACATCTGGACGATCTTGCGCGCGTTCTGGGCGAAGTCCGTCTGTGCCTTCTCGTCGTTCTCCATGTTGGGTAGGGCGGCGGGGACCTCGATGCCGCGCCGGCAGGCCGGGCGTTCCCGGAGCGCATCCCGCCAGCGCTTGAGATTCGGGAGGCCGTCGGCCGAGACGCCAGACCACTTGTAGGTTCGCACCCAGCACCAGTTCGCGATGTCCGCGATCGAGTAGTCGTCTGCCAGCCATTCGGAGTCACCGAGGCGGCGGTCGAGGACCTCGAGAAGTCGCCGCGTCTCGTTCTGGTAGCGGTCGATGGCCGGCTGCAGCTTCTCCGGAAAGTAGCGGAAGAACACGTTGGCCTGACCCATCATCGGGCCGATCCCACCCATCTGGAACATGAGCCACTGGATCACGCGAGAGCGGCCTTTCGCACTGGTCGGTAGCAGACGCCCCGTCTTCTCGGCCAGGTAGGTCATGATCGCGCCTGTCTCGAAGACGGGAAAGTTACCCTCGTCGCGATCGACGATCACCGGAATGCGGCCGTTCGGGTTCAGCTTCAGGAACCACTCCTGCTTTTGGTCGCCCTTGCCGAGGTCGATGGGGTGCGTCTCGTAGGGGATCTCGAGCTCCTCGAGCGTGACGGACGCCTTCCAGCCGTTCGGTGTCGAGGCGGTGTAGAGATCGATCATGGATGCTCCTGGTAGGTGGTCGGGAGGATCAGCCCTGGAGCCCGGCGAGACAGCCGGACCGTTCGAGGACGGGATCTAGCGCGCTCTTGTCGGCCACCGCGGCGTACTTCTCGCGCAACGCGCCAAGAGACTTTGCGTGATACTTCTGCGGCCTCTGCGCCCACGTCCGCCCGTCCAGCTCGACGCTGAACTCTTCCTTGCCGTCGGCGATGGCTGCGGCGTTGGCCAGTGTCCAGGGCATGAAGAGCCGACCGATTTGCTGCAGGAGCGGCATCAGCGTCGGCTCGAGACTGGACCACGCTTCGAACTCGCCTTCCCGTCGAGGCCAGAGCATGCGCTGAACCCAGTCCAGCACGTGTGGGGCACGCCCTTCAACGATCGACCCCGGCGTCGGATCGGTCCAGGCGTTGTAGATCTGACCCCACAGCCCGAAATCGCCAAATGCGGGTCTCGCTCCGAACAGGTAGGGGCGCTCGGCCAGGTGGACGTTCAGCAGATCCAAAGCCTCGACAAAGGAGTCCTCGATCTGCGGCGCCGTCTTCTCGTTCGAGCCCACGAACCACACGCGGTTCACCATCCGCTCCCTAACCTGATCCGCCATGCCCGCGAGCTGCTCCTCACTCGCAGCCGGCAGCGTCATGCGCGCGATGCGTCCGGCGGAGCTCCGCTGATCCACGTCGCGCGCCCAGCGGTAGTGGAACATCCACTTGTTGCCCCACTCGTCGCCGAACTCCTCGACGAGCGCAGACACGAAGGCCACGATCGAATCTGACGGTTCTATCGAGGGTTCGGGGAAGCGCGCCTCGATCCGCTCGATGATCGGAGTGGAGTCCTGGATGCCCTCGTCGTCTGGTGTCACGACCAGCGGGATGAGCGGGAGCTTCGCGTGCTTCTGGTAGTCCGCCTGAGTCTCCGCGTTGCGGCGGATCCACGCGTGCGGGATCCCCTTGTAGCGGAAGTAGGAGCGAACCTTGACCGAATAAGGTGAGAGCTCTGCGCCGTAGATGCGAAACAAGTCTGCCATGTGGTCTCCTCCCTCAGACTAAGCGAGCAGAGCCTCGCACCCGCTGCCGTTCAGGATCCGGTCGACGGACGCGCGGTCTCCCGCGGCCAGGCCAGCGTAGTGCTCGCGCAAGGCGGCGAGGCACTTCCCCTGGTAGGGGAACGGCTTCTGGACCCAGGGGCGTCCGTCGATCTCGCACTCGACCTGCTCCGCCCCGCTCTCGAGCGCTTGGGCGTTCGCCAGCAGGAAGGGTGTGTAGACCCGGCCCACCTCTCCCAGCAGCGCCTGCAAGGTCTCGGGGATCACGTCGCGAGCGTGCCAGTCGCTGTCCTCCACGCCGAGACCCGACAGATCCTCCACGTTGCTGAGCCAGGCCACGAGTCGTGGAGCCTCGGCGCGGACCAGGGCCATCGGCGTCGGATCGAACTGCGCAAGCTGGGTGAGCTGTCCGAAGAGCCCGAAGTCGCTCGCTGCCGGGCGCCGGCCGAGCACAAAGGGCGACTCGGAGAGCCGCGCGTCCAGGAGCTGCAGCAGCCGACGGTAGCTCGCCTCGATGACGGGCGTCGTGGTCTCGTTTGAGCCCACCACGTACAGGCGGCTGATCTGTCGCTCGGAGATCAGCTTGGAGAACGGTGCGAGCTCCGCATCGCTCCCTTGGGTGCGGCCGAAGCGCGGCAGCACGGCTCCGGCGAACGCTACGTCGGCGTCGTAGGCCCAGCGGTAGTGGAACATGCACTTCGTGAGCCACTCGTCCGCGTAGTCCTCGAGCAGCGCGTCGAGGAAGCCGATTACCGGGTTCGGCGGGATCACCGAGCGCTCCTTCCACTCGCGCTCGAGCCTGCGGATGAGCGGGGTGGTGTCGATGGCCGCCTCGTCGTAGGCGCCGACTGGCCCTGGGAAAACGAGAACGGGAATCAGCTGCACCGGGATCGGCGGCACCGTGCCCTCATCCTTCGAGCCGCGCTGGATCCAGAGGTGGGGAATGCGACGGAAGCGCAGCACTGCCCGCAGCTTCCGGCTGTAGGGGGAGCCGGGAGATCCGAGGATCTTGATCGGAAGCGTCATGGGGGACCTCCGGGACGAGGTCGCATCATCTCACAGAGGAGCGGCCGTGGTGGCGAGCAGCCACTGTCCTTCCAGGCCAGCCGCTCGATGCGCGCCGATCTCGCGCACCTCTGGACTGGAGACGAGCTTGCGGAACGCCTCGCGCGAGGGGTACTCGACCAGAGCCACCACATCGAAGCGAACGTCGCTCCGACCGATCACCTGTGAGTCGACCCGGCCCGACCAGATGAAGCGCCCCCCCGCGCCCTCGACAATCTTGCGCATGCGCTCGGCGTAGCGCTGATACGACTCGGCACCGGAGATGTCCTCTCCCGGCGTTTCCGCTCGCTCCTTGAAGCGCAGCAGGTTCACCATCACGACAGGCGTATCCGCCGGTCCCCTCATGAGGTCTTCGAACTGGTCTCCCTCCGGTCCCATGCCCAGCTTCATGACCGTCTACTCCCTGTGTTTCTTGCGCACAGTCTACGAGAACACACGCGCCGGGCCCGACGGTTACAGCGCCTCGCCATCGTCGCGGCGGCGCATCATCTGCTCGAAGTCCAGCGTGAGGGGCGCCTCCCGAGCGAGGACGTGCTCGACGCGGCCGCGCACGTGCCTGATGTCAATTCTACTCGGGATTCACGCAGCAGCGCAGCGGCTCGCCTCGCAACCCGGCGAGCAGGTTGTCAGCGGCGATCTCCGCCATGCCGTTTCGGCTGGATACCGTCGCGCTCGCGATGTGCGGGGCGATGACGCAGTTGGGCAGCGTGAGCATCGGATCGTCCGGGGGAATGGGCTCCGGGTCTGTGACGTCGAGCCCGGCAGCGAAGATCTCGCCCGACCGCAGGGCTTCGTACAGGTCCGCCTGGACGTGGATCGGGCCGCGCGCGCTGTTCACGAAGATGGCCGTGCTCTTCATCTTGCGAAAAGCGGCAGCGTCGAACATGCCCTGCGTGGAGTCGTTCAGATCGACGTGCACCGACACGAAATCGGACTCGGCAAGGAGGGTGTCGAAGCCGACGCGCACCGCTCCGAGCTCCTGCTCCGCCGCCTCGTTCGCGACGCGGTCGTGGTAGAGGACCCGCATGCCCCAGCCGCCACGGCAGCGTCGTGCCAGCGCGCTGCCTATCCGGCCTATCCCCACGATGCCGAGCGTTGCGCCGGACAGGTCGCGTCCAATGTGGCCGAGCGGCTCCCAGGTCCTCCACCTGCCCGCTCGAATGTAGTCGTGGCCGGCCACGATGCGCCGCGCAGCCGAGATCAACAGGGCAAAGGCGAGATCGGCGGTGGCGTCCGTGAGCACGTCGGGTGTGTTTCCGACGCGGATGCCGCGCCGCGTGGCCTCGTCGACGTCGACGTTGTTGAAGCCGACGGCAAAGTTGCTGACCACGCGAAGCCCAGTGCCAGCGGCATCCATCAGCTTCGCATCCACCGTTTCGGTGAGCAGGGTGACCAGTCCAGCACAGCCCGCGACACGCTTCAGCAGAGTGTCGCGTGGTGGCGGGAGTGGATCGTCCCAGACGTCCGCAGCGCATGCTGCGACGATTCGATCCAGCCCGGCTGCGGGAATGCGCCGTGTCACGAACACGCGCGCATCCGCCGTCTCGGTTCCTGCCACGCTCACAGCCTACGCAGGCAGCGGAGCAGGGCACAAGCCACACGCCCCTGACGCGTCGGTGGCGGCGTGTGATACAACGCCCCTCGTCTGCCGTCGGCACGCGAACAAGGAGACGAGCATGAGAAGCATCCGCGCAGTCCTGATCGCACTCGCTGTGACAGCAGCGTTCGCCCCAATCTGGTCGAACGCTGCCGAGGGACCCTTCGAGAAGGTCTACTGCCTGCAGTACGCAACCCTGGCGAACTATCCCCTCTACGCGCTCGAGTATGGGGCACCCAAAGATGAGACGGTAGATGCCCCCTTTGCGATGTGCGTGGCGACGCGGGGCTCCGACGTCCTGCTCATGGACGCCGGGTATGTGGACCAACAGGTCGGAACGACCTGGGGAGCGGTAGCCTACGTGGACTACGGCGCGCTCTTCGCCGAGATCGGGCTCACGACGGACCAGATCTCCCACGTCACGCTGAGCCACCTGCACTGGGATCACGCGGGCGGGACGGATCGTTTTCCAAAGGCCAAGTTCATTCTTCAGACCCGCGAGCTCGAGTACGCGGCGGGCGCTCTACCGCACAACACCATGGCGCGCATGGGCTTCGAGGGCGCGGACGTCGTCAAGCTCGTGGAGCTCAACTGGAAGGATCGCGTGATCCTTGTGGAAGGAGACCGCGAGGGGATCCTCCCGGGTGTCGACGTCTACCTGACCCCGGGCCACACGATCGGGACGATGACTGTCTGTGTAACCACCGTGAAAGGCCGCGTGTGCTTTGCCTCGGACGCGGTCTACACGTATCGGAACATCGACGAGGACATACCGATTGGTCTGGCGCGGGATGCCTCGCAGGCCGTCGAGTCCTACAAGAAGATCCGCCGGCTGCTGAGGGGCGGGATCCTGATCCCCGGACACGAGCCGGCGATCTTCACCCGCCCCGGCGATTACGGCTTCCGCAAGGTGTCCGAGCACGTGATCGCGGTTGTGGAGTAGTAGAAAGCGGAATATTACAGAATTAGACGGAACGGACCGATTCTTGTAATATTCTGAGCGTGACGACCCCCACGGCCAAGAGCTTCGTCCTCGACCTGCTGTCCACGCTGCGCCGGGGCAGCATGCCGGTGAGCGCGTTGGTAGAGGCGGGGGAGCTCTTCGGCATCGGGGAGAACAGCATCCGCGTCGCCCTCACCCGTCTGCGGGCGGCCCACCTGATCGAGCGTGATGCCCGGGGCCGCTACCGGCTGGGAGAGGGGGCGCGCTCCGTCGCGCGCGTGGTCACGTCCTGGCGGGAGAGCGGGCGGCGGCTGCGACGCTGGGACGGTGGCTGGGTGGGTGTTCTGGAGGGGACGAGCCCATCCGGCGGCGCAAAGGCGGAGCTCCGTCGGCGCGTGCGTGCGCTGCGCTTCCTCGGGTTCCGGACCCTCAAGGCGTCTCTCAGCGTGCGCCCGGACAACCTGCGCGGTGGTTGCAGCGCATTGCAGGGCGAGCTTGCGGACCTGGGCCTGCCAGCAGGAGATCTGCTCTTCGAGCTGCGCGCCCTCGACACGCTGACCGAGGCCCGAGCTCGGGACCTGTGGTCGGCCGAGCCGCTCCGCCACGGACACCGCAAGCTGCGGGCCGAGCTCGAGAAGAGCGCAGCGGGGCTAGCAACGCTGCCTGTCGCGCGTGCCATGGTCGAGTCGTTCCTGCTCGGCGGCCGGGTGATCCAGCAGCTCGTACTCGACCCGCTCCTGCCAGACGCGATCGTCTCGGGCGCAGAGCGACGGGAGCTGCTCGAGTCGATGCGGCGCTACGACCGCCTCGGTCGCAACGCGTGGGCCGGCTTCCTGGCACGCTTCGACGTCCCGCACCACGCCGCACCCGCCGATACCCGCATGGGCGCCGGGGCCAATCGCCTGACGCGCTAGGCCCACACCGAAGGAGAAGAGAGATGACGGAGAGTGCCACGACAGCGAACGAGAGCCTCGACGCCAGCTGGAGGGCAGCGCTCACGCACGAAGACGTGAAGAGCCTGCTCGAGCTGCACGACCTGCGTTCGTGGCTTTCGATCGCTCTCAACTGGGCTTTGGTCTTCGCGTCCTTCGCTCTGGTCGGAGTCTGGCCGAACCTCCTCACGATTCTGATCGCGCTGTTTCTGATCGGAGCCCGGCAGCTCGGCTTCGCTGTACTCATGCACGAGGCCTCCCATCGCACGCTGCTGCGAAGCCGCACCACGAACGACTGGGTCGGCAACTGGCTGTGCGCCTTTCCGATCTGGAGTGACCTGCATCCGTACCGACCGTACCACCTGAAGCACCATGCCAGGACCGGGAGCGACGAGGATCCTGACATCGTGCTTGTCCGACCCTTCCCCATCACCTGGGAGAGCCTGCGCCGCAAGGCCTGGCGCGATCTCTCCGGCCAAACCGGTCGCAAGTTCACACGCGGAGCCTGGAACCGCACGTTCGGGCACTACCACGTGGACCCGGTGGCACGACGCGCCGCCCGTGGCGTCGTGATTACCAACGTCGTGCTGCTGGGAATTCTCGCCCTCTTCGGGCGGCCCGAGCTCTACCTGCTCTGGGTCGTGGCCTGGCTCACCACGCACACCCTGGTGACCCGAATCCGCTCGATTGCCGAGCACGCGTTGACACCGGATCCCGACGACGCGCTCGGCAACACCCGCACGACGCTGGCGCGCTGGTGGGAGCGACTGCTGATCGCGCCGAACAGGGTGAACTACCACCTCGAGCACCATCTGCTGATGACCGTCCCTCACTACAGCCTGCCGAGGCTGCACAAGCTGCTGTTGGAGCGCGGGGTGCTGGAGCGAGCCTGCCTGGAGCGCGGCTACTGGCGGATCTTGAAGCGCGCAGCCTCGCGCGCCCCGGGCGGTACGGCCGACGAAGACAGTGGCGAGCTCGCTCAGGTGAACGGGCTCTGATGCAGAGTTAGCGACCCGACCAGCGCGGAGGCCGCCGCTCCAAGAAGGCGGCGACCGCCTCGCGGTAGTCGTCCTCGGTGATCATGCGTTCCAGCAACCTATCGGCCTCGCGTACGGAGGCACCAACGTCGCGGTGCAGGTCCGTGTAGATCTGCCGCTTGGTCTCGCGCAGCGATGCCGGGGAGACGTCATCGGCCAGCTTGCGCGCGTAGTTGTATGTGTAGGGCAAGAGCTCCCCGGGCTCGAGGAGCGCATTGAGCAGGCCGAGCTTGTAGGCCTCGTCAGTCAGAAAGTCGCGGCTCGAGAGCAAGAGGTCGTTGGCGCGCGTTAGACCGATGAGACGCGGCAGCAGCCACGAAAGACCGTACTCAGCCGGCAGGTTGAGCTTGCCGTGGGCCGTCGTGAGCTTGGCCCCCTTTACCGCGAAGCGCAGGTCGGCGTAGCACGCGATCACGAGCCCGACACCGGCGGTGGGACCGTTCACCGCTGCGATAACCGGCTTGGCGAGTCCGAAGTGGAAGGCGAAGTTCGCATCGAACTCAGGCCGGACACCGTAGCCCGGCTGCGCGAGCTCTGCGGGCGTGCCTGGGTCGTAGCCGCCGCGCTCCACGTGGCTCTCGAGGGCCGCCGTGTCCGCACCAGCGCAGAAGCCGCGCCCTGCCCCCGTCACCACGATCACGCGCACGTCGGGATTGTGCTCCGCCTGCTCGAGGATCCAGCGATACTCCGTGTGCATGCGGCCGGTCCACGAGTTGAGACGCTTCGGCCGATCGAGAGTCAGCGTGGCAACCCTGTCCTCGATCTCGTAGCGGGTGACCTTGAGCTCCACGACCGGTAAGGATAGCCCCTGTCGGCGCGCACCACTTGGGAAGCGGTCTCGTCTATGATCCTGAGTATCAAGGAGACGCGGAGGGCCTGCTCGTGTACGACGGAATGATAGCGGAGAGCATCCGCATACTAGGCCACGAGGGGGACGAGATAGAGGCGTACTTCGCGCGACCCCTCGGTGGAGGTCCGTTCCCGGGCGTGGTCGTGATCCATCACATGCCGGGCTACGACGCGGAGACCAAGGAGATCACCCGTACCTTCGCGACGAACGGCTACGCCAGCATCTGCCCGAACCTGCACTACCGTGATGCCCCCGGTGCGGCCTCCGGAGACGCGGCCGCGGCCGCGCGCGCGGCGGGAGGCGTCCCGGACGCACGCTGCATCGGAGACGTCGCGGGGGCAGCAGCCTACCTGCGCTCCCTCACCTACCACAACGGCAAGGTGGGCGTGATCGGCTACTGCTCGGGCGGCCGCCAGGCCTACCTGGTCGCGTGTAACCTTCCGCTGGACGCCGCAGTCGACTGCTACGGCGGGCGCGTCGTCGCGACCGCGGAAGAGCTGGCGGAGCGCCAGCCATTGGCGCCGATCGACATGACCGCTGACCTGAGCTGTCCGCTGCTCGGTCTGTTCGGGGCGGAGGACCGGAACCCGTCCCCAGAGGCCGTCGCGCGCACGAAGGAAGAGCTCGACAAGCACGGCAAGACCTACGAGTTCCACACCTACGATGACGCCGGCCACGCGTTCTTCTCGGTCAACAGGCCGAACTTCCGCGTCGCGGCCGCCGAGGACGGCTGGCAGAAGATCTTCGCCTGGTTCGGAAAGCACCTGAGCGGGTAGGAACAGGCAACGCGACGTCATCGATGAAGACCCGAGAGGATTTATGCAAGCGCCGCGGAACGCGGCGCCCGCAGCGAAGGGCAGAGCCCTGAGCGGAGGCGGGTGGCGCGCGACCGCCCGCGCGCCGGGTCCCGCAAGAAAAGGAGGAGGACGCATGACGAGCGACCAGAATACGAGTACGTCGAAACATCTGCGCGACAAGTACGCGATCATCGGGGTCGGCGAGACGCCGTACACCCGGAACTCGGGTCGGACCACCCGACACATGGGGGTCGATGCGGTACGCAACGCCATGGCCGATTGCGGCATCTCGCCCGGTGAGATCGACGGGATGATGTCGTACCAGGTGAGTGACTCGACAATGTCGCCGATGATCGCCGCCGATCTCGGGATCCGTCTGAACTTCTACATGGACGTGGTGGGTGGGGGGTCCAGCACCGAGGCCCTGGTAGGCCTCGCCATCGGGGCGATCGAGGCGGGCATGTGCGAGACGGTCGCGATCTTTCGGTCCATGAACGGCGCGACCGGCCGGCGTATGGGCGGCAGCGGTACCGGTGGGAGCCGGGTCGGTGGAGGCGCGCTGTTCGGCGCGATCTATGGCCAGCTCAGCCCAGCGGAGATGTTCGCGCACTGCTTCATGCGCCACCTCTACGAGTTCGGCACGACGCCCGAGCAGGTCGCGCACGTCAAGAAATTCCACTCGTGGGGAGCATCGAACAACCCCAAGGCGTACTACGCAAACCGGGTCAGCGTGGACGACGTCGTGAGCAGCCGAGTCATCTGCTACCCGCTGCACCTGCTCGACTGCTGCGTCGAGACGGACAACGCCACCAGCGTGATCGTCACGTCCGCAGAGCGAGCCTACGACTACAGACAGTTGCCGGCCCGAATCCTCGCCGTAGTGGGCCGCTGCAGCAAGCCGCGCATGGACATGCACTACCAGTGCGGTCCTCTCACTCGGGTCGCAGGCTATTACGCAAGAGACCGGCTGTGGTCGAACGCTGGCGTGGGACCGGAAGATATCGACATCACCGGCTCGTACGACGCCTTCACCTTCACCACGCTGCTCCAGCTCGAAGACTACGGCTTCTGCGAGAAGGGCGAGGGTGGCGACTACGTGAGCGACGGGACGATCGGCCTGGGTGGCCGTCGGCCCAACAATACGAACGGCGGCCACCTGTGCGAGGGCTATACGCACGGAATGAACATGGTGATCGAGAACGTCAGGCAACTGCGCCACGAGGTGGACGACTACTGCCCTGAGGGACCCGACGGAAAGAAGCAGCACAGCTACGACTACAGTGAGGGACGCTGTCGTCAAGTCCGCGATCCCGAGCTCAGCGCGAATCTCGGCTGGGCCACACCCAACACCGGGTCCGCACTCGTCATGCGGCGGGGCTAGGAGGAGACGATGGCACTCGAGGGCGAATACCTCGGCATGAAGCTGGCTGTACAGGACACGGATGCCGAGAACCGGGCATTCTTCGAGTGGTGCGGCAAGCACGAGCTGCACCTGCAGCGCTGGCGAAGCAACGGGCTGCTGTCGTACCCACCCGGTACGGCCAATCCGTGGGACGGCACTCCCGATTACGACTGGGCGCCCGTGTCGGGCCGGGGAACCGTGGCCTCCTACTGCGAGGTCCACCATGCGATCCATCCAGCGTACCGCTCGCATCTCCCGTACATGACCCTGCTCGTCGAGCTAGACGACCAGCGCGGCCAGCCGACCGAGCATGAAGCGCTGCGCCTGACCGGAAACCTGGTCACTTCTGATGGCGAACTCGCGCCCCCGGAGGTCGTCCGCTCGGCAGGGATCGGGACCCGTGTCCGGCTCGTCTTCGTCGACGTGGGAGACGGCTTCGCGCTGCCGCAGTGGGCGATCGACACGGAGGTGGAGCCGGCGGAGCCCCCCTGGCGTTACCCCGGATCCTAGAAGAGAGCTCCTCAGAGACCCTTGAAGATCGGCGCGCCCTCGAGGTAGCCCATCTCCAGCAGTTCGACGCGCGGGACCACGCGCGCGAACTCGTCTCGGATGGGAGCGACGTCGATCGCCTTCGAGAAGCCCGGCAGCCAGTCGTCGTGATGGGACAGGATCACGCGCTTGGGGCGCAGCAGGTCGGCCTGGCGTGCGACGAACTGAGCGAGCGAGCCCTGGATCGGCTCACCGTCGATGTTGCCGCGCCCCGCAGCCGCCAGGATCGCAACGTCCGGCCGCAGGTCGTGGAAGATGCCGGTCCAGTGGCCCGAGGTGTCCTGGTAGAGCAAGCGGCCCTCGGGAGTATCGAACAGGTACACGAGGGCGCCGCCATCCCCTCGCGGTCCCTGCGCGCTGGCCTGCAGATGGCTCCTGACGTCGTCGTCGAGACTCCCCAGGTACCTCTGCAGCTCCCCCAGACACTCCTGCTGCTCCTGGTGCGTGACGCCAAGAGCGCCGATGCAGACCTCGGCCGACGGCCCTAGCTGCCGAGCCGTCCAAACGCATGAGTGCTGACTAGGGAAGACGTCGACGGTGACGTCGTCCGAGAGCCTCACCTTCTCTCCCCCCGCCACGGGCATGAGCTGCTCCAGCGGAACTCCCTGCGTCTCCATCACGCGCACCGTCTCGTAGGAGCCGACGATGGTGGCGCCCGTTTGCAGCGCGATCCGCTCCGCGCCGTAGAGATGGTCGAAGTGCGAGTGGCCCACGATGATCCAATCCGCGCGGTCGATCTCGGCGACCGAGGTTCCGACGGGCGGCGCGGACGGAACGCGATCGATGTATGCGTCGAGGAACACCACCAGACGACCGATCCGCAGGCGAAAGGTCGCGCAGCCCAGCCAGTCGAGTGAAGCCGTCATGACGCGATTATCCCGTCGGCGCGCTCTCCGATCCAGTCGCGCAGCGTGATCTCGAAGCACGTCCCGCGCCCTGCCAGCGCGGTGCAGCGGGCGTCGCCGCCGTGGTGCCTGGCGATCTCACGGACCAGGTGGAGCCCCAGCCCGACCCCGCCGTCTGAGGCCTCGTCGACTCCCGCGAGCCTGTAGAAGGGTTCAAAGATGCGCTCCCGTTCCTCTTCGGGAATGCCGGCACCGCTGTCCGAGACACGGAGGAGACCCCCTCCCTCTTCACGGGGAACGACGGACGCATCGATGGAAGAGCCACCACCGTAGCGCCGCGCGTTCTCCAGCAGATTCCGCATCAGCCGGCGCAGCATCCGCGCGTTGCCGTGGATGCACACCGGCTCGCCGCTCACTTCCGCGTCGATCCGCGCCCCCTCCTCGGCGAGGAGGCCGAGCAGGTCGACCTCCTCGCTACGCGCGAGCCCGACCCGCGCGTCGAGTCGACTCGCTAGCAGCAGCTCTTCGATCAGCTCGTCGATGTCCGCAATATCCTTCTCCAGGCGCGCGCGGACGTCTGCGCGCTCGTCACCGCCGAGGAGTTCGATCGCAACGCGCATGCGCGCCAGTGGAGAGCGCAGCTCGTGTGAAGCGCCGGCAAACAGGCTGCGTTGTGCGTTCACGAGCTGCTCGATCCTGTCGGCCGCGTGATTGAAGCTTCGTGCGAGCCCCGCGATCTCGTCATTGCCCTCGACGTCGACCCTCGCCTGCAGGTCTCCGGCGCCGAGATCATCGACGTGCGACTGGAGCCGCTCGAGACGACGCGTGATGCGGCGCACGATCGGGTAGCTACCAACGGCCACGGCCACCGCGAGCAAGCCGAGCACCGGGAGCCAGTGGCGACGCCCCGCGGTGCTGCGCGCCATCAGCCAGCGTCCATCGGGCAGCAAGATGGCCAACTTCCACCCGGCGCCGCGAGCTGAAATCCAGCCGCTCCGCGTGTGTTCCGGCGCTAAAAGCGGCGGATCCCCGACGGAGGCGAGCAGCGTCTGGTCGGCCGCAAGCACGCTCAGGTAAGCTGGGAACCACTGCGCGATGCCCTCCAGGGCAACTTGAAGCTCCTCGGTCGGCCGCTCGGGACCCGGGAGCAGCTCTCCCAAAGCCGCGCCCAGCCCCTCGAGTCGCTGCTGCTCCTGGGAGCTCGCCGGAATCAGGAGCCACGCGATGGACGCCAGCACGCCGAAGAAGATCAGGATGCCGACGAACGTGAGGTAGATCTGAAGGTACAGGCGGCGCATCAGGCTCCTCTGTCGTCCTGGCTCTGCGCGAACACGTAGCCTGCACCCCGTACTGTGATGATGCGACGAGGGTGCTTCGGGTCGTCTTCGATCGCGGCGCGGATCCGCGAGATGTGGACGTCGATGCTGCGGTCAAAGGCATCGAGGGCCCTGGCGCGCACACGTTCCATGAGGCGCTCCCGCGACATCACTCGTCCCGCGTGCTCGGCCAGCGCGATCAGCAGGTCGAACTGGTAGCTCGTGAGCTCACGCAGCTCGCCTCGGACTCGCACGACACGAGCGTCCCGATCGATCTCGAGCTGTCCGAAGCGCATAGTCGGTGCGCGCTGGGATCGAGAAGCACTCCTCCTCAGGATGGCGCGAAGCCTCGCCAGCAGCTCCCGGGGGTTGAAGGGCTTCGGGAGATAGTCGTCCGCTCCCATCTCGAGGCCGACGATTCGATCGGTCTCGTCCCCTCGCGCCGTCAGCATCAGGATGGGGATGTCGAACTCGGCACGCACCTGCCGACAGACCTCGAGGCCGTCGAGGTCTGGCAGCATGACGTCGAGGATCAGCGCGTCGAAGTCACGGCGGCGCAGGAGCGCGATGCCTTCTCGTGCTTCGGCGCGGGCCGTCACGGTGATCCCCGCCGCGCCGAGATACTCGCCGACCATCTCGCACAGACTCGCGTCGTCTTCGATCATCAGCAGGTCCGTCATCGATCGCCGCCGGCAGGTGGCCTACATCGTAGCTCACGGCGTCAGTCGCGGAATCAGCGGGCAAGTCCGCTGGACCGCAACTGGAACGCCTCGTGACGAAGTCTTGGGCGTTCCTAGTGACCGAAGTGACGTGACAGGTCCACGAGCTCGGCTCGCTGCTCGGGAGTCAGGACCTCCGCAGCGTCGGCCAGGGCTCCGATCAGCTGGATCGAGGCAAGATCTGCCAGATCGAGCTCCGCCTGCCGAATCGCCTCGAGAGCGGCCCGATCGATGGTGGCACCGGAGAGCACGCCGATCAGCGCTTCGCGCTGGCTGCGCTCCTGCTGCATGAGCACGTTCAGCTCTTCGACCGACTGCCGAATGATCGCCCCGACGGCGTCCTGCTGAGCCGGTGTGGCGTCGACCTGGTCGAGTACCCAGTTTACCGCGAACTCCGTTCGCGCCACCGCCAGCTCGGAATCGCCGTGGTGATGGCGCCACTGGCGGTGTGACCACCAGCCTCCGCCCTCGCCTGCAAGCGCCGTCGAGGGAACGGCGCCTCCGATCAGGCTCACTCCCAGCAGGGCTACCAGGATTGCTCCGCGAACATCCGCTCGTTCACCCATGATTTCTCCTCTCGAGTTGTGAGTCGTGAACAGACGAGCAGACTAGGCGAGCGCGGCTTCTGGGCCTTGTCGCAGGTGTAAAGTTTCGTAAAGCCTGATGGCGGGATACGATTCCGATCAGCGACCTACACCGAGGCACAGAGCTCCGTGGCGGCAAACCTGAGCCAGGAGTACAGAAAGGCGGAGGCCGCCTTCAAGAAGGCGCGCGACCCCGATGAGCGGCTGGCGTGCCTGCGCGAGATGCTGCGCACCATCCCGAAGCACAAGGGAACCGAGCGTCTCCAGGCCGAGATCAAGACGCGGATCAAGCAGCTCGGCGAGGAGCTCCAGGCGCCGCGGAAGGGCCCGAGTCGTCGCGGTCCCAGTCACGTCATCCGCCCCGAGGGCGCGGCGCAGATTGCGCTCATCGGCGCGCCCAACGTGGGCAAGTCCGCGCTCCTCGCGCGCCTGACGAGCTCCCACGCCGAGGTCGGCTCGTATCCCTTCACCACGGGCGCACCCCTGCCAGGCATGCTCCGCTGTGAAGACATCCACTTCCAGCTCGTCGACCTGCCACCTGTCTCCCGCGAACACCCGCTCCCCTGGCTGAGCAACGCCCTCCAGCCCGCGGACGCCTGCATGCTCGTTGTCGACCTGCAGGAGCCCGAGTGCGTGGAGCAGGTCACAGCCGTGCACGAGATCCTGAGCGAGCTGCACGTGACCCTGCTACCAGGGGACGCTGACAGGCACAGCGACGACCCCGAGGCAGCTTTGGATCCCTTCGCCGTACGTCTGCCAACGCTGCTGGTCGCAAACAAGGCGGACCAGGGTGACGACCCGGAGGGAGAGCTCGAGGCGTTACAGGAGCTCCTGGACTCGCACCTCCCGGGCATCGCGGTCTCTGCCAAGACCGGGAAGGACTGCGAGCGGATCGGTCCCTGGTGGTTCCGCATCCTCCGCATCGTGCGTGTCTACAGCAAGGTGCCGGGGCATCCCCCTGAGATGGACCAACCCTTCGCGTTGCGCCAGGGAGACACCGTACGCGACGTCGCCAGGCTCGTGCACCGCGAGCTCGCCTCGCAGCTCAAGTACGCACGGCTGTGGCGCGGACCGGCGAAGGGCCAGCAAGTCGGCCGGGACCACCCCGTCGTCGACGGCGACATCCTGGAGCTCCACATCTAGGCTCTCTAGGGCTGAGGCCGCTCATCCCACCTGCTCTCGGAGATAGGCGCAGACCTCGCCTGAGGAGCCATGAGCTGCTGGTCGCGCCGCCAAAAAAAAACGCGCTGACTAGGTGGGTGGATGGGTCTTCGTAAGCTGGTCGTAGAAGCCCATGAGGATGCAGACGGTGGGGCCGGTGATGGTCGCGCCGGTGTGTGTGAGGGAGAAGTGGGCGCGGGATGCCACGCCCGTGTGGGATCGCAGTCGGTACGAGTCGGAACGGAGCAGATACCGGAGCGGGATCTCGATGATCTCTTCGACCTCGCCGGGCTGCGGGACGAGGTGCAGGGGTGGGGTGACGACGCCGACGACCGGGGCGATGCGGTAGCGGCTGTGGGTGTAGTAGTCGCCCAGGCGGCCAAGTACGCGGACTTGCCCGGGCAGCAGCTGGATCTCCTCGTGGGCCTCTCGGAGCGCGGTCTCCTCCACGGCGACATCTCGTGGATCGGAGTGGCCACCCGGGAAGCAGACGTGACCCGGATAGGAGATGCTGTGATGCCTGCGCGTGAAGAGAACGCTGAGCTCTGCCTCTCGATCGACGATGGCGATCAGAACCGCGGCTCGAGCCGCTAGACGCCGCGCCTCCTCTCCGACGCGCGACTCGCGATGCCTGTTCGGGAGCTCCGTGAGCTCCCGTGCCGCTTCCGTCGCGAAGTGTCCCTCGAGTGACGCGAGCGTGGGGCGCAGCGCTGGGTGCCGGAAGTCGGACTCGAGCTCCATAGGCTCCACACTACCTGTGAAGGCTGAGCACCGCATCCGGCTCAAACAGAGACCGAATTCGACGACTACACGTCGAGGCGATACGTATCCCCGTCGCGCACGAGCTTGCCCGCGGTTGGCCCGGCGAAATGGGTGCCGATGATGAGTGTCGACGAGTCCGCGTACTCGCCGAACACGCGGTAACGCGTGGCGACCGCAGTGTCGTTGTCGACGTCGAAGGGGCTGACCAAATCCGGGTTGTTGAACTGGATCGGGTGGTGAAGGAAATCACCGGTGATCATCGCGCTTTCGCCCTCGGATTCGATCAGGACCGAGCAGTGTCCCGGCGTATGGCCTGGAGTCGGGATGAGGCGGACGCCTTCGCAAACCTCCGCGGGAGCCTCGACGGGTTTGGCGAGGCCGGCATCGAGCACGGGCTGAATCGAATCCTCGAAGACGCGGCGCTGCAACTGCATGAAATCGTCGTCCGTGTTCTCGTCGATCGAGCCCCAGAATTCGAGCTCCTGCTTACCCATCAGGTAAGAGGCATTCGGAAAGGTCGGAACCCATTTGCCGTCCACACGGCGCGTATTCCAGCCCACGTGGTCGAGGTGCAGGTGCGTACACAGGACGTAGTCGACCCCGTCCGGCTGGTATCCCGCCGCCTTCATGTCCTCCATGTAGGAGGTCGACAGCATGTGCATGACCTCGAAGGGGTTGCGGTCACGGTCGTTGCCTATGCAGGTGTCGATGATGAGGGTTGCCCCGGGCGTATCGACGATCAGTGAATGGATGCTCAGGCTCAATATGCCTTCATCGGTCACGAAGTGTGGGAACAGCCATTTCACCTTCTTGACCACGTCCGGCGTTGCGGCCGGGATGACGTCGGGAAACTCGGGATAAACGATTTCTTCGAGCTTGGTAATCGTGGTATCGCCCACTTTCCATTTCATGCTGGTTCTCCCACCTTGAGGCGTTTTCGGGACGCGTTTTGCCGCGGTTATCGAATTCTACAACAGTATAGCGATGTCGGTTCGGTGTTGAATTTCGAGAGCGGCGGCTCCGGGTTGAGGGGGGACGGTCCTGCCTTTCCTTCGGGCCATGTAAGTGCCATCATCCCGGGCAGGAGGAAGAGGATATGAAGATCGAATCGCTTGGACACGTAGTCATCAAGGTCCGAGACCAGGCCCGATCCGAGAAGTTCTACAACGGGATTCTCGGGCTCCCGATCGTCGCGCGTCTCTCTCCCGACAAGCCCCCGGGGTTCTGCATGACCTTCTTCAGCCTCGGCAACCACCACGACTTTGCCACCGTCGAGGTGGGCGAGGATGCCGAGTCACCGCCGGCGAAGTCGCCTGGGCTCTTTCACGTCGCATTCAAGATCGGCGAGAGCCTAGACGAGCTGCGCGAGGCGAAGACGCACCTCGAGTCTCACGGTATCAAAGCGCATGCGGTGGACCATGAGGTGACGCAGTCCCTCTACTTCGAGGACCCCGACGGCAATCCGCTCGAGGTCTACGTCGACACCTCAGACGTCTGGAAGCGGGACACGCAGCGCGTGGCTAGAGCCAAGCCGCTGGAGCTCTAGTCTTGTGGGACCCCGGCACGCGGGCAGCCGCGCGCCCGGACCCGCAAGATTCAGCGCGCTTTCCACACCGGAGTGCGGCCGTCCCTGGCTGCGCCCATGCCCTCGCGGGCGTCTTCGGTGGCGCCCGCCACCCGTCGTGTGGTCTCTCCAAAGCGGATGGCGTCGCCAAAGGGCAGCTGCAGGCCGCGCTTCGCCACCTCTTTGGTGGCTCGCACTGCCAGTGGCGCAGACTGGCAGAGCCGCTCGGCGAGCGCTCGCGCCTCCTTCATCAGTCCCTCGTGGGGCACCACGCGACGCACCAGCCCCATCTCCTTCGCTGTCTCCGCATCCACGCGCTCGCCGAGTAGCAGTAGCTCCATGGCCGCCTGCCAGCCGATCATTCGGGGCATGCGCACGGCGCCCTGGATCGTCGGCACACCGAGGCGCACCTCCGGGAAACCGAACTCGGCCCGCTCACTGGCGATCACGAAGTCGCAGGCCGAGACGAGAGTGAGACCGAAGCCTAGCGCGTAGCCGTTCACCGCGGCCACGATGGGCTTCCAGATCTCGAGGCCGTTCTCGAGCGAGGTGAGGCCCGGAATCTCCCAGAAGCTGTGCTCCTCAGCATCGCCCGCGCCCCCCTGCTTGAGATCGGCTCCCGCGCAGAAGGCGCGGCCGTTGCCGGTGACGATACCGACCCACGCTTCGTCATCGTCACGGAACGTCGTCCACGCCGCGTTGAGATCTCCGCGGAGCTCGGCGTTGACGGCATTCATGGCCAGAGGTCGGTTGTAGGTGATGGTGGCGATGTGGCCATCGCGTTCGTACAGGATCGTGCCGGGCATGCCTCGCTCCCTCTCGCAGTGGTGGCTGGGCGATTCTACCCTCGCGTGTGGCTACTAGCGCGAGCGCCTATTTGACGGGGCGCACGCAGGGGCGGGGGAGCGGCGTCTCCTCCAGACGCTTTCGACCGAGCCAGCGCCCCTCGAGGTTTGCCACCAGACGACGCAGCGACTCCGGCGGGTGCACGCCGCGTTCCGAGACACAGTCCACGAAGAACAGACCGTATCGACCTGCTCGGCGATGGCGGACAACCGCTCCGACGCAGACCGTGTCCTCTCCGTGTCGCAGCACGACTTCGAGCTTCGCGTCGGTCGGTAGGTCCGGATCGTCAGCGAACTCGATCAACATGCCACCCACGCTAATGTCGAGGGGACGCACCGAGCTGGACTCGCCGCCATGCGCGGACACGCTCACGTCGAGGCCGCAGCTCTCCCCGAGCGGGATCCGGAAGTACTGCCGATGTTCCATCGCGAGCAGCCTGCAGGGGATCTCGAGCGTTAGCCTCGGAGGCGTGGTCCCGTGGTTCCAGTCTACGATGTGGGACATGAAAGCCATGGTGCGCCCTTCGTAGCTGAACGACACCACACACGGACAGAGAGAGCAGAAGTTGGTCTCCATCGACTCCGATGCCGTGGCCAGAACCACCTCTGTCTCGTTGACGGTGTCGAAGAGCGTCACCACGGGGAGCCCGAGCTCGATCGGCAGGGCCAGCGCGGGAGTTCCCGAGCTGCAGCGCTCGCGCAGCATGCTGATGATCTCTTCTCTCGACCAGCTGTCGAGGCCTCGCTCGCTAGACATCGTCGCCCAATCGCCGCCGCGAGACGACGGCGTCGTCGTCCCGGGCCGTATCAGTTCACTAGACCGAGACACTAGATCGACCAGAGGAATCCAAGCTGTAGCCTTCGGCCGGTCGCTCGAGACTCAAAAAGCTGAACGGCGCGGTCGAATAGCCAAAGGGGTCTGAGTAAGGAGACGACCGGGGCGCACCCGAGCGTCAGCGACTGGGAGAGATGAGCATGAGCTCGAACCTGATTGAGCGACTGCAGAAAACGGACCGGCTGCCCGCCGCCCCCGGTGTCGCTCTCGAGATCGTCAGGCTCAGCCAGGCCGAAGAGGTCGAGCTGCAGAGCATCATCGAGGTCCTGAAGCTCGATCCCGCGCTTGTTACCAGGCTCGTCCGCACCGCGAACTCCGTCATCTTCGGCATCCCGAGACGCGTCACGAGCGTTCGAGAGGCCGTTATCGTCATGGGTGTGCGAACAGTGAACCTGCTCGCGCTCTCGTTCTCCCTCGTCAAGCTGGCCAGGGAGACGAGCGAGCTCGGCTTCGACTACACCCGCTACTGGACCTACAGCATTGCCACGAACGTGGGCGCCCGCTTTCTGGCCCAGGAGTGGGCTCCGCGCCTGCGGGATGAGGCCTTCCTGGCAGGACTGCTTTGCGGACTGGGACAGCTGGTTCTGGTGGAGTGGGCGCCCGAAGAGTACGGCCCCGTGATGGAGCAATTGAAAGCAACGCAGTACCCGCTCGCCGACATCGAGCGAGAGGTCCTCGGCATGACGAATGCCGAGGTCACGCGCGACCTCCTCTACAGCTGGGGGCTGCCCCCGCTCATCTGCGACGCGCTGGGCTCACAGCACAACCCGAGTCGACTAGAAGCAGGCCATACGCGGACACTCGCGGAGATCCTGCACGTTGCCACCACGTGCGCAGACCTATACACCGGGGGGAACGTCGAGATGCTTGTGGAACGACTCGGCAGCTGCGCGGCGCGCTACTTCGGTATGAGCCTCGAAGACTGCAGCGGGCTCCTGGGCGAGATCGAGCGGCAGGTCCCCGAAGCGGCGCAGCTCTACGAGCTGGACTCCGCGGATCCCGAGCAGCTGGCCGAGCTCAGAAGGACAGCTGAAGAGCTCCTGCTGGGCGAGAGCAGCGAGAAGGAGCCGGAGTAGCCAGAGGTCCGAGGCGACGCCCCTCTCGGGGGTCAGGGCGTCTGCGCCCACCTTCTGCACCGGATGGCGTCGGGGTCGACGACGGATGCTCCGCGCTCCAGCCACGTCTGGCAGATGGAGTGCTGCAGATCGAGCTGCTGCACGGCTTTTGCGGTGATCTCGCGATACTCCTGGCTTGCTCGCCCCTCTACCGCGGCAAAGCACTCCTCGCCGCCATCTTCTCTCATACAGGTCTCGAACCCGAGATCGCACTGCTCGCCCCGTCCGGCATCGAAGAACCCGAGTCCGGCGCAGCTCGTCTCGCGGCGCCGCTCACAGGGCTCCCAGCTCGAACAGAGCGGAGCCACGGTGTCGCCCAACAAGACAGCAGGCGTCTCGGTCGGGCCAGTGCAGACGATGTAGCCCTCGACCAGGAGATTCCCGGGCGACACGCCCACCTCGGCGTCGGGGTCCTGGATCTTCACCGCGTCCAGGCTCGATTCCAGCTGCGGAGCCGCTGGCTGGTCCGGACGCACCTGGTAGTCCGTCTCCGATGCCAGTACATCGCCCCGGTCGAAGGTCCAGAGCCGCATGTAGCTGTCCGGGCCCCCACACACCTCCGCCGCCCGCCTGTGCCAGTACTTCCTGACCGTGGGATACGAAGTGCCGGTCCGAGCTTCGAACGCCACGTAGTGCACGCCGGGCTGCGCCTCGAAATCGGTATAGCCACCGCTCAGCCCACGCGGTTGATAGGGAGTCTCGCAAGCCGTGTTGAAGAGCATTGTCGAGAACAGCAGTAGCGGAGTCCAGTGTCGGCGCATCGCGATCCCAGCTGGTCGATGCCGGATTCTACACCGAAGTCGGGCCGGACTCAGGCGTCGGTCCCGCGCGCGCCCGCACGCTGCGTGCGCTGCCGACGGAGCACGCCGCGGCGGGAGCTGCGGATGAACTCCACCAGCTCGGCAACGTATGGGTCTCGAACATCGTCTCCGAGCTCTTCCAGTGCCCGGGCAAGCTGTCGGCCGCCCAGAAACAGCTGGCGGTAAACGCGCTGAAGCGCCCTGCGCGAGCTCTCATTCACCCCGGCTCGCCGCAGACCCACCGCGTGCACTCCCGCGATTCGATTCGACCCCGCGGCGATGGTGAACGGCGGCAGGTCGAGGGTGATGCCGGCCTTGCCCTGCATCAACGCTAGCCGACCCACCCGCGTGAACTGGTGGACCATCGTGTCCCCGCCCATGAACACGCGCTCCCCGATCTCCGCGTGACCCGCCAGTTTCGAGTTGTTCGCCATGATCACCCGATCCCCGACCACGCAGTCGTGAGCGATGTGGCTGTTCGCCATGAAATACCCGTAGTTGCCGATGCGGGTGACGCCGTTCTCGCGTTCGCTCCGATGGACGGTCACCCCCTCCCGGAACTCGTTCCCCACGCCGATCTCCACGCGACTCGAGAGCTGGATGTCGAAGCCGACACTCTGCGGCGGCCCACCCAGCACGGCACCTGGATGAAGGACGTTCTGCTCTCCCAGGGAGACCTCGCCATAGATCGTGCAGTGTGGACCCACACGCGTGCCCGCACCCAGACGGGCTCCGGCATAGACGACGACGTGCGGGCCGATCTCGACGTCCGGGTCGAGCTTTGCCCCCGGCTCCACGACGGCGCTTGGATGGATGCTCACGCGATTAGCGGCGGCTCTCGGGGGCGCCCTTCATGAGTTCAAACTCGGGCGCCCGAAGGCGTGGGTGCGCAGATTGAGGACCATGCGCACGGCGTCCTCGCGGCCCTGGTAGTAGCCGCGCAGGCGGCCCGCGTTCTCGTAGCCCAGCGCCCGATAGAAGGAGCGCGCACCGTCGTTGTTCGCGCGCAACTCGAGGCGGATCAGCGAGATCCCTCCGAGCCGTACGATCTTCTCGAGCCAGGCAAGGAGCGCGCGTCCCAATCCGCGCCGACGCTGAGGAGGCACGACGGCAAAGAGCAGCAGGTGGGCCTCGCGCTGCGCGAAGCGGAACTGCATCACGGCAAAGCCGATGATCTTGCCGTGCTTGCGGGCTACGACGACTTCGGCTTCCGGGTCCCGGATCTTGCTCGCGAGCGCATGTGAGGTCCAGCGCCAGCCGAGACCACGTTCGACCAGCGTGCGGGACATCTCTCCCAGGCGAGCCGCATCGGCGATCCGCGCCGACTCGAGCTGGATCTCCTGGAGCCCGTCCTTCATGACCTGCGGGGATCCCTCCGGTTCACAAACGAGTATAGACACAGGCTGCCCGATGGGCGAGCCCGGGAGTATGCTAACGGTGGAAACGAGAGACAGGAGGCTCCGGCATGCCCCAGCCGGCAGGCGAACGCGTTGCGTACTTCAACGGAGAGATCGTCGCAGAGAGCGAAGTTCTCGTGCCGTTTCGAGATCGCGGGTTCATCTTCGGTGACGCCGTCTTCGATGTCACGCGCACCTTCGGACATCGCATCTACAAGCTCGAGCAGCACCTGGAACGCTTCTACCGGTCCATGCGCTATCTCCAGCTCGACCCGCGGCTCGAGCCTCGCTGAGCCTGGCCAGCATCACCGAGGAGGTGCTCGAGCGCAACCTGGGGCTGCTCGATCCCAACGACGACTACTGGGTGACTCAGCGCGTTTCGCGTGGCGGCCCCGACGGGCCGACCGTCATCGTCGAGTGCGCGCCGCTGCCGCTGGCGGCACGCGCACACCTGTACCGCGACGGCATCCGTGTCGTCGTTCCGTCGCTGCGTCGAGTTCCCCCCGAATCGCTCAGCCCGCGCGCCAAGACCCATAACTACCTCAACCTGATCGCAGCCGACCTAGAGGTGAAGGGCGTGCAGGAGGATGCCTGGGCCATCCTGCTCGACACGAACGGGAACCTCTCCGAGGGCCTGGGCTCCAACATCTTCCTGATCTCGAACGGTGTGGTCACCACGCCGCAGGAGAGGTACGTACTGCCGGGCATCAGCCGGCAGACGGTCATGGAGCTGGCCGAGGAGCTGGGACTGGCCCTGCTAGAGAAGGACCTTGACCTGTTCGACGCATACAACGCGGACGAGGCCTTTCTCTCGTCGACGAGTCTGTGCATCTGTCCCGTGCAGAGCATCAACGGACGACGCTTCAGCCACAGCAGCGTGCCGGGGCCGTTGACCAAGGCACTGTCCGACGCCTACACCAAGTCGGTGGGCTTCGATTTCGTCCAGCAGTACAAGAGGCACCTCGGCTGATGGGCTCACCGACGGAGAACACTCGCGAGCGGACGGAGGCCCAGCTCCGTTCCGTTCTCGAGGGCACCGGCGCGACCGGTGACGAGTTCTTCCACTCGCTGGTCCGGCACCTCGCGGCCGCCCTCGACATGCAGTACGTCTTCGTCGGCGAGCTCTCCCCCGCAGATCCGGATCAGGTCCGGACACGCGCCCTATGGGCGCGCGGAGACTTCGGAGAGAACTTCGAATACGCGCTCTCGGGTACGCCGTGTGAGGCGGTCGTCAACAAGGAGCTATGCGTTTACCCAGATGGCGTACGGGAGCTATTCCCCCGGGACACGCTGCTCGCAGAAATGGGGGTAGAGAGCTATCTCGGTACCCCGCTGCTGAGTCCTTCGGGCGATCTGCTTGGTCTGCTGGTGGTGATGGACGATCGCCCGATGCAGGAGCAGCAGCGCGCTCGTGACCTGGTCACGATCTTTGCCGCTCGCGCGGGCGCCGAGCTGGAACGGCTGCGGAGCGAGGAGGCGTTGCGACGCAGCGAGGAGCGAACGCAGCTGATCCTGGATTCGGCGCTCGACGCCGTCATTACGATGGACGCCCGAGGAGTTGTCACCGGGTGGAACGCTCCGGCAGAGCGCGCCTTCGGGTGGCCAGCGCGCGACGCGATCGGGCGAGACCTCGCCGATCTGATCATCCCGCCGCCACACAGGGAGGCGCATCGACAGGGCCTGCAGCAATTCCTGGACAGCGGCGAAGGTCCAGTCTTGGGAAAACGCGTCGAGCTCTCTGCCCTGCACCGGGACGGCCACGAGTTCCCGGTCGAGCTCGCCATCGCCACGCTTGAGAGCACTGACTCGTGCGAGTTCAGCGCCTTCGTACGCGACATCAGCGAGCGCGTGCGAGCCGAAGAGCAGCAGCGCGAGTTCGAGGCGCAGCTTCGGCAAGCGCAGAAGGCGGAGAGTCTCGGGATCCTCGCCGGTGGAGTCGCCCACGACTTCAACAACCTGCTTACCGGGATTCTGAGCAACGCGGGGACCGCGCGAAGAAATATCCCTGCGGAGAGTCCGGCCCAGCGCTACCTCGCCGAGGTCATCCAGGGCTCGAATGCGGCGGGCCACCTCACCGGCCAGCTGCTGGCTTACGCCGGAAGGGGGCGCTTCCAGGTGCGACCGCTCGACCTGTCCGCGGAGGTGTTGGCGATCGAGACGCTGCTGCAAGTGTCGGTTCGGGGCAAGGGTCGCCTGAGTCTGGACCTGGCGGAGCAGCTCCCGGCGATCGAGGCAGACCCAGTCCAGATCCACCAGGTCCTGATGAACCTCGTGACCAACGCGGCGGAGTCGGACGCTGCAGAGGTCCCGATTCGAGTGAGCACGAGAGCCGTCGAGCTTCGGGCGGAGGACCTGCACGAGCTGGTGTCCGGTAGCGAGGCGCATCTCGGACCCCTACGTCGCGCTAGAGGTCGCCGATGCGGGTGGAGGCATGGACGCCGCGACACGCGAGCGTGTCTTCGAGCCGTTCTTCACAACTAAAGCGACGGGACGAGGCCTGGGGCTGGCCGCGACGCTGGGCATAGTGCACGGCCACCGGGGTGGAATCTCGATCGACTCGAAGGCTTCGTCGGGCACGACCTTTCGCGTGTTCTTCCCCGCCTCCCACAAGCAGGTACGGCCCATCCCGAGCGATCGTTCCGGCGATCTCTCGGGTCAGGGCGTCGTACTGATCGTCGACGACGACGAGTACGTGCTGCAGGGGGTTTACTTTGCACTCGAGGGCTTCGGCTACTCGGCCATCCTCGCAGACAGCGGTCCGAAGGCGCTCGACTTCATGCGAGACAGAGCGCACGAGATCGATCTGGTCCTGCTGGATCTGACCATGCCCGGCATGAACGGTGAGGAGACCTTGCGCGCGCTGCGAGAGCTCCAGCCCGGCATCAAGGTGCTGCTGTCGAGCGGCTACGACGAGGACCATGTGAGCCAGCAGTTTCGCTCGCTCCGCATCGACGGCTTCTTGCGCAAACCCTACGACCCCGAGCAGCTGGCTGCGGCAGTAAAGCGGATCCTCGGCGGAACGGAGCAAGACGCAACCCCTGCAGCGCCAGAGCTCGACGCGCTACGCGAGTCCTACGCCGAGCGTCTGCCAGGACGACTGGCGGAGCTCGCCACCGCACTCCGAACTGCGAGGGCGGCCGGAGCTTCCGAGGCGGATGCCCGGAGCGCGCAGCGGCTTGCGCACACACTCAAGGGGACGGCGGGATCCTACGGCTTTGCAGACGTCGGAGCCGCACTGGAGACCATCGACCACGCCCTCTTGAAGATACTCGAGGACGGCCCGCGTGACGCCTCAGAGTGGGCGAAGCTGGACCACGCGCTGAGCCTCGCTCGTGCCTCGCTCGATGGGGGGATGGACCCGGCTCGCTAAGGCACCGTGCGCGACAGCCAGCCTCTGACCCGGGAGCGCACCAGGCTCGGCTTGACCGGCTTCAGCAGGTAGTCGGTCGCCCCGGCCAGGAACGCCTCGACCAGATCGTTCTCTTCCAGCTTGGTGCCGGTCAAGATCAGGATCGGAACGTCGACCATGTGGGGGTCCGGATCCGCGCGTAGCGTTCGACAGACCTCGATGCCGTTGTGCGCTGGGAGCGTCAGGTCGAGCAGAATCAGGGAAGGTCGTTCCTGGCGTGCGAGCTTGAGGCCGGTCTCGCCGTCGCCTGCATGCAGCAGCCGGACTCCCTCGGGTCGCAAGGCCGCCTCCAGAAGGGCCGCCATGTCCGGATCGTCTTCTACGATGAGCACCGTACTGGGAGGACGCGAAGCGGTGGAGAGCAACGCCGAGGGTTGCGCCGAGACGGGTGCGCGCTCCGCGGGCCGGTCACCGCTTAGCTCGATGACCTCGCCCTCTGCTGCTGCAAAGACCTGGGGGACGTGGTCCCCGCGGCTCGCGCGCTCCGAAGCGAGCGCGCGGAGCTCGTCCACTGCATGATCATCCCGACTCGGATCATGGTGGAACAGCGCCGGTCGCTTTGCCCTGGCGAGGATCGCGTAGTCCACCGCCCGTTCCACCGGTGTGTGCCCCCAACCTGACTTCGCAGGGAACTCTTCGAGTGTGTATTGAGCATCGTGAATCACAAGATCCGCGTCTTCGAGAAAGCGTACGTGCCGCCGGTCCTCGTGGTGTACCGGCTCCGCACCAGGGGGGGGCGTTCAGCGGGTGGAGGGAATGCGGCTCGTGGTCGGTTGCGTAAACGAGCGTGGCGCCGTCGGCCTCGAGCCGGTAGCCAAGGGTAAGGGCCGGGTGATTCAGGTACTGGGTCGTGACGCGGATGCTGCCGAGCTCGAACGCACCCTCGGTCAGGTTGTGGAGGCGGAGGTTCGCACTCACAGACTCCATCGCGATCGGAGAGTACTCGTAGGCCATCTGCCCCTCGAGGGCCTTCTCCAGCGAACGCCCACGTCCACCGGGCGCATAGATCTCCCAATCACTGCCAGACGCGAAGAGGGGGGCAAAGAAGGGGAAACCCTGAATGTGATCCCAGTGGGTGTGGCCGATCAGCAGGGAGCCGCGCAGACGACCGCGGCTGCGCGACGTGAGCTCGGCTCCGAGCCCGTGAGCGCCCGTACCACAGTCGAGAACCAGCAATGTGCCAGCGTCGGAGCGCACCTCCACACAAGAGGTGTTCCCCCCATAGCGCAGCGTCGTTCGCCCCGGCTTCGCGATGGATCCCCGGGTGCCCCAGAAGCGAACGCGCATGGCACTAGCCTACACTCATTGTCAGGTGGGTGGAACCGGATCCTTCCTGCCGTGGAGCGCGTCGTTAGTGGATGTCGGCGGACTTCTGCATGGCCTCGCGCAGCTTGGCCAGATCGAAGTCGGGGCGCTTCGATGCCTCGATGATGCCGGCCTCGCGTCGCCCCACGAGCGCCGCAGCGGCGGGGATCTCCTCTGCGACCTCCAGGGGGATCGTGACGGCCCCGTGGCGGTCCGCATGGATGAGGTCCCCGGAAGATACGCACATGTTGGCGACAGTCACCTGCACGCCGAAGTCCACGACGTGCACGTGAGCATGCGACGGGCCGATCCTCCCGGCGAGAAGCTGGAAGCCCTCTGCCAGGTCATCTAGATCCCGAATGGACCCGTTCGTCACGACGCCCGCACAGCCCAGGCCCCGATGAACGTGCGTGTGGACCTCTCCCCAGAAGGCCCCGAAGCCCGCGTGACCGTCGTCCAGATCCTGAATCACGCAGATTCCCGGGCGTGGTCCCGAGCTGACGTACTCGTAATAGGCCAGCTGTCTGTGCGCGGCGTCCGACCGCGAACGGTCCGAGGGCTCCACCGCGCGGATCGTCACCGTGCGCGCGTAGCCCACCATCGCGGGCAGCTCGGGCGCGGCACACACCAGCGGCTCTGTCGTGAACCCCGTTGCCCTGCGCTCGGGCGCGACGACCTCTAGCGCGTTGCACACCGTCGGAGTGTCCAGGGCGCGGAGCTGCTCCAGTACCTCTTCGTCTAGCTCTGCGGATGACACGTCTTCCTCCTCGTCTGCTGCACACATCGCCTCGATTCAGTTCACGCGTCGGCTGTGTCCTTCCCAGTACTTCTCGCGCAGCTCCCGCTTCAGGATCTTCCCGGTCGGGTTGCGCGGGAGCTCGTCTGCAAAGTCCACCGAACGCGGTCGCTTGTAGCCGGCGATCTTCCCCTCGCAGAACTCCATGATCTCCGCAGCAGAGGCGCTGGCGCCGGACTCCAGCACCACGACCGCCTTCACGGTCTCGCCCCAGCGCTCGTCGGGAACGCCGATCACCGCGACGTCGGCAACGGCCGAGTGGGAGTAGAGCAGGCTCTCGACCTCTGCAGGATAGATGTTCTCGCCGCCCGAGACGATCATGTCCTTTACGCGGTCGTGGATGAATAGGTAGCCATCCTCGTCAAAGTAGCCAGCGTCTCCACTGTGAAACCAGCCATCGCGGATCGACTCGGCGGTGGCCTTCGGACGCTTCCAGTAGCCCTTCATCACCGCGGGGCCGCGGATGACGATCTCGCCCACCTCACCCGCCGGACACGGCTCTCCGGCCGCGTTCACGACGCGAATGTCGATATTTTCCATGGGACGTCCGCAAGAACGCAGCCGCTTGCCGCCGCGCAAGTGGTCCTCGGCAGGGAGCAGCGTGACCGCTCCCGTCGTCTCGGTCAGTCCGTAGCCTTGGATGAAGGAGCAGCCAAAGACCTCGAGCGCGCGGCTGAGCAGGTCCTGAGGAATGGGCGAAGCCCCATACAGGATCGATTGCAGCTGAGAGAAATCGGTGCCTTCGCAGCCCGGCGTCTGCAACAGGAAGCTCAGCATGGCGGGGACGAATAGCGCGTGCTTCACGCGACGCTCTGCAAGCAGCTTCAGGACCTGCGGCGGCACGAAGTCGCGCGTGATCACCATGGAGGCGCCGCTGTAGAGCACCCCGAGCGCATACCCCGATCCACCGATGTGGTACAGTGGCATACACACGAATGCAACGTCGCCCCTTTCGATGCCACCAAAGCCCTTCTGGCCGGCGGCGCAGATGTGCAGCAGGTTCGCGTTCGTGAGCTCCGCGCCCTTGGGTCGGCCCGTGGTACCGCTGGTGTATAGCTGCCAGACCGTGTCCTCTTCCGCGTTGTCGAGCCGCGGGTCCGTGTCTCCCTGCGCGTCGCGCCAGCTTCCGTAAGGCTGCCAGGAGTCCGGGCCCTCCCCCCAGCGCACGATCGCGCGCAGCTGGCTGAGCTCCGACTCGATCGGATGGATCGCCTCCGCGCACTCCTGCCCTACCAGGAGCATGGTCGCCTCGGCGTCTTTGATCACGAAAGCCATCTCCGGTGGAGCGAGTCGGTAGTTCACCGGCGTGAATACGGCCCCCGCTTTCGCAAGCCCGAGGATGGCCTCCAGCGCCTGATCATGGCCCTTGTCGAGAAAGCAGACTCGATCCCCCGGCCGCACGCCCGCCGCGATCAGGGCGTTGGCGGCCTGGTTCGAACGGCGATCGAGCTCGGCATAGCTGGTCTCTCGACCCTCATGCCAGATGGCCTGCAGCTCGGGGTGTTCGCTCGCGCGGGTGCGGATCACGTCGGCCAGTGTCTTCACAAAGGTCCCTCCAACGACCGGCGATGCTACCAGAAGCGGCAGTCTGTCAGGCTCCTTCTGGTAGACTGGCCCGCGCCATGGACATGGTAGGGCCCCTCTCCACGGACAGGAGATAATGCGCGCGCTCGGCGTCCTGCTCCTGCTGCTGCTAAGCCTGGCCGGGATCGCCCACTGGGTCGTGCAGAGCGGCAGGCTGGGCGCGCATCAAGGCCCGGGAGAGGTTACCGAGGTGCCGATCCCGAAGGCGCTGCTCGAGGCGCGAAGCTCGTTTCAGCGCGCCTCGGCGGCCTTTGTGGGAGTCGCGCAGCCCAAGCAGATCCTGTTCGGAGACCTCCACGTTCTCACCCGACGCGTTTCAGTGGAGTCTTCCCCTGGTACAGGGCGAGGGGGCCCATCCACCCGCCGACGCCTGTGACTTCGCACGCTACTGCTCGGCCCTGGACTTCTGGTCCATCAACGATCACGCCGTCGGGCTCACCGCGGAGCACTGGGAGGAGACGATCGACTCCATTCGTCAGTGCAACGCGGTCGCAGGGGATCCGGCGGACCCCGATGTCGTCGCTTTCCTCGGCTGGGAGTGGACACAGGTCGGGTTTACGCCGGAGGATCACTACGGACACAAGAACGTCGTACTGCGCGATCTTGGCCAGGATCAGGTGCCGGTACGTCCCATCGCTGCCGGGGGCATCGTTACCGCGATTCCCATCACCTCGAGCATTCCCCCATTCATCGTCCCCGCGCTCATGTCTCGTGACGGTGCCTACCTCGATGCTGCAACGTACTTCAGCGAGCTGACCAACCGGGAGCGCTGCCCGGAAGGAGTACCGGTCCGCGAGCTGCCCAGAACCTGTCAGGAAGTGGCCGAGACGCCGGCCGAGCTCTTCGCAAAGCTCGACGACTGGGGGTCCGCGGCCCTGGTGATCCCTCACGGCACCGCCTGGGGCTTCTACACGCCGCCCGGATCGAGCTGGGACAAGCAGCTCAGCTCTTCCATGCACGACCCGGAGCGCCAGACCATGATCGAGGTGTTCTCGGGCCATGGGAACTCCGAGGAGTACAGGGACTGGCGCGCCGTATTGTTCGACGAGAACGGGCGTCCTTCTTGCCCCGAGCCGTCCGAGAGCTATCTGCCGTCGTGCTGGCGGGCGGGTGAGATCATCCGGTCGCGCTGCGAGGCCGCGGGGGATCCGAATTGTGAAGCGCGGGCGGTCGAGGCCCGCCAGAACTATGTCGACGCCGGTATCCAGGGCTGGAAGACCGTGCCCGGCACCCTGATCGAGGAGTGGCTCGACGCGGGCCAGTGCAAGGACTGCTTCCTCCCGGCCTTCAACCTCCGCCCACGCAGCTCCGTTCAATACACGCTGGCGAGGACGAGCTTCGAGGACCCCGAGCGGCCGCTGCGCTTCCGCTTCGGATTCATGGCCTCGAGCGACAGCCACACAGCCCGACCCGGCACGGGCTTCAAGGAATTCGACCGCCGCGAGATGACGGAGGCGTACAGCGCTCCACGCTCGGGTCAGGATCCCGACGAGCGGGCTGCACGCTCGGAGCGGGTCAGAGATGCGGGGGACAGGAAGACGGGATTCTTCCAGCGAATCGAGCTGGAGCGCGGCAGCTCCTTCTTTCTCACCGGCGGGCTCGTTGCAGCACACTCCGAGGGCCGCAGGCGAGAGGCGGTCTGGGACGCTCTGCGCCGCAACGAGGTCTATGGCACCAGCGGCCCCCGCATCCTGCTCTGGTTCGACCTCTTGAACGCCGTGGGCGACGAGTCCAATCCGATGGGAAGCGAGATCATAACCAGCGACACTCCCCGCTTTCGCGTGCGCGCCGTCGGATCGCTCGAGCAGCAGCCGGGCTGTCCTGAATACTCCGTCGCTGCGCTCCGCCCCGAGCGACTCGAGCATCTGTGTCGCGGGCAGTGCTACAACCCCGGCGACAGCAGGAGGTTGATCAACCGGATCGAGGTGGTCCGCATCCGACCCCAGGCCACGCCGGGCGAGCCCGTCCGCGAGCTGATCGAGGACCCCTGGCGCATCTATAGCTGCGAGCCCGATCCCGCGGGCTGCATGATCGAGTTCTCCGATCCCGACTTCACCGAGGTCAGACGCGACACCGTTTACTACGTACGGGCCATCGAGGAGCCGAGCCTCGCGGTGAACGCGGCGAACCTGCGCTGCGAGTACGACGAGGCCGAACGTTGCATCGAGATCGACCCCTGCGTCCACGTTCCCTACCAGGAGGATTGCCTGGCGGAGAACGAGGAACGGGCCTGGTCGTCACCGACCTATGTCGACTTCGCCAGCGCGGCGGTCGATCCCTCGGCCGACGCGAACTGAGTCTGGCTTCAGGAGCGCGCTGCGTGCGCCTAGCGCCTCGCTACCGAGCACTAGCGGTCAGCTGTCTCGCGATGCGCTCCGCGTGCCCGATCGCTCCCCGCTCGGTGTAGAGACGCTGCGCCTCCTTCAGCGCAGCAGCGCTCTCCGCGGTCCTGCCTTTTGCGCTCGCGAGCTCAGCGCGGATCTCTAGAGCGGTGGGAGCCCACAGCTGGTTGCCCGTCCGGTCGATCAGATCCTCCACCTCGGCGAGCGCCGCCTCCGCCGCATCCGGCCCGCCCTCATCGCGCAGCGCGACCAAGGCCTCGCCGAGCCTGGCCCGGATCGAGTGGCCAAGGTCGTGGGTGCGCTCGGCCCAGGCCAGGGACTCACGCGCCGCCTCTCGGGCTGCGCCAACATCGCCCAGGCTCAAGTGGGCACGGACGAGGTCGTAGAGGGCCGGCACCTCCGCATCCATCAGCAGGCCCTGGTCCCTGCATATCGCGAGGCCGCGCTCGAGAGCCTCGACCGCTGCACGCGCATCCCCGGCAAGCAAGTGTGCGGCCCCCATGCTGGCCTGGGCGATTCCCGCCCACACCGGGCTTCCGAGGCGATCGGTCCGCTCGAGGAGCTCGGAGCCGATCTGCAGCGAGGCCTGGACGTCCCCCCGAGCCTTCGCCAGGTTTGCACGCGTCGACAGCGCGCCGATCTCGGCAGCCGCCAGGCGATGCTGCTTTCCCAGCTCCGCCGCTCGATCCAGGGCCCGCTCCGCGTCGTCGTAGCGCCCAAGCTGGATGAGCGTGCCACCGCGGTTCACGAAGTACTCCGCGTAGGCCGCGCGAAGCGTGAGGGCACCCACGGCCGCGCTCCCGCCGCCAGCCTCGATGGTCGGAAGGTCCAGGTCCGCGACCGAGTCGAACTCCTGCAGTGCCGCGCGTGCCTCGCCGCGCTTGGACCGACTCAAGCCCGATTGCAGGGCCAGCACGAAGCGCGAGGTCGGGTCGTCATCCGGCGCGACGCGCCGGGCCTCCGCCAGCAGCCTCTCGTGCTCCTCCAGGTCTCCACTCCTCTGTGCGTGGATTCCCTGCAGCACGTACAGGGCCAGGAGCGCAGCGCGGTCGTCGAGCTCCTGCGCGAGAGTGCAGCCCTCCTCGAAGATGCCGCGCAACTCGGGCTCCGGGCGATTCTGCGTCGCGAGCGGACCGATCAGTCGATGCAGGCCGCCAGCTGGAGTCGCGCCGCCTTGCCGCGGTCCTCGGCGCGGGCCGCCTGCTCCCGGGCCCGCTCGAACGCACGGACCGTCGAGTCGAGATCGTGCCCGGAGAGCCACTCGACCGACCGCAGGTGCCAGAGCGCAGCATCAACCGGTCTGTCCGCCCGCTCGAAGTGGAAGGCGATCAGCGACGCGCTCTTGCCCAGCTTCTCCCGGTCCGTATTCGTGAGCGCCCGCGCGACCGCCGCGTGCGTGCGCGAGCGAGTCGACTGGAGCTGGGAGTCGTAGGCGACCTCCTGAGTCAGGGGATGCTTGAAGGCGTATTCCACTTCGGGGAAAAGCGTTTCGACGTGCAGGAATTCCCGTCCTGAAGCGCGATAAGTGCCGCCGCGAAGTCGGCGTCCGAGAGCGCCGAGATGCGGTTGAGGAGGGGCTCGGGAAACTGCTTGCCGATTACCGCCGCGATCTGAAGCACACGCTTCTCTGTGTCTCCCAGGCGGTCGATACGCGCCGCGATGATCGGCTGCACGGTTGCGGGGATCTCTAGCGTCTCGACCGGAGATCCCAGTCGATACGCGCCGCGCCCGCCCACCAGCGCATCGGATTCGACGAGGGCCTGCACCACCTCTTCCGTGAAGAAGGGATTCCCCTGCGTCCGCTCCGTGATCTGCTCGCGCAGCTTTCCGAGCGAGACGTCGTTGCCGAGCAGATCGTCGAGCAGGGCCGCCAGGGCCTCGCGCCCCAGGGGCTCCAGCTCGAGCCGGGCCACGTGCGGATCGCTCATCCAGCGCGCGTCGTACTCGGGGCGGTAGTTGAGCAGCAGTAGCGTACGCGTGTCACGGACCGCATCGACCAGTTGGGCCAGGGCATCGTCGCTGCCCGGATCGATCCAGTGTACGTCGTCCCAGAAGAGGACCGTACCCGAACGTTCGCTCTTTGCGCGCACGAGCTGCGCGAGGAACTCGAATAGGCTCCTTCGGCGCTCGGCGGGATCGAGCGCGGGCGCGCGATCTTCCGGCTCGCCCACGCCAGAGAAAGTCGAACACGTACGGCAGGAGCTCGGGTGACACGTCACCCAGGAGTACGAGCGTGCCCGCGATCTTCTTGCGTGCATCGTCCTCCGAGTCCGCCTCGCTGATCGAGAACACTCCGCGCAGCAGCTCTCGAACGGCAACGAAGGGGAGCGCACTCGCATGCGACGGGCAGTAGGTTCGGTGCACGTCGAGATCGCGCTTCCTGCAGTGCATCAGGAACTCGACGCAGAGCCGGCTTTTTCCGAGGCCTGCGGCTCCCACCACGCCCAAGACACGACCCCGGCCTTCGAGCGCCTCGGCCAGCGCTCGGTCCAGGGTCTCGATCTCGGCTTCGCGTCCCACGAAGCGCGAGAACCCTCGCGCCTCCGAGTCTTCGAGCCGCGTGCGAGAGCTGCCCACACTCGCGAGCTCGAACACCGGCACCGCCTCAGGGTTGCCCTTGATCTCGAACCCACCCAGAGCATGAAGCTCGAAGAAGCTGCGCACCAGGCGGGCGGTCGCCTCGGTCAGGTAGCAGCTCTCGGCAGAGGCGAGCTGCTCGATGCGCTGCGCCAGACCGACCGTGTGACCCTGCGCGGTGTAGTCCATCCGCAGGTCGTCGCCGATCTTTCCGACGATTACCTCGCCGGAATTGAGGCCCATGCGCACGGAGAAGTTGAGGCCCCGCGTGCGGCGCAGCTCATCGGCGTACGGACGCAGCTCGTCTCGCAGCCAAAGCGCCGCGTAGCAGGCGCGCTGCGCGTGGTCTTCGTGGGCGATGGGCGCTCCGAACAACGCCATGATCCCATCGCCGGTGTACTGGTTGACCGTTCCCTCGAAGCGGTGCACGCCGTCGGCGAGGATCTGAAAGAAATGATCCAGGATTGCGTGCCACTCCTCCGGGTCGACCTGCGCGGCGAGCTCCATCGAGCCCTTCACGTCTGCGAAGAGCACCGTCACCTGTTTTCGCTCGCCTTCGAGGGCAGAGCGAGTGCCCAAGATCTTGTCGACCAGGTGCTTTGGAGTGTACGAGCGAGGATCGCGCTCCCTCGCTACGTCGGCTGCCAGCCCGCCCTGGCGCGGTCGCCCGCAGGCACCGCAGAACTGATCCTCCGGCTCGGCACTAGCACCGCAAGCTGCGCAGGCCCAGGCGAGCGCCGCGCCGCAGGAGCCACAGAAGCGCGTCCCGTCCCGGTTCTCGCGTCCGCAGCTCGCGCAGCTCATGTATCGGGGCCCATCCCTGGGACCACTCTACCCCGAACCACGTTACATGGCGCTAAATCCGGCGCGGCTTGGCGGCCCGTCTTGCGGGTCCCGGCGCGCGAGCGGTCGCGCGCCGCTCTTGTGGCGTTTGCGTCAGGACGCCCGTGCGAGCTGCCGCACCCAGTCGAGCAGCGTACCGTCGCGGATGCTCTCGTGCAGCGAGTGATCGTCGTCGACCTCGATCAGGCGCACACGATCTGCCGAGCCGGTCTCGGCCAGTCGGCGACTGTCCTCCGGATCGATGACCTCGTCTCGAGTGCCGTGGACGAGCCAGACCCTCACACCCAGCGGGAGGCGTTGCGACGGGCTTCGCCGCAACGCGGCTTGCGCCAGCAGGAGCGTGGGACCACTCCAGAGCTCACGCGCCAGGAGCTCCGCCACGACAGCACCCCCGAAGGAAGAGCCGACGAGCACGTCGGGCCGACAGGACACGAGGGCCTCCGAATGAAGCTCGACGCACGCCTCGAAATCGCGAGTGTCCATGGCGGGTGTGCAGGCCATGAAGTGCTCAGCGAAGAGCCTTCCCTTGGCGCCCTCAGGGCTGCCCTCGAGGCCGTGGGCAAACTGGACGCGGACGGGCGGAGACGCCTCGCTAGACGTAGGGACAGAGACGACCAACAGCGAGCAGACTCAGCCCGACCAGGAGCAAAGCTGTGGATGCGACGCCGCTCCCCCGGTATCGCATGGCCAGACTGTCAAGACCCGTTCGCATCGCACGCCTCCACCTGCACATCTGTTGGACGCAAGAACGGGCGAATGGTTTCAGCCAGGCCACGTGCCCCGCTATCATGCGGTCGGAGCCGCCGCTTGCCGTATCCGACCCCCAGCCCTGCCAACATCGAGTTCTTCCGGGAGCACGGCTACCTGGTCGTGGGGGGAGCAGCGGACCCTGCGGACCTGGCCGAGCTCGAGGCGCGCTGCGAGAAGATCCTGACGCACAAGCACCGTTTTGCATTCGACTGGACCTGGGAGAAAGGCAGGAGTCGCGAGGAGCGCGAGTTCCGGCTCGTGCAGAGTAGTCCTACGCGCGCCTGGCCGGAGATCGCCGACGCACCCTTTCGCAAGTGGGCGGTGGAATTCGCCGCGGCTCTGATGGGCCGGCCCATCGAGTTCTGGTACGACCAGTACCTGTGCAAGCCTCCGCGCGAGGGTGCTCGCATGCGCTGGCATCAGGACGAGGGCTACTGGGGCCGCAACCTCGAGGATCGCGGGATCACGTGCTGGCTGCCCCTGCAGGACGTCGACGAGGCGAACGGCTGCATGCACTTCATCGATCGCGGGCATCGCGACGGCGTGCTCGAGCACCACCAGCCCCCGGGTTTCCAGAGCGACCTGCTCTACTGCGAGCCGGAGAGCGCACGTGTCATCGCCTGTCCCATCCAGCTGGGCGGGGCCACCTTTCACCACGGCAAGACGCCCCACATGACGCCGCCGAATCGGAGTGATCGCTGGCGCCTTGCGCTCACCCAGCACCTGCGTGTGGTGGGCTCCCTCGGAGAGGGAGACCACTACCCCTGGAAGGTGTACGTGAATCAGTTCACGGGCGAGCGGGTCGTCCCGCCGTCGCGCTGAGAACCGGGAGTGTTCGGCGAGATCCTCGCGGGTCGACCTAGATCAGGAGGGCTTTGCCGATGACCTTGCGGTCGATGATGAGTTGGAGGGCCTCGGCGGTCTTTTCGAGCGGGAGCTTGTGGGAGATGTACGGGTGTAGCCTGCCTGCCGCCAGCCAGGCCATCAGGATCTCGAAGTTGCGCTCGGCCCGGGCGGGGTCGTGGCGGCTCAGGGCGCCGATGGTGAAGCCGATCGCGGAGGCATCCTTGACTAGCAGGTGGTTCGTCTTTGCCAGGGCGGGGCGGCCGGCGGCAAAGCCGATGATCAGGATGCGGCCATAAGGAGCTATGCAGCGCATGGATTCGTCGAACACGTCGCCGCCGACGGGATCGAAGATGACGTTCGCACCCCGACCCCCGGTGAGCTCTTTCACCTGCTCGCGAAAGCCGTCCGTGTAGTTGATCGTGTGATCCGCGCCAAGCTGCTTCACGACCGCGAGCTTCTCGTCCGTGCTCGCCGTCCCGATCACGGTCGCGCCGAGCAGCTTCCCGACGTCCACTGCCGCAAGACCGACCCCGCCTCCAGCGCCGTGCACGAGCAGCACCTCGCCAGCCTCGAGGTGGCCGCGCTGCATACCGTAGTAGGCGGTGGTGTAGTTGGCGCGAAACGCCGCCGCGGCTTCGATGCTGACGGAGTCAGGGATGAGCGTAACGCGCTTCGCATCCAGCACCACCTCTTCGACGCAGCCACCGGAAGTGAGGACGCGATCGCCTTCTCGGAGCCCCTCGACTCCGGACCCGACCTCGGTGACGACCCCGGCGGCCTCACCGCCCGGAACGAAGGGAAGCTCTGGCTTCACGTGGTATTCGCCGGCGACCAGGAGGACGTCGACGAAGCTCACGCCTCGCGCCTGTAGCGCGACCTTGACCTCTCCCTCCTTCGGGCTGCCCGGGGGATCGATGTCTCGAACGACCAGGCTCTCGGGTCCACCCAGCTTCTCGCACAGGACGGCTCTCACTCCGCCTCCCGTGATTTCATCCCCGCCTTCCGGGCCGCGGCAACCATCCGACTCCGGAACTCCGGGTCCACGCCCACGAGGTTCCTGCTGTCGAGCTCTTCCACCGTGAAGTCCGGGTTGATTCTCTCCAGCTCGGCCAGCGCGGCCCGCGCCTCTGCCATCCTGTCAAGCTCCGCATAGTTGATCGATAGTAGTCCGTGGAGACCAAGGAAGTCGGGGGTGTGGGCGATCGCGCCTCGCAGGACCGCGATCGCCAGCTCGTGCTCGTCGTCCAGGAAGTGCGCCGCGGCCACCCGAAACGCGGCCATCGGATCCAGGGGATCCAAACGCAGCGCGGTCGTAAACGCCTGCTTCGCCTCCTCCTGTTGGCCCGTTCGCGAAAGCGCGTTCCCGAGCGCGCCGTGCGCCCGTGCGCTGCCGGGAGCGAGGGCCACTGCCCGCTTCGCTGTGGCCATCGCGCCATCCGTGTGCCCGCGTAGAGCATAGATCTCGCTCGCGACAGCGAGCGAGCCCGGCTCCGTGTCGTCGAGCTCCAGCGCTCGCTCGGCGAGTCTCTCCGCACGCTTCATCGTGGCGGGGTCTTCGGTGATCTGGAGCATCCACGAGCTCATCAGCGCGCCGCCGAGCAAGGCGTGTGCGAGGCCAAACTCGGGATCCAGCTCGATGGCGCGCCGTGCCAGCTCCTGGGCCCGCAGATTCGCGTCCGGACCCATGCGCCGGCTGTAGACCAGCGCGCGCTGGAAGGCATCGTAGGCCTCCAGGTTCGTAGTCGGCAGGTGCTCGACCTGCACGGCCTCGCTGTCGGAGAGCCGGACCTCGAGCGCGCCGACGATCTCTCGCGCGACCTCGTCCTGCAGCGCGAAGATGTCCTGCAGGCGGCGGTCGTAGCGCTCCGCCCAGAGGTGGTGGCCGTTCGCCGTCTCGACGAGCTGCGCCGTGATGCGCACCCGGTCGTCCGCACGGCGGACGCTGCCCTCGAGCACGTAGGCCACCCCGAGCTCGCGCCCGACATCCTCGACGCGCACGTGCTTCCCCTTGTACGTGAAGGCGGAGTTTCGCGCGATCACCAGGAGACCGGAGATCTTCGAGAGGTCGGTGATCAGATCCTCGGTCAGGCCGTCCGAGAAGTACTCCTGCTCCGGATCGCCGCTCATGTTGGTAAAGGGCAGAACCACCAGGGAGGGGACGTCCCTCATCGGTACCTGGGCTCGCTCCGAGAGGGATCGCCAGACAAGCGCGCCTCCCGCGGCGATCACGACCACCAGCGCGAAGGCCGCGGCGCGGAGCCGGGACCCGCGGGAAGCGACGGAGCTCGGCGCTGCCGGCGCGTCGAGGTTCACCCGAAACACGTGGACCTGATCCGGGATGTTCTTGATGTTCTGGTCGTCGAGATCCTCGTAGCCGACCCCGAGCTTGTTCCGCACCTGCTCGTGCACGGTCGCGGAGATGCAGATCCCGCCGGGCTCCGCGAGCCCCTCGAGCCGAGCCGCGATGTTGACGCCGTCACCGTAGATCCGCTCGCCCTCCACCCGCACATCACCCAGGTGCACGCCGATGCGGAAGTTCATACGGCGCGCTTCCTCCAGGTCCGCGTTCCTGGCAGATATCACGCGCTGGATGGAGACGGCTCCGCGCACGGCATCGATGGCGGTCGGGAACTCCGCCAGCAGGTTGTCCCCCGTGAAGTCCACGACACGGCCGCGATGCTGCTCCACCAGCAGCCCGATCTCGTCGCGGTAAGCGCGGAGCGTGCGGACGGTGGCGTCCTCGTCCTCGGACATGAGTCGGCTGTAGCCAACCACGTCGGCAGAAACGATGGCGGCGAGCCTGTATTCCGCTTCCATGCGACGCCACCCACTGTAGCGGCTAGCTCTGCGCGGAGACGATCGCGATCGAGCGCTTGCAGTGCGGGCATTCCAGTCTTCTGCCCTGGAACGCGGGGCTCAGCTGCAGCGAGTGGCCGCAAACGCACTGGAAGGATTCCCAGCCCTCGCTCGTGCGGCGGTACTGCATGGACCTGTCGGACTCGGCGGAGGCGCCCCCTGATTCGGCCCTCGGGATGGCGTGCTGGCGCCCGCAGCGGGTGCAGCGGATCGATGGAGCTCGGAGCCCAGGAGGAGCCTTGATGTGCACGCCGCATGGACACGCGATCGCCACGAAGCCCGCCATCCGGTCGAGCAGATCGATGACCTCTCTGGCGCGCTCGACCGCATCCGTCCTCGCTTCCGGCTCCACCTGAGGCGCTCGCGCCGCAACGCTCTGCTCGGAGAAGCAGGTGCGCGCATCCAGGCACGCCTTGCCACCAACGACCTCTTGGTAAGCGGCCTCGTAGTCCCTCCAGCCCGCGTTGCCCCCCATCGAGCGCAGGATGGCCATGCGCTTGTCGGTCGGGGGATGAGTGGAGAACAGCTGCCACGAGTCGATCGCCTGGAGCGGGTTGATGCTGTACATGGGGGCCAGCGCGCGCGGCACGTTCTTGCGAGACCCGATGCCGCGCGAGATCTTCCCCAGCGCCGAGGCCAGGCCCGCTGGGTAGCGGGTAAAGCGAGCAGCGGAGGCGTCCGCCAGGTACTCCCGCCCTCGCGAGCAGGCGTAGTACAGCAAGCGGGTGAAGACGGGCGCCAGGATCGCAACGGCAATCGCCGCCGCCACGAGGATCAGCTGCCCCTGCCCCCCACCCCTCCCTCCACCGCTACGGCGCCCCCCGCCGTACCACAGCGAGCGCAGGAAGATGTCGGAGATGATGACCACGCTGCCCAGCATCACCCCTGCAATGGTCATGAAGCGCACGTCGTGGTTCCTGACATGCCCGATCTCGTGGGCGATCACGCCCTGCAGTTCGTCCCGGTTGAGGCGCTTCAACAACCCCGAGGTGACCGCAACGCAGGAGCTCTCGGGCTTGCGACCTGCGGCGAACGCGTTCGGGACGTCGTCATCAATCACGTAGATCTTCGGAGGCGTGCCCAGCCCCGAAGCGATTGTCATCTCCTCGACAATGTTCCAAAGCCGGGGCACGTCCTCCTTCTCGACCCGCCTTGCTCGGGCGCCGAGCATCAAGACCCGCTCTCCGGCTCCGAGCGCGGTGATCAGCAGCACGAGCCAGACCCCGAGCGCGCCCCCTGCCCCCCACGCGCCCGCCTGAGGCCCCCCGTAGACGGCACCGACCAGGTAGCCGAGCCCGACGAGGATGAACCCCATCAGACCGATCAGAAACCTGGATCGCCGGGTGTTCGCCCGGATCGCTTCCCACATCGATCAGAACTTGACCTGCGGGACCTCCCGTTGGTCAGCGATCTCGATCTCGAAGAACTCCTCCTCCTCGAACCCGAAGGTGTCGGCCAGGATGTTCTGCGGGACGCTCTGGACCCGGGTGTTGTAGGTCATGACCGAGTCGTTGTAGTGCTGTCGCGAGAAGCCGATCTTGTTCTCGGTCGAGGTCAGCTCCTCCTGCAGGCTGAGGAAATTCTGATTCGCCTTGAGGTCAGGATACTGCTCGACCACCACCATCAGCCTGCCCAGCGCGCTCGACAGCTCGGCCTCGGCTTGCGACTGCTCGCCAACGCCCGTGGCCGACACCGCCCGGGAGCGCGCCTGAACCACGTCTTCGAGCGTGCCCCGCTCGTGAGTGGCATAGCCCTTGACGCTCTCCACCAGGTTGGGAATCAGGTCGTGGCGTCGCTTGAGCTGAACGTCGATCTGGGACCAGGCGTTCCGCACCTGGTTCCGCAGCCGCACCAGACCGTTGTACATCGCGACCAGCCACAGCGCCACCGCCGCTACGATCACCAGAAACAGGCTCGTACCCATCATCTCCGCCTCCCCCTTCCGTTGCGTCGAGCTCGTTCTGGTAGAGGTCCGCAAAGAAGTGCGCGACCACTCCCTCGTCACCGCTCGCAAACGACCGGACGATCTCTTCCATCTCGTCGCGGTCCAGCCACAAGCCGTGGCCGCGCAGGCAGCGGTCCACCTCGACCTGCCGCTCGTCCCCGATCCGGATCTCGCGCAGCCTGCGCCAGCAGCGCGGGCAGCGTCGACGCGTGCGGCGCCCGCTCCGATCCTCCGAGAGCGCCAGCCTGAGCGCGACGGACGGGACGCCCGCCAGCTCGCTGATCATCTCAAGTTCGCCGGCATCGAGCCACGTCCCTCCGCAGCGGATGCAGCGGTCGATCTCGACCCCGTCGAGCTCGACCGCCACCAGCGGCTCTTTACAGACGGGACACATCCGTGCGGCAGAACTATAGGACTGCGGCGCGTCGATCCAAGGGCCGTGGCGGCTACAGGTCGAGAGAGTCCAGCAGGTGGAGCCGCAGCTGTGTCACGAACTCGGTGTCGCGGCCCGCCATCCGCGAGACCTCCAGGCGAACCCGCTTTCCGATTGTCGTGGTGAGGGTGATCACTGTGGGCTCGAACAGGGTGCCGGAGTGCTTCACCTGGATGTCCTCGACCTCTCGATAGGCCGCGGCATCGATCCGCAGGTCGCCATAAGTCGACGAGTAGCTCACGGCACGACGGTCGGTAAGCAAGCTTCCGCCCTCCAGGACGGAAAAGACGCCCGTGGTGTAGAGGTACAGAAGGTCCTCGTCCCACTCGAGGACACCCGCCTCGACCAGCGCGTACCTGTGTGACGAGGGGATCTCGGATTCCTGCAGGATGGCACTGGGCAGGACGAACAGCGCGACTGCGGCCACCGTGAACGGGACGAACCCCATCACAAGAGCCGCATAGGAGGCCATGCTCCAGCCAACCGTGGAGTCGAGATCGGGCCGGAGTGCCTCGTGAACCCGCTGGATCTGCCGCTGGATCGGGATCAAGGGGATGAAGGAGAACAGAGAGAGCAGTCCGAGGGGACCCTCGAGGAATCCCAGGGCGCAGATCCCCAGGTAGCTGAGCGCGAGCAGCACGGGACGCCCCCGCTTTCTCACGCGCGCTGCCCTGGCCGCGCACTCGACGCTCGCGGCCAGGGAGAAGCAGTAGAACGGGGAGAAGATCGCACGCCAGAGCGGGTGGATCTTCGGTCGGTACTGTGCCTTCGCCAACGCCCAGTTCTTGTAGAACCAGTAGACCTGGTACAGCCCGAAGGTTGCCAGAGACAGGATGGCGAGCTTCTCCTCCCTGACGGAATAGAAGGGCAGCGGGCCGTGGTACTGCTGCTCCACCAGCGGACGCGGCGGTAGCGTTCTCACCGCAGAATCTCGGGCGACAGCAGCGTCATCCTCGCCATGGGCAGCGCTCCTCCGGAGGACAGGCCCCGACCTACACAGATCGGCTTCACCACGCAGTCACATGACCCGCGTCAGAGGATGCGTACTCCGAGGTAGATGACTCCAGCCCCCAGCCTGTGCGGATCGATGCTGGATGGCTTCAAGAGCTCGCTGTTGGGAGATGTCATGCGGTGTAACCTATAGGTAGGCGCGGACCGTCGCCAGCCCTCTCCTGCTCGTATTCCCCTCCGCCTTTGGGCACCACCGCAACCGCGATCACACCGATCACGCGCAGGAAGGCCCATCCACCCCTGCGCTGATCGAGCGCAGCAGATCGTTGGCCAGGAGAGTGACCCAAGATTCGGGTGGGCGGAGGTGATTGTAGCGAGGGCCCCCAACTGGACGTGGAGCGATGTACGGGCCAACGGGGGTCCGAGGTAGCCGGTAGATGTCGATCTACACAGATATGCGTCAGATCCAGGGCCTGACGTGCGCGAAACGGGTCCGCACCCGCCCGATCACGCCATCTGCGCTCGGCAGAGCGCCATCACGTTGAAGCCCGAGCACACCAGGTCCCACTCTCCCGTCACCTTCTCCTGGCCGCGCAGCATGAAGCGCCGAAACCGCTGTCGTGCCTTGATCTCGGCAAACGGCCGCTCCGCCTGGGTCTTCCGCTGCGCGTAGCGTTGCTGGGCCCAGGGCAGTCGTAAGATCCGGTGCATCCGCTGCGCCCGGGCTCCCTTGGGCCAGCGGGACGACTTCCGCCCGCGGACCGCGATCAACGCCTGTTGTCCCCGCCGTTCCAACGCCTTCAGGTTCGACTCGCTCAGGTACCCGTTGTCGGCCAGCAGAATCTCCGCTCGCTGACTCGTGTTCGTCTCGATTGCCTCGACCATGGGCTCCAACTGCTCGTAGTCATTGGCCTTCTCTGTCAGCTCGTTCGCCACGATCAGGCCGTCCTCACTCGTCGCCAGCTGCGCGTTGTAGCAGTACTGCAAGGATCCCTCGGTCTTCATCATGTTCGCTTCGGGGTCCGCGAAGCTCTTCTGGTGCTTCGCTTCGAGCTTCTCCCCCTTCTCCCGCTCCAGCTGCTCCCGGGCCGCTCGGATCCGCTCCCGTCGTCGCTCGCGCAGCTGTAGCTCTTCTGGAAGCCCACCTCCGCCATCGTCGTCCCCGTGCTCTTGCTCTTCCGCAGCGTTGAGCTCGTCCATCTGCGCCACGATCTGCTCGATCTCGTCGCTCAGCTGATCCTCCGCCTCCAGCATCCGCGCGTGGCTCATCGCCTTGGACCGCGACGTGTTCGCCCGGATCTTCGTGCCGTCTACCGCCACCTGCCCGAGCTTCACAAGCCCCATCGCCTGCGCCACCTTCAGCGTCTGCAAGAACACCTCTCGGAAGTCCCTGTGGTGACGGTCCCGGAATCGGTTGATCGTCCGGAAGTTCGGTCGTAGCCCAGCCGCGAGGTAGCGAAACCGCAGGTCGTAGTGCAGCCGTCGCGCAAGCTCCCGCCCGCTGTACACGCCCACGACCGCCCCCAGAAGCCACAGCTTCAACAGCATCCGAGGCGGGAAGGCTCGCTCTCCACGCCGGCGATACCGCTTCTCGAACCGCCGCAGATCCAGCGACTCCACCAAATCGTCGATGAACAGCGCCGGATCCGATGGATCCAGAGCCTCCCCCACGTGCGCCGGTAGCAGCTCGCCCTGCTGCGGCACATACGCCTTGAACATGACCTCTTCCCCCACGCTCCCAAGTTAGCCAATAAGGGAATCTTGGGTCACTCTCAGTCGTCGGCTTTGGCGTTCACGCGGCCAGCATCTGCGTCATCTCGCTGCTCTCCGGCGGCGAGCTCGCCCTGTCGGGCTTGCTACTGGCCGTACTGTTCACGCGTCCGCTCCGCTGGGGCTTCGCCTACCTCAGCCTGCACGCCGTCCGGGACGAGGACGCGGAGCCGGCGGACGCGATGGCCTCGTTCCACCGCTATCGCGACGTGGTGATCGCGAACGCCTTGATCCTTTTCATGGTTGTCGTCGGCTTGTCCATGTTCGTGATCCCGGGGCTGCTCATCCACCTGCGCACGCGATTCGTGCCCTACCTGATCCTGGACGAGGGCCTGGGCCCGCTGAGCGCGATCCGCGAGAGCTTCGAGCTGACCGAGGGGCTGACGCTGAAGCTCCTCGCGATCGTCGTCGGTGGCTGGGCGGCGGTTCTTCTGGGCGCCATTCCCTTCGGACTCGGCATCTGTCCGGCCCTAATCCTGTGGGACCTCACGCTGGCCTCGCTTTACGAGGCCGTCCTGGAGCGCGAGGAAGCGGTCGAGCTCGCAGACGCCATCCCCGAAGTGGACCAGGCCCAGACAGCCGCGCTCTGAGACCAGAACGGTGCGTTACTTCTGCCCTGCCCTCGACTGCGCGCGCTTGTACTGCTCGAGCTCCTCGGGAGTGAACGGGACCCCAACGTGCTCGGCCGCTAGGTCGACGTCGTCGATGACCAGCCGGGTCTGCGTCCCGTCGCGCAGGTCGCGAATCATGATGTCGCGCGCCACCCACGTGGACCCCTCTCTGGTCACAGAGTCCGGGTTGGAGGTCAGGATCTTGCGAGGCGTGAAGCCCGACTCGAACATCTCGGCCCGTACCAGCACGCAGGTCTCCTCGTCGATGAGCGAGACGATGCGCTCGTAACTCGACGTCTCCTGGTCGGGGGTCGTCTCGAGCAGCCAGAACGGCCGACCCTCCATCGGCGTCTCGCTGCTCCCGAGCTTGTGCGTTTCGGAGGGCAGGTCGAGCCCGTAAAGCCGCTCCAGGTCTTCGTAGGAGAAGTCGGTTCCGAACAGGTTCGATGACCCGGGCGCACCTCGGATCTGCCTGACGACGGGCAGGCCGGCCGGGGAGACGAACATGTGATTCGCTCCGGTACGCTCGGTGATGAGCACCGTCAGGCCTCGTACGCTCTCCGGATCCGAGAGTTCGAGCAGCAGGGTACGAAAGCCGGTGCGCGACAGACCCCCGTACACCTTGCCGCGCAACAGGTGCTCCTCACCGACGCGGTCCTGGCTCACCAGCCGGATCGTTCGCACCGTGTTCGTGAGGGGCCGCGTTCGCTGCAGGCACTCCAGGATCTCTCCGACGCTTTTGCGCTCGGTTGCTGCAGCATTCGGCGCAGCCACGACGATCCCCAGCAAGAGCAGCGCCAGGGCGGTCCGGATAGCCCAACGCAAAGCTAGCCCTGGTCCCAGTCGTGGAGGACCGGGAGGACCTCCTTCGCGAACAAGCGCATACCCCGCTCCGCCTCGTCGATGGGGACGCCACCGAAGCGGAAGCAGGTGGCCTGCTCGAAGGGCCCCAGCACGGCGCGGCGCTTCTCCAGGGTCGCGAGAATCTGGTCGGGTGTGCCAAAGGCATTCGCCTTGAGGAATCCGCGGAGGAACCCGGACTCCCCGATCTCGCGCAGCCGCGCCGCATTCTGGCTGTAGGCCTGATAGCCCTTGGTCTCCCCGAAGTGCTCGTTCATCAGCTCGTAGTGCTCGAGCAGGCTTGCGAGGTACGTGCCCATGTACTGCGTCGCACGCTCGACGGCCCGCTCGCCGTCGCTGTCGCAGTACATGAAGTCCGCCGTCATCGGCGGAGGCGCCTCCACACCGTGGAGCTCCTGATAGGACTTTCGGTAGCGCTCGATGCCCGGCAGCCGGTGATCCCACTGGCGCTCCGCGAACATGACCATGCGCGCTTCGAGGCGCGCGGCGGAATCGACCGAGTCGTTGGAGCCGGCCACCGCGTACAGCCGGCCCTTGAAGCTGCGCGAGGGGCGGGGGCGGATCTCCGTACGCGGCTGGGGGTAGTGCGGCCCGTCTCCTTCGATGAAGCCCGTCTCCAGCGCCCGCGTGACCATCTTGGCGCTCTCGTCGAAGCGCTCGCGGGACGTATCCATCTCGATGCCGCGGAACGGCGCGTACTCGCGCCGCGACAAGCCGCGGCCCATACCGAAGCGTACGCGTCCCCCCGAGAGCTCGTCCAGCATCGAGATCTTCTCGGCGACACGGAGCGATTCGTTCCAGGGCATGATCACGGCCGCCGTACCCAGATCGATGCGCTCCGTGCGGGCCGCGAGATAGGTCAGGAGCTGGGTATTGTCCGGGCAGAGCGCGTAATCGAAGAAGTGGTGCTCGACCGGCCACAGCGCGTTGAAGCCGAGCTCCTCCGCAAGCAACGCGAGCCTGATCTCTTCCTCGTAGACTTGTCGGTCCGCGATGCCTTCCCACCCGTATGCCGAGAAAATCAGTTGCAGGCCGACGTCCATCTCTCCTCCGGTGAAGCGTGTCCTTCCGAACCCAAACTATCACAGGAGAGCGGCGCTACGCGGGTTGGGAGTCCGCGAGGGGTCGGAACAGCGGCAGGGTCACCTCGTCCGACATCCGTCGGAACGTGACTTCCAACTGCATGCCGACGCGCATCTCTTCGGGTGGGCAGCCGACGAGATTCGTTAGCATGTACCAGCCCTCTTGGAGCTCGACGATGGCCACCGTGTAGGGAATTTCGAACTCGAGACGCTGCGGTCGGTAGACGGTCGTCATGCTGTAGAGCGTGCCCCGGCCGGAGCTCTCCACCCACTCGAGCTCCTCGCTCTGACACTCTGTGCAGAACGGCTCGGGAATGAAGACGTAGGTCTGACATTCGCGGCAGCGCTGGACCCTCAGCACGCCCGCCCGACGAGGATCACGTCGCAGAAGAGCGCGCCGGCTCCCCCGTTCGTCGCGATCGCTACCTCCGCGTCCGGCACGCGCAGTTCCTCCAGACAGCGGCCCTGCAGCTGGTGGACGGCGCTGATGACCTTCTGGAGCAGCTGGGCAAGTCCCGCGTGGCTGAACGAGAGGAGCCCTCCGTTCGTCGCGACCGGAAACTCACCGTCGATGCGTATGCGGCCGTCCATCACGAAGTCTCCGCCCTCCCCTGGCTTGCAGAAGCCGAACGCTTCGAACTGGCGAATGATCTCGAACGAGAACGGGTCGTAGAACTCGCAGACGTCGACGTCCGATGGACCGAGACCGGCCTGCTCGAAGGCCTTGTGCGCGGCACGTTGCCCGACCTGTCCGTAACCGTCCCAGACCGGGGCGGTCACGTAGGCGGTGGGACCCCGTGCCGAGGAGCTCTAGACAGGGCGCCAGCTTCGCGATGCGTCGGCGCGCTCGATCGCATCGAGGACGCGCTGGTTGCGCACGCCGTCCTCGAAGTTTGGCGTTGGAAGTTTCTTGCTATCGACGGCGCGCAGCAAGTCCACAACCGTGTGTACGAACGTGTGTTCGTAGCCGAGCATGTGTCCCGGAGGCCACCATGCGGCCACGTAAGGGTGGGCTTCGTCGGTCGCAAGCACGGTGCGGAAGCCGCTTTCGGGCCCCTCTTCCAGGTAGAGCTCGAGCTCGTTCATCCGCTCCAGGTCGAAGACGAGGCTGCCCTTGCTCCCGTTGATCTCGAAGCGGTTGTGGTTCTTGCGACCAGGAGCAAAGCGCGAGCCCTCTACGCTCCCAATGGCGCCACTCTCGAAGCGCAGCAGGGCCAGAGCAGCGTCGTCCACGTCCACCGGCCCACGGCCGCTGCCGTCCGGCAGCGGGCGCTCACGGACGAACGTCTCGAGCAGGCCGCAGACCTCGCGGATCTCCCCTACCAGGTACCGAGCCAGGTCGATGGAGTGGGACGCGATGTCGCCGAGGGCGCCGGAGCCGGCTCTGGCCTTCTCGAGCCGCCAGACACGCGGGAACTCCGGATCGATGATCCAGTCCTGAAGGTAGGTCCCTCGGTAGTGGCGGATAGTGCCGATCCGGCCCGCCTCGATCCACTGCTTCGCGAGTGCCACGGCAGGAGTGCGGCGGTAGTTGTAGCAGAGCATGTGGATCACACCGGCCGCTTGCGCAGCATCTCGCATGCGTTCGGCATCCGGGACGCTGTTGGCGAGCGGCTTCTCGCACAGGATGGTCTTGCCCGCGGCCGCGGCAGCCAGCGCGATCGGAAGATGGGAGTCACCCGGCGTGCAGATGTCGACGATGTCGACGTCGGGTCGCGCGACGACCTCTTCGAAGGAGGTCGAGTGCTCGCGGAAGCCGAGTCTGGGCGCAGCCTCGCGGAGCGCCGACTCGTTGCGACCGCAGACCACTTTGAGTACCGGTTCAAACGGAAGGTCGAAGAAGCGTGGCGCCTGACGCCAGGCGTTGCTGTGCGCCCGCCCCATGAACTCGTAGCCGATCATCGCGACGTTCTGCGTTGGCAGCGTCAACGCTAGCTCCGGTACGCCTCGCGTCCGATTCCCTGCACTGGGATGCCCTGAGCGCCCAGAACCTCTCGCTGGAGGGCGAACATGCAGGCCGCCGCCTCGTCGATCTTCCGCGTGAAAGCGATCGAGCCCTTGAGGATCGGCTTGAGGCTCTCCCTTTCCTGCACGCGCGCCGGTGGATACTCGTGCTCGACGACGAGCGACGTGTTGGACACGTCCAGGTCAAGCAGCTCTCGCGCTGCGAGCTGATGGTCGAGCCAGTCGACGCTGCGGTTCTGCAGGTAGGCAAGTGGATCGTGGCGCGCGGTCCCTGGGAGCTCATGCTCGGCGAAGACGGTCTGCTTCTTCCAGGCGTTCGCCTGATCGGCCGGGTCCGACGACGGTGCTCCGTCCTTCCAGTCGCCGCGACCGATCGTCTGACCACCGTAGCCCCACGCGCTGATGCCGCGAGCGTCGATCACCTGTCCCTTGACGTGGAAGCCGCCGATCAGGAACCCGTAGCCCTCGTCCTTCAGGTACTGGAAGAGGGAGCGTGTGTCCTGCCCCATCAGGACGGCGTGTGACGGATCGTAGTGGATACGAAGCTCGTTACCCACCCCGTGGCGTTCGCAGATCTGGTGGAGTGCGATCCAGGCCCCGGGTGTGTAGCCGATGTTGTTGTAGTAGGAGTCGTCCGTCGTCCAGCCGGGCATCGGGCACTGCTCCACGCGGTAGCTCAAGCCGCGGGCCTTCGCCTCCACCAACAGGGGAACGAACTCCTCCTCGAACAAACCCAGGTTGCCCTCCACCGGGAGGTCCTGGCTCCGGCCCACGAAGCCGCATACGGCAGGAGCCCCCAGCAGCACCGCGGCGTCGAAGACGCGCAGCATGAACTCGCGCTTCTTTGCGCGAATGCCGGGGTCCTCGTGCAGCATGTTGTCGAAGTATCCGACGTCCGCGATTCCGACCCCTGTCTGCTTCACCGCCGCGAGCACGCGGTCCGCGCGTCGACGGTCGAAAGGTTGACGCAGGTCGAGCGTATTGGCGACGGGATCGAGCAGGGCCTCCTCCGGCACATCGGCCTCGGACGGATGCAGCGCCGCCGAAAGCTGGATCTCGTCCGCGTCGAGCTCCCGGGCAAAATCCAGCCAGTCCTCGATCGCGCGATCCGGATCGGCATCGCGCACCTCACGGGAGGTCAGCTCCTGCAACGCCGCCGTCAGGACACCGACGCGCATGAACCGGGGTTCGAAGCTCGCAACGGACATCGGGAACTCCTCAGCTGCTTGGAGGGTATTCTAAGCGACTGGACTCCCTGTGAGAGAGGTCCAACATGAGCGGCGCGAACGATGTCTCGCTGGTACGACTACGCGACGGCCGGAGCCTGGCCTGGGTGGAATACGGCGACCCCAGAGGGAAGCCCGTGCTGTACTTTCACGGCTTCCCCGGCTCGCGGCTCGAGCCGGCGCTGGCGGGCGACGACCTTGCGCGGACCGGCGCACGCCTGATCGCGATCGACCGCCCGGGCTTCGGCCGCTCGACGTTTCAACCGGGGCGTCGGCTGCTCGACTGGCCAAACGACGTCGCGAGCTTTGCGGACTCGCTCGGGCTCGACCACTTCGCGTGTATGGGCGTCTCCGGGGGCGGCCCCTACGCGCTTGCCTGCGCGCTGCGGCTTGAAAGGCGCCTCACCCGTACCCCAGTCGTCTGCGGAGTTGGGCCCCTCGATACACCCGATGGCTCGCGCGGCATGATGCGGACGAACCGCCTGCTCTTCGGAGCGGCACGCCGCTCGAAGACCGCTGTTCGCCTCATCACGGCTCTGATGGCACGCAGCTTGCGCCGCGATCCCTCCGCGGCGCTGCTCCGCATGACACGGTCCGTCCCCGGACCGGACCGTGCCGTGCTCGAGCAGCCCGGTGCCCGCGAGGCCTTCACCCTGAGCTTCGTGGAGAGCCTACGTCCCGGTACACGGGGGGCGGGCCTGGAAGCACAGCTGTACGCACGACCCTGGGGCTTTCGCCTCGAGGACGTCACGCCAGAGATCGAGCTCTATCAGGGCGAGCTGGATGTGAACGTGGCGCCCTCGATGGGACGGTACCAGGCGAGCGCGCTACCGCACTGCAAGGCGCACTTCTTTCCAGACGAGGGGCACTTATCACTCGCTGTGAACCACATGGAAGAGATCGTGCGACGCCTCGTCTCCTGAGAGCTCAACGACGAGTCTCAGCAATACCTCATCGCTCCCGGCGGCACGAGAGCCTGACCGGAAAGCCGTCCGGCTCTCCTCTAGGCCGTCAGATTCAGGTGATAGACTGGGGGCCGGGAGGTGCGCGCGATGAGCCAGGCAGAGACTCCAGAGATCCTCATCACCGCCGATGCGCACGTGGGCGAGACCGAAGCGTTGCGAGAGCGAATGCCGGCGGAATTTCGTGAGTACCTGCCGCGTTTCGGCGTGGGGCCGAACGGAGAGCTCACGTTCGAGATCAATGGACACACGACAGTGTTTCAGGCGGTTCGCGATGCGACGCACGCGGATCTGGAACGGGAGTTCCGCAGTGATCCCTCCCTGGGAACGGACCTGGACGTGCGGCGCCAGCACATGCTGCGTGAACGACTCGAGGAGCTGAACACGGTGGTGGGGATGGCCGCCGGCATGGCGCCGATCGTTGAGCTCACCGGCTCGGGTGTGCTGGAACGCCACCCCGGGCTGCGCTTCGTGGTAACCGAGTCCGAATGCGGCTGGCTGGCGTGGACCCTACAAGCGATGGACCAGATGCAGCAGAGGCGCTCCCTCGGCATGCGCAAGCTGCCCATGCGCGCAAGCGACTACTTTCGACGCCAGGGCGCAGTGACGATCAGCGACGATCCGGTGGCCCTGAACAACCTGGAATTCACCGGCGCGGACTGCCTGCTCTGGGGCAACGATTACCCCCACGACGAGGGCACGTGGCCGAATAGCGCAGCCCGCTTGGGGCAGATTCGAAAGCGCCTCTCGGCCGAGGACGCGCGCAAAGTCCTTGGCGGGAACGCGGCGCGGCTCTACGGCTTCGACCTCGCCTACCTGGCCTCGCACCAGGTCGAGCATCGGAGCGCCGCGGCCCCCTAGCGCGACAATCGCGAGCGCCGGGTGACTACCGCAGCAAAGAGCCGCAGGTTCGAGCAAGAGCGAGAGGTCGTCTCGGCTTGTCTCGAGCAAGTGCTGCACGAGCAACGAGGTGCCGCGTTCCTCGCGCGCTACCGGGAGCTGCGCCGGCTCGCAGCGACACTTCGGGGCGCCTACCGGGACCAGGATCAGGGGCGGCTTCGCAGGCTTCTGGCCAAGAGCTCCGTGGAGGAGCTGGTGGAGACGGCTCGTGCGCTGACACTCTCGTTCTGGCTGCTGAACCTGTGTGAGCAGCGCCACTTCGCCACCGCCCATGGCGCCGAAGAGCGCGGCGGGCTGCTTGCGCTTTTCGAGCGCCTGGCGCGCCGCGGCGTGCCTCGCTCGGTCGTGGAGGCCGCGCTTGCAAACCTGCGGGTGACTCTGGTGCTGACCGCACACCCTACCGAGGCCGTGCGCTGGTCCGTTCACGAGAGCCTCGAACGGATCGACGCGTTGCTCGATAGCGACGCGACGACCGGAGTAAACGACCCGGAGCTGCTGAGAGAGCTCAGCGCGCTGTGGTAGACCGAGATTCTGCGCCATCGTGCGCCGAAACCGCTAGACGAAGTGCGACACGTCGTTCACACCATGGAGCACGTACTGGTGCCGGCCATGGTTGCTCTGCCCGAACGCCTGTCACGCGCCTTTGCGGCAGCCTACTCCGACGAACCTCCGGCTGACCTTCGACCGCTGCAGCTGGGGAGCTGGGTCGGGGGAGATCGCGACGGCAATCCCCTGGTCACCGCTCGTGTCACCGAGGCTGCACTCGGGATGTATCGGCTGGCCATGCTGGATCGTCACCTCGCAGAAGTTCCGCCGCTGATCCAGAAGCTGACGCTCTCTGCGCGACGCGCGCCGGTGTCCGCCGCCCTGCGTACGAGCGTGGAGCGGGACCTCCAGACGCTCCCCTCGCTCGGTCCGCTCGTCGAGCAGCACAACCCGGAGGAGATCTATCGCATCAAGCTGAACGCCATCGCCACGCGCCTCGAGCAGAGCAAGGCCGAGGTTCGAGAAGAACAGAAAGCCGGGACGCTCGGGGGCTTCGAGAGTGCCGTCGCACTCCGTCGCGAGCTGGAGCTGATCGCGGAGAGCCTGAAGGAACACGGAGGCGAGCGCCTCGCATCGGGAAGGCTGGCCCGCTGGCTCCGCATGGTCGACATCTTTGGGCTCCAGCTCGCGGTCCTCGACGTGCGCCAGCACCAGGGCAGGCATCGCGAGGCTCGGGAAGAGCTGATCGTGCCCGCCGAGGGTCCGATCGACTCGCTCTCCCTCGATCGACAGCAGTCGTTCCTGGAAGAGCTGATCCTGAGAGACACGTTGCCAGCACCCGTGCACTCGGAGGACGCGGCCGAGGTCATGGCGACCCTGCGCGGGGTACTCGACGCTCAGCAGCGCTTTGGACCGGACTGAGTGCGGGACCTCGTGATCAGCGACACCGGAAGCGAGATCCCCGTCCTGGAGCTGCTGCTCCTGGCTCGCCATGCCGGGCTGGTGAGGCTCGGCAGCGACCGGACGCTCGAGAGCAGCGTCGATCTCGTGCCCTTGTTTGAGTCCATCGACGCTCTGGATGCGGCCCTGGGCTCGATGCAGCGTCTCTACGAGTCTGAGGCCTACCGGCTCCAGCTGACGGCGCGGGGCTCCTGCCAGCAGATCATGCTGGGCTACTCAGACTCGATGAAGGACGGGGGCTACTTGGCGGCATGCTGGGGAATCTACCGCGTCCAACGCGAGCTGGCTGCGCAAGGTCGTGAGCACGGCGTACGCATCGAGTTCTTCCACGGCCGCGGCGGTACCATCGCACGCGGAGGGGGCCCGACACACCGCGCCATCCTCGCCGAGCCTCCGGGTAGCGTGATGGGCCGCATCAAGCTGACGGAGCAAGGGGAGGTCATCAGCCACAAGTACGACTCCAGTCCATCGGCTGTCTATCACCTCGACCAGACGCTGTCGGCGGCTCTGGAAGCCTCCCTACCGCTCGACGCGCTGCCGGGGCGCGGCGCGGTCCCCCGGGTCTGGGAGCGGACCATGACACAGCTCGCAGAGCTCTCGCAGCAGGCCTATCGCGGACTCGTTTACGAGACTCCCGGCTTTGCCGAAGCATTCAACGCGATGACTCCCCTCGAGGAGATTTCGGAGCTCCAGATCGGATCGCGGCCCGCACGCAGGTCAGCCACCACCCGCATCGAAGATCTCCGCGCCATCGCGTGGACCTTCGCCTGGAATCAGGCCCGGGCGCTGCTGCCCGCCTGGTATGGCGGGGGAACCGCGTTGACGGGATTGCTCGACACGGGAGTGCGCCAGGAGTCGGTCGCACGCCTGCGTCGCATGTACGAACGCTGGCCCTTCTTCGGCACCGTGATCGACAACCTGCAGCTCGTGCTGGCCAAGACCGATCTGCACATCGCGTCGATCTATGCAGAGCTTGCCGGTACTCCGATCGCCGCAGCGGTCCTAGAACGGCTCGAGCATGAGTACGAGCTCAGTGTTCAAGGCGTGCTCGAGATCCTGGACAACCCACGCCTGCTCGCGAACGACGAGGAGTTGGCGCAGAGCCTCGAGCTGCGCGGGCCGGGACTCGACGTGCTCGGGTACATCCAGACCGAGCTCCTGCAGCGCAAGCGCCAGGGCAGCGCCAGCGACCCACGCGAGCTCACCCAGGCCATCCAGCTCACGATCAACGGCGTCGCCGCCGGCCTCCGCAACACCGGATAGCGAATGTTCGCGGTCTGATCTGGTACCTATGTGCTTGGTTCGACGGCTGGAGGAAGGCGCGACCGGAGGCCGCTCTGTAGCATTCCCTCACACCTGGCTCCTCGCTGTCGGCTGGAGGAGACACGGGTTGCTCGATCCGTCGGAAGTGCCTGGAGGCGCTCGTGCCTCTCCTGCATAGGGGCGGTGCCGAAGACGAGGCGATGTCCCTCAGGCGCTACGCTGCCACGGCAGGATCATGCGGCAGACCTCCCGAAGCGCTCGACAGCGCGAGCCCGGGCCTTGCCGGCCTCCACCTCGCGGTCGCGAGGGGGAGCCGTGGTAACGAGCGAATCCAGGAGCTCGTAGGAGATCCGGGCGACCTCTTCCGCGGCCCGCTCGAAAGCGGCCTCGTTCGCCTTGGACGGCTTGTTGAACCCGCTCAGCTTGCGGACGAACTGCAGCGACGCCGCCGCAATCTCTTCCCTGTTTGCGGGCGGTTCGAAGTTGAACAGGGTCTTGATGTTTCTACACATAGTTCCCCCCTATACTAGGAGAGTGACCCAAGATTCCCTTATTGGCTAACTTGGGAGCGTGGGGGAAGAGGTCATGTTCAAGGCGTATGTGCCGCAGCAGGGCGAGCTGCTACCGGCGCACGTGGGGGAGGCTCTGGATCCATCGGATCCGGCGCTGTTCATCGACGATTTGGTGGAGTCGCTGGATCTGCGGCGGTTCGAGAAGCGGTATCGCCGGCGTGGAGAGCGAGCCTTCCCGCCTCGGATGCTGTTGAAGCTGTGGCTTCTGGGGGCGGTCGTGGGCGTGTACAGCGGGCGGGAGCTTGCGCGACGGCTGCACTACGACCTGCGGTTTCGCTACCTCGCGGCTGGGCTACGACCGAACTTCCGGACGATCAACCGATTCCGGGACCGTCACCACAGGGACTTCCGAGAGGTGTTCTTGCAGACGCTGAAGGTGGCGCACGCTGAAGGTGGCGCAGGCGATGGGGCTTGTGAAGCTCGGGCAGGTGGCGCTAGACGGCACGAAGATCCGGGCGAACACGTCGCGGTCCAAGGCGATGAGCCACGCGCGGATGCTGGAGGCGGAGGATCAGCTGAGCGACGAGATCGAGCAGATCGTGGCGCAGATGGACGAGCTCAACGCTGCGGAAGAGCAAGAGCACGGGGACGACGATGGCGGAGGTGGGCTTCCAGAAGAGCTACAGCTGCGCGAGCGACGACGGGAGCGGATCCGAGCGGCCCGGGAGCAGCTGGAGCGGGCAGGCTGCTGAAAAACTCCTCATCGAAGGGTACCTTTGAGGGAAGCCCCAAGGGGGAGATGTGAGAGGACCGCAGACGCTCCAGGGTGGGATCTTCAGCTACGTATCGCTGGAGTCCCGGATTCCCGAGGACCATCCGCTTCGAGCGATCCGGCGACTGGTGGACGCGGCGCTGGAGCAGCTGTCGCGACGCTTCGATGGTATCTACGCCAAAGGGGTCGGCCGACCGTCGGTCCCGCCGGAGCAGCTGTTGCGGGCGCTGCTGTTGCAGGTGCTGTACACGATCCGGAGCGAGCGCCAGCTGATCGAGCAGATCGACTACAACCTGCTCTACCGCTGGTTCGTGGGCCTGGAGCTGGACGATGAGGTGTTCAGCGCGACGGTGTTCACCAAGAATCGGGAACGGCTGCTGAAGGGCGAGATCGCTCAGCATTTCTTCGAGGCGGTGCTGGCGCAGGCGGAGTCGGAGGGGTTGGTGTCATCGGAGCACTTCACGGTGGACGGGACGCTGATCGAGGCGTGGGCGAGCCAGAAGAGCTTCGTGCGCAAGGACGAGAAGCGCAGGGACGATGACGACCCGGGCAACCCGACGGTCAACTTCCGGGGCGAGAAGCGGAGCAACCAGACGCATGCGTCGAGGACGGATCCGGACGCCCGACTGGCGGGGATGAGGGGCCAGGGCGCGCGGCTCGCGTATCAGGGACACGTCGTGACGGAGAACCGCAACGGCCTGGTGGTGGCGGCGAAGCTCACTCAGGCGTCGGGGTATGCGGAGCGCGAAGCGGCTCTCGAGATGGTGCTGGGTCTGGGGGGCGCTCGCCGGATCACCCTGGCTGGAGACAAGGGCTACGACGCCAAGAGCTTTGTGCAGGCGCTTCGGGCCTGGAGCGTTACCCCGCACGTGGCACAGAACACGACGAACCGCCGAAGCGCGATCGATCGAAGGACCACAGGACACCCGGGCTACGAGGTGAGCCAGCGCTTCCGCAAACGGGTGGAGGAGGTGTTTGGCTGGATGAAGACGGTGGGCTTGATGCGCAAGACCCGGCACCGGGGCACGGATCGGGTCGGCTGGGTCTTCACCTTCACTGCTGCGGCCTACAACCTGGTCCGTATCCGCAACCTGTTGGAGGCGACATAGCTCATGATCCCGCAAGATCTACCCGTGCGACACCGAACCGGTTCGTACCGGGAACGGCGATCCCTCTCCCTGCTCGGCACGCCTCCCGTCAGAGGCGTCCCGCCCAACCCAGTCACTTTCTCCGCAGCCTGCTAGGAGGGCTGTCGGCAGGGCGAGCTGCGCCTGCGGCCACGTCCAGTTCCCACCCCTCGCTACTGCTCGAGCTGCCTCTCGGACGACATCGCCTGGGAGCGCGCCAGCGGCCGGGGCACAGTGCGCTCGTGGACGGTCGTACGCCAGCCGGCGTCACCGGCGTTTCGCGCGGAAGTTCCCTACGTCATGGCACTCGTCACACTCGCCGAGGGACCGACGATGCTAAGCGGCCTGCGGGGCTGCGGCATCGAGAACGTCACCATCGGCATGCCAGTCGAAATCGAGTTCGAGGAACGCTCAGAAGAGATCCGCGTACCGTACTTCCACCCGCTCGTTCCCAGCGCGGATCCTGGGGGTGCCCGCGGTGTAGGATCTGTGCTGACCCCTTCGAGGAGCGAGACATGAGCGAGATCCAACACCGCACCGTGCAAACGAACGGTATCCAGATGCACGTTGCCGAGGCAGGCGAGGGCCCGCTGGTGATCCTGTGCCACGGCTTTCCCGAGTCGTGGTACTCCTGGCGCCATCAGCTCCCGATACTGGCCAAGGCCGGCTACCACGTCGTCGCGCCCGATCAACGCGGCTACGGGCAGACCGACGCCCCCGAAGCGATCGACCAGTACACGCAGCTCCACCTGGTGGGCGACATCGTCGGTCTCGTCTCCGCCCTCGGCGCCGACAGCGCCGTGATCGCGGGCCACGATTGGGGTGCGCCCGTCGCCTGGAACGCAGCGATGTGGCGCCCGGACCTGTTCCGTGCCGTGATCGGGCTCTCGGTGCCCGCATCGGATCGAGCGGCCCGGCAGCCCACGGCGCTGTTCAAACAGGCCTTTGGCGACAACTTCTTCTACATCCTCTACTTCCAGACTCCCGGGGTGGCGGAGCACGAGCTCCAGAGGGACGTACGGCGCTCCCTGCGCATGTTCTTGCACAGCGCGTCGGGCAGCGGACCGAAACGCGTGTTCCGACAGCAGCCGAAGACCGCTGACTTCCTGGCTTCGCTCGAGGACCCTGACAAGCTGCCCGACTGGCTTACGGAGGAAGACCTCGAGTTCTTCACGCAGGAGTTCCTGCGGGCGGGCTTTCGCGGCGGGCTCAACTGGTACCGCAACATGGACCGCAGCTGGGAGCTCTCGGCGGCCTTCCAGGGCCGGAAGATCGAGCAGCCTGCTCTCTTCATCAGCGGTGACCAGGACCTGATCGCGCGCAACCCGAGCTTCGAGGAGCAGATGCGCGCCGTGGTGCCCGACCTCCGCCAGGTCGTGATCCTCCCGGGCATCGGCCACTGGACCCAACAGGAAGCACCAGACCTGGTGAACGCGGCGATGATGGACTTCCTCAGCTCGCTCGCTTGAGCCAGCCCGGCCTATGAGCGGAAATCTCACCGCGCGCCAGGGCTCCCGATCGGAAGAACTCAAGCACACACTTGAGATCCAGGCCTCGGGGCTCCTCGCTCCGGACTCGCCGGACGCAGTATGATCGGGGCCGAGCAGCCGAGAGGAGCCCCCGATGGCAGACTACGAGTTCATCCTGGTCGAGGACGCGGCGCCCGGAGTCCGCAGAGTCACGCTCAACCGTCCGGAGAAGCGGAACGCACTCCACAACGCGCTGCGGACCGAGATCTACCACGCCCTCGAGCAAGCGGACCGGGACGCGGCGGTGAGCGTCTCGATCCTGCGCGGCGCGGGGAAGTGCTTCTCGGCCGGCTACGACCTTGGCAGCAACAACCGAGAGAACCAGCCGTGGTTCACGGCGCCTGGCGACGGGAACTGGCCGCGCCACGTGGTGCAGGGCCACTTCAACGTGTGGGACCTCGCGAAGCCCGTGATCGCGCAGGTGCACGGCTACTGCCTGGCCGGCGGAAGCGAGCTGGCGACGTCGTGCGACCTGGTCTACGTCGCCGAGGACGCCCAGATCGGCTACCCGCCGGTGCGGCTCATGAGCCCACCCGACCTGCAGTACCACCCCTGGCTGATGGGCATGCGCAACGCCATGGAGCTCATGCTCACGGGCGATGCGATCGACGGCAACGAGGCGGTGCGCATGGGCTTCGCGAATCGCGCGTTCCCCGCAGACGAGCTTGACACCTGCGTGCTGGAGATCGCAGAGCGGATCGCGAAGATCCCGAGCGACCTGCAGCAGCTCAACAAGCGCAGCGTGCATCGCGCCATGGAGATCATGGGCATGCGCGCGGCGCTGCGCGCTGGCACGGAGATCCAGGCGATGGGCTTTCACCAGCGCTCCAGCCGGGAGTACATGAAGGAGTTCGCGAAGGGCGTCACCCACGCGCTGACCCAGCGCGACAGCAAGTTCGGCGACTACCGCACGACTAGCGGGCGCAAGTGACGAGCAAGGAGGAGTACAAGGAAGCGATCCTCCGCTACGTGGATGAAACGGATTGGGTCAGCTTCGCGGATCTTCATCAGCGCTTCGCCGGAGACGCGAACCATGAAACGCAGATAGCGCTGCCGGGAAACCGCATCGTGTGGACGGGAATGCCGCTGCCGATGATCGACGCGGTGCTGGAGCTGCTCGAAGAGGAGGCGCTGGCGGCGGTGCCAGCGCACAAGTCCGCGTACGTTCGAGCGGGCCGCGTACTCAGCCTGCCGGTAGAGAAGACGATTCCGCCGGAGGGACACGCAGAGCCGCACTGGTACCCCGTACTGCTGCGCCCGATCCGAGCCGTCCAGGACGCGCCAGACATGTTGAACCCATTGCCTCGCGAGAGGAGTACAGGATGACAGCCACGAGACAGCCTGCGGGCACGATCGTCGGTCTCGGCCTCACGGAAATGACCCGCAGCTACACCGGTGGCGCAGTGACCCTCGCCGCGAGAGCCGTCGCGCTCGCCCTCGAGGATGCTGGCCTCGAGAAGACCGAACTCGACGGTCTTCTGGTCAACAGCGGGATCTCGGGAATGCGCGGGTTTGGTCCGGGCAACCTCTCGCTCAACCTGCAGAGTGCCATGGGATTGAGAGACCTTCGGCTCGCGAACCACATGGACGCGGCGGGCTCGACGGCAGGGCAGATGGTGCAGTTTGCCGCGCTCGCCATACAGGCAGGTATGTGCAACGTGGTCGCCTGCGTATTCGCGGATGCGCCGCTCACGGACGGGCGCTCGGCCGGCGCGGCCTATGGAGGCGCCGGGCGTGCCCCGAAGGGACTCGCCGGACTGGGTGCGGCCTACGGGTTCTTCGGGGCGAACGCGGCCTACGCGCTGGCAGCTCGACGGCACATGGCCCTCTACGGCACGACGAACGACCACCTCGGCGCCATCGCTGTCTCGAACAGGAAGTGGGCCGCTCGAAACCCCGCCGCAATCATGCAGAAGCCGATCACGCTCGAGGACTACCACGCCTCGCGCTGGATCTGCGAGCCGTTCCACCTGCTCGACTGCACGTTGGTCAATAACGGCGCGGTTGCCGTGATCCTCAGCGCGCCTGAGCGTGCAGCGGAGCTGAAACAGCCTCCCGTCCACGTGGTAGGGATGGGTCAGGGACACCCCGGTAATCCCCGACGCGCGGGCTTCGAGAACGAGGTGAACACCGGAGCGAAGATCGCGAAGAAGAGCGCCTTCGAGATGGCCGGAATAAGGACCGACGACGTCGACGTCTGCGAACTGTATGACTGCTACACCTACACGACCCTCGTCACGCTCGAAGACTACGGGTTCTGCCCGAAGGGCGAGGGCGGGAGCTTCGTCAGTGACGGGAAGCTCGAGCCCGGTGGGACATTGCCCACCAATACGGGAGGTGGAGAGCTCTCTGGCTACTACATGTGGGGCATGACGCCGCTGTCCGAGGGCGTCATCCAGGCTCGGGGCCAGGGCGGGGACCGACAGGCCCCCAAACACGACGTGGTGCTGGTGAGCTGCCAGGGCGGCATCCTCGACTACCACTCGTGCCTCGTGCTGAGCCCGCACGACTCGTTGCACTGAGGAGATGAACTCGTGAGCGAAACCACACGCATCGAAAAGCCGATTCCCGAGCCGGACGAGGAGTCAGCGCCCTTCTTCGATGGCGCGGCCCGCGGGGCCCTGATGATCATGCGCTGCGAGGGGTGCAGAACTCATCTGGCGCCAGGAACGCAGCTCTGCACCGAGTGCCTTGGCGAAGACCTGACCTGGACCGAGGCGTCTGGGCGTGGAGAGCTCTTTTCCTTTGGCATCATGCACCAGCGCTACCACCCCGGGTTCGACGCGGAGATTCCCTATAACATCGCCGTCGTGGAGCTGGAAGAGGGACCGCGCGTGGACACCAACGTCGTGGGCTGCTCAAACGACGAGCTCGTGGTCGGCATGAAGCTGCAGGCGGTCTTCGAGAAGGTGGCGGACGGCGTCCACCTTCCGAAGTTCAGGCCGGCCTAGACAGGCGGTACGTCCGGCTCTGCGCGCGGGTTCACCATGCCGAAAGCACTCAGCTCCGAGGAGATTCGCGCGTTTCGCGAGAACGGCTTCCACTTCCCCGTGCGCGTGCTGTCCGCATCGGAGGTGGCCGAGCGCCGACACCAGCTCGAGCTCTTCGAACGGGAGTCGGGGGAGCCGGCTCTGCGCACGAACCTCCACCTGCTCTTCGGCTGGGGCTGGGAGCTCGTTCACCATCCCGCGATTCTGGACCTACTCGAGGATCTGCTCGGGCCGGATCTCCTCTGCTGGGGCATGCACTTCTTCGTCAAGGCGCCGAGCAGTTCCGGCTTCGTGTCCTGGCATCAGGACGCGAGCTACTGGGGTCTCGAGCCCTTCGACGTGATCACCGCCTGGCTCGCTCTGTCGGAGTCTTCGGAGGAGAGCGGCGCCATGCAGTTCGTCCCGAGCAGCCATCTCTGGGAGCCACTACCCCATACAGATACGTTCGGGCGGGACAACATGTTGAGTCGCGGGCAGATCGTGAACGCCCCCATCGACGAGACTCGCGTAATACTCGCCCCGCTCGCGTCGGGGGAGATGTCGCTACACCACGTGAACCTGGTACACGGCTCGGCGCCCAACCGCGCCGGCGACCGCCGCATCGGGATCGCCCTGCGCTACATGGCCACACATGTGCGACAGACGAAGCTGCGCGATACTGCCGTACTCGTGCGGGGGACCGATCGTTACGGTCACTTCGATCTGCTCTCGAAACCCGAGGCGGATTTGCATCCCGCTGCCCGCCGAGCGGCACGCGGATGCGAACCGACGCCTCACACGCGTGATTCACGCCATGGACTACGACAGCAACGGGCAGCTGCTGCCGGAGGCTCAGGCTCGCTCATCCGAAGCCCAGGGCTACCGCTGACGGTCCTATCTCCCGTCTTATCGCAGGCACCGATCGAGCGGATCCAGATCTTCCGATACCTGACAAGATCACCGTGATCCTGGAGCTTCAGCGGACCGGTCGGCGGGTGAGGCGCATCCATCAGGCCCTCGGCGGCGGAGCGCACCGGATCGGCAACACCCAGAATGTCGACAGCGCCGTCAGCCTCGAGAGCGGGCAGATGGGCATGCGTCATGTTCCTGTCTTGCCGCTCAGATTCTGTCACACTTGACGCTGAGCACGGGTCGCGGGAGGATCGAGGGTGAAGGTTCTGAAGCCGGAGCAACGGGATGCGTACCTGAGCGACGGATTTCTTTGCGTCGAGAAGCTGGTCGGAGAGGACTGGCTCGAGCGGCTGCGAGGGGTGACGACGGAGTTCGTCGACGAGAGTCGGTCGCTCACGGAGTCGAACCGGCGCTTCGACCTGGAGCCCGACCACTCCGCCGAGCAGCCCCGCATCCGCCGCTTGAACTCGCCCATCGACCAGCATGAGGTGTACTGGGATTTCGCGAGCCGGTCGGTGATCCTCGACCTGGTCGAGGACCTCATCGGTCCCGATATCAAGTTCCACCACGGCAAGCTCAACTTCAAGGCGCCGCGCGGCGGCGAGGAGGTCAAGTGGCACCAGGACATCCAGTTCTGGCCCCACACGAACTACGACCTGCTGACCGTTGGCGTGTTCCTGGTCGACGTGAAACCCGGCATGGGGAACGTCGGGTTCATCCCTGCTAGCCACGCCGGCGAGCTCTTCGACCAGTACGACGGCGACAGCTGGGTGGGCTGTCTTTCCGACGCGGACCTGGCCCGTGTTCCCGTCGAGACGGCTGTCTACCCGGCAGGTCCAGCGGGATCAGTCACGGTACACAACTGCCGCACGATTCACGGCTCCAGACCCAACGACTCGGAGCGCGAGCGTCCGTTGCTGCTTCAGACCTATGCTCCGGCAGACGCCTTCTCCTACACGGACATCGGCCGCGGGAGCGCGCACGCGCACGAGCTGATCCGCGGTCAGTCGGCGCGCTGGTCCCGTCACGACCCGCGTCCGTGCCAGATCGGCCCCAGCCGAGCTCGAACCATCTTCGAAGTCCAGCAACGGGAGCGCAAGCGTGGCAGTAACTGAGCCGGAGGTGAAAGTGGGGATCCTCGACGGAGTGCGCGTTCTGGACTTCGGCCGCTACATCGCGGGACCGTTTTGCGCGGCCCTCCTCGGGGACCTGGGCGCGGACGTGATCCGCATCGAACGCGTAGATGGGGGAGAGGACCGCTTCGTGACACCGGTCACGCCCGACGGAATGGGAGCATTCTTTCTCCAGGTCGGCCGCAACAAGCGCAGTCTGACGCTCAACCCGATGAAGCCGGAGGGCGCGGAGATCACGCGCAAGCTCGTCGCGACGGCGGACGTGGTCGTGGCCAACCTGCCGCCCGAGACCCTGTCAGCCATGGGCCTCGACTACGAGAGCCTCAAGGCGGTGAAGCGAGACATCATCCTCACGAGCATCAACGCCTTCGGCAGTGGAGGACCTTGGAGCTCCAAGATCGGCTTCGACGGTCTCGCACAGGCGATGTCTGGGAACCTGCACCTAACGGGGACTGCCGACGCACCCACACGCTCGTTCACCCCTTATGTGGATTTCGGCACGGCTTCGCTCTGCGCGTTCGCGACGCTGGCCGCACTCATGCACCGGAATCAGACCGGGGAGGGCCAGCATCTGGAGGGGGCGCTGCTCAAGACAGCGCTCACGTTCATGAACAGCGCCCTGCTCGAAGAGCAGCAGCTCGGGCTCGGCCGCGAGGCCACTCTCAACCGGGGCCAGACGGCGGGCCCGGCCGACGTGTTCGACACGAAGGACGGCTGGGTGATGTGCCTGATCATCGGCCAGCCGCAGTTCGAGCGTTGGTGCCGCATGGTGGGCGCCGAGGACCTTCTCGACGACAGGCGGTTCGTGGACGACGAGAACCGCGGAAACAACGGAGAGTTTCTCTCGGCGCACATGGCCGAGTGGTGTAAGAAGCGCACCAGCGCGGAGGCCCTGGCCGAGATGGAAGCGGCCAAGGTACCGGGCGGCCCGGTCTACGCCCCGCGAGAGGTGCTCGAGGACCCCCACGTACAGGCCATCGGGTTCTTCGAGCAGGTCCCGTATCCGTCGGCGGAAAAGCCGCTCGCGATCGCGGGCTTTCCAGTCGCGCTCAGTCGGAGCCCAGGGCGCATCCGCACGCCCGCACCGCAGCTCGGCGAGCATACGGACGCCATCCTGCGCGAGCTAGGTTTCGACGCTGCAGCCATAGCCGAGCTGCGCGCCAGGCGCATCGTCTAGGACAGCAGCGAGCTCCCATCGGCCGCGCCCACTGGGGTAGGATGGCGAGAAAGCTCGCTGCCGAGAAAGGAAGCTCAGATGAGCGTCGAGCTCAACAGCATCGCTCACATTCAGCTGAACGTGAACGACCCCGACCGTTGCGTCCCGTTCTGGGAGAAGCTCTGCCACTTCCTCAACATGAAGACGCTCATCAAGGGCGACGGGATCGTCTACTGCATCGGGAGTCGGACGGGCATCCTCATCCGGGGGGTGCCGCAGGAGCAGCAAGGTACGCCCTTCGATCCGAACCGCGCGGGGCTCCACCACTTCTGCTTCCGGGCACGGAGCCGCGAAGACGTGGACGCGGTTCACGCGTTTCTGGTCGACGAGCTAGACGCGAAGATCGTGCGAGCCCCCGAAGTGGGCCCGTGGGCAGCTGGCTACTACTCGATTCTGTTCGAGGACCCGGAAGGAATCCGCGTCGAGGTGAACTACGTGCCCGGGCGCGGACACTTTGGCGAGGGCGGACGGCTCGGTCCGGGCGGGCCGGGACCGCGCGAGACACTGCAGGAGCCGTAGCCTCGAACTTTCGACGAGCTCTTTCCGGCTCCATCTTGCAGGACCTCGTGCGACTGTGATAGGTGGAGGTATGCCTGTCTACTTTGTTGCTCAATATGTCGTCAACGATCGTGACCTGTACAGTGAGTACGCAGAGGGAGCCGGTCCCACGATCGCCGCGTCCGGCGGCGAGCTGGTCGCACTCGACGTAGCCGCCGAGACCATCGAGGGGAAGCCACCGGGTCCTCAGACGGTGATTCTGAAATTCGACTCCGTCGAGAAGGCCAAGGAGTGGTACAACTCGCCCGACTACCAGAAGGTCGTCGGGAAGCGCCTCGCCGCCACGGAGGGCTTCGCAATCATCGCTCAGGCGATGAACATGGCATAGCTCTCCCGAGCAGCCGAGCTCGACATGGCGGAGTACATTTCGATCGGCGGTCTTCGAGGGCGAGCGGCCCCCGGAGCGACTGGGCAGACATCCTCAGCCTGGCTGAGCGCCCCATGCCGGAGCCCCGCCTCATCCCGACCGAGCCCGCGCAGCGAGTGCTGATGTTCGGCCTTGCGAACGAGATCTGCGGCGAAGGAGGCTTCAGCTGGCGGCGTCGGATGATGATGCTAGAGGCGACGCTGGCAGGCGGAGCAGGCCAGGGCATCCCCGCGCTGCTCGGCCGCAAGTACGGCTACTCGGCCGCTGCAGCCAGGGGGGCTCCCACGCGCACGCGAGCTGAATGCTCACGGACCCCAAGCTGCTAGGGAGCGCCGACCCGCTCCTGCTCGAGCACCGGGACTTCATCTACGACGAGTACCTGGAGCTTCCGCTCGACTTCTGACTCGCGCACGCTGGCTAAAGTCGGAGACCGGGCAAGAAGATAAGAAACTTGTATGGAAAACGGGTCCACTCCCAGACCCCGACACGGGATCGTGACGCCCGTCGCGTACTCGGGGCCAGACCTCGAGGGCGGCGGCAGCCTGGCGAACATCTCGATCTCCGGCGCCCTGATCGAGCCCGCATCCCCTCCTGTCGCCCCCGGTACTCGCCTCTCCCTGCTTGTCCCCTACTTTCCACGCACCCATTTAGAGCTCCGCGCGGTGGAGCTTCCAGCGGAAGTCGTAAGAGAGACGGACACAGGCTTCGCCGTGCTGTTCAAGGAGCTCGGCCTCGAGGCCCGGCGGTTACTCCTGGAGCTCCAGGAGCCGGAGGTGATCGACCTGGTCGACGAGATCTGAAGCGCCCAGATCGGCTCTTGCCTCGGCTTCGGGGTCTGTGCTCTGATCCCCAGACTCAGACGCCGAGGGACGACGATGGGCGCGAAACGGGAGCGGAGTTCGGTCGCGCGCGGAACACCGGACGGGCTCCAGCTTCCATCCGGCTACACTGCCTCGAGTCTCCTCCACGAGCTCCTGCGCGAGGCGGTGGAGCGCTGGCCCGAAGTGCTGGGTGCGGCAGAGTTCCCGGCCGATGCTCGCACATTCCGCTCGAGCTTTGGCGAGGCTCTGGTCCGCTTCGAGGCTGCGCGTACCTCCTCGCCGAGACGCACGCAAATCGCGAGCGATCTGGTGCGGGCGGCGGGGGAACGCCTCTGTTTCGGTTGGAACGGGAATACCGTGTCGCTGCCGGAGTACTGGACGCGGAGCGCGGAGCCCCTTCCTGTGGAGACGATCCCACCTGGCGACTCGGCGCCCCTGACCCCGCAGGTCGAGTGGGAGGGACATCGCTACGTCGGAAAAGACCTGCACGAGCTTGCAGACTCGTTCCTATCAGGGAACCTGATGACCCGGCGCGCTGCGGACGCGCTGCGCTGGATCGCCGAGCAGCGCGACGGGATCGATCTCTCGGGGCACAAGTTCGTCGTGCTCGGCGCAGGAGCCGAACTCGCGGCCACGCGGCTCCTCCTCGACGCGGGTGCCTCCGTCCTGTGGGTCGACGTGACCGAGCCGCGAGAGCTACTCGCGCGCGGAGAGCGGCCTGCCGGCGCATTCGCTTACATCGCCAACGGGGCCGACCTCCTTCGCCAGGCGCGTGAGATCGTCGAGACGATCACACGGTTCGCTGGAGACGACGCCGTACATGTGGGGCTCTACGCGTACGCGGCCGGCGGCGGCCGCGAGTGGCGGCTCGCGGCAGCGATGAACGGAATCGTGCGCCGTCTCGACCCACAGGTCGTGCGCTCGGTCACGCTGCTCGTCTCGCCGACGTCTCCCGCGGTGGTTCAGCCAGAGGACCTCGAGGCCGCAGGGGGCCGCCCTGGCTGGCAATCCTGGCTCGCACGCGCGCTCAGGCTCCCAGCCGGACATTTCGCCGCAGGCGAGGTCGAGATTGCGCGGGCGATCGTGTCGATACAGGGCACCAGCTATCAGGCCGCGCAGTACATCGAGAAGATCCTGACCGCGGAGAGTCTGGCGGCCTACGGGACCAGACTCGACACAGACAGTCCGACTCCAGTGACGGTTTCGGCCAACGTCGCAGGGATCTCGCGCACGCGGTCGCTCTCCCATCCGATGTTCGATGCTGCCTTCCTCGGATCCACTCTATTCGGTATCACTACATTTGCTCCCGCAACGACCCGCTCGCTCAGCGGACTGCTCTCCATCCACGACCTGCTCAACGCGAGCGCACCGGGGTCCGTCTCCCACCCGAATCCCGGCGACCCGAAGCGTGCGGCCGCACTCTTCTCGCAACAAGTCCACGGAGGCATCTACGCCCTGCCGTGCGCACTCGACCCGTGCATAGTCGCGGCAGCGTTCGTCGGGTTCGCGCGCCGCCCAGCCCTGTTGTGGGGACTTCTGCGGAGAACGCACTGAGCCGCGCTAAAGCAACGTGGGAGCCTACTCCCTCAGGGCTGCGAGCTTGAAGTTGTCCCAGGTGACCTGGCTCTCCACTTCCAGGACCATCCAACGACCGTTCCTTCCACGCGCCGTTGCACTGTTTGGCGGGGGGTCCTCCACCGCTGGCTGGCCGTGGCCGCCGTTGTACTTCCGGCCCATCTGCACGCGAGCTTCGGCCAGATGCGGATCCGCCTGCTCGGCCCGAGCGTCTTCCAGAACGTGCGCCTGCCCCTGCACCATGACAGCCTGCAGCTCGGGGAACTTCTCGTTGCGATCCACGATGACGGTGCAGGACGGGTTGCGTCGAAGGTTGACCACCTTTTGTCCGCGACCAAAGATGTATACGCGTCCACCGGCCCAGCCGAACCACATGGGGGTCAGGTTGATCCGATCGCCAGGACCGCACGTCGCGATCCGGCAGTTCCACTCGGTGGTCATGATCTCGTCGATCTGATCCGGCGTGAGCGCGAGCTTGCGCGACAGCGGCATGGGGATCTCCTTGCCCGAGATTGTACAGCCGCCCGTGGTACGATCGCCTCGAGCAGAAGGGAGAGCATGGCAGACGAGATTCCGAACCTCGCCAAGTTGCTGGCGCCCCATCTCGACGTCGTTCCGGCCGCTACGCGACCCGCCTTTCTGGCCGGGCTGGAACGCAGTGCTGCGAAGCGCTATCGACGCTGGGCTGAAGCGGCGAGCGAGGCCGGCCCGGGTCTGCTCGCGTGTGCCGAGCGCGAAGAAGAGATCGCGCGCCAGGCGGACCGCCTCTTTCCGATCGAAGCGAGCGTCCGCGCTCGAGTCGAGGAAGTCTTGCCGAAGGCCATCGAGACCTATTACGCCATCTTCGCAGATCTGCCGCTCAGAGAGCAGCTCCGCATCCAGGCTGGGGGAGAGCGACAGGGTGCCGATGCATGGCGTCTATGGGCCTCGGAGCAGCAAGAAGCTTCGATCGTCCAGACGCTCCACTCCCTCGCGTCGCTGGAAGAAGAGAACGCCTCGTACCTGGACCAGCTTCTCGCAGACCCGGCTGCGAAGCTGGATCCCTAGCTCGCGGAGGAAGACCTTGGCAGGCGCGCTGGATCACGAAAGAATTTCCATCTACCCGCTTGACGACGACAGCAAAGAGCGGCTCCTTCAGACCGCGCGCGAGTGCGTGTTCAACTGGAGCACCCAGGACGGCTGGCCCGTCGGCGTGGTGATGTCCTTCCTCTGGAAGGACGGAAAGTTCTGGATCACGGCGGGTGCACACCAGCACCGGATCTCCGCTGTCCGCCGCGATCCGCGCGTCTCCGTGGTGGTGAGCGGCGTCGCGACACCGCACGGCAAGCCTGCGGGAACGGTCACGGTAAAGGGCCGCTGCGTCGTTCACGAGGATCGCGCGACCAAGGACTGGTTCTACCGGGAGTTCGCCTCCAAGGGCAACCCGGACCCAGACGCGGTGACCGCATTCATCAAGCGGCTCGACTCCCCGCTTCGCGTCGTGCTCGAGGTAGTTCCCGAGAAGTGGATCACCTTCGACGGCGCCAAGTTCGCTGCCGATACCGCAGGCACCCTCCCGGAGGACCAGAGGGGACCGCCGCTCGTCGCAGACACCGAAAGGCTCGAGAGGGAGCTGAAGGCTCGAGGTCTCGGCTAGTTCCAGAGGCGTTTCGTGGCGAGACGGGCGTCACTCGATAGGAACGTGAGGTCACCTGCCGTGGAGCACGCTACCCGTTCGTCCAGGCCTCCATCCGGTCCATCGTGTCGACGTACTCCTCCACCATCTCCTCCACCACGGTTCGGACGGACTTCACGTGGTTCAGCGAGCCAACAACCTGGCCAACGAAGTAGTTGACTAGCTTCTCCGCTCCGGAGCCCTTCTGGTGCGCGACGCGACTGATGCGCGCCTGCGCCTCACTGGTGAGCATCCTCTGCAGCGGCATCGGCAGCGGATCCGGGTTCGCGGGATCCTCCCAGGCGTCCGTCCACGCGCTGCGCAGCTGTCGGGCGGGCTTCCCGGTGAGCGAGCGCGAACGGAGCGTGTCGCTGGACGTGGCCTCGAGGAACTTCTCCTTGACGACGGGATGCGTCTCGGCCTCCTCGGTCGTCAGCCAGACCGACCCTGTCCAAACTCCCTGCGCACCGAGGGACAGCGCGGCGGCCATCTGCCGCCCGCTCGCGATCCCCCCCGCCGCCAGCACCGGCAGCGGCGCCACCGTGTCGACGATCTCGGGAATGAGCACCATGGTTCCGATCTCGCCGGTGTGGCCACCTGCCTCGTAGCCCTGGGCCACGATGATGTCGACACCCGCCGCCTGCTGCTTGAGGGCGTGGTGCTTCTTGCCGACGAGCGCCGCGACAAGCAAGCCTTGTTCGTGCGCCCGCTCGATCAGCCAGGGCGGCGGCGGGCCGAGCGCATTCGCAATGAGGCGAGCGCTGCGGGAGAGCGCAACGTCGACCAGGTCTCGGGTGTGAGACTCGGCGCGGGGCCGCTCGACCTCGGGAAGCGGAGGCACGCCGTGCTCCAAGAGGAGCGCATCGACGAAGCGACGGTGCTCGTCCGAGATCATCGCGGCGAGCTTCTCTCGCGACAGACCCCCTTCCTTGCTCCCGATGTAGCTGGCCGGCATCAGCACGTCTATGCCGTAGGGCTTGCCGCCGATCTCGCTCTCAATCCAGTCGAGCTCGATCTTCATCTGCTCGGCCGAGAGTGAGGTCACACCCAGCACGCCGAACCCGCCTGCCTTGCTCACGGCGGCGACAACGTCACGACAGTGACTGAACGCAACGATCGGGAACTCGACCTCGAGCAGCTCGCGAAGTGGTGTCTGCATCAGTCCTCTCCCCTTTCCTCAACCCCAGATTTCTTCCGCCGTTTCCACGACGAGGCGGAGCTTCTCGAGCTCCTGCTCCACCGTGAGTGTATTCCCCTCTACCGTGCTGGAAAAGCCGCACTGCGGGCTCAGGCAGAGCTGGTCGAGCGGCGCGTAGCGAGCGGCCTCGTCGACCCGCTTTCGGAGCTCGTCCTGCGACTCGAGCAGGCCGCTCTTGGTCGTGATCAGTCCGAGCACCACGAGCTTGTCGTCGGGGAGGAAGCGCAGAGGCGCGAAGTCTCCCGAGCGCTCATCGTCGTACTCTAGGAAGAAGCCATCGACGTGGATCTCGTTCAGCAGGACCTCGGCCACCGGGTCGTAGCCTCCCTCGGCCACCCAGGCGCTGCGGAAGTTCCCCCGGCACAGGTGGATGCAGACGGTCATCCCGTCCGGGCGATCCGCGATGCACGCGTTGATCAGCCCCGCGTAGCAGTGCGTCAGCTCGTCCCTTGGGGGTGCGCCGGGTCGCGGAGCGCAAGAACTCGAAGTCCTCGACCTGAATGTCGTGCGGATGCGAGAGCTTGCCGTCGATCTCCAGCCGAGGCGGAGCAAAGTCCACCTCTCCGGTCCTCGTGTGGAACTTGCGCAGCAGACCCTCTCCGACAACGACGCCACGCAGCTGCTCGAGAAAGTCGAGGTGGAAGAAGGTGCGCCGGAACTCACCGTCTGTGATCCCGCTGAGCCCGACGTCTTCTTGCAGCTTGATCGCGGCCTGAATCGCCCGGTCCTCTGTCGCGCGCAGCACGGCGGAGGAGATCTCGCCACGCTGACGGCGTTGTCGCGCGACCAGCAGCTCCTGCGGGCGCAGCAGGCTGCCGACGTGATCCGCCCGAAAGGGAGGGCTGCTCCTGGGTGGCACCGCACGACTCCTATCCGTCGAAGTCTAGCAGTACAATGGCGTGCTGCGCGGCGGGTCCGCGTCGGAGGCACTATGGACCTGAGCTACGGTGAAGAGTACGAGCAGTTTCGAGCGGGAGTGCAGGACTTCATCAGTGAGCACAGCGAACGCTCTCCCAGGCGCGGGCCCGACGAGCGCTTGCGTCCGACTCCCGAATACGTCGCATGGCAGGAGCTCTTGATCGAGCACGGCTACCACGCGCGCACCATCCCGCGTGAATACGGGGGCTACGGAGCCGAGCCCGACATCCTGAAGAGCGTGATCATCGCCGAGGAGTTCTCGCGCTCCAGCATGCAGGGTCCCGGTGGGGGCGGCGGCGCGAGCATGCTCGTGCCAACCTTGCTGGAACACGGGCGAGACGACCAGAAGAAGCGCTGGATCCGACCCGCTCTCACGGGCGGAGAGGTCTGGTGTCAGGGCTACTCCGAGCCGGGCTCGGGTAGCGACCTGGCGAGCCTGCAGACTTCGGCGAAGGAGGACGGCGACGATTTCCTGATCAACGGCCAGAAGATCTGGACGAGCGGCGCACAGGTGGCAGACATGATCTTCATCCTCGTACGCACGGAGCCAGACGCTCCCAAGCACTCGGGCATCAGCTACATCCTCTTGCGCATGGACACGCCAGGGATCGAGATTCAGCCGCTCATGACCATGACCGGCCAGGCGACCTTCAACCAGGTATTCCTGACAGACGTCCGCGTTCCCAAGGCCAACGTCGTGGGGGCGCGCGGTGAGGGCTGGATCGTCGCGAACACCACGCTCCGTCACGAGCGCAACATGCTCGGAAACGCCTCGCAAACCGAGGGCCTGCTGCGGCGTCTCGAGAAGCTGATGCGAGAGGAGACGTCGAACGGCGCCTCCATCATGCTGAGCCCGACTTTGCGGGATCGCTTCCTGCGTCTCCAGGCTCGCACGCGGACGATGAGGTACCACTCCATGCGGCTGCTCACGTGCACCCTGCGCGGCGAGGCGCCGGGCGTCGCCGGTCTCGTGGTCAAGCTCCAGGGCTGTCAGCTCAACCACGACATCGCCGCGCTGGCGATCGACGCGATGGGCGAACTCGGCACGCTCTACTACGGCTCCAAGTACGAGCGCGCCCGCGGCTTCTGGCAGCGAGAGCACATGCTCTCTCTAGGCCTGATCATCGGCGGAGGGACTGCTCAGATCCAGAAGAACATCATCTCGGAGCGGGGCCTCGGCATGCCGCGCGAGCCCAAAGTGGCGGCGGCGGGGAGATAACGATGGACTTTGGGCTTTCAGACGAGCAGAGGCTGCTGCAGGACACCTTCCGGAACTATCTGGCGGATCACGTTCCGATCACCCGCGTGCGCAAGATCGCGACCGGCGACGGGACGGACGTGCGCGCGCTCTGGTCGAGTCTCGCAGAGCTGGGAGCCGCGGGCATCCTGATTCCCGAGGAGCATGGGGGCAGTGGGCTGGGGCACCTGGACGCCGCGCTCGTTGCCGAGGAGCTCGGTCGGGCGGTGACCCCGGCGCCCTTCGTCGCGAGCGCCGTGCTGGCGCCCGTCGCACTGCGCGAGGCCGGCACTCCCGAGCAGCAGAAGGAGTGGCTCCCGAAGCTCGCGACCGGCGATGTGCTGGTCGCTGCCGCACTGACCGAGTGCTACTCCCGCCGGGAGGGCGCCGAGGTACGCCTCGAAGGGGGGAAGCTGGTGGGCAAAGCGCTGATGGTCCTGGGTCTGCCAGGTGCGGACCTTGCGCTCATTGCCGCGGGTGCGGACGATCTCGCGCTGGTGGCGACCGATGCTCCGGGGGTCGAGGTGGAGGCGCTTTCTACCATCGACCGCACGCGCCGCCTGGCGGAGCTTCGTCTCGAGTCCGTCGAACCCGCCGCGCTCCTGGGGGGACCGGGTGGAGCAACGCGCGCTCTCGACCGCGTGCTCGACGCGGGCCGCGCGGTGCTCGCCGCGGATACGCTCGGAGCCTGCCAGTCCATGCTCGATCAAGCGGTCGAGTACGCCAAGCAGCGCTCGCAGTTCGGTCGGGTGATCGCGAGCTTTCAGGCAGTCAAACACATGTGCGCGGAGATGGCCGCCGAGCTGGAGCCAGCGCGCTCGCTGGTCTGGTACGCGGCGCACGCCATCGAGACCGTTCCCGAGGACGCTGCCGTGGCGGTGGCACATGCCAAGGCCCATATGGCGGAGGTGGGCGAAAACCTCGCGGATCTGGCCACCCAGGTTCACGGGGGGATCGGCTTCACCGACGACCAGAACCTGCACTTCTGGTTCAAGCGCATCGGACTAAACCGCCAGCTGCTGGGCGGGCCGGGAGTGCTCCGCGAGCGCGCCGCGCAGCTTCAGGGCTACACCACAGCCGGTCAGGCGTAGTACGACAGAGCAGGTTTCCGCCCCCTTGAGATTCAGAGCCTTCCATCACCAGCGCAGCGGGCGTGAACCTGTGAGCCTGGTGCTCATCCACCACGTGAACGCGCGCCGCGCTCAAGGGGTCGCGCTGCCGGACGCGGTCCGCGACGCGAGTATCGCGCGCTTCCGCCCGATCGTACTGACGTCGCTGACGACCCTTGCCGGGCTCACACCGCTGATGTTGAACCGCAGCGTGGAGGCGCAGTTCATGGTGCCCATGGCGGTGTCCCTCGCGTTCGGCGTGCTGTTCGCGACGCTGGTGACCCTGTTCGTGGTTCCGAGCGGTTACCTGATCGTCGAGGATCTGAAGGGCCTGCCTCATCGACGAGCCGACGTGGCGCTGGTGCCCGACTCGCAGCAGGTCGCGTGACGGATCATTCAGGACCAGGGCTCGACAAGGATCTTCGCCTGCTTCTCTGGGTTCCGGAGGGCCGCAAAGGCGTCAGCAACCCCGGACAGACCGACTCGGTCCGTGATCAGGGGCGCGACGTCGTAAGCACCGTCGGCGATCAACTGCAGGGTCTCCGCAAACTCGGGCACCGTGTAGCCCAGCACGTACTGCACGGATAGCTCCTTGTTGATCGCGATCAAGGGACGGCTGTGGTCGGTTTGCAGGCACACGCCTACCACGACGATGCGCGCGTTGCGCGGCGCGGCAAGGAAGATCCCGTCGAGCACGCCCGGAACGCCAACGCACTCGAAGATCACCACGTCTTCAGGCCGCTGCAGCTCGGATCGCTCATAGGGAGAGCTCTCCTTGGGATCCACACACACGTCGGCACCCAGGAGTTCTGCGAGTTGCCGGCGCTTGGGGGAGAAGTCCGCTGCGACCACCGGGGCGATGCCCCTGTGCTTGAGCGCGGCCACCACCGCGAGCCCGACCGGGCCGCAGCCGAGCACCAGCGCGGCCTCGCTCCCCGAGAGTCTCGCCTTGCTCGCCGCGTGCAAGCCCACAGCCATGGGCTCCGTCAGCGCGGCGTGGCCGGCGGGCGTACCACCGGGCACCGGTACCAGCAGTCGCCGAGCCAGCACCATGTACTCGGCAAAGCCGCCGGGAATCACGTCAGAGTACCCGACGGGCAGCGGCACTTCGCGCGGCAGCACGGGAACGGAGCAGACCAGCGTACCCGGAGCGAGGTCGTGCGGCGTGTCGGGGCCGTAGTCCACGATCTCGGCGCAGAACTCGTGCCCGAGTACGATTGGGTCCAGAGTGGTGAGCTTGAAGGCGCCCCCGGCCTCGCGGCTCGTGGCCACGAACTCCTCCGTGTGCTCCGCAGCATGGAGATCCGAGCCGCAAATTCCGCAGGCCCGGGTTTTGACCAGCACCTCGCCTGCCGCGGAACGGGATCCGCGAGCGTGTCGACCCAGATCGAGCCACGCTCCATCAGCGCTGCCTGCATCGCATCCTCCTTGTCTCCAGCAAATTGTACCCGGAACTTGGTACCCGGAACTTAGGGACGGTCCTTAATCGGAACTAACTCGAAGAAGTTCCGATTAAGGACCGTCCCCAAGTTCCGTCTCGTTGCGCCTTTGCGATCAGCTCGTGATCGGAGGGTCCGTGACCTTGAGCAGCTGCTTGCCGAGGTTCTTGCCCTGGAACAGGCGCAGGAAAGTCTTGGGTGCGTTCTCGAGGCCGTCCTGGATGTCCTCTTCGAAGGCAAGCTCGCCGGACTGCACCCAGCTCGAGAGCTCGGGGAGCGCCTCGGAGAAGCGCCCGAGGTAGTCGAGGATGAGGAAGCCCTCCATGCGCGCGCGCTGGCCCACCAACATCATCAGGTTGCGCGGTCCGGGGGGTGGCTCGACCTCGTTATAGCTCGAAATGCCACCGCACAGAACGACCCGAGCCTTCAGCGCGAGCTGTGCAAGCACCGCGTCGAGGATCTCGCCGCCCACGTTGTCGAAGTAAACGTCGATTCCGTTCGGGCAGAGCTCGTGCAGCCGTCTTCCGACGTTCTCGTTCTTGTAGTCGATGGCGCCATCGAGCCTGGCCCGATCGAGGAGCCAGGCACACTTCTCCGGACCACCCGCGATGCCGATGGTCCGGCAACCACGGATGCGCGCGATCTGTGCAGCCACCGAGCCCGTGGCGCCGGCAGCCCCCGACACGACGACAGTCTCGCCCGCCTTCGGCTCGCCGAGCTCGAGCAGACCGAAGTAGGCAGTCAAGCCGGTGATGCCGAGCACGGACTGCGTGAGGCGCGGCTCCACGCCCGCGGGGACCTTTGTGACCCCAATGGGGCCGCCCGCGGCGGGAGAGCAGTAGTCCTGCCAGCCAAAAGTGCCCTGAACGTAATCACCCACTTTCAGCTCGGAGCTGCGCGACTCGACCACCTGGCCGACCGCGCCGCAGCGCATGACCTCGCCGATTTGCACGGGTGGCACGTAGCTTGGACGGTCCATCAGCCAACCCCGCATGGCGGGATCGAAAGACAGATAGAGGTTGCGGACCAGCACGCCGCCATCGGGAACCTCTGGCAGCGGAGCCTCCCGCCACTCAAAGCAGCTCTCGCTCACCATTCCTTCGGGGCGAGACTTCAACACCCACTGACGGTTGACGTCGGCCATCGTCCTCTCCTGTCGTTTGTGGGTGCAGCATACCAGAGCTGCTCCGGAGGCCGCTTCACGCCGTCTCGAGAGCTCGGCCTGAGAACGCGACTAGCTCGTTGGCAGGCGAATCTCCACCTCGAACCCGCCGTCGGCGTGGTTGCGCGCGGAGACGCGCGCGCCCATCTCCTCGGCAAGGCCGCGCACGAGCGCCAAGCCGATCCCGGTTCCCTTGGTCCTGCGCGTGAGCTCGTCTTCGCCCCGGTAAAACGCCTCGAACAAGTGCGGCTGGTGAGCACGAGCAACGCCAGGACCATGGTCACGGACTCGGAGCGTGACACCACCAGCGGTTTCGAAGCAGTGCACCAGGATCTCCTTGCGCTCGGCCGTACGCGCGTACTTGAGAGCGTTGTCGATCAGATTGAAGAGCAGCTGCTGGAGCGCGTCCCGATCGAACGCTACCGGCGGGAGGCCAGCGTCGATTTCCAGGACGAGGCTGAACTCCTGTGACCGTGCGTACGGCCGGAGGAGCTTGACGACGTCGCGCAGCGGCTCCTCGAGCGACTCCCGAGTCAGGGGACGCTCGGCCTTCTGACCTTCGAGTCGCGAGAACTCGAGGACGTTGTTGATGAGCCGCGTGAGCCGTTCTGATTCCGACGTGATGGTGGCGAAGTACTCGCGCTGCTTCTCGTCGCCCTGCACCATCCCATCGCGGAGCATCTCCGCGTGCATGCGGATCGCCGTGAGAGGCGTCTTGAGCTCGTGAGAGACGGCGGCCACGAAGTTGCTGCGCCGCTCCGAGAAGTGCACCGTAGCAGCCACCCTGCGATATACGGCCCAGAGCCCGAGCGTGCTGGCAACGATGAGCAGCAGGCCGATCGCGTAGACATAGCGCGTACCGCCCTCGTCGGGGAGCGGGGTGAGGCTGACCCGCGCGGTCAACGCCTCGAAGGGCTCGCCGAAACGATGCTGGTAGACGAAGCGATTCGCGGCGGGTTCCGGAAACCCTAGGGCGTCCGCGTTCTTGAAGTCCAGAGCGATGAACTCGAGCAGCCCGCTCTCTCCCAGGACGCGCGCCTCCAGCCAGCGCGTAAAGCGCGCCAGGTCGAGCAGGATCCCCTGCTGATAGGGACCAGCGTCGGGAATCAGCACCGTTCGGTAGATGATCAAACCCTCTCGATCCAGCATCGCCCCCGCCATGGGGGAGGAACCCAGACGGGCAAGCAGAGGGGCGGTAGATTCGCGAGGGGTAGCTGCCGCTAGGAGCTTCGCGTCAGCAAGGCTCTCCGACTCGCTCGCGAAGATGCTCGACAGGGGCGCACGCTGGCGGCGGGCCTTCGTGGCCAGGTTCAGCTGCCGGAGGACCCCGTACGACGAGAGCGTCTCGTCGTATTCGCGCCGCTCTTCCTCGAACTCGGCGAGCACGTCGTCAGACTCTGGCTCGAGACGACCGGTGAGCAGGTCGAGCCTCTGAACCGTCCGCGTAGTTCCGGGCACCTGATCCGCCTTGGCCGCTTCCTTCTTGAGTGAGCCCAGGTCCAGATCCGCGAGCTCGGCCTGCTTCTCCTTCGCCGCCGGCGCATTGGGTGCCACCGCGGAGCGCAGTCGGAGTAAAACCCGATCGGAGCCTTCATGGGGAGTAGTCAACGCGCCACCCGCGTCGATCTGGAAGTAGCCGACGACGAACTCGGGAATCGGGTCATGCGCGAGCGGAGACGCTTCACCGGACAGCGTCGAGGCGAAATAGTGAGCTGGTGGACGCTCTTCCTCCTGCTTCAGGAACTCGCCCAGCGCCCGTTCGGACTCGTCGAAGACTCGCGTTGCGACCGCAGCGTGGCGCGCCTCGCGCTCGCGCTCCAGGCTCACGAACGCTCGAGATAGCAGGAGTCCCAGGAGCACCACCAGGATCAACCCGAGCACGAGGAAGCCGGCGCGGATGCGGCGCAGCATGGCGCTCAGCCCGCGAAGCGGTAGCCAGCCCCGCGCACGGTCTCGATCTGCGACGCCGCACCGGCCAGCCCGAGCTTCTTGCGTAGCTTCGCGATCTGCATGTCCACAGTGCGTGTTTCCACCCGCTCGGGATTCGGCATTCCCCAGATTTGCGAGAGCAGCATGCGACGACTCACGATGCGGCCACGCTCGCGCAGAAAGAGGGCGAGGATCGCGAGCTCGCGCGAGGTCAGGTCCACCTGCTTCTCGGCTCGGCTCGCGCGAAGATTCGCAGGGTCGACCTCCCATTCACCGAACTCGAAGGGACATTCCTCCGGCCCGCGCAGGCTCCCTGAGCGTCGTAAGATCGCCTCGACGCGTGCCGCGAGCTCTGCCACCGAGAATGGCTTGGTCACGTAGTCGTCGGCTCCGGCCTTGAAGCCCGCCAGCACGTCCAGCTCGCTCCCTCGGGCGGTGAGCATCAGGATCGGCAGGTGCGCGTGTCGCTCGCGCAGTGCTGCACAGACCTCGAAGCCGGACAAGCCTGGCAACATGACGTCCAGCACGACGAGCGCGTAGCGATTCGTGAGCCCCTCGCGGAGTCCCGCCTCGCCGTCCTCCACACCCGTGGGTGTGTAGCCGTGATAGGCGAGCACGTCCATGAGCCCGCTTCGAATCGGCTCCTCGTCTTCGACGACGAGGATCTCGAGCCTGGGAGCTGCCATCTCCAGAGTATCGGTAATTGAGCGGCGTTCTGCGTAAAGAGAATGTAAACGCGCCGCCCGGGTCTTTACAGAGCTTTTGGCGTCATTTCGGTCTCGTTTGCCGACACTTATCTCGAGACCAGAGAGCGCATTCGCTCGCTCGTGACACCAAGAGGAGCCAAGCATGACCTTCTTCCAACGTTTCATCACCCTCACGAAGGCCGACGCACACGGAGTGCTCGACTCGCTAGAGGATCGCTCGCTCATGCTCAAGCAGTGCCTGCGCGACGCAGAGCTCGAGCTGGCCCAGAAGCGAGTCCGACGCGACGAGCTGGCCAACTGGACTGAACTCCTGGAGCGCCAGCGCCAGCAGCTCGACACGCGCTCTGCCGCGCTGGATGACGATATCCGCCTCGCCTTGGAACGAGGTGAGGAGACGCTGGCGCGCTTCTCGATCCGACGCCTGCTAGCGGCGCGGAAGCAGCGCGAGCTCATCGACGAGCAGGACCGCGAGGCGCGCGAGGAGCTCGACCGACTGAACCAGAAGCTCGAGACGCAGGAGCGGGAGCTCGAGGAGCTGCGCGATCGCGTGGAGGCGCAGCTGGCACGCGAACGTGCTCTCGACCGCTCGCGGTGTGAGACCCGTGAGGAAGGGGCTCACGCGTCCAACCTCGTCACCGTTCGCGACGAGGAGGTAGACCTGGAGCTCCTGCGGCGCGAGCAGCACGGAGCCGGGGGCGCGGCGGCATGAGGTGCTGGAACGGCTTCGGGAGGAGCTTGCTCTTTGCGTTCCTGTGCGCGGGCGCAGCCCCGTTCTACCTGGGCGTGGTGCAGGTCATCGGCGGCTGGAAGCTCGCGTTCGCGACCTACCTGCTGCTGGCAGCGGCCGTCTACCTGTTCGGAGTCGCACGCCGGCCCGTGCGCGGAATCGCTGCCGCGGGCGCAACACTACTGTGCGGATCGACGCTGTTACTGTTCGGAGCAAGCGTATCCGAGCTCGCGCTGGCACTGGCAGTCCTGATCGGCCTCTTCCGCTCCGGCCTGCTCCAGCCTGATCGGCAGATGAACGTGCATGGCTTCGGCCGCCGTTTTGCAGTCGAGGCCGGCCTGATCGGCTCGGGCCTGGCCCTGGCCTCATACCTGTTCCACGGCGCGCCCGTTTCGGAAGCCTCGGCTCTGTGGGGCTTCTTCCTGGTTCAAAGCGCCTTCTTCCTGATAGGTGACGCCGCCGCGCCGATACGCAGAGAACCCGGCGAACCGCCCGAGATCGATCCCTTTGAACGGGCCTGCCGGCGCGCGCACACGTTGCTCCAGCAGAACTCGTAGAACATAAAGGAGATTCCACGATGATTGATTCGATTCCCCAGAGACTTGCCGTTCTCTCGAAGACAACTGTCGCAAAGCTGTTCGCGCTTTCCGTACTCGTACTCACCACCGCGCTGATTGCTCACGCGAAGGCGCCGGATTCGCTCGCCACGACAGGAGGAGCCGTCGGCCTGATTACGCAGACCGGAGCCCCGCGCATCGAGGCCGTTTTCGTGCTCGACACAACCGGGTCGATGTCGAACTTGATCGAGGGCGCTAAACAGAAAATATGGTCGATCGCGAACCGGATGGCGAGCGCGAACACCACCCCCGACATCCGTATGGGCTTGATCGGCTACCGCGATCGCGGCGACGCCTACGTCACGCGCCGCTTCGCGCTCAACGATGACATCGATGCTCTCTACGGGCAGCTCCAGCGTTTTCAGGCGGGAGGAGGCGGCGACGGTCCGGAGTCGGTCAACCAGGCCCTGCACGAAGCCGTGACCCAGATGGGCTGGAGCGAAGACCCCGATGTCTACCGGGTGATCTTCCTGGTGGGCGATGCACCGCCGCACATGGACTACGGCAACGACGTTCGCTACTCGCGATCCGTAGAGCTCGCGAAGAACCGAGGCATCGTCGTGAACACGATCCAGTGTGGTCCCGATCCTGTGACAGCCAAGGTCTGGCAGGAGATCGCCCGTCTGAGTCAGGGCGAGTACGCGGCCATCGCGCAGGACGGCGCGATGATAGCCGAGTCCACGCCCATGGATGAGGAGCTGGCGACGCTCAACCGCGAGATCAGCGAGACCGTCCTCGCCTACGGCGACGCCGACGAAAAGGAAGAGCTCATGGGGAAGCTGCGCCAGACCTTCCGAGCCCTCCCCTCGTCCGTGGCTTCACGCCTGGCCTACTTCGACAAGAAGGGAGGCACCCTGAACTCCGGGCGCGCCGATCTCGTGGACGCGTTCAACGCCGGTGAGGTCGAGCTCGAGGCTCTCCCGGCTGCCGCGCTCCCCGAGGAGATGCGCGACATGAGCGGCGACGAGCAGCTCGACTACCTGACCGAGAAGGCCAAGCAGCGCAGACAAGTCCAGGACCGCATCTCGGAGCTCGTCGAGGAGCGGGACACGTACCTCGAGAAGGAGGCTGCGAAGCGCAAGGCCGAGGGCAAGGACGATGCCTTCGACGAGAGGGTGTTCGGCGCCATCCGCAGCCAAGCCGCGCAGAAGGGCATCGACTACTGAAGCGGAGTGCTCAGGAGCCGCTTGCGCGACGCTTCGCCCTCTCCACCATCTCCTGCCAGCCCGCGCGGATCACCAGCAGGTAGGGCGGCGGGGGCTCGGGTAGCCAGACCGTCTCCTCCGGAGGATGCGGCCACTTGTAGGGCAGGTGTTCGACCCAGCCCGGCTCGGCTGCGCTCTCGAAGAGAGAGAGTGCGTCCAGCAAGATCTGGCGATGCAACTTCTCCTCACCCACGTCGCCCAGGGCGCGCCCCATCGGAAACTCGATCGCCGCCACCCGCGGCATGCCGACGATTCGTTGGAACGACCAGATCGAGTTCAGCACTACCGTCGGGATCCCGGCTAGCTCGATCTCGCGTGCGACCAGACCGGCCGTCAGCTGACACTGGGGTCAGACGGGGACGAGCAGCGCGAGGTCGACGGCTTCCTCGACCATGGCCTGGGCGATGGCAGGACAGCTCGTCGCTCGGAGCCGACGCGTGTCCGGCCCCTGGAAGCCCATGATCGAGTAGTGACTCGGCGCCACCTCGCCCACGACGCCCTCCGCCTGCAGCTCGCGCAGCAGCGGAACCGGGAAGCAGACGTCCAGATCTACCAGCAAGTGGCTCGTCTCGATGTGGAGATGGTGGGCCTGGATGGTCTCCTTGGTGACGTCGCCCCCGAGGCGCCGCCAGGTCGGGTCGCCCCAGGAGGGTCGCTTCCTCTCCGTCTCCATGTCGAACGGCTCGTCTCCCACCATCGAGAGGCCCGCCGTGGAGACTACGCTGACGCGACTCTGGGAGAGCAGCTTGCTCACCGGCGCCCACGGGATGTCCGTTGCGGGCGAGCCGTAGTCGACGGTTGCCCGGAGCAGCTCGCGGATCGGGGTCTCAAGAAACCGATAGGGATCGCACTCACCTGAGCGAGGGGGGTCTCCCCAGGTGCAGCAGGAGTCCCGAAACGGATTGGAACCCATGGCGCGATCCTATCTGGTGAAGATACGGGCGACAAGCAATCAGGGTTCGACGCTGTCTCGGTCGATGCGGTAGTCTGCGTGCTCCCATTCGTGCAAAGGAGCCCCGATGGCGACTATCTACGACTTTGAGTTGGACTCGATCACCGGCGAGCCAGTAAAACTCTCGGAGTACGAAGGGCAGGTCTGCTTGATCGTCAACCTGGCGAGCAGGTGAGGCCTCACCCCGCAGTATGCAGGTCTGCATACCCTTCACGAGAACAACAAAGCCAAGAACCTCACCGTCCTCGGCTTCCCGTGCAACCAGTTCGGCGGCCAGGAGCCGGGCAGCAACGCAGAGATTCTCGAGTTCGCCAAGTCGAAGTTCGGTGTCGAGTTCCCGCTGTTTTCAAAGATCGAGGTCAACGGCGACGGCGCATGTGATCTCTACAAGTTCCTGAAGTCCGAGAAATCGGACGAGGAAGGCAACGAGGACATCGCCTGGAACTTCACCAAGTTCCTTGTCGATCGCTCCGGAGCCGTCGTCGAGAGATTCGGTCCGCGAACCACTGCAGACGAGATCGCGGAGGCGCTCCCGAAGTATCTCTGAACCAGAGCGCTTACTCCGAGCCGCTAAGCGCGGCTTCCCGTGCCAGGCGACGCTCCTCGAGCAGCTTGTACGCGATGTAGTACTTGTAGATGTTTCGCACGTAAACGACCGGCTCGCGGCTGATCGTTCTCGCCGCGGCGACCTCGACGTTCCCAAACCACCTGTTCGGGTCAAAGCCCATGGCAAGCGCCCGCTGGCGGGCCCTACCAATGTTCCGGGGTCCCGCGTTATACGCCGCGAAGGAAAACAGGACACGGTCCACTGGTTCGATCGCGTCCGAGCTGAAGTAGCGGCTGCGGAGAAAACGCAGGTACTTGGCCCCCGCATGCACGTTCTGCTCCGCTTCAAAGATGTTCGGGATATTCACGTTGGGATCGGCAGCGGTACTGGGAAGCAGCTGCATGATGCCGATCGCGCCGGCGCGACTCCGCTTGCTCTGGTCGAGCTTCGACTCTTGGTACGCTTGCGCCGTCAGCATCAACCACTCGAGGTCGTATAGATCTGCGTAGCGCTTGATCAGGTCGATCGTTTCGCGATACTTTTCCCGTCCCCTCTCCGAATAGACGTTGTCTATCCACTTCGTGCTTCCGTAGTACCGCTTGATGAGCACGTTCCCCAGCAAGGTTCCCTTGCGGACGACCTTCACGAACGCGTTGACGTCTTTCAGGAGCTCTGGCGCGTCGTCGCGAACAGCCCAGGCCAGCGCGCCGCCCGAGTGGATCACCAGGTCCTCGTGCACCTCGATGTCGTCGAAGACCTGCGCCCAAAGCCTCGCCTTGTAGCCGTCCACGACAACCGCAGGGATGAGGCCCGCATTCACCATCTCGAGAAGGTCGTAGTCTTCCAGGCGCTCGTCGGCCTTGCGCACCTGCAGCTCTGCCTTGCCCACTCGCTTCCGCGCAACGTTCAGGCCGGCCAGGTGCTCGTAGTAGCTGCTGGACTCCCGCACGTGGAGCGTCGTTCCGCTGAGGTCGTCCAGGGTTCCGAGGCCCCGAGCATTCGGGCCTGTGACCACCAACTCCTGCACATCCGGATACGTCGGATCGGAGAACGCGACGAGCGCCTGCCTGGCTGGGGTGATCGTGAGGTTCGCCACGACCACATCTCCCCTCCCCGCCCTCAAACTGGGCAAGAGCTCGTCTCGGGCGACGAGGATCAAGACTACGTCGAGACGCCTCTCCTCGTCGTTTGCGGCCCGGTTGAGCTGATCCTCGAATTCCCTCGCGCTCTCGACAACGATGCCGCGTTGCTCGATCCCGTCGTACGTGAAGTAGAGCGGGTTGTAGGTCGTCAGCAGGCGGACAAAGCCCCGGTCGCGCATGCCCGAGAGATCCCCGGTCCAAGGCGTATTCACGAACCCCCTGAGAGCTGCCTCGTCAACCGTATCCGCGCCAGCCGACCCAGCACCCGCAAGAACGAGGGAGACAACGGCTGCCGGTACTATTATCCACACTGCGGCGCCCTTCAGAGTCCAAAACACAGTACCATGCGAGCCATGATCTCAGCCGACGAGACGTTCGATGGCACGTTCCCGTTCGTGCCGCACTTCAGCGATGCGGCGGGCTTCCGGATGCACTACGTGGGCGAGGGGGCCGGCGAGCCGATCCTCTGCCTGCACGGCGAGCCGACCTGGGGCTATCTGTATCGCAACTTCATCCCCGCACTCGCCCAGTCCAACCGAGTCGTCGTTCCGGATCACATGGGCTTCGGGAAGAGCGAGACGCCGCAGGATCGCGAGTACACGTTGCGTACGCACGTAGAGAACCTGGCAGCGCTGATCGAGGAGCTGGATCTGCGGGAGCTCACGCTCGTGATGCAGGACTGGGGCGGGCCGATCGGCGGCTGCTACACCGCCTTGCATCCGGATCGCGTGAAACGCCTGTGCTTGCTCAACACGGTCGTTCCCTTCATGCCCCCAGCCTCGCCCCCATCTGACGCCCCCGAGCGCACGCCATGGTTCGAATGGATCGGAGACGGGCTGGAGAGCGGGCGGACGGAACGAGTGCTCGGCAACCTGGGCAGCACGCTGCTGAGCGTCATGAAGATCATCGGCTTCGAGAACATGTCCGTCGTCAACGAGACGTGGATCCGCGCGTACTCTGCACCCTTCGAATCCACCGAGGAGTGCATGGGGGCGATCGAATTCCCGCTCGACGCGTACCTTGGCCGGGCCCAGAAGTGGTGGAGCGACATGATCACTCCGGAGCGGCGCGAGGCCGTGCGGGCGAAGCCGGCCATTCTGGTGGACGGGCTGAAAGACCGCGCCATCTACCCCCCGGCGGCCATCGCGCTCTTCGAGACTATGTGGCCTGAGGCGCCGATCACGAAGCTCCCGAACGCAGGCCACTTCTGCCAGGAGGATGCGCCCGAGATCATCATCCCCCTGATCCGTCAGTTCGTCGCACTCACGAAGTAGGAGAGCGGTAGATGAGTGACGACAGCCCAGACGGACGCCAGCCAGCCGCCGATCCGCTCGCCATCTTTGCGCCGGACCTGTTTCGCGGCCGCACCGCCTTGGTGACGGGCGGGGGCACGGGCATCGGGCGCGAGATCGCGCTCGCGTTCGCTCGCTTCGGCGCAAACCTGGTCATCGCGAGCCGCAAGCCGGACAATCTCGAGGCCGCTGCAAAGCGGATCACGGGTCTCGGCGTCGAATGCCTTCCGGTGCCAACGAACATCCGCGAACTCGACCAGGTGGACGCACTCGTTGAGCAGGTCGACAGACGCTTCGGCACCCCAGACTTTCTGATCAACAACGCCGGGGGCCAGTTTCCGGCTCGTCCCACCGAGATCTCCGACCGGGGCTGGCGTTCCGTCGTCGATCTCAACCTGAATGGAACGTGGAACCTATGCAGCCGCTTCGGACCGCGCATGCTCGAGCGCGGAGCAGGTGTCATCGTGAACATCGTCCACATCTACTCCTTGAATCGGGGCGCCCAGGACTTTGCTCACTCGGGGGCCGCGCGGGCAGGCGTCGTCAACCTGACGAAGTCGCTCGCGTTCCACTGGGCTAGACGCGGCGTCCGCGTGAACGCACTCGCGCCCGGCACGATCTCCACGGTGGGACTGCGGGAGGAAGAGTACTCTCGGGCCGAGGACGAGAACTTCGAGGCGCTTCAGGTGAGCGAGATCCCGACGCAGCGCTTGGGCGAGCCGGACGAGGTTGCCGCCATCACCCTCTTTCTCTGCTCGGACGCGGCGCGCTACATCAACGGAGCGACGCTCGTCGCGGACGGAGCGTACTCCGTGTCCAACTGGACGCCGATGCGGGATCCAGAGTCGCTCTGAGAGTTTCGAGGGAGAATGGCTATGGAGAAGGTTGGCTTCATAGGACTCGGCAACATGGGCGAGCCGATGGCGAGCCATCTGGCTCGTGCGGGTCTCGATCTCGTCGTCCACGACCTCCGCGACGAGCCCCTCCGGCGCCTCGAGAAGCTGGGAGCTCGGGTTGCGGCATCCCCGCTCGAGGTGGGCCGAGAGTGCAGCCTTGTCGAAGTCATCGTGGTGGACGACGATCAGGTTCGACAGGTCGTGGAAGGGAATGACGGCGCACTCGGGGGCTGTGCGTCCGGCGACCTCATCGTGGTCCACAGCACCGTGAATCCTCGCACGGTGAAGGACCTGGCGGCACGGGCGCAGGAGCGTGGGGTCGGTCTGATCGATGCGCCGGTGAGCGGGGCCGCCTCGGGTGCGACAGACGGTACGCTATCTGTGATGGTCGGAGGAGAGTCCGCTCACGCGAAACGCTGCGAGCCGGTCTTCGCGCACTTCGCAGCGAGCGTCTTCCACGTCGGGGAGACGGGAAAAGGACTCGCAGCGAAGCTCGCCAACAACCTGGTCGCGATCGTCAACGGGCGGACCCTCACCGAAGGGCTGGACCTGGCGCGTCGATCGGGCATCGACGAGCAGACGATGCTCGAGATCCTCAATGTCAGTACCGGACGGAGCTGGAGCTCGGAGCGCTTCCACGCCATGCGCGAGATCGCGCGCACACACCCGGGAGGTCGGGGAGGCCTGGGGCGCATCGTCCAGAAGGACATGTCCCTCGCAGTCGCCGTCGGCCGCGAGCTGGGCGCGACGTTACCCATCGCAGAGGGCGTGGCCAAGCGGATGCAGCGCGACTGAAGCGAGGGGCAAACGCCGCGAAGGCCGAAGGCCTGAGCGAAGGTGGGTGGCAGTCAGCCTCCCGCGGGCCGCGACCCAGAAGACCTACGCGTCCTGACCCGCCACGGCGCCCGACTCGTGCAGGGCACTGATCTCGTCGGAGCTGAAGCCGAAGTCCGCAAGAACCTCGTCGGTGTACTCGCCGGGCTGCGCGGGAGGGCGCGAGATCTCGGGCGGCGTCGCGCTGAAGCGGGGAGCTGGAGCCGGCTGAACCACGCCGTCCACCTCCACAAAGGTCTTCCGTACCCGGTTCTGAGGGTGTTCGATCGCCTCGGCCATGCGCAGCACCGGAGCGAAGCAGGCGTCGCTCTGCTGCAGGACATCGCACCACTCGTCGCGTGTCTTGGTGCGGAACAGCGCTGCGATCTTGGCGCGCTGTTCCGGCCAGCGCTTTGGGTTCATCTGCTCGCCGAAGTCCTCCGCTTCGAGGCCCATGAGCTTGCACAGCTCGGCGTAGAACTGCGGCTCGATCGACGCGATCGAGACGAATTCGCCATCGGAACACTCGAACGCGTCGTAGAAGTGGGACCCTCCGTTCACGATGCCCGTCTCTCGGCCCTCCTCCAGGCGTCCCGCTGCGAGCTGTCCGTACATGGCGGCGCAGAGGACCGCGGCGCCGTCGACCATCGCCGAGTCGACAACCTGCCCCGCGCCCGTTTGCCGGGCGCTCAGGATCCCGCAGACCATGCCAAAGGCGAGGAACATGCCGCCACCGCCGAAGTCTCCGACCAGGTTGAGGGGCGGCACCGGCGGAGCGCCCTTGCGCCCGATGTTGAACAACGCTCCGGCCAGCGAGATGTAGTTGATGTCGTGCCCCGCCGTATGGGCGATGGGGCCCTCCTGCCCCCAGCCGGTCATCCGCCCGATCACCAGTCGCGGGTTGCGTTCCAGCAGCACGTCGGGGCCGAGCCCCAGACGCTCAATCACGCCGGGGCGAAATCCCTCGATGAGTCCATCCGCAGACTCGGTCATGCGCAGCAGCGCCTCGACGCCGTCCGGCAGCTTGAGGTCGATCCGCACCGACCGGCGGCCTCTCGCAAGCGTGTCGTAGCGCGGCTCCCGTGGCAGGCCGCCTCGTGCTCCAGGCCGATCGACCCGAATGACCTCGGCTCCCATGTCGGCAAGCATCATCGCGCAGAACGGCCCCGGACCGATGCCCTGAAGCTCGATGATGCGGATGCCCTCGAGCGGTCCCATCTCAGGCCCAGCCCTTGCTGAGCGGCACCATGTGGAACGGATTGAACTTGCGGGCCGCGAACCTCCATGTCCCGTTCACGCGCCGGTAGCGGTCGTCGTAGTAGCCACAGGCCGTGATCGCCTCACCATCTCGCACCATCCGGATCTCGACGGAGCATTGCCCCGTCCCCTCGTCCTCAGCGAGCTCGATCACGTGATTCTGGATGAACGGAAGCGGTGGCTGTTGGGTCGCGGAGCTGTAGAACTTCTCGAGCTCCGCGCGTCCGCGTGCGACGGTTTTCCCCATCTCGAAGACTCCGTCGTCACAGAACAGCCCCACGATCGTGGCGGCATCTGAGCGGGTAACGGCGTGGCAGTAGCGCGCGGTCAGCTCGCGAATCTCGTCGCGCGCCTCGAGCGCCTGCACTCTATCTTCCAAACTCGGCATTGTTGTCTCCCGGGAACAGCCCCGACCGATCATACGCCCCCGTGCCATACTGGTCACTCACATGGCCATCCACGAGAGTCCAGGGCATCGCCGCCTACCTGATCGGGCTGTACGGCGAGCCATGCTTTGAAGGCTAGAAGCGGACTCCGAGCCCGAAGATGTAGTCGACGTCCTGGCGCTCTACGCCATTCGCCGGCTCGCTGTCGTACTCCCAGACGACCTTAGCCTCTAAGAACGTCCTGGGAGTGAGGTCGCTGCGGATGCCCGTGGTGATCTTGGCGAAGAGCTTGTCTTGCCAATCCTCCAGGTTGATCCAAAACTTTCCGCGCTGATAGAAAGTCAAGCGGTCAGAGATCAGGCTCGGCAGTCGCCGCTCCACGGACCAGTTGGTCATGCCGGCAACGAAGTCCTCGTCGAGGCCTCTCTGCTTATAGTTCTCACTGATCCACGACAGCCCGAGATCCGCCTCGGCTTTGAAGTCCTTCGTATTGAACCAGCGGTACCCGAATCCGGCGCCGCCAGTGAACCGGAGGTTCAGGTCCTGGACCCCGTCCTTCTCGCCCTCGCCAGAACCATACCAGTAGAGCTTCTCGGAGAGAAAGTAGTCGTAGCGCACCAGGAAGTTGATGGAGCGCTCTGTGGTGTTCGAAGTGCCGGTCTTCTGATCCTTGTTGCGATCCCCCTCGTAGCTGGCATCGAATCGGATACGATTGAACTCCGTCTCCCGCACCGCGTTGAGCACGATATCGGCTTCCGTCGTGAACGAGTTCCCTCGTTCGACGTCCAGCCCTGCAGTGAGCGTCCCGTGCCAGGCGGGAGCATCCACGGGTGGCGGGTTCAACGCCACCATGTCAGCGAGCGCAAAGGTCTGGGGACCGATGGGGCTCGTCCCCGCCGTACGGATCTCTCTCGGGTCGCCCTTGACCACGACGTCTTTGAGGACCGTTCCGTCCCCCGTGTGGATCTCGATCGGCTGCGTAGTCGAAAACGTCTGGATCCTGGCCGCGTCGACCTCGATCTTTCCCAGGATCTCCGACTCCAGGGTGAGTATCCCATCGACGAGGTGCACAACCTCACCGCTGAGACGCGGCTGGTACACCGAGCCCGGTAGCGACTGGATCCGCATTCTCCTGGCCGTGGGGATGGGCCCCGTCGAGATGAGCCGGATCCGCATCGGCGAGACACCCATCGGCGAGCTCGACGGCGCCGAGATCGAGGTGCGCAACGGCGAGCCCGGCGACGACGATACGACCGGCTTCTCGGATAACATTCTGCAGAGCGTTCCCAACATCCGCTACCCGCTGGGGATCGTGAACGATCCCACCGAGCACGTCCCCGTGAGCGATTGGAGCTCGGCGACCACCGCCCCGGACACCGTGCGGATCGGCGTCGGGCTGCACTTCCCGGCCGGCATGTACACCTTCCGGAAATCGGGCGGGACCAGCGTCTTCTGGTTGCGCTTCGACATCGAGTACCGCGCCCACGGGACCACGGACTGGGAGTCCGTGCCCGCGCCCTCGGACGATCTGCCCCGGGCCGGCCGCGGCGGGTCCTACCTCACGCAAGGATTCCGCCCCGGTCCCACGATCCCCGACGGACCGACGCTGTCTGGTTCGATGTTGAGCAGCTCGGCGCACGGCGAGGGCCTGCTCACGAGAGCGGCGGGCTCGCGCTGGCAGCTCGACTCGACCCTGACCCGCGGCTTCCGACGCGCCATCGAGTGGACGGTCCCCAAGGGCCGCTACGACGTGCGTCTGCGGCGCATCGAGATCGATACGCACGCCGAGATCGCGGACCGAGCCCGGGTCAGCGAGTTCGTCTGGGCGGCGCTCCGCTCCTACAAGGACCCCTCGATCTCGCCCATCGACTCCTCCCTGCTCACGGGCTCCCGCCGCCTGGCCACGCTGGCGCTGCGCTTGCGCCTCTCCGATCAGGTCTCCGGCACGCTGAACCGCATCAGCGTCCAGGTCACGCGTAAGCTCCGGGCCTACGACCCCGACGAGGTTCTGTATCCGGCCGCTGCGCACGAGGCCTCCGGCTCCTGGCAGGGCTGGACCTCCGAGCCCGTGGCGACCCGCAACCCCGCCAGCGCCTGGCGCTACCTGTGGGAGCGGATGCTGCACCAGCCGCTCGACCCCTCCCAGATCGACATCGTCGCACTCGACACCTGGGCCGCGTGGTGCGACGCCCACCAGCATCGCCTAGACTGCGTCGTCGACTACCTGTCGCTCGCCGCGGACCTCGCGCGTGCGATCGCCCGCGCCGGCCGCGCCGATCTGCACGAGCGGAGCGGCCGCATCTCCGTGGTCATCGACGGGGCCCGGAGCGACGTCCGACAGGTGCTCACCCCCCGGAACCTGCTGCCCGGAAGCTTTGCCTGGACACGCAGCCAGGCCCATCCGCCCCACGCCGTGCGCGTGCAGTTCACCGACGGCGAAGCCGGCTACGACCCGCGCGCCGAGGTGGTGGCGTATGCCCCGGGCCAGGATGAGCACACAGCCACGCAGTTCGCGCCCCAGGTGCGGCTCCTGGGCGCGATGAGCCGGGCAGCGGCCCGCGCCCGGGGCGAGCACCTGCTCGCGGCCGACCGCTTGCGCCCCAACGTCTTCGAGGTCGCGGTGGACCGCGAGGGCTGGGTCGCCGAGCGAGGCGACCATGTGCACCTCTCGCACGACGGCGCGCTGGCCGAGGCGGTCTGGGCGCGCGTCCTGGAGATCCCGGACTCCGAGACGCTGGTGCTCGACCAGGCGCTGCCGGCGTCGCTGGCGTCGTCTGTAAGACTCGCCGCCTCCGTGCAGCGGATCACCGACGACGGCGTGAGCACGCTACAGCGCGAGGTCGAGGTTCCGACTTCATAACGAGATCCCCCCGTATATATAGGAGGCATTCCGGTGGCACGAGCAATAAACACCGACACAATCGAGAGTATCGCCGCACCCGCCGGCGCGGTCGGGCAGGACTGCACGCATGTCACCCTGTGGTCGGGGGCGGTCGGCGGGTCGCTCCTTTGGGCGAAGGCGATCAGCACGAACCCCGCTCCGCTGGCGCTCGGCGAGCCGTACCAGGCCGCGGCCGGGGCGCTGGTGCTCGACCAGCCGACCGGCCCGGGCGAGACCGAGGCGATGGCCGTGCGAGCCATTGGCGGCAGGATCGCGGGGACGCTCTACCTCCAGTTTCACACCGGCGCTCCCGGCGCGGCCGGGGCGGCGAACGTCCTCCCCGGGCTACCCCGCGTCGCGATCGGAGATGCCGACTGGACGGTAACGCCGTAGGCCGCCCCCGGTAAGGAATCTCGCAATTGGCTTCTCAGGTCCTGGACCTCGGCGCGGATGCCTTCGGCAGCGAAGGCAACTGGGAAGGCGCCATACTCGTCGACCCCGCGCTGATCGACGGCGGCGGCACGGCGTATCTGCGCCAATTCCGACTCATCGCCAATAGCGCCATTGTCCGATTGGCCGCGAGCCCCGATGCCGACCCGCAGGATGCCGGGCCGGAGTTCACGGTAGCGCTCGAGACGGCCAATGAGGCCTTCACCCTCGCCGAAGCCGGCGGCGGCGCCGCGCTCGTGCTCAAAGGTCCTGCGCATTCGGACAACCTGTTCTCCGATTCGTCTGAGGTGTATTACTGGACGCCCGACAACGGGGCGGCCTGGCACGAGTGGGCGCTCGGTACAGGCTCCGGCGTCGTCACCCTGACGCTCGACGACGGCCAGGCACCACCACCCCCTGCCATCTCCATCTCCGCGACATTCGACGGAGCTGCGGGCTCGCTCTCCCTGGCCCTCACCAAGAGATCCCTCCTGACCCTCGCCGACTTCGCCAGCAGCGGGCTCGAGCTCGACGTACTCGCACTGATCGAGGTCGGTGCCCCGGCCATCTACGGCACCGCCCCCCGCCCAGTCAGCGGCGCTCTACTGGACGGCGAGCTGGGCATGGGCGCGACGGACGAGCCCATCACCCAGCTGCGGTTCGCCGGCGGCACGAGGATCACCCTGAACGACAACGGTCCGCTCGCAATGAGTGACTATTGGGCGAACGGGGGTCCCGGCGACGACCTGACGCTGCACCTACAGACCGAGCAGGGACACATCTCGTTCCCCGTGGCCGGAAATCGTGGGAACGCGGGCGGGAACTACGTCGTCTTCAACGTGCCTGCCGAGCAGCAAGCGTTCGTCGCCGGTATCGTCGAGGGTGAGCGCTTGCTGTTCGCGTTTACGCGAGCGGCCGCGGCCAACCAGCCGATCGCGGCCACGTTCGCGGCAGCGGCGGCGAGCCTGTCCGCGGGGCTCACCAAGCGCGCTCTTGCGGACCGGCCGATCGCCGCCTCGTTCCAGGGGGCTGCGGCCTCGATCTCCCTGGGGCTCACCAAGCGCGCTCTTGCGGACCGGCCGATCGCCGCCCCGTTCCAGGGGGCTGCAGCCTCGATCTCCCTGGGGCTCACCAAGCGCGCTCTTGCTACCCGGCCGATCGCCGCCACGTTCCAAGGGGCTGCGGCCTTGATCTTCCTGAGACTCACCAAGGGCGCTCGCCCAACCCAGCCGATCGCGGCCACGTTCGCGGCAGCGGCGGCGTCCGTGGCACTGGCGCTCGCAAAGCCCGCTGCGCTGCCCGAATCTGTGCGGCGGCGGATCCGCTCGACCTCGGGGAGCTGGGACGGCGTCCGCGTCGGCGACCTGGTCGCGGTCGGCCGGGCGACGTCGTATGCGCGCGAGGTCGAGGTGGCCACCGTACGCTACGACGATCGCAACGTGCGTCTCACCCTGGTCGACTACCCCGAGACGCTCTATGCCGGCGAGCGCCCGCTCAGTGACTTCCGGCCGGGCGACTCCATCCCCGGACCCTACCTCGGCCCCGCCTGCCCCGTGATTCGCAGCATCCACACCGGCGTCGACGACGTCGGCCAGAACCGCGCGGGCACCAACCCCATCCTGATCCGCATCGAGATCGCCCCCGACGACTCCAGCCGCCCCGCCGCCAGGGCCTACATCGTGCAGTGTCGCCAGTCCGAGTTCGTCGGATCGGCCGCACAGAATGACGACCCGGTCCTGCAAAGCCTGCCCGACGCCGAGTACCGCGAGCAGCCCGGCTCCGACTGGGAGGACTGCGGCGTCGTCGAGAAGCCCGGCCAGGGCACCCTGATCCTCAGCTCGGGATTCGCGATCGGCGAACGCATCGACATTCGCGTGATCGCCCTCGACGACGAGGGCCGCGCCAGCTGCTGGCGGGTCTACGAGGACTATCTCGTCGAGCTGCCCGTCGCCGCAGCCCCCGGCGGACGCCTGCATTTCGGTGAGATCGACCCCGAAGCCGCTCCCGACGACGCCGTCGGCGAGGACGGCGACCGCTTTATCGCCGACGACGGCCGTACCTGGGTCAAGGTGGACGGCGCCTGGGTGTTCCAGGGCGACTTCACCAGCGAGGGAACCAAGATCCACTCCGGCGAGGTGGCCGAGGACGCCTTGCCGCCGGGCGATGTCGGCACGATCGGCGACCTCTACTTCGCCTACGACGGCCGCTGGTGGGAGAAGACGGACGAGACGACCTGGACCCCGCGCGGAGATCTGACGGGACCCGCCGGCTCGGACATCTTCACCGGCTCCGGCGCGCCGCAGCCAGGACTGGGCAAGGACGGCGACGTCTACGTGCGCGACGACGGCATCGTCTGGCGCAAGGCCGGTGGCGTCTGGACCCAGACCGGCGTCGACCTCACCGGCAAGCCGGGTTCAAAGCTCTTCAGCGGCGAGGTGGCCGACGGGGCGAAGCCCCCCGCGGGCACCGGCTCCGTCGACGACTTCTTCCTCGCCAGCGACGGCCGCTTCTGGGAGAAGACGGCCGCCGCGACCTGGACCCTTCGGGGCGACCTCACGGGCCCCCCCGGCTCGAACATCTTCACCGGCTCCGGCGCGCCGCAGGCAGGGCAGGGCAAGGACGGCGACGTCTACGTGCGCGACGACGGCATCGTCTGGCGCAAGGTCGGCGGCGTCTGGACCCAGACCGGCGTCGACCTCACCGGCAAGCCGGGTTCAAAGCTCTTCAGCGGCGAGGTGGCCGACGGGGCGAAGCCCCCCGCGGGCACCGGCTCCGTCGACGACTTCTTCCTCGCCAGCGACGGCCGCTTCTGGGAGAAGACGGCCGCCGGGATCTGGACCCTTCGGGGCGACCTCACGGGCCCCCCCGGCTCGAACACCTTCACCGGCTTCGGCGAGCCGCAGCCAGCGCTTGGCAAGGACGGCGACGTCTACGTGCGCGACGACGGCACCCTGTGGACCCGTGCCAACGGCGTCTGGACCTACACCGGCGTCGACCTCACCGGACCCCCGGGCGCGTCGCTCATCCCCGGCGACGTGGCCGAAGGGCAGTCGCCCGACGCGAGCCTCGGCAAGGTGGGCGACATCTTCTTCAACCTCGACGGCCGCGTGTGGGAGAAGACGGACGACACCACCTGGACGAGCCGCGGCGACCTCACCGGACCCCGGGGCGCGAGCCTGATCCCCGGCGTGGTGGCCACCGACGCGTTGCCCCCCGCGAACGTCGGCAATGTCGGCGACACCTTTCTCGCCGCCGACGGCCGCTTCTGGCAGAAGACGGACGCGACGACCTGGACCTACATCGATGACCTGACTGGACCCTCGGGCGAAGGCGGGATCAACCCGCGCGGAGAGTGGGCTACGGGGAACTCGTATGCAGTCGGCGACTCGGTGTTCCGCAATTTCTCGTTCAGCGAGACGCTTCGGATACTTGGCACCTCGATAACCATTCCCCGCAAGTCTTCGCGCGCCTACCTCTGCAAGCTGGCGCACACCGCAGACGCAAACAATGCCCCACTCGCGGCGGGGACGAACGATTACTGGGGTGCGATCACCGGTGACACATCATTTGGCGACGACTCGACCGTGGTCGACCCAACCCCCGTGGTCACGACCAGACCGTTCACGGGCTACCAGCTGGCGGCCAGCACGCCAGCGACGCCCCCCAGCAGCACGGAGAATCCGCCGGACGACTGGGATCTCGTGCGGCCCCCCCAACACGCGACGTTGAGCATCTACAAGCTCGTGGGGACACGCACCTATGACGACGACGTCTTCCGGTCGGCCGTGTGGGCCGTCACGTTCGTGCAGGGGCCGAGGCCGCCCGGACCCGTGGTCGTCACGACCAGGCCGTTTGATGGCTACATGCATGCGACCAGCACACCGCCGACGCCTGGTAGTAGTGAAGAGAGTCCATCTGGCTGGACCGTCGGTAACAACCCGTCGTTCACGGATAACCTCTACAGGCTCGTGGGGACACGCACCTATCACGACCTCGTCTTCCAGTTTGCCTCGTGGGCCGTCACGTTCGTGCGGGGACCGATTGTCGTGGAGACCACTCCGTTCACCGGCTACCTGCTGGCGACCAGCACGCCCGCGACGCCCCCCAGCAGCACGGAGAATCCTCCGAGCGCATGGCAATCGACGCATCCCCCCCAACACGCGACGTTGAGCATCTACAAGCTCGTGGGGACACGCACCTATGACGACGACGTCTTCCGGTCGGCCGTGTGGGCCGTCACGTTCGTGCAGGGGCCGAGTCCGTCCGGACCCGTGGTCACGACCACCACGGTCACTCGCTACCAGCTGGCGGCCAGCACGCCAGCGACGCCCCCCAGCAGCACGGAGAATCCGCCGGCCGGATGGGACCTCGTGGCGCATCCCCCCCAACACGTGGCGTTTAGCATCTACAAGCTCGTGGGGACACGCACCTATGACGACGACGTCTTCCGGTCGGCCGTGTGGGCCGTCACGTTCGTGCAGGGGCCGAGGCCGCCCGGACCCGTGGTCACGACCAGACCGTTCACGGGCTACCAGCTGGCGGCCAGCACGCCAGCGACGCCCCCCAGCAGCACGGAGAATCCTCCGAGCGCATGGCAATCGACGCATCCCCCCCAACACGCGACGTTGAGCATCTACAAGCTCGTGGGGACACGCACCTATGACGACGACGTCTTCCGGTCGGCCGTGTGGGCCGTCACGTTCGTGCAGGGGCCGAGTCCGCCCGGACCCGTGGTCACGACCACCACGGTCACTCGCTACCAGCTGGCGGCCAGCACGCCAGCGACGCCCCCCAGCAGCACGGAGAATCCGCCGGCCGGATGGGACCTCGTGGCGCATCCCCCCCAACACGTGGCGTTTAGCATCTACAAGCTCGTGGGGACACGCACCTATGACGACGACGTCTTCCGGTCGGCCGTGTGGGCCGTCACGTTCGTGCAGGGGCCGAGTCCGCCATTTCGCAGGTAATTCCGGCGAATGTTTCGCACGCCACCCCATTCTTAGAGGGTGGAAATCCAACGGATGTTGACTAATGTCAACACCCCTGCGCCAATGTTTCGCCAGGACATTCCGCCCGAAGTTTCGCAGCCCTCTAGTGACGGACCTCGAGACGTGCTGCTGGAAGATCCCCCGCACCGCCGACGCCCTGGAGACCACCGGCCTGCCCGAAGCAGTCCGGCTGGCCCTCCTACGAGCCGAGCCAGGGCAGGTGCTGGGGTCAGCCGACACGGAAGAGCAGGCCTGATTCGGGCGCCCCGGCCATGTTTCGCAGGTAATTCCGGCCAATGTTTCGCACGCCTCTAGTGTGTGGTACGGAGGGGGTAGGCAAACCAAAGAAGGAGCCCCCATGTCCCAGCACGATTCCTGACTGTCGCGACCGACCTCGAACGCCGCTAGGATGGCGCCCCGCCACAACAACAAAAGGAAAGTCACCATATGCCAACGAGGCGTCCCGTCATCGATCGTCTCGGAAGCCTCGCCTCGCCCCCCGCCAAGCCCGACGGGACCTTGAACATGGCCGAGAGCATTCTTCGGGGATTTCGGAAACTTGCGAACAGCGAGGAGATCGTCTGCACTGTAGATCGGCACTGCCGCACTCGGATCTTCGGCTTTCCCGAAGCCCGCGCCGCCGAACCAGTGCCTCACCACACCGTCTACGAATCCGATCCGCTTCGAGCTAGCTTGGTCTGCGACCTGGAGACCTACTTCAAGGAATCGGGCACCACCCACTACTCGTTAAGCCCTCCACTGCGCCACGAGGTCGCCGAGAAGCGCGAGGCGCTGGAGGCTCGCAGACAGGGCCGATACCTGTACCTCGTCATCGAGGAAGTGAACGAGATTCCGCCGCTCGTACTGGAGAGGGGATGCGCCATAGCGGATGAGGTGTTCTACGAGGCCGGCGAGCGAAAGCCGCTCCTCAAAGGTGGCCGCGACAATGAGAGATTCATCGTCGCGTTCGAGACCAGCGACGGCCCATGGCCGGACATCCCCCGCAACGAGCAGACGGTCAACATGATCCTCGCGGTCGCTCGCGCATCCCAGGACGCACAGGACGAGATTCCCAAACACGTCGACGAGAGCTGCCTGCTGACGGACGACGAACGGGTCGTGTTTCCTCTATCTGCAGGGTTCGCGTCCGCCCGCCTCAGCGTCCACTATAATCTGGACCCCGAGGCGTTCCGCAAGAGGGCGGCGGAAATGAACGCTGCTCTCTCCCTCATGAAAGCCGACTTGACCTCCGAACACATTGAGCTACTCGTCAACGCCCTGTACTGGGACGACTACAGGGACGACGACTTCAGGCGACTGCACTTCCTGAGCTTATGGCAATCGTTGTGCGAGTCGAGAAGGAAACTCGGCTACGTGAACCCGGACCCGAAGATCGAGCTGCTCAAGAACGACAGCACGGTTGTGGCAGGCACTCTCAGCCTGGCGACGCTGGCCGAATACCGCGACGACATCGCCCATTGTAGGACCGGCTCCATCGACGGGAACTACCTCGCCGGCATGTACCGGACGATCAACGAACTGATCCGCCGCAAGTACTTCCGGTGACGACCGTCGCGGACCGCGGGGGGAGTTCGGAATGGTCTGACCGGGGAAGCGACGCACCGCGCATCGCGGCCCGGCACCGCACCATCCTCGCACGGGCCGGGATAGTCGTAAAACGATCGCGTCTGTCAGCTCCCGCCCACGGATCCCTCTGCCCCTCTCAGCCCGCCCTCAGCCGCCCCCCTCAGGAGGCGAAAGTGCGGCGAGTGTTGGTACAGCCAACACCCCTGCGCAGCATGTTTCGCAGGTAATTCCGGCGAATGTTTCGCACGCCTCTAGTCTGGCCGCCGTAGAAGTTCCGGTGAGCACCGGCACGCCGACACGCTCGGCCAGCCGGCGCGCGCGCACCTTGTCCCCAAGCAGCTCCAGGACCTCCGGACGCGGGCCCACGAACGTGATTCCCGCCTGGCCGCAGCTCGAGGCGAACGTGGCGTTCTCGCTGAGGAAGCCGTAACCCGGGTGGACTGCGTCACAGCCCGCCTCTTTGGCCACGGCGAGGATCTGAGCACCGTCGAGATAGGCCGCTACGCCGCTCCCGCGCAGCTGGCGGGCATCGTCCGCCGTACGGGTGTGCAGCGAGTCCGCGTCGTCCTCGGAAAAGATGGTCACCGTCCGGATGCCCAGCTCGGCGGCGGCGCGCACTATTCGGATCGCGATCTCGCCGCGATTGGCAACCAGAAGACTCGACGGAAGCACTGCGCGCCTATGATCCCACGTCGAGCAGCTCGATGCGACCGCGCTGCTTCCTCACCCCTGCCTCGGGATAGGTCACGACGTCGTCCGGATCGATCTGCCCACCCATCAGGTAGGTGAGCTCCTCGATGGGCTCCATCACGTGAGCCGGGCCGCCCGCGGGATGGCCGAGGAAGTCGCCCGCCGAGGCCCCGAACTCCTCCTCGCCCACTCGTACGCGCGCCCGCCCGGCCAGGATGTACACCCACTCATCGGTGCGATCGTGCGTGTGGTATGCCGTGCTGCGGTCTCCGACACGGACGCGCGTCCAACGCACGGCCTGCCGCGCTAGGCCCGTCGCACGGCTCAGCGAACGCATCGCCCGCCGCGCGCCCGGGTCGACGGCGTGCTCGAAGTCACGCTCGGAGACCTCGTCGAGATGGACGCACTGCTCGGGGTCGCCCTCTTCGGGAGGAGGTAACTCCGTCATCTCCACAAGCTCGCCACGGCGCCAGCCGCGCCCCTCCTCGACGTACCACCCGCTGTCCTCTTGCGGTCGCCGCTCCCCACCCTCGAGCACAACCATGGGTTCGGTGCCTGTCGCCACGAAATGGTGTGGTCTGGGGCCCGGGGGAAAAGCAACGAAGTGCCCCGCACGGACGTCGATGCGGAGCGGGCCGATCCGGACGACCCCCGTCCCCGAGAGCACGTAGGCCCATTCCTCCTCGACCTGGTGGTAGTGACGGTTCGTGCCTGCGCAGCCCGACTCGAAGCTGCGCACCCACACGCCCATTCGCGTGAGACCGGTGCTGTTCCCGACTGCCCGCACCTCCGAACGCACGTTGCTGCCGCGCGTGAAGCGCGGGCGCTTCTCTGCGGCGAGATCCGGGACGCGAACGACACAGAAAGGACGGGGCACGGTCACCTCGGGCCGGTCGTTGCGAGCTCGGGGCGATCGGGTCGGAAAGGATCCAGGTCGAGCTCGACGGCCTCACCGCGCGCGAGACGCGCGACCAGCTTCCCGCTGAAGGGTCCCAGCGTGAGTCCCGTGGGGCCGTGACCCGTCGCAAGCCAGAGATTGCGATAGCCCGGCAGGGTCCCCAACACCGGGAGCAAGTCCGGCGTGCAGGGTCGCAGGCCGACCCGGATCTCGTGAAGGCTCGCATCCACCAGGCCGGGGGCCACGCGAAGCGCCTCGTCGAGCACCTCGCGCACGCCGGCGGCCGTGTTGCGGGGATCGAAGCCCGCGCCGTCCTCCCTCGTCGCACCCACCGCTACGCGTCCACCCGGCCAGGGAACCATGTAATGGTCGCGGAACGCGCTCAGCAGCGGCCAGCTCTGTGTATCCGCTCCAGGCAGCTCCAGATGGATGACCTGACCACGCTGAGGGACGACCGCGAGCTCGACACCGAGTTGGGCAGCCAGGCTCCCCGACCATGCGCCACCACAGATCGCAACGGCTGCGGCGAGGCAGCGCTCCCCCTCGACCTCGACCGCGCTGACGGAGTCGCCGTCCGTCACGAGTCGTTCGACCCGAGCCTGCCGTTGCTCGAGGCCGTGCTGCTTCGCACCGCCGATCAGCGCGGCCTCGAGCTGACGGCCGTTCACGCGGCCCGCACCCGGCGCCCAGAGCGCCCGCTCGACGCGTCTGAGCGCCGGGAAGCGACGCCGCGCATCGGAGCCATCCACTTCCTGGAGCTCGGCCTCGTCGGCCCCACGCGCCCGCAAGTAGGAGACGTAGCGGTCGAAGCGCTTCGCCTCCTCTTCATCCACGGCCACGACCAGCATTCCCACCCGCTCGTAGCCAGGGTCAGCGGCCTGTATCTCGCGCAGCTCGGCGGCGAGGTGCGGATAGTCATCGGCGGCTGCACGCGCGAGCGCCTGCCACCCATCTGCGTCACGGATGTTCGTGGCAGCGGACACGATGCCCGCCCCCGCATCCGTCGCCCTCCCCTCGTCCCTGGAGTCGACCAGCAGTGTGCGCGATCCGGCCCGGGCGCTGTAGTACGCGACCGACGCACCGACGACTCCGCCACCTATGACGATCAGATCCCACGCCATGCGTGCAGTCTACCGGAACCCCGTAGGCACGAACCGGGAGCGCGTCGTTGGCGTCACGTCGCCGCGCAACCGCGAGTTCGTGAGTACGCTGCCAAGCGCTGGGGCGCACGCAACTGGTCCCGGGACCAGTTGCGTACGCAGATTTTCTCGTGAAAAAGATCAAGAGACATTGTGGCCGCGGCTAGACCGCCTCAGATCAGCAGCAAGCAGCCTTCGGCCGGCTCTCCGGTCGCCTGGGCAACCGCCGCTACGTAGAGCCGGACCTGCGCCTCGTACTCGCGGCGACGCGGCTCGAGCTCCCGGTCCGTCTTGAAGTCGACCACGATCCAGCGGGATTCCTCGCGAAAGGCCAGGTCCACCACTCCCTCGGCGAGCGTTCCGTTCTGCTGCAGCAGCATCACCGGTGTTTCGCGACGGAGCTCACCGCGCCCTTTGGCGAGCGCTGCGCGCCGCAGCAGCGGGTGGGTAAGGGCCGCTTCGACGGCGATCGCGGCAGCGGCCAGCTCGTCACTCGACGCTCCGACGAGCCGGCCTTGTGCCTGCACCGCGTGGTGGACGGCGGATGCGTCGGCCTGCAGATCCACCGCGGCCAGGGTCGCGTGCACGAGGGTTCCAAAGCGCCGACCCGACGGCCGCGAATCTCGGTCGCTTGTGACCTCCGCCAGCTCGACGCATGACCCGTCTTCGTTGGGCTCTGCAAGCGAGGTCACGGGCTCGACGCGCAGCAGCGGCTCCGCGCCACGCTCTAGCGCTTCCTTTCGCGCGGCCTGCCACCGCTCGTGCGCCCGGATCCCCTCGTCCGCCGCGATGTCGCCCTCGTCCGCCTCGAGAATGCGCTCCTGACGCAGCCCCACGGACTGCTCCTGGTCGAGCTCCAGAACCGCAGGATCCCACCAGACGACGCGGTGCGATCCAGCCTGCGGCTGATGCGAGCCAGGGGCGATCGAGCCCTTGGGTCCGCGATCCACGTTGTCCGGCCGCTCGAACACGCTGTCCGCGCCGAACTCCGGGCAACCTTCGGCCGCGGTGGCAGCCCGCCGCTGCTCGGGCTCAGGGAAGATTGCGGGGTTCATGACATCGAGCCAGCCTTCGCTCTCCGCATTCGTCGGATCCCCGATCACCGGCAACACCAGCAGGTCACGGGCTCGAGTGGCCGCGACGTACGAGAGACGCACGGCCTCCTCGCGGTCGCGGCGCGCTTCTTGCTCCCGCGCGTCGAGCAGGTCCTGGGGAACGCAGCCGCACAGGGGCTCCGCCCACAGGCCTTTCTCGGCGTCAACGTGGCGTGTCTGGACGTCCATCGTCGCGTTGCATGTCGGGTCGGCCAGGATCACGACGGGAAACTCGAGCCCCTTGGCCTTGTGCACCGTCATGATCCGTACGCCTTCGGTGCCCTCTTCCACGGCGGGAGCCTCCTGCGATTCGCCGCGCTCGGCATCGTCCTCCATGCGTTCGACGAAGGCCCGGAAGGACGAGGCACCGCCGCGCTCGAAGCGGCGCGCCAGGTCGACCATGCGCAGACAGTTCGCAAGTGACTGCTCCCCGGTCGGCCAGATCGCAATCCCGGCGTGCGCGCGCACAGCCTCGAGCAGGCGCACGAGCGTCTCGGCCACGGGCCTGTGGTTGCGGCCGATGTGGAGCCGCCCGAGCACATCGAGCGCCTCGCCAACCGCTCGGTCCGAGTCCTCGAGGGAGTCAGGGTTCAACCGACGGAGTGGATGCAGCCGTCCCACGCGATGGCGAAAAGCCAGGAGAGCAGCATCTCCCAATGCGAACAACGGGCCACGCAACGAGGCGAAGACACGCAGCTCGTCCTCCGGCCACTCGATCGCGCACAGCGCGTTGCGAATCGCGAGAACCTCCTCGCGGTCGTGGAAGGAGCGCCCACCCACGAGCACGTGCGGGACGCGCCTCACCTCGAGCGCCCGTACGTATGGCCGTGTCATGTCGTCTCGGAAGCGGCGGAAGCGTCGGAAGAGCAGGCAGACGTGCCGCGCCCTGATCGGGACGTGCTCGTCGGGCCGATCGCGCTCCGCCACCGTCCAACCGCTCTCATGAATCAGCCAGTCGACGAAGGCTCCGACGGCATCTGGGAACGACTCCTCGATCTTCCAGCGCACGATGGTGCGGTAGTCGCCGTACGGTCGGGGAACGGGGAGCGCCACAACACTGGGCTGCCCCTGCGTCTCGGGGCGAAAGGGCTCGAGCGCCACGTAGCGGGCCTGGCTCCCGCTCTCAGCTTCTGACATCACGGGCTCGAAGGACGCGTTCACGGCGGACTGCAGTGAAGGGACGCTGCGGAAGCTCCTGGTCAGGTGCAGGACGGCAGCACCGTGCTGCGACAGCCGCTGCTTCACGGATTCGTAGATCTCGACATCGGCCCGCCGGAAGCGATAGATCGACTGCTTGGGATCCCCGACGAGGAAGAGCTTTCCTGGCACCGGTCGTACCTGGCGCCAGTCGGTCTCCCCCGGCTCGTCTGCCGCAAGCAGCATGAGGAGCTCCGTCTGCAGCGGATCGGTATCCTGGAACTCGTCCACGAAGAAGTGGCTGAAGCGCGACTGCAGCTGCTCGCGAACGGCGCGGTCGTCCCTCACGAGGTCGTGTGCGCGCAGGAGCAGATCGAGGAAGTCGAGCTTCCCCATGCGCTCCTTCAGCGACTCGTAGGTAGCAACCAGGGGACGCAGCTCTTCACGCAGATGCGATGCAAGCTCCGCCTCCGCGCGTTCGAGCAGTGCCACGATGTCGGCCCTGACGGTGTCGCGCTGAGCGAGCACGTCGTCGCGCTCGAGCCCCTTCCCGAACCACTTGCCGCTGCCCTTCCAGCGCCAGTGCCTTGCGCGCAGGAACTGCCGCAGCTCGGCCTCCAGGCCATCGTAGTCGCGGCCCCGTACCGCTTCGCGGTGCGCGGAGTCATCGACAAAGCCCTTGAGCTCGCGAAAGCTCCGCGCGAGATAGCTGTCTCGCTTGCTCGCCTGCTCGGCCAGCGGGGCGAGGGTGGCGAGTCGATCCATGACGCGGTCGATCTCCGCCGTACGGTCGAAGGGCGTACGCTTCCAGGCCGCCGTGAAGTCCCGATGCTCGAGTAGCTTCTCTGCGGCAGCCCGCAAGCTGGCTCGCGGCCCCACCGCGTTAGGGCCACGCGTCCGTCTTCTCAGCACCCGCCGCACACCTTCAGGGGGATCCGCGAGCGTGCGCTGGAACCAGGCGTCGAAGGCACCATCCAAGAGCTCGCGCTGCTCGTCCTCGGGAGCGACCTCGAAGAGCGGATCCACACCCGCCTCGACCGGGCGCTCGCGCAGCAGGTCCGCGCAGAAGCCGTGGATCGTCCCGATGTGAGCGATCTCGAGCTGGCCGAGTGCGCCGTCCAAGAACGCTCGTTCCGACGGCGAGAGACTGTCGCGCTCCCGAGCGCGCTCGATCTCCGCGCGCAGGCGGAGCTTCATCTCACCTGCGGCCTTCTCGGTAAAAGTGACCGCCACGATCTGTTCGAGCGTCGCGCGACCGCTCTCCAGCAGCGCGACGATGCGGGCGACGAGCTCGGTCGTCTTCCCCGTTCCGGCCGCTGCCTCGACGAAGAGCGTGGTGTCGAGATCCTCCCGGATCCGGCGACGTGCCTCGGTGTCGCTCTGGGTCATGACAGGCCTCTCAGCTGCTCGAGATCCGCGAGCTCCGCTGTCGGCTTGCGACCGGTGCGCAGCTCCTCGTACGGACCGCAGACGACCTGGAAATCGCACCACTCGCAGGCTCGCCTGGCGGGAGCCGCCGGCAGGAATGGCTTCTCGAGGGCAAGGCCTACGATCTTCGCGAGCTCGCCGGCACTGTGGCGAGCTTTCTCGTCGAGTGGAACCGTGCGCTCGGTGAAGTCACCCGCCGACGTGCAGTAGTAGAGCCTTCCGGAATCGACGGCGGCATCGGGGAATACCTTTTCTAGAGCCAATGCATAGAGCACGGGCTGCAGCACCTCTCCACCCGAGACGACGGCCCCGGCCTTGAAGCGCTCTTTCCCAGTCTTGTGATCGGTGGCGCGCAGGTGGCCATCTCCCCGCCTCTCCACGAGATCGATCGATCCGCGCAGACGAATGCCGCAGTCGAGCTCGGCGGCTTCGGGCACGGAGTGGGGATCTGCGGCGCGCCGTCCTGGCAGGCCGAACGCCAACTCGTAGCGCCACGGCACGAACCCGGACCCGTCCTCGCTCATGCGAAGCAGCCACTCGCGCAGGTCGGCCCGGATCGATCCCACCGAGTCCTCCCACACTCGCTCGATTGCAGGCGCGAGCTCGTCGCGCGTGCGCGCGGCGACGCGGTCCAGCGCAGCGTCGAGGATCTCACGGGCGCGGCGGAGGTTCTGTGGTGTGACTGGCAGCAAACTCTGCTCCGACAGCTCTCGGAACAGCTCGAACTGCACCTCGTGCACGAGCGAGCCCCGCTGCAGGGGATTGAGCTCCTCGATCGCCTCCGGCATGGTCCGCGGCGCGAGCCGGAGCACGGCGGAGAGAAAGAACCGATACGGACAGGATGCAAAGTTCTGGAGCGCCGTCGGGGAATAGCTGCGCGCGCTCAGCAGCTGCTCGCGCATGGCGTCACGAGCGGAATCCGGGGGGTCGACCAACCCGTCCGCCACCGTCCAGCGCCGCCGCCAGCGGCGCGCGCGAAAGCGCAGCGCCCGTCCTAGGTGAGCGTTCGCCGTGAGCAGGTAGCGCGCGGTACCGACGCTCTCCCCGGGCTCCGCGCGCAGCAGCTTCTCAAGCAGCGCCAGGTCGTGCTCGCCCTCGTCGATCGCGTCCTCCGGCCGAGCGGGCGCCGGCCAGCCGACGCGCACCTCTGCCAGCGTCTCCGCGCGCGCGGCCAGCTCGTCGAAGCCGGGGAGCCGGCCCTCCGCCGCACGTAGCGCCTCTAGCATGTAGAAGGAGGGAACGCGCGGGCGCGCCTGGTCCAGGTCCAAACGCGGGTACGAGAGCATGACGACCCGAGACGCTGCCCCGACGGCGAGCCGCAACGCGAGCCGCTCGCCTGCCAGCCGCTCAGTGTCCATCGTGAGACCGCCGAGTGGCCCGCGCGCAGCGTCGAGCAGGATCGGATCTTCTACGATGTTGCGCGGGAACAGCTTCTCCGCCAACCCGGGCACGAACACGACGTCGAACGTGAGCCCGCGAGCCGCGTCAGTCGGTGCGACGTACACCTGGCCGTAGCGACGCTTCGACGCGGGCTCGTGAACCTGCTGCAGGCGGCTCTGCAGCACGAGCCGGACCTCCTGCAATGCCACCGGTCCGACCGGCGCCATGGGCGCGAGCTCGGACAGGACGGAGAGAACGCGTTCGGGCTGTCGCAGGGCACGTGTCGCCAGAGCGGAGAGCGCGTCGAGCCACTCCCCCCAGCTCGCGCGCGCCGGCAGCGTATCTAGCTCGTCGATCAGCGGGAGCGCGTAGTCGCGCAGGCTGGCGAGGTCCTTCAGGTCGCGGCCGATGCGCTCGCCGCGGGGATCGTCCTCCTCCAACGCTTCCAGATCCAGACGCAGCTCGTGCTCCACACCATCCAGGCGGCGTTGCCAGCGGTCCCTCCCTCCGATGACGGCGGCGTCGACGAGAAGCTCCTCCCAGCGCCGTGGTGCGCGCAACGTCCCAGCCGTTACCGGTGCTTCTTCAGGATCGCCGACGAGCCCGTCGGGATCGACGGGCACCAGCGCTTCCGCGACCCCCTCCCCCACGATCCTGGACACGAGCTCCTCGTCGGGCGCGACCCAACGGTCGGCTCGCGGTGCCGGTGGCCCACCCGCTTCATCGGCGGAGGGGACCTGACCCAGCGAGAGGTACTCGGCAAATCGCCGTGCCGAGAGTCCCTCCACCGCGCAGCTGAGCAGCGCCAGAAGCGCGCGCCCCGCGGGATCTGGTCGCACCGCGCCTCGCACGAAGTGAGCGGGAATGCCGGCACGGGCAAGCGCCTCTCCCAGATGCGGGCGGTATTCCTCCGGCGAACGCAACAGAACCGCCATCCTGTCGAACGGGATTCCCTCTGCGGCAAAGCGACGCAGTCGTCTAGCGATCTCCACGCACTCCCGACTCTCCCCGGGGGCAGAGAGCACGATCACGTCCCCGCCGAGCTCCGCTGGCGCTGGCGCAGGCGCAGACTCCTCGAACAAGTGTGTCTGCAAGCGGGAGAGCGAGGTCGGATCGGCGCTGTGCTCGAGGTCCTCCGCTTCCGCGCCGAGGGCAGCCTCCAGATTCCGACAGCCGCGCTCGTCTCCGGCGGGAACCGTCGCCAGGAGCGAGGGAGAGCGCGCGGCGAGCGCCTCGATCAGCCCTCGCTCGGCTGCGCTCTCGACAGGAACGTCGAGGAGCAGGGTGGGAAGACCGAGCAACGGGTTCGCGACCTCGGGCTCGGACGCCACACGGGCGGCCAGCAGAAAGACGCCGGCCCGGTCGATGAGCTGCGCGCGCTGCAGACCAGCCTCATAGCTCTCCGCGATCGCCCGAAGCTCGGGCATGACCGCTCCGAGCGACTCTGGTGTAATCCCGGCGAGCCTCAACTCCCCGAGAGTCTCCGAGATGGCGCGCGCCAGCCCGGGACCGTGAGCGGTCTTTACGAAGCGGCCCAGCCCATCGGTCTCTGCCAGCTCGTGCAGGACGCGGGCTACGATCGCCTGCGACGCGAGCCGCCCGATCGGAGCAAGCTCGTTCTCGATCAGAGTGGGCATAGCAAGCTCTGCGGCCAGTCGTCCGAGAGTTGCTCGATACCAGCCAAATGACGCGCCCTTGCTCACCGCCGCCGTGCGCAGCAGGTCGCTCGCGGCATCGGGCGTCGCCGCGACGACCAGGACCTGGGTGGCTGGAGGGTGGGCGGAGAGCCACTCCTGCGCCCGGGCGGTCCGGAGCTCCGCCCGAGACGATCTCAGTATCACCCCCGCCACATGGACCTCTCACCGCCACCACGCGGTCGGTCCTAGCCTACTTCAACACGCGCGGACGCGCCCCCGATGCTCCTGTACGGGTGACCTACAGATTGGCGCGCGAGCGGCTCGGGCTCCGCCCAGGCGCGAAGCTCACGGTGCTCGAGAAGGGCGAGAACGGGGAGCACGGCAACGACGACGAAAAACCCGCCGCCTCCCGGCAGAGTTGCGGGACCGGGAGCGGCGGGTGGCGAAGCTACGCGCGGTCCGCGAGCAGCTGCAAGACGAGCGCGGGTCGGAGTTCAAAGTCAGAACTCTGTTCGCGTCAAGTGTCTGTTCGCGCGACATGCGGGGCAATCCGAATAGCAGGCGCGCGTGATATCCTGGGCCGATCGACGGAGGAACCGATGAGCCGAGCCGTTCGCTTCGGAGTCACGCTGCCACAGATCAAACGGTCCTGGGAGGAGGCCCGGAGCGCCGCGCTCGAGTTCGACCGACTCGGCTTCGACTCCGTCTGGGTGTGCGACCACATGTACAGTGTGCCCGCGCCGCACCTGCCCATCTTCGAAGCCTGGACCGAGCTCGCAGCGGTAGCGGCAATCACCGAGAACGTGGAGCTCGGTACGCTCGTCACGCCGCCTTTCTTCCGCAATCCGGCCGTCCTCGCCAAGCAGGTTGCGACGATCGACCACATCTCCGGCGGGCGCAGTATCGTCGGGCTCGGGGCCGGCTGGTTCCAGGCGGAATTCGAGGGCACGGGCTCGGCCTTCCCACCACTGCGAGAGCGACTGCGCGCACTCGATGAGGCCGCCGAGATCATGAAGCGGCTGTTCACCGAGGAGCGAGTCACGTTCGAGGGAAAGCACTTCCAGGTCCACGACGCGATCTCGGAGCCGAAGCCCGTGCGGCGCCCGCCGATCCTGATCGGTGGAGGAGGAGAGCGCGTCCTGATGGGCATCGCCGCACGCCACGCCGACATCTGGAACAACCTGGCGGGGTTCCAGCCGTGCTCGGACAGAAGGTCGAGGCGCTGCGCAAGCGCTGCGACGAGCTCGGCCGCGACTTCGACTCCATCGAGATCTCGCAGCAGTGTGTGGTCGTGATCGCGCCCGACGAGAGCTCGGCCCGGTCTTCGCTCGAGCGCGCGCAGAAGGTCTACGGCGGACACATGGGGGCCGGCCTCGCAGAGCACGGCGTATGGGGCTCGCCGGAGCGCGTGATCGAGTGCATCGAGCGCCACCTCGCACTCGGCTGCACGACTTTCATGATCGAGTTCTTCGGCCGCGACACACGCGAGCCCGCCCGGCTCTTTGCGGAGAAGGTCCTGCCGGCGTTCCGCTAGGACTCAGTCGCCGAGACAACCTTCAGAACCTCAGGCCATAGGGGCATACGAGGCGAGACCTTGAAGAACGCAGACGAGTCCCGCGGGCCGACCGTCCTCGAGCAGCTGGAGAGAACCGCACGGGCGCCGGAGACCGGGATCGCACTCGCGGCGGACTGCTATCTCGACGAGGAGTTCTATCAGCTCGAGCTGGAGCGCGTGCTCCGCCCCGGGTGGCACGTGGTAGCGCGAAAAGGCGAGCTCCCCGAGCCCGGCGACTACCGGGCCATTGATCTGTACGGTGAACCGGTCCTTCTGGTGCGAAACGAGGAGCTCGAGCTGCGCGCGTTCTCAGGGGTCTGCCTGCACCGCGCCTTCCAGATCGCCACGGGCTCGGGGAACACGAAGCGTCTGGTCTGTCCCTACCACCGCTGGTCTTACGACCTGGACGGTCGGCTCAAGGCCGCACCCTTCATGGACAACGTGCAGGGCTTCGACCGCGACGCCTGCCGGCTGCCCGAGCTGTCGCTCGAGGAATGGCAGGGCTTCATCTTCGTGAGCGAAAACCCGAACGCGGAGCCGCTCGGGCCGCGCAGGAAGTCTCTCGACGCGCTGCTGGAGCCGTTCGGCTTCCGCGACTTTGTCGTGGCCGACGCTCTCGACTTCGACTCGCCGTGGAACTGGAAGGTGATGGTGGAAAACTTCATGGAGTCGTATCACCACCAAGGCCCGCACGTGGATACGCTGCAGCGCACGAATCCCGCCAGGGGCACCCACGCTCTCGACATGGAGGGACCGTTCGCCGCACTCGAGAACCCTGGCGACCCTCCCTTCTGGGTCTTCAACGTGTTCCCGACGCTGCTGTTCGCGCTGAGCCGCGGCGACCCGCCCCTGGGCACGTGGTACGAGATGCAGATCGACCGCCACGATCACCTGCACCTGCGGATCCACCCGCTGCTCCCTCCGGAACACGCTTCTAGCTCCGGGGTCATCGAGGCCTATACGAAGATGCTGGACACGATCCACCACGAGGACATCCCCGCGTGCGAGGGCGTGCAGCGCGGCCTGCAGAGCCGCCTGTGGCGACCGGGCATCCTGAGCCACCACGAGAAGCCGCTGCGGCTCTTCCACCGCTACCTCGCCGACCGGATGACGGCTTAGAGCTCGTCCAACATCAGAGGCGCGGGCTGCGACCCGTCGATGTCGCGGAAGTCGTACTCCCGCGCGAGCTCCGCGGCCACCAGGGTCTGTCCGCTTCGGGCGAGCACGTTCGCGTCCGCCGCGAGGGCGGCAACCGCACGACCAAGGAACTGCGGCGACTCCGAGTTCGACAGGTCGAAGATGCCCGCCGCGACCACGCTCTCCGTGCGCACGAGTCCGGGATACAGCGAGACGACGGCGACACCGTGTTCGCGCAGCTCCTCCGCCATGTCAGAGCTCAGCTTGTCCGTCGCAGCCTTGGACACACCGTAGGCGACGTTCCCCAGGTACCTCCTGGCTGCAAGTGCCGAGACATTCACGATGAGGCCCGAGCGCGCACGCACCATCGACCTCGCGGCGAGCGCGCTGGCCACGTAGGCTGCCCGTACACCCGCCTGGAACATCGCGTCCCAGCGCCACCAGGGCTGCTCCCAGAACGGTAGCGCGAAGGTGAACTCCCCGTCCTCCGACATGCGCTCGTAGCCGCCCCAGACCGAGTTCACGAGCACGTCCACTCGACCGCTCTCATCGAGCACTCGCGCGAAGAGCGACTCGACCTGTTCGTCGCGGGTGTGGTCGCAGCGAGCGACCCGCGCCTCGCCACCCGCCTCCGAGACGGCTTCCCGCGTGGACTCGAGCGACCCCGGAAGTTCGGAATCCCCATCGCTGAGTGTCCGCCCCGTCACGTAGACCGTGGCCCCGGCTTCCCCCAGGCCGAGCGCCACTCCGCGCCCTATCCCACGGCTCGCCCCGGTCACCACCGCCACCTTGCCCTCGAGCCTTTCCATGCGTGCAATCCAAGGGAACGCCGTCGCACCTGTCAACGGTGTATGCTCAAGACATGATCACGCTGTATCACTGCGAGGGCGCCCGCTCGACGCGCTCGCTCTGGCTGCTGAACGAGCTCGGGCTCGACTTCGAGCTGGTGGAGCTACCGTTCGACCCCAGGAAGCTACGCACGCCTCGAACCTGGTCCAGCAGAACGTGATCATCGCGGAGCGCGAGTACCTGCTTCGGAGCGGCTTCAGCGCCGTCGACACGTCGGTCGGCTTCAGCGTCGTGCTGGGCCGCAACTTCGTGCCGACGGGCGAATTCTCGAACCTGACTGCGTACTACGAGCGCTGCGTGGCCCGGCCCGCCTTCCAGAAGTCACTCTAGCCGCTGTCCACGATCTCGCGGATCTCGTTGGCGCCGAACATGTAACGGCCGCGCTTGGCGAACTCCACAGCTTCGTCCATCGAGTCGGCTTCCACAATGAAGTAGCCGCCGACGAACTCGGGGCTCGGCAGCAGCGGACCGTCGCTGACGTCGAGGCTCCAGTCCTGCTTGCGACGCACCGTCTTCGCATCCCCGGGAGGCGTGAAGAAGGTCATCTGTGTGTTCTGCTCCTCCTGGAGCACGCGCACGAACTCCTTGTGCTGCGCCTGCACGTTTTCGAGCTCGCTCGGGCTCAGCTTCTCCCACGTTCCATCGATGTGCGTGAAGGTGATCATGAACTTCATCGCGCGCCTCCTCTGGATCCAGATCGGCCGCCAAGTCTACCATTGCAGCTTGCGATAGACTGAGTCCTCTAGCCGGCCCGACGGGACGCGCTTTCATGCTTCACCCAGCAACGCAGCGATTCAGTTCAGCCGCGAGGACGGGCGCGGGCCTGCTGGCCCTTGGAATCGCCGGCGTCGTCGGCGCCGGCTGGATGCTCGGCTTGCCGGAACTCGTGCAAGTGCGGCCGGGCTGGGCTCCGATGCAGCCAGACAGCGCGGCGGGCCTCGCTCTGGCAGGCGTGGGGCTGCTCCTCTCGACGCTGAGACGCAAGATCTTCGCCGTTCTCGTGGGCCTGGCGACGGTCGCAGCAGGTGCCGCAGTGCTGGTGGAATACCTCTACCCGCTCGACGTCGGGATCGAATCCGGCCTGGTCACGCGCTGGATTCCGGCTGGAACCCTGCAGCCCAGCCCGATGCCGCCCAACACGGCCGTGTGCGTGCTGTTGAGCGGAATCGCACTCGTGACACTCCGCCGCCTCCCATCGCTCGGCGGTCTCTCCGCGGTCGGGGCGTTCGCGCTTGGCGCCGGAACACTGCTCGGATACGCGATGGGGCTCGACGCGGCCTACACGTGGGGGGCGCTCACGCCGATGGCCCAGGCGACGGGAGCGTCGTTTCTCGTCGTCGGGTCTACGCTGGCCTGGCGCAGAGGCTCGCTTGCGGACCCGGACGCCAAACCTCTCTGGCAGGGTCCACTACTCGCCGGCCTGCTGGTCGCCGCACTCGCCTTCCTGTTCTTCCACGCGATCACCACGCAGCAAGAGGCGCAGATCCGAAGCTCCGTCGAGGCTACGGCGTATCAGATACGCGCGGAGATTCGTTCCGAGATCGAAGAGCGGACGAACGCGCTCGCCGCCCTAGCGCGCGAGTGGGAGAACAAGATCATCCGCTGGCGCGGCGCCTGGGAGTCGGATGCCCGACTGGTCCTCTCGCGCTCTCCCGGGATGAGCTCCATCGAGTGGATCAAGCGCGATGGAGACATCGGCTGGACTTACCCTAAGGACGCGGAGCAGACACCGCTTACGCTCCCATCTCGAGGCGCGGACGAAACGCCCGCGAAAACCTGGGCGGAGGCGGTCTCGTTCTCCGACGGCACACGAGGATTCCGACTCGCGGCTGCCCTCGGCAATGCTAGCGACCCCAAGGGCTGGCTTTGCGGCGTGTTCCGTGCCCCGGAGCTGCTCGAGGCCCTGTCGACCGCGCTTCCAGCCAACTACGCGGTGCGCCTGCGCGCGGGCAAGACAACGATCTACGACGGGCGACCCAGGGGCGCAGCTCGGCAATGGGCGCGGACGCTGCCCGTACAGAAGGCGCTGTCGCTCTCGCTGACCGTTCAGCCCTCGGCGGACTGGCTCGCAATACAGCGCTCCTTCCTGCCTCAAGTCGTTCTTGCTGGGGGGCTCGTTCTCGCGGGCCTTCTGGTCTGGGCGATCCGGGCAGCCCAGCTGTCGTCGGCACGAGCGCGCAGGCTGGATGTCGAGGTCGAGGCCCACAGGCAGGCGGAGGAGCAGGTCCGTGCGCTCAATACCCAGCTGGGTGACCGTGTCGTAGAGCGCACCACGGCGCTCGAGCGCACGAACCGCGAGCTCGAGCGGTACGCGTCCTTCCTGTCTCACGAGCTGCGCCAGCCGGTTTCCGCGCAGGCACTCTGGGCGGAGCTTCTGGACTCCCAGTACGGGGAATCGCTCGATCCTCAGGGCCGAGAGTACCTCTCCGAGATCCGGCGCTCGGTGAAGCGCATGGACGATCTCATCACGGGCCAGATCGCGCTCTCGGAGACCTCGTCGACCGTCTTCGATCTGGAGCTCGTCGACATGGCCTCCGTCATTCGCGAGATCACGTCCGATCTGAAGTCCGTGCTGGAGGACGCCGGCGCCACCGTGCACGCTGGCGACCTGCCATCGGTTCGGGGAGACTCCCGCCAGCTTTACCAGCTGGTGCGGAACCTGATCGACAACTCGATCAAGTACCGTCGTCCTGAAGCGCCGCCGGAGCTGCGCTTCTCGTCACAGCGGGACGGGGACTGGCTCGAGATCCTGTACGAAGACAACGGGCGCGGCTTCGCGCCCGAGGACGCGGAGAAGGTGTTCGGCGTCTACGAGCGCGTCGGCTCCCGCGAGGAGGGTTCAGGTCTCGGCATGGCCCTCTGCCGGCGAATCATGGAGCGCCACGGCGGAACGATCACCGCGGAGGGCCGGCCGGGCCACGGCGCTTCCTTCCAGATGCGCTTCCCGATGCGGCCGCCCGCCTAGGCTCCCATCACGCCGTACTTGTGGAGCCGGTTGTAGAGCGTCTTCAGGCTGATACCCAGGACGCGCGCCGTCTCGTTCTTGTCCCCCCCGCAGTGGTCCACCGTCGCCAGGATCAGCTCGCGCTCCGCTGCCGCGAGGCTCGCGCCGACAGGTAGCGGGCGTCCCCGCTCGCTGGCGTGCTCGACATGCAGGGGGAGACTCTCCACGCCTATCAGGCTGCGGAGAAAGTGACTGGGTTGGGCGGGACGCCTCTGACGGGAGGCGTGCCGAGCAGGGAGAGCGATCGCCGTTCCCGGTACGAACCGGTTCGGTGTCGCACGGGTAGATCTTGCGGGATCATGAGCTATGTCGCCTCCAACAGGTTGCGGATACGGACCAGGTTGTAGGCCGCAGCAGTGAAGGTGAAGACCCAGCCGACCCGATCCGTGCCCCGGTGCCGGGTCTTGCGCATCAAGCCCACCGTCTTCATCCAGCCAAACACCTCCTCCACCCGTTTGCGGAAGCGCTGGCTCACCTCGTAGCCCGGGTGTCCTGTGGTCCTTCGATCGATCGCGCTTCGGCGGTTCGTCGTGTTCTGTGCCACGTGCGGGGTAACGCTCCAGGCCCGAAGCGCCTGCAGAAAGCTCTTGGCGTCGTAGCCCTTGTCTCCAGCCAGGGTGATCTCGGCGAGCGCCCCCCCAGACCCAGCACCATCTCGAGAGCCGCTTCGCGCTCCGCATACCCCGACGCCTGAGTGAGCTTCGCCGCCACCACCAGGCCGTTGCGGTTCTCCGTCACGACGTGTCCCTGATACGCGAGCCGCGCGCCCTGGCCCCTCACCCCGCCAGTCGGGCGTCCGGATCCGTCCTCGACGCAGCGTCTGGTTGCTCCGCTTCTCGCCCCGGAAGTTGACCGTCGGGTTGCCCGGGTCGTCATCGTCCCTGCGAAGCTCTTCTGGCTCGCCCACGCCTCGATCAGCGTCCCGTCCACCGTGAGTGCTCGATGACACCAACCCCTCCGACTCCGCCTGCGCCAGCACCGGAAGAAATGCTGAGCGATCTCGCCCTTCAGCAGCCGTTCCCGATTCTTGGTGAACACCGTCGCGCTGAACACCTCATCGTCCAGCTCCAGGCCCACGAACCAGCGGTAGAGCAGGTTGTAGTCGATCTGCTCGATCAGCTGGCGCTCGCTCCGGATCGTGTACAGCACCTGCAACAGCAGCGCCCGCAACAGCTGCTCCGGCGGGACCGACGGTCGGCCGACCCCTTTGGCGTAGATACCATCGAAGCGTCGCGACAGCTGCTCCAGCGCCGCGTCCACCAGTCGCCGGATCGCTCGAAGCGGATGGTCCTCGGGAATCCGGGACTCCAGCGATACGTAGCTGAAGATCCCACCCTGGAGCGTCTGCGGTCCTCTCACATCTCCCCCTTGGGGCTTCCCTCAAAGGTACCCTTCGATGAGGAGTTTTTCAGCAGCCTGCTATGCGGTCGGAAGCCAGAATGAACGCGCGCTCGACGGCGTTGCGCAGCTCCCGCACGTTCCCGGGCCACTTGTGCTTGCAGAGCTGATCCAGCGCTTCCGAGGTGAACTGTTTGGAGGTCTCTGCCTCTACGTTGAACTGACCGAGATAGTGCTCGATGATCAGGGCGACGTCATTGCCCCGCTCGCGTAACGGCGGCACCTCGATTGGGAAGACGAGCAGCCGGTACAGGAGATCCGCGCGCAGCTTTCCCTCCTGGACCGCTTCCTCCGGGTTCCGGTTCGTGGCTGCCACGACTCGAACATCCACGTTGATGTCCCGTTCACTTCCGATGCGCAGCACCGTCTTGGTCTCGAGACTGCGAAGCAGCCGGACCTGGAGCTCCGCCGGCATCTCCGTGATCTCGTCCAAGAACAGCGTGCCTCCATCCGCGCGCTCGAACACGCCGCGGTGTCTCCGCGTCGCCCCCGTGAAGCTGCCGCGTTCGTGCCCGAAGAGCTCCGATTCGATCAGGTTGGACGCCACAGCCCCACAGTTCACGGCAACAAAGGGCTTCTTCGCCCGTGGGCTCATCTGGTGGATACTCTCGGCGACGAGTTCCTTCCCGGTCCCGGTCTCACCGGTAACGAGGACCGTCGCGTGGGTCGGCGCCACCCGAAGCACCTGGTCGTAGAGCGCCTGCATGGCCTGCGAGACGCCGATCATCTTCCCGAAGCGACCCGCGCGGCGCAGCTCGGCGCGCAACGCGTTTACCTCGTCGCGCAGCTCGATTGTGCGAAGCAGCTTGTGAAGGAGTCCGCGCAGGCGCCCCATGTCGATCGGCTTGGTCAGGTAGTCGATCGCGCCGCCACGAAACGCCTCGATGGCCGAGTCGACGCTCCCGTGGCCGGTGATCAGGATGACTTCGGTTTGGGCGAGGTCCTCGATCTGTGAGAGCAGGTCAAGCGCGCTGCCGTCGGGCAGCGACAGGTCCGCGATCACAACGTCCCAGGTGTCCCCCGCCAGCTGACTGCGCGCCTTCGCCAGGCTCTCGCAGGTCCGTGTCGTGAAACCCTCCATCTCCACCAGCTTGGCGAGGGGCCGCAGGATCTCGGGATCGTCGTCAACTACGAGCGCTCGGGGCATGGTCCTCTTTGTAAGATGTACAGACGCAAATTTCAAAGAACAGCGATCCCCGTGCCCACATGGCAGCCGCGCGAGGGGTGTCCTGATCCGCGTAAGCACCCGCCACCGAAACAGATCCGGACCGTATCAGCCTGTGCGGCAGGAGCGCTCTGCGAGTGGCACGCGACTTGCCCTAAGTCACTGTGTGCCCGTGGGGGGTAAGGGGCGCCTCCGATTGTGCGCGCTGGCGCGGTGGAGGATTGGGGTAATTGAAACTGCAGCAGAAAGGGTGGAGGGGCGCTCTTGCGCCCCTTCTTGGGCTAGCCCTGCTCGGGCTCGGGTCGGGAGCGTGCGTGGAGGGCGCGACGACCAACGACGCTCCGGACGTTGGTGCGGAATCGGCCAGGACTGAGTCCGAGGCCGCCGCCGAAGATCCGGCCAAGGACGAGGAGCAGCCGGCTGACGAAGCCGTGCAACCAGGGGACGCGCCGGACGCGTTGACGGAGTAAAACCCACCCGTCGAACGCCGGCGGCCGGCTTCGCCTCGAGCGCCCGGAATCAGCCAGATTCCGGGCGCGCTCTTTAGGCAACGCTATGTGTCGTCGACTACACCGACCCAGCGGGACGCGGCCGCCGCCCCAAAGCGATCGAAGTACGTCGAGTCCTCCGCGGACCGACGTCGCATCGAACCGAACCGCCCCATCGGGAACCCGATCGGCATCATCACCACCACACCGTACTCGTCGGGAATGTCGAAGCGCACGTGCAGCTCCGCCTCGAACATCTGGTGCATCGTCGTCAGCGTCGCGCCTAGACCGAGATCCCGGCATGCGAGCAGCATGTTCTGCACGCAGGGATAGATCGCCCCGTAGTTCGGAGGCCCGTGCCCGATCCGGTCCTCATCGGGCACGGAGAACGGCCAGTCCCGAATGCCGCAAACGAGAAGCACCACGGGTGTCTCATGGAAATGAGCGATCTGATAGCGCACCGCCCTCAGCTGTCGGGCGGAGCCGGAGTCGCCGCGGACCTGCACTGGCCCCCGAAATCGTTCCTCGATTGCCCGCCGGTAGTGGTCCGCAAGGAATTGCTTGCTGTCCGGATCTTGAACCGCGACGATCGCCCACGGCTGCGAGTTCATCCCGCTCGGCGCGTGAACGCCCGCGTCGATCACTTTGCGCAGCATCGACAGCGGCACGGGATCGGGTTTGAGGCGCCGCATCGCCCGCACGTTTCTGACCAGCTCAAAGAACTCCATCTTGATCCCTCCGGTCCCAGATCGCTCAACGCGCGGCGAGATCCGCTTCCAGACGCGCGTACTCCATTTTCATCCGCCGCTCCAGCTCGAGACGCAGCTGCTCGGAGGCCTCGGCGTCGAGCTCGGGGGATACCTCGACCGCCGGTCCGTAGCGAACGAGCACGCGACTGAACGGGTAGGCGATCTGCATTCGGTCCCAGCTCGGCGCCTCCCACCTGTGCGCGGCGGTCGCGTATATGGGCACGATCGCGGCACTCGAGCGCTGGGCGATCAGGACCAGCCCGGGTTTAATCTCTTCGGCCGGCCCGCGGGGACCGTCCACGACGTGGCCGACGACGCGGTTTTGCTTCAGCAGGCTCACGACTTCGAGCAGCGCCCGCGCGCCGGAACGCGAGCTCGAGCCTCGTACGGTCGAGTACCCGATCCCTTCGCAGATGGTCGCGATGCGCTCTCCGTCTCGACTCCGACTGATCATGAGTGTCTGCAGGAGCCCGCGAAGGTGGAAGGGAAGCAGCAGGACGCGGCCGTGCCAGCTTGCCAGCAGTACCGGTTTTCCCGCTGCCAGCAGCTCGCGGACGGCCTCCAAGCCTTCCACCCGATAGCGCAACGACACCGCGTGCACTCGCAGCAGCAGTGGTGCCAGAGCGAGAAGCCAACGCTCGAGCAGGCCGGGTCTGTGATCGCGATCGGACATCCAGGTCGGTGTAGCACAGGGGCGTGGCAGCTTCCTCACGGCGAAGCGCCTATGCTGCGTGTGTGGTTCCGACGAGCCAGGACGGGTCCGCTGGCGGCTTCTTCTCGGACACCCTTCGGCTACGAGCTGCGCGGAGACTGTTCGAGCTGCTCGCACCGTCCCTCGAGCTGGGATTCTCGATACAACTCTGGGACGGGTCTCGCGTAGCCCTCGGCAGCGATGTCAACGCCCGACTCGCGATCTCGATCGCGGACGCTGGTGTCCTGGGCTCTCTCCTACGCCGACCGACGCCGGAGACGCTGGTGCGCGAGTACGCGACCGGTGGGATCGATCTGACGGGAGGGGAGATCCTCGCGTTCTTCGAAACGCTGCGCTCCCGCGGCGCCTCGCGATCCAAGCTCTCGAGCGTCGGGATTGTCACCGCGCTCCGCCACGCTCTGCCGTTGATCTTCGCAAGACACGGCGCGAAGCAGCTCGAACACAGGTTCAGGGGAGAGACGACCGGGCGCCGGGAGTCTCAGCGGGACAACCGGGACTTCATCCAGTTCCACTACGACGTCTCGAACGAGTTCTACGCGCTCTTCCTCGGTCCGGAGATGCAGTACTCCTGCGCCTACTTCACAGACTGGGAGAACAGCCTCGAGCAGGCTCAGCTCGACAAGATGGAGATGATCTGTCGGAAGCTACGGCTCGAGCCTGGTGAGCGCCTCCTGGACGTCGGCTGCGGCTGGGGCGGCCTGATCTGCTACGCGGCACAGAAGTACGGGGTCGAGGCGCACGGCGTGACGCTTTCGGCGGAGCAGTGCAAGTTCGCGCGCGAGAAGGTTCTGCGGCTCGGGCTCGAGGATCGCGTCCGCGTCGACCTCGTCGATTACACAGGTCTCGAAGGGCAGTACGACAAGATCGCGAGTATCGGTATGTTCGAGCACATCGGGCTCGGCAACCTCCCCCGCTACTTCGACACTCTGGGCCGCTTGCTCCGCAATCGCGGAATTCTCTTGAATCACGGGATCGCGAGCCGCTCCAAGCCCACGCGCCGTCGGCGGCGGCGCATCACGCCAGAGAAGCGCTTGCTCCAGAAGTACATCTTCCCCGGCTCCGAGCTCACCAGCATCGGACACACGCTTCAGGCCATGGAGCACGCGGGCTTCGAGGTCCACGATGTCGAAGGACTGCGCGAGCACTACGCGCGCACCGCGAGGGCCTGGTGTGAGCGGCTCTCGGAACGGGGCGAGGAAGCGAGCCGTCTGGTCGGGACGGAGCGCTACCGGCTCTGGCTGGCTTACACCGCCGGAGTGACGCGCGGCTTCAGCAACGGGTCGATGCTGATCTTCCAGGCGGTAGCCACCAAGCACGAGGGGCACGGACCCTCCGGCCTACCGCCGACGCGGCGAGGGCTCTATGAGGACTCGTAGAAAGCGAGCCGACGGGTCCGGACAGGGTGTCAAGAGGGTTTGGGGCTTCTGATATAAGAAAGAGAAGTGGGGGTTCTCGAAGGGACCCGTTGAGCCGTCGCTTACATCAAAGGCACCCGAGCCGCACGCTGACCGACCTCGGCAGGTACCCGAGCTCCACAGACCCGCGTGCCCGCGCACTACTCCTGGGGGTCTGGCTCGTGCTTGCGACGCCGGGCTCCGCTCAAAGCGCGAGTGCGACGCCCGCGGACGGCAAAGCGTACGTAGTCACGCAGATCCTGCCACGCTACGTGAACGATCATCCCCAGCACCCGCCGCTTGGCGCGATCCTGGCTGCGGAGGTCGAGCTCGGCAAGGTCACCGATGGGTACGTGGGACCTCGTAAGGGTGTGCCGATCCGCAAGTTCCGTTTACACGAGCGCGCCTCGTACGCGCCGACCCGCTACTACGCCTCGGCGCTGGCCACAATCAATCGGGCCATTCTCGGAGCTCTCAACGAGAGAGGTCTCGCAGGCGTCAGGGTGCGGGCGAGCCCTCTCGACATCGACCCTGCGACGGGAGACGACAGGCGGAGCCCAGGGCAGGGCACGCTCCGCGTCGACATCGAGATAGGCCGGATCGACGGCCTTCGGGTCGTCGCGGTCGACACGCTCGCCGCGGGAGAACGCGTGCCGGCGGGGGGGGCATCGGCAGTCCCGTCCATCGTCGTATCAAGGATCGATCGCCGATCCAGCCGACCGATGCGAAGCGCGAAGGAACGACGGACCTGCTGCGGATCGACCTGCTCGAGGACTACGTCGCCCGGCTGAACCGGCACCCGAGCCGCACCGTCGTCGCCGAGATCTCCCCCAGTCGCATGACCCCCGGGTCGGGCTACCTCGACTACAGGATCGTGGAAGCGAAGCCGTGGTCGGTCTACTCGCAGATCAGCCGGACCGGCACGGAGGAGACGCACCGCTGGAGGCAGCGCTTCGGCTTTCGCCACACGCAGCTCCGGGGAAAGGACGACACGCTGCAGCTCGACTACGTCACCAGCGGCGAGTTCAGTGACGTGCACGGCCTCTTCTTCGCCTACGAGTCCCCGCTAGCGAGCTTCGATCGTCTCCGCTGGCAGACCAACGCACTGTACAGCGAGTACGACGCGTCGGATTTCGGCATCAACAACGTGGCTTTCGAGGGCCGCGAGCACCGTTTTGGCTTGCAACTCATTGCCAACGTGTTCCAGCACCGCAAGTTCTTCGTCGACCTGATCGGAGAGATCAGCTGGCAGAATATCGAGGTCAAGAACGCCTTCTTCAACATCCGAGGCGATGAGGACCTGTTCATCCCGCGCGTGCGTCTCCGTGCGGAGACGACGACCGATGCCGTGCAGTTTCACGCGGACGTCGGGTGGGAGCGCTCTCTGGGCGGAGGTTCGAGCCTCGAGAAGCGCGATCTTCAGCGGCTGGGGCGCATCGACCCCGACGAGCGCTGGCAGATCGTGCGCTGGGACGCGGGGATCTCCTTCTTCCTCGAGCCCGTGCTTGCACGGGTCCTGCCTGGCACTGCCGACGCGCAGGGCCGCATTCACGAGATCTGGCTATCGTCGAGGGGACAGGAGGCCTTCGACAATCGCCTCATCCCCCAGCACGAGATGGTCGTCGGCGGGCTGTACACGGTTCGTGGCTACCCGCAGGCCGTGCTCGCGGGCGACTCCGTCACGCTGGCGACTGCGGAGTACCGGCTGCACCTGACGCGGCTGCTGGCGCCCTATTTGAGACCGGCGCTGAGGCGGGGCGTTCCGGAATGGGACCTGGTGCTGAGCGCATTCACGGACGTCGCGGGGGTGCGGCAGAGCCAGAAGCGCCCGGGCGAGTTCGAGACCTCGCTCTTCGGGGCGGGTTTCGGCGTCGAGTTGTGGATCCTGAAGAACGTCAACATCGGTTACAGCCTGGGCGTCGCTCTGCGAGATCTGAAGGATCCCACCGGCGCCAGAGAGACGGTCGATAGCGGGGACGTGGAGCACCACCTCTCGTTCACGCTCATCTACTAAGTCGAGAGTCTAGGTATGCTCCAGACACAACAGACGTACGGGGCGGCAGGCCGGCGATTCGATCGCCGGGTCGCGCTGCGACGGCGCCTGTCCGTGGTTCTGGTGCTGCTCCTCGGTCCGCTCTCCGGCGCACGCGTGCTCGCCGGCCCGCTTGCCGAGAACGTCGTTGAAGGCTCGGCGTCGTTCGACCGCTCGACGCCGGGGCTGACCGTCATCACGACGCCGGACCGGAACGTCATCATCGATTACCAGAGCTTCGACATTCTCTCGGGCGAGAAGGTCCGATTCATCCAGCCCGACGCGGCCTCGCGCGTTCTCAACCAGATCCTGAGCGCGTCCCCCACGTCGATCTACGGCACCCTGCTCGCCAACGGGCAGATCTACATCGTTAATCCCGCGGGCGTCATTTTTTGGAGCGAACGCCGTCGTCGACGTCGCCCAGCTCTTCGCGGCCGCAGGCCAGATGGACCATGCCGACTTTCTTCAGCATGTGGACCGGTTCTCGGAGCTGAGCGGTGCCGTCCAGAATGCCGGTGAGCTGCATGCCGACGCGATCCACCTGATCGGTCGCATGGTCGAGAACAGTGGGACGATCTCCGCTCCGGACGGGGTGGTGGTAATGACCGCGGGTGAGACGGTCCTCATCGGCCGGCCCTCTTCGGGGGTGTATGTGGTGCTCGACGGTCGCGGCGGCGCTCCGAGCTCCGAGCCTGGGCTCCAGAACTCCGGGACAATCAACGCTGGGCTCGAGGGATCGGTCAGCCTGATCGCCGGTGACATCTACTCCCTCGCGTTTCACCAGACCGAGGAGGGCGCCATTCGAGCGGGCGACATCCACATCGAGGGTAAGGACAGCGGCGTCGTCGAGGTCGAGGGCCGGCTCGACGTCTCCGACACGCGCCAGGGTGAGTCGGGCGGAAGCGTCCGCGTCCTGGGAGACCGGGTGCTCGTCCGCGGCGCCACAATCGATGCGTCGGGCGATGCGGGTGGCGGAGAGATCCTGATCGGTGGGGACTACCAGGGCAAGGGAGAGACCCGCACGGCCGCGCGCACCTTCGTGACTGGCGATGCCAAGCTCCGGGCCAGCGCCATCACCGTCGGCGATGGAGGCAAGGTCATCGTCTGGGCCGACGAGGCGACGTCCTTCTTCGGCTCCGTGACCGCACGGGGCGGGGCGAACGGTGGCGACGGCGGGTTCGTCGAGACCTCGGGCCGCGAGTTCCTGTCGATCACGGGTGCGGTGGTGGACGCGGGAGCGCTGTCCGGTGAGCTCGGAACCTGGCTGCTCGACCCGACCGACATCCGCGTCGTATCGGACGCGGCACCCGACACGACACAACTGGCAGACGTCGACGCTTTCGGGGACGCGGACCTCGGTGCCGGGCAGACGACGATCGGCGTGAGCGCGATCAACAACGCCGGAGCGAACGTCGTGCTGCAGGCCAACAACGACGTTTTCTTCGACGTCGCCGTCAACATGACGACTGTCGGGGTCGGCCTCACGGCGCAGGCGGGCAACGACATTACCGTTGACGCACCCCTGACGACAAACGCTGGGCAAATCAGCTTCTCGGCGAATGACCTCGGAGGGACGCAGACCGGATCTGGAGCCATCAACATCAACGCCGCCATAGATGGAGGTGGCGGCACGATCACGATGACCACTAATGCCGGCACCGGAACGATCAATCTGGGCGCAAACGTCACAAGTAGCGGTGGCGGGGCGGGGATCACCTTCAGTAGCGATGTAGTGCTTACGAATGGTCCGATCACGATCGAGACGGGGAACAACTTTGTGCGCTTCGATGGTCCAGTCGACGGCGCGCAAGCACTGGTCGTCAACGCGGCCGGTTTCAGTACGACTCGCTTCAATGCGGCGGTTGGCTCGGTGACGCCGCTCGCAAGTCTGACGACGAATGCTGGAGGGACGGTGCGGATCTCGGCGCCGATCAGCACGTCCGGCGGCATGACGTTTCAAGGTCCGGTCGTCCTGGTGACCGATAGCACTCTCACGGACACGGGCGTGTTTGGGATCACATTCGCGGATACGGTCAATGGACAGAACAGTGGGGGACAGGCCCTGACACTGAATGTCGCGGGGGCCACTACCTTCAGCGGAGTTGTCGGCGGGACGAGATCCCTGGCCTCGATCGATACGGATGCAGCGGGCACCACGGCGATCAACGGCGGAGCGGTCACGACGACGGGCTCGCAGACGTACAACGATGCCGTGAGTCTGGGGGCGGGGACGCAGACGCTGGCGGCCTCCGCGCTGACCTTCGGCTCGACGCTCGATGGGCTCGGCGGGCTGGACGCGGACGTCGCGGGGACCACGACCTTCAGCGGAGTCGTGGGCGGGACGACCTCCCTGGCCTCGATCGACACGGATGCAGCGGGCACCACGGTGATCAACGCTTCTGTTCGTACGTCGGGCGGCACCATGACGTTCAACGACCCCGTCAGCCTGACCGGAGCGACTACACTCACGGACACGGGCGGGACGGGAGTCACGTTCAATAACACTGTGGACGGAGCGCAGGATCTGACCCTGGCCGTCACGGGGACGACGAGCTTCAACGCAGCGGTGGGCGGCAACACGCCGATCGGGGATGGGACCGGCGCAGCACTCACGATCAACTCGAACGGGACGACGACCTTTGCCAGCACGCTGGCGACGGCCTCGGGGATCACCCAGGCGGACGCGGCGGGGACGCTGACCTTCCGCGACAGCGTCACGATCGCGACCGGGAACACGTCCACCACGTTCAATGCGAACGTGGTGCTGGACGGGCTCACGTTCACGGGGGAAGGGGCGCTCAGCTTCGGGAATGCGGCGACCGATCAGGTGACGCTCTCGAGCGGGCCGGTGACGATCGCCACGAGCAACGACGACGTGACCTTCCAGGCCGAGGTTGACGGCGCCCAGGACCTGGTCGTGAACGCGGGAACCGGGACCACGAGCTTCAACGCCGCCGTGGGAGGCACGACACCGCTGGGCGATGGGGTCGGCGCTGCGATGACGATCAACTCGGCCGGGACGACCGAGTTCGCGAGCACGCTGGCGACGGCCTCAGGCATCACCCAGGCGGACACGGCGGGAGCCGTGACCTTCCGGGACAACGTCACGATCGCGGCCGGAAATACGGCCACTACGCTCAATGCGAACGTGGTGCTGGACGGGCTGACGCTGGATGTGGAGGGCGCGGTGACCTTCGGGAATGCCGGCACGGATCAGCTCACAGTCTCGGGCGCGCTGGTGACCGTGGATACCGACAGCGCGGGCCTCGGCGCGGGCGCTCTGGTGGACGTCAACGCGGCGACGACCTTGAACTCGGATCTCACCGTCAGTGCCGGCGCGGCGGGGATAACACTGGACGGCACGGTGGACGGCAACAGCGCCCTGGCGCTGAACACGACGGGGATGACGGACCTCAACGGGGTGATTGGCGGCACCACGCCGATCGCATCGCTCGTGACCGACGCCGGGGGCACGACGGAGCTCGCGGCCAATATCAGCACCCAGGGCGGAACGCTGACGTTCTCTGACGATGTGGTCGTGGCCGAGGGCTCGAGCGTGACGTTGAACACGACGGCTGGGGGGAACGCCACCGGCGCGGCAGTGGACCTCCAGCGTTCGCTGGACGGCACGGCGCTCGGGGTTGTGGAGACGTTGGCGGTCAATGCGGGCACGGCCGGTGCGGTGACCATCAACAGTGTGACAGGGACGGTGGGCACGGCGGACCCATTGAACCTGACCGTGACGAACAGTGGGTCCACCACTGTTTCGGGAGCCGCCAACGTGGTCGCGATGACCCTAACCGATACCACTGGCGCGATCACTTTTGACGACAACCTGACAGCGACGACGCTCACGACCACGGCGGCGGGGTACTCGGTGGTCCTGAATGGCACTGCTACAACGGTCACCAATGCGGCGACTTTCGCTAACACCGGTGGGGTCAGCTTGGGCGATGCGGCTGGGGACACCCTCACCTTCAACGGCGGGCTGACCTCCACTGCTAGCACCACGAGCACGGCCGGGACCATCGCCACCTCGGATGATCTGATCAACCTGGGTGCCGTCACGCTGACAGGCGCCACGACACTCGCCGCAGGCTCGGGTGACATCACGCTGGGAGCGATTGATGGCAACAGCGCTCTGGCGCTGAACACGACGGGGACAACGGACCTCAACGGGGTGATCGGCGGCAACACGCCGGTCGCCTCGCTGGTGACCAATGTCGGGGGCACGACCGAGCTGGGTGCGAACGTCACCGCCCAGGGCGGGACGATCACGTTCAACGACCCGGTGACGCTGACGGCCGGGGTGACACTGACGGATACGGGCGGGACGGGGCTCAGCTTCGCCGACACGTTGAACGGGGCCCGAGACCTGACGTTGGCGGTGACAGGAACCACCACGTTTAGGGGCGCGGTGGGCGGCACCACGCCCCTTGGAGATGGAACGGGTGCGGCACTCACGATCAACTCGAGCGGGACCACCGAGTTCCAGAGCACGCTGGCCATGGCCTCGGGGATTACGCAGGCCGACGCCGCGGGCACGCTGGCATTCCGGGACAACGTCACGCTCACAGCCGGCGATACGGCCACCACGCTCAGTGCGAACGTCGTGCTCGACGGGCTCACGTTCACAGGGAACGGAGCGCTCGGCTTCGGGAACACGGCGACCGACCAGCTCACCCTCTCCGGCGGGTCAGTCACGATCGCGACCAGCGACGATGCGGTGACCTTCGCCGCCCGGGTAGACGGAGGTCAGGATCTGACCCTCAATGCCGGGGCGGGGGCCACGAGCTTCAGTGCGGCGGTGGGGGGCACCATGCCGCTCGGGGATGGGACCGGTGCGGCGCTCACGATCAACTCGACCGGGACCACCGAGTTCCTGAGCACGCTCGCCACGGCTTCCGGCATCACCCAGGCAGGCGCCGCGGGGGCGGTGACGTTCCGGGAGAACGTGACGATCGCGGCCGGCGACACGCCGAGCATGCTCAACGCGAACGTGGTGTTGGACGGACTGCTGACCCTGGATGCCGAGGACGCGGTGACCTTTGGGGACGACCCTGCCGACACGCTGACGGTTTCGAGCGGGGCGGTGACGGTGGACACCGCGAGCGCCAACACGAGCGCGGGGGCGCTGGTGGACGTCAACGCAGCGACCACCCTGAACCTGAACTCGGATCTGACGATCACCACCAGCGCTGCGGGGATCACGCTCGATGGCGCGGTGGATGGCAACAGCGCTCTGGCGCTGAACACCACGGGGACAACGGACCTCAACGGGGTGATCGGTGGCACCACGCCGGTCGCCTCGCTGGTGACCAATGTCGGGGGCACGACCGAGCTGGGTGCGAACGTCATCGCCCAGGGCGGGACGATCACGTTCAACGACCCGGTGACGCTGACGGCCGGGGTGACACTGACGGATACGGGCGGGACGGGGCTCAGCTTCGCCGACACGTTGAACGGGGCCCAAGACCTGACGTTGGCGGTGACGGGAACCACCACGTTTAGCGGTGCGGTGGGCGGCACCACGCCCCTCGGAGATGGAACGGGTGCGGCACTCACGATCAACTCGACCGGGACCACCGAGTTCCAGAGCACGCTCGCCACGGCCTCGGGCATCACGCAGGCCGATACGGCGGGGACGCTGACATTCCGGGACCACGTCACGCTCGCAGCCGGGGACACGGCCACCACACTCAATGCGAACGTCGTGCTCGACGGGCTCACGTTCACAGGGAACGGAACGCTCGGCTTCGGGAACGCGGCGACCGACCAGCTCACGCTCTCCGGCGGGTCAGTCACGATCGCGACCAGTGACGATGCGGTGACCTTCGCCGCCCGGGTAGACGGAGGCCAGGACCTGACCCTCAATGCCGGGGCGGGGGCGACGAGCTTCAATGCGGCGGTGGGCAACACCACGCCGCTCGGCGATGGGACCGGTGCAGCACTCACGATTAACTCGACCGGGACGACCGCGTTCCAGAGCACGCTCGCCACGGACTCGGGGATCACGCAGGCCGACACGGCGGGGACGCTGACGTTCCGGGACAACGTCACGCTCGCGGCCGGCGACACGGCCACCACGTTCAAGGCGGACGTGGTGCTGGACGGGCTCATGCTGGACGCGGAGCGCGCGGTGACCTTCGGGAATACCGGCACGGATCAGCTCAGGGTCTCAGGCGTATTGGTGAGGGTAGACACGGCCAGCTCGGGCGGAGGCGTGGGGGCCGTAGTGGACGTGAATGCGGCGACCACGCTGAATGCGGATCTCACCGTCAGTACCGCTGGGGCGGTGATAAGGCTGGACGGAGCGGTGGACGGCAACAGCGTTCTAGCGCTGAACACGACCGGAACGACGGACCTGAACGGGGTGATCGGGGGAACGACCCCGATCGCCTCGCTCACCACCAACGCCGGCGGCACGACAGAGCTCGGCGCGAATCTCAGCGCTCAAGACGGCACGCTGACCTTCAACGCCCCGTCTCACTCACTGCGGGGGTGACCCTCACCGACACGGGCGGGACCGGCCTCAGCTTCGCGGACACGCTGGACGGAGCCCAGAACCTCGTGCTCGCCATCACGGGGCCCACCACCTTCGCCGGCGCGGTGGGTGCCACGACCCCGCTCGGGACCGGCACGGGAGCTGCCCTCACCATCAACTCCACCGGCACCACGGAGTTCCAGGCCACGCTCGTCACCGCTTCGGGTATCACCCAGGCAGCGACCGCCGGTGCCCTCACCTTCCGCGACGACGTCAGCATTTCGGCCGGCGACACCGCCAGCACGTTCAACGCCGACGTGACCCTGGGCGGCCTCACGTTCACGGCCAACGGCGGCGTTACCTTCGGCAATACCTCGGGCGATCAGGTGACGCTCTCGACCGGACCGGTGACCGTCGCCACAAGCGATGACGATGTGACCTTCCGGGCGGAGGTCGACGGTGCTCAGGTTCTAACCGTGAACGCGGGCACCGGGACGACACGCTTCGACGCGGTGTTGGGGGGCGCCACGCCACTGCTGAGCGTGACGACCGACGCCGGCGGGCGGACCGAGATCGGCGCCTCGATCACGACATCAGGCGGAACGCAGACGTACAACGACCCCGTGGACCTGACTGGGACGATCACGCTGACCGACATCGGGATGATAGGGATCACCTTCAACGACACGCTTGACGGCGCCCAGGACCTGACACTTGAAGTGACCAACGCGGCGAGCTTCAACGCAGCGGTCGGCGCCACGACCCCGCTGGGAGATGGCGTGGGAGCTGCGATCACGATCAACTCTGTCGGGACCACGACCTTCGGCAGCACGTTGGCGACGGCGTCGGGGATCTTACAGGCGGACGGCGCCGATGCGCTGACGTTCCAGGGAACTACGATGCTGGGAGCCGGGGACACTCCCACGACGCTCATGGGGAATGTGACCCTGGACGGGCTCACGTTCACCGCGGACGGCGGCGTGACCTTCGGCAATGCCTCGACCGATCAGGTGACGCTCTCGACTGGGGCGGTCGCCGTCGCCACGACCGATGATGACGTTACGTTCGAGGCGCAAGTAGACGGGGCCCAGGCGCTGACCGTCAACGCAGGGACGGGGACGACGCGGTTCTACGCCGTGGTAGGAGGCACCACGCCATTGCTGAGCGTGACGACCGACGCGGGCGGGCGGACCGAGATCGGCGCGTCGGTCACCACGTCGGGCGGGACGCAAACCTACAACGATGCCGTAGACCTGACCGGACCTAACACGCTGACCGATATGGCGGGAACCGGAGTCATCTTCAACAGCAGCGTGGACGGTGCCCAGGATCTGACGCTCAACGTCACCAGCGCGACGAGCTTCAACGGCACCGTAGGCGCGACAACGCCGATCGGAGATGGCGTCGGACCCGCAATCACGATCGACTCGGCGGGTACCACGACCTTCGGGAGCACACTGGCAACCGCTTCCGGCATCACGCAGGCGGACGCTACGGGGGCGCTGGCGTTCCAGGGGGATGTGACCTTGGGCGCCGGAGACACCCCCACGACACTCCTAGGGAACGTGATTCTGGACGGGCTGACATTCAGTGCGAATGGTGACGTGACCTTCGGGAGTGCCTCGAGCGATCAAGTGACGCTCTCGGGCGGGCCGGTGACCGTCGCCACGAGCGGTGCCGATGTCACATTCCAGGCGGAGGTCGACGGCGCTCAGGTCCTGATCGTGAACGCGGGAACGGGGACGACACGCTTCAACGCGGCTGTGGGGGACGCCACGCCATTGCTGAGCGTGACGACGGACGCGGGCGGGCGAACCGAGATCGGGACCTCGATCACGACGTCGGGCGGAACGCAGACCTACAACGATCCCGTTGATCTGACTGGGCCGAGCACGCTGACCGACATTGGGACGACCGGAATCATCTTCAACAACACGCTTGACGGGGCTCGCGACCTGATCCTGAACGTGGAGAACGCGTCGAACTTCAACGGAGCGGTCGGCGCCACGACACCGCTCGGTGACGGCGTGGGGCCCGCCATAGTGATCAACTCTACCGGGACCACTACCTTCGGCAGCACGTTGGCGACTGCGTCGGGGATCTTGCAGGCGAACGGCGCGGAGGTCATAATCTTCCGCGGCGACGTCACGGCCGGGGTTGGGGACACGCCCACGACACTCCTAGCAGGCTGCTGAAAAACTCCTCATCGAAGGGTACCTTTGAGGGAAGCCCCAAGGGGGAGATGTGAGAGGACCGCAGACGCTCCAGGGTGGGATCTTCAGCTACGTATCGCTGGAGTCCCGGATTCCCGAGGACCATCCGCTTCGAGCGATCCGGCGACTGGTGGACGCGGCGCTGGAGCAGCTGTCGCGACGCTTCGATGGTATCTACGCCAAAGGGGTCGGCCGACCGTCGGTCCCGCCGGAGCAGCTGTTGCGGGCGCTGCTGTTGCAGGTGCTGTACACGATCCGGAGCGAGCGCCAGCTGATCGAGCAGATCGACTACAACCTGCTCTACCGCTGGTTCGTGGGCCTGGAGCTGGACGATGAGGTGTTCAGCGCGACGGTGTTCACCAAGAATCGGGAACGGCTGCTGAAGGGCGAGATCGCTCAGCATTTCTTCGAGGCGGTGCTGGCGCAGGCGGAGTCGGAGGGGTTGGTGTCATCGGAGCACTTCACGGTGGACGGGACGCTGATCGAGGCGTGGGCGAGCCAGAAGAGCTTCGTGCGCAAGGACGAGAAGCGCAGGGACGATGACGACCCGGGCAACCCGACGGTCAACTTCCGGGGCGAGAAGCGGAGCAACCAGACGCATGCGTCGAGGACGGATCCGGACGCCCGACTGGCGGGGATGAGGGGCCAGGGCGCGCGGCTCGCGTATCAGGGACACGTCGTGACGGAGAACCGCAACGGCCTGGTGGTGGCGGCGAAGCTCACTCAGGCGTCGGGGTATGCGGAGCGCGAAGCGGCTCTCGAGATGGTGCTGGGTCTGGGGGGCGCTCGCCGGATCACCCTGGCTGGAGACAAGGGCTACGACGCCAAGAGCTTTGTGCAGGCGCTTCGGGCCTGGAGCGTTACCCCGCACGTGGCACAGAACACGACGAACCGCCGAAGCGCGATCGATCGAAGGACCACAGGACACCCGGGCTACGAGGTGAGCCAGCGCTTCCGCAAACGGGTGGAGGAGGTGTTTGGCTGGATGAAGACGGTGGGCTTGATGCGCAAGACCCGGCACCGGGGCACGGATCGGGTCGGCTGGGTCTTCACCTTCACTGCTGCGGCCTACAACCTGGTCCGTATCCGCAACCTGTTGGAGGCGACATAGCTCATGATCCCGCAAGATCTACCCGTGCGACACCGAACCGGTTCGTACCGGGAACGGCGATCCCTCTCCCTGCTCGGCACGCCTCCCGTCAGAGGCGTCCCGCCCAACCCAGTCACTTTCTCCGCAGCCTGCTAGGCGACGTGACGCTGGACGGCCTCACCTTTACGGCCAACGGCGGCGTGACCTTCGGCCGCGCCGCGACCGACCAGGTGACACTCTCGAATGGGGCGGTGACGATCACCACCAGCAGCAACGACGTGACTTTCGAGGCGGAGGTGGGCGGAGCGCAAGCTCTCACAGTGAACGCGGGGACGGGAACGACGCGGTTCAACGCGGCCGTTGGGGACACCATTCCGCTGTTCAGCCTGACGACGGCAGCGGGCGGCCGGACTGAGATCGGAAACTCGATCTCCACTTCCGGGGGAACGCAGACCTACAACGACCCGGTCGGCCTGACCGGCCCGAGCGCCCTGACCGACACGGGGGCGACCGGGATCATCTTCAGTAGCACACTGGATGGCGCCCAGGATCTGACCCTGAACGTGACGGGCGGAACGAGCTTCAACGGAGCCGTAGGCTCCACGACTCCGCTCGGCGACGGCGTCGGTTCCGCACTCACGATCAACTCGGCGGGGACGACGGCCTTCGCGAGCACGCTGGCGACAGCGTCGGGGATCTCGCAGGCGGGCGGCGCTGGAGCGCTGACCTTCCGCGGCGACGTCACAGTGGGAGCAGGGGACACGCCCACGATGCTGCTCGCGGACGTGACGCTCGACGGGCTCACGTTCACGGCCAATGGCGGTGTGACCTTCGGCATTGCCTCAACCGATCAGGTGACGCTCTCTAATGGGCCGGTGACCGTCGCCACGAGCGATGCCGACGTGACCTTCGAGGCCAAGGTGGACGGAGCGCATGCCCTCGCGGTGAACGCGGGGACCGGGACGACGCGCATCAACGCGGACGTGGGGAGCGCCACGCCGCTGCTGAGCCTGACGACCGATGCGGGCGGCCAGACCGAGATCGGGGCCTCGATTACGACGACGGGCGGGACGCAGACCTACAACGATGCGGTGGACCTGACAGGCTCGACCACGCTGACGGACACCGGGGGGACCGGGGTCGCGTTCAAGAGCACGGTGGACGGAGCGCACGACCTGACGCTGAATGTGACGGGCCCCACGACCTTCGTCGGGGCCGTGGGTTCGACGACGCCGATCGGCGACGGGTCGGGCCCGTCGATCACGATCAACTCGCCGGGGCCGACCGCCTTCGGCGACGCTGTCGAGACGGCAGACGGAATCTTTCAGGCCGAGGACGCCGGGCCGGTGATCTTCCCGGGCGGCGGCGGGCCGGCACCCGGACCGGGTGGACCGGGGCCGGAGCTGGATCCGAATCCGGTGCTTCCAGAGGTCGAGAACGAGGAGGTCGTGCAGGGACTGGACCCGGTCGTCGGCGCGGCAACCCTCGTCGATCTACAGGGTCCCCGCGACCGGCCGATCCGTGGCGACGACATCGTGGCCTTTCTCGAGTGCGCGCGGCTGGAGGGCGACCCCGCGCAGGTTCCCATGGGCTGCCCGTCGGCCTACGCAAGATTCGCTGCGATTCCACAGGAAGGAGGGCTCCCGCCCGTAGCGGCTGGGCGAGGTGCTCCCGCTGCTCTGCGGACCGACCGGCTGGTCGTTCTGGCGCCTTCGATCGGAGACGCTGGTCGGCCGCCGAGCCCCGGAGAGCTCGAGGCACTTCGCATCTACCGGAAGCTCGAGCGCGAGGACGCCAGAGGGATGATCGCTCGGGCCGTCGAGGCCTACAAGAGCGAGACCGGGGTACGAGAGGTCAAGGGAGTGGAGCTGAGACTCTACGTCGAGCGCTCCCCCTCGCAGTCACAGAGCGCGGCCTATCTGAACGCCACTCACGATCTGCTGACCCAGCTGAGCCGGGCCGGTATGGAGACGCTGGATCTGGAGCGCGCCTCGCTCCGGATCCTCGAGCAGATCTCACCCGGAAACCTCCCTGCCCGCGAGCTGGAAGCCGCGGCGTTGAGCCCCAGCCCGTGAAAAAGCGCTAGCCGTCGCGGAGGCGCAGGACCCTGTTAATCTGCACGCCCCCGGGCTCGTCCCCCTCGAGTCCAAAGCCCTTGGCCTCGAGCAGCTCGGCTACTCTCTGGTTCTCCGCGAGATACTCGGCCTCGAGCCGGGCGTCTTCGTCGGGATCCTGTGACGAAGGACGGAAGGTCGACACGGCCGGTAGGTCCAGGTTCTCGCCCGACTCGTAGATCCGAACGTGGCGATCGTCTGTCATCCGATGGGAGGCGTAGTAGTCGAGGTACTCGCCCTCCGATCCGAACAGGTACCAGATCGCCCAGCCGGACTTGACGATCTTCCCCCCGCTGCGAGTCGCAAGAGCCTCCACAGGGAGAGAGATCTCCCAGGTCGAGAATGCCGAGTCGAACTGCGACTTGATCTCGTTCACGGCCCGTCATGAGTGAGTAGCGGGACTCTCGGGATCGCGCAGCGCTGTTGGCACGGGCCCACGATTGCCGCAACCTGCTAGGGTCACGCATTCGACGAGCTCGAGAAGGAGCCTGCCATGGACAGGAAGCTAGAAGCCGTACGGCTGGCGGCGGCTCTGGGAGCGGAGGTCCGGGGGATCTCGTTGGGAACTGCCGCTGCGGCAGACGTTGACGAGATCAAGTCGCTCCTCACGGAGCACCTCGTTTTGTTCTTTCCGGAGCAGCACCTGACGATTGATGAGCACGTGGCGTTCGGGCGGAATTTTGGGCGGCTCGAAGGACATCCGAATCTGCGGAATCCGTTCACGGAGCATGATGAGATCTTCGAGCTTGCAGCCAGTCGGGGTGGGATCGCGGACGAGTGGCATAGCGACATCACCTTCCAGGCGGAGCCATCGGTGCTGTCGATCCTCAACATGGTGCGCTGCCCCGAGGTGGGTGGGGACACGATGTGGGCGAACCAGTACCTAGCGTTCGCGGAGCTCTCGGCGCCGCTCCGGGATCTGTGTGAGGGGCTGACGGCGCTGCACGACGCGTCTCCACACGGGAAGCCCGAGGAGATGACGGTGCACCCCGTGGTGAGGTCACATCCGGTCACCAAGCGGAAGTCGTTGTTCGTGAATGAGCACTTTACGCGTCGCATCGTCGAGCTGAGTCGGGAGGAGAGCGATCTCTTGCTCGGCTATCTCACGAAGTGGGTGTCGAACCCTCGCTTTACTGTCCGCTATCGCTGGACGAAGGGGACCGTGGCGATATGGGACAACCGCTGCACGCAGCACTTCTTGATCAACGACTTCGACGAGGAGCGGATCATCCAGCGGGTAACCGTGATGGGCGACCGACCGGAGGGGGCGCCCCCTCGTTGGGAGCCGTGCGCGCGTGAGCGCAATCCCGAGGCCACGAGCCGCCACGACAAGCAGCTGAACGACTACCTCGGTCGCACGGCCAAGTTGCTCGAATCCAACCAAAAGAGCTGAGAGCTTCCCGCCCCAGAGGTCTCGCTGTTATCATGAAGCCTCGCTAACAGAGGGGGAATCCCTATGGCTAAGGATGTCGTGATCCCGAAAGAAATGGAGGGAACCTACAAGCAGCTCCACTTTGCTCCGGCGGTGCGGGACGGGGACCGGCTCTTTTGTTCCGGGCAGATCGGGACCGGACCGGACGGCAGGCCCCTCGAGGACCCCGAGGCGCAGTTCGTACAGGCTTTCGAGAACGTCAAGACGGTGCTCGAGGCGGCGGGAGGCACACTCGGCGACGTGATCGACATCACGACCTACCACGTCGGCTTTCGCGAGCACATCGCGAAGTTCGCGAAGGTGAAGGATCGCTACATCCCCGAGCCGTATCCGGCCTGGACGGCGATCGGCGTGAGCGAGCTCGCGTTCGGAGGGCTCGTCGAGATACAGGTCGTCGCGAGCCTGATCTCCTGAGCTAGCGCCCGCTAAGTCGACGCTTCCTGAGCGCTGGCCAGTGCCTCGAGGAGCTTCCAGTCCGGTTTCGCTCCACCTTCCGGGTTGTAGGTGATGAGCTGGATCTGTGTCGCTCCCGCATCGCGATACGCGGCGATGCGCTCCTGGATCTGCGTCTCATCACCCCAGGCCACGAGGTCGTCGATCAGGCGATCACTGCCGCTGTCCTCGAAGTCCCCTTGCTCGTAGCCCAGCGTCAGCCACTGTCGCTGATACGCCGGTAACCCCATGTAGAGCGAGAGCGCTCTGCGCGACAGGCGCCGCGCCTCCGCCGCGTCGGTGCAGAGACAGCAGGGAAGCACCAGGTTCAGCGTCTTGTCCCGACCCAGGATCGCGCGCGCCTGCGTCGTGTGCTGGATCGGCATCAGGTAGGTATTGGCCCCATCGGCGAGCTCGGCCGCGACGCGCAGGAGCCCCGGCCCGTGGGCAGCGATGTAAACCGGCGCGGGCTGGCTCGGCTCGGGAGATTGAATGGGAGCAGCCGACATGGCCTGTAGGTACGCGCGCATCTTCTTCACGGGCGCGATCCACTCGTGCCCGCGCAGCTCGGCCATCGGCGGATGCGACACCCCGAGCCCCAGCACGAAGCGCCCATTGGAGAGCTCAGCCAGCGTCCGCGAGGCCTGCGCGGTCGAGACGGCGTCGCGCGGGTACACGTTCGCGATTCCCGTCGCCACCCGGAGACGCTCCGTCCGGGCCAGCAAGAAACTCGCCGTCGTGAACGGCTCGCGCCCCATCAGCTCCGGAATCCAGAGCGCGTCGTAGCCGAGCTTCTCTAGCCGCAGCGCCAGCTTTACGAGCTCTGCGGAGTCCATAGACTCCGTGGCCGACAGGACTCCATACGTGTCGCTCATGACGGACCTCCAGAGCGGTAGTCTCCGCTCAACGTCCGCCCTCGGTCAAATCGCAAGAGGAGTGGCGCAGCCCTATACTTGGACACTCCTGGGCACCACGTTCTTGTCGATGCCGGCCATCCCGCTCTTCTGTCTGGCGGCCCGGCGGTTTGCACAGGAGCGCGACCGGCTGTTCGAGCGGGAGCAACAGATCGAGAGCAAAGCGAGGACAGGCTAGACATGCAGTGGGGAGTACACCTGCCTCAGCTCGGCCGAGCGATCTCGCGAGAGGTCCTGATCGACTTCGCCCGCGCCGCGGAACGAGCCGGCGTGCACGCGGGCTGGGTGAGCGATCACATCGCCTGGCCGTCGGAGATCCGCAGCCGCTATCCGTACAGCCGGGACGGGTCGTTCGCACCACCACCAGAACTGCCGTGGCTCGATCCCATCGGTACGCTGCTCTTCGTGGCAGGCTGCACCGAGCAGCTGCGCCTGGGCACAACGGTGCTGATCCTGGGCTATCGGCCCACCGTCCAGACTGCCAAGCAGATCGCCACGCTCGACGTCGTCTCGGGAGGTCGCGCGATCCTGGGCGTGGGCGTCGGCTGGATGCAGGAAGAGTTCGACGTGCTCCAGATGCCCTTCGATCACCGCGGCGCGCGCGCCGACGAGTGCCTGGCGGCGTTTCGGGAGCTGTTCGGCTCGAAGACTCCGACCTACGAAGGCCGTTACGTGCGCTTTCCCGAGGTTGGCTTCGAGCCCAAGCCCGTGCAGCAGCCCCTGCCGCTCTGGGTGGGCGGAGACACCGAGCCCGCGTTCCGGCGCACCGTTCGGTTTGGCGACGGCTTCCACGCAGCGTTCCAGCCACGCCGGGAGGTGACCGACGCGTGGCGTCGGATCGGCGAGCTGTGTGAGCAGGCCGGGCGCGAGCGCGCCGAAATCACCTTATCACTCCGCGTCTACCTGGACCCCGCAGGGGCGATGGACCCTGCCCTCTCGGTGGCCGGCAGCGCCCAGCAGATGATCGACACCGTCGGCACCCTGCGCGAGCTCGGAGTCCAGCACCTGCTCCTCGACCCCGTCGCGCGTGGCGGCGTGGCCGCTCGCCTGGAGGCAGTCGAGCGCTTCATGCGCGACGTGGCGCCCGCAGTCGCCTGAACTTTCGCCTAAGGGTTCTTGTCGAGGAACTCCGCGACGGTCGCGTTGAAGCGCTCCGGCTGCTCGAAGTAGGTCGAGTGACCGGCACCGTCGAGCTCCACGAGCTCCGCGCCGGGGATGGTATCGGCCACCTCGCGCAGAACCTCCGGCGTAAACAGCACGTCCTTCGAGCCGGCGATCACGAGCGTCGGCACGCGATAGCCCCCTAGATCTTCAGGCAGCGTACGGGCCTCCGGGAGCTTCCCCAGGAGCGAGGGCGGAATCCCCTGGTTGAAGCTCGAGATCTGTTCGTAAAGGAAAGCGCGTCCCGGCTGGTGGTCCGAGAAGTCGTCCGCCAGCGCCGCGCCCCCGGGGCCCGTCAGGCCGGTCTGGCGGACCCGCTTGGCGACCTGACCGAAGCCCTGTTCGACCTTCGGGGTCCAGAGACCCCCCGGCGTTCCGCAGAGCACCAGGCAGCGCACCCGATCGGGATACCTCACCGCTGTCGGCAGCCCGGTCCAGCCGCCCATTGACTGGCAGACGAGCGCCGCGCGGTCGATGCCTTCGGCGTCTAGGATGGCGAGCAGGTCGGCTGGGAACTTGCCGATGTCCATCGCGTCGTCGCCGCAAGCGGAGCGTCCGAAGCCGCGGTGGTCGAACGCGACCACGCGGCAGCCGCGGAGCAGGAAGAAGGGCACCTGCTGCCACCAGCTGGCGGCGTTTCCGCCGGCCCCGTGCGCGAAGACAATCGCGGGACCCGTGCCCCGCACCTCGTAGTAGATCGTGGCGCCTGCGTTCTCGATGCTCGGCATGGCAGATCCTCCTAAGAGAGCCCGGCGGCGCCGAGCATACACGATCCGCGTCCCTGCTAAGATCATCCCGACGGGAGGGACCGCATGGCGGATCACGCACTCTACGAGGTCAAGGACTCGATCGGCACGATCACGATGAATCGGCCTGACCGGATGAACTCGCTCAGCGGCCAGATGATGGACTTGCTCATGCGGTACCTGCGGGAGGCCTCGACGGACCCCGATGTGCGGTGCGTAGTCCTCACGGGAGCGGGCGACCGCGCGTTCTCCGCTGGGGCCGACCTCAAGGCCAGGGTCGGACGCGGAGCCGGCGGCGGTGAGGGACCGACGCTGGAGCAGTCCATCGACGGGCTGCAGCGCCAGCACGAGGCCTCGGTGCTGCTACACACCATGCCCAAGCCCACGCTGGCCGCGATCAACGGTGCGGCCGCGGGCGGATCGCTCTCGATGGCGTTCGCCTCCGATTTCCGGATTGCCGCGGAGGGTGCGGTCCTGCGTACGGCGTTCTCCGGAATCGGCTTCTCGGGCGACTTTGGCAGCTCGTACTTCCTGACCAACATGGTGGGAAGCGCGAAGGCGCGCGAGCTCATGCTGCTCGGCGAGAAGATCTCGGCTGAAGAGGCCCACGTCATGGGGCTGGTGAACCGCGTCTTTTCGCACGACACCTTCCGCAAGGAGGTCGATTCGTTCGCCCTGCGCCTGGCCGAGGGGCCACCGCTCTCGTACCGCTACATGAAGCGAAACATCAACCTGGCGGAAGCCGGAGGCCACCTGCGCGACGTCCTGGACCTGGAGGCCGAATCGATGAGTCGCACCGGCCGTAGCGAGGATCTCGCGAAGGCCACTCAGGCGTTTCTGAGGAAAGAGAAAGCCACCTTCAAGGGCAGCTGAGCTCTGAACCAACAAGAGGAGGACCGAATGCCCGCTCTAGATGGGATGAGAATCCTCGACATGACCCAGTACGAGGCCGGGACGTCGAGCACGCAGGCTCTGGCCTGGCTCGGCGCGGACGTAGTAAAGATCGAGGCACCGAAGCACGGCGACCCGGGACGCGGAGTCGGACTGAGCCCGAACAAGGAGTACTCCGCGTACTTCTGCAACTGGAACGCGAACAAACGAAGCGTCGCGCTGAACATGCAGAAGCCGGAGGGTCGGGACCTGTTCCTGCGCCTGCTGCCGGGCTTCGACGTGTTCGTGGAGAACTACGGCCCCGGCGTCGTCGAGCGCCTCGACATCGAGTACGAGACGCTTCGAGCGGTTCACCCCCCTTTGATCTATGCGCGGCTCAAGGGCTTCGGAACCTCCGGGCCGTACTCTACGTTCAAGAGCTACGACATGATCGCGCAAGCGGCGGCTGGCGCATTCTCCGTCACCGGGGAGCCGCTCGGACCACCGATGGTCCCCGGTCCGACGACGGGCGATGCAGGTACGGGCGTGCAGCTCGCGATGGCGATCCTCGCCGCCTACATCCAGCGACTGCGCACCGGCAGAGGGCAGAAGATCGAGATCTCGATGCAGGAGGCCATGACCTACTTCATGCGCACACGCGTCGCCCTGGGCTCGAACTGGGGCGAAGAGGCGAGCCCCCGCTCCGGGAACACTCAGGGTGCGCCTCCGGTCAGCCTCTACCCCTGCCGCCCCTTCGGACCGAACGACTGGGTGTTCATCATGCCGATAACCGCGGGCCACTGGGACGAGCTCTGTACTGCAATCGACCGACCCGACCTGATCGTCGACCCGCGCTACGAGACGGTCGAGTCACGCTTTGCAAACGGTGAGGGACTCCACGAGGAGTTCTCTAAGTGGACCCGCGAGCGGACCAAGTACGAGGTCATGCAGATCCTCGGCGGGGCGGGCGTGCCTTGCTCCGCGACCCTCGACACACGGGAGCTCCACACCGATCCGCACCTGGTCGAGCGCGGCTTCGTCAAGACGATTGACCACCCCATGCACGGCGAGGTCAAGCTACTCGGCTTCGCCCCAAGGCTCTCGGAGAGCGACGTCCCGATCGACCGCGCCCCCCTCCTGGGCGAGCACACCGACGAAGTGCTGACGGGAGAGCTCGGCCTCGCGCCCGAGGAAATCCGCACGCTGCGGCAGGACGGAGTACTGCGCTAGCCGGCCGCCTTCACGAGATTTCGCATCAGGCGGATCGCCTCGTCGTGCGGGACTCGTCCGCAACCGCACGAGGAGGAGACGAGCAGGCGGGTCTCGGGCACGACTTCTAGCAGCGCATCGATCTTCGCACGCAGCGTTTCTACGGGCTGCGGGGAAGACTTGACGTCTGCGATCCCGGCGCTGATCTCGATCGACTCCGGGATCTCAGATAGCAATCGATGGTCGTCCCACTGTCCGGCGTACGAGCATTCCAGGTGTGCCCGGTCGATCTCGCCTTCCAGCGCCTGGAGGAGCGGGATGAGGGAGTGGAGGTTTTGCACCTGGGTCGTGGGCTTCCGCGAGATGTCACCGAGGCAGAAGTGGACCGAGCGGTGGACGTCGGGTCGGGAACGGAACGGGTAGATGAGCCAGCGAACGAGCTCAGGCACTGGAGTGGTCTCGTGCGCCATCGCGAGGGCTTCAGACGGCGCGTCGAGCTGAACCTCGCGGGCGCCGGCGGCCACCATATCGAGAACTTCGACCTCGACCATCCGCGCGATGTTCTCCATCTGCTCCGGGAGTCGGGCGTCGTTGGCGAACGAGAGAGTCATAGTCAGGGGTGACGGAATGGCCGCCTTGTCGAGGCGAGGCTCGATCGCGCGCTCCCGCCGGAACGCGAGCGCGTGTCCGGCACCGTTCGGGGCGGAGACATCCCCGACGATCTCGTAGTGACCGATGCCCTCCTGGCCCATGCTCGGGTCGCGCCGACGAATGGTCTTCACTCCCGCAAGTCGCGGCGGGACATGGTGCACGAAATCTGGCGCGAAGACCTCGCCGCCCATGATCTGATCGAGTCCACAGGCAATTTGCTCGTCCATGGCGATCCTGGCTGCCGCGCGCAGCACGTCGTCGGCATCGGCGTCGCTGAGCTCGCCCTGGTAGTAGCGCTTGAGTTCCAGTCGCTGGCCGAACGGGATGGGCCAGCTGCCGACGGTGGTCGTTCGCACATGCGTCACAAGGAGGCACCTCCTGGGACCAGCATAGCTCGTGAAGGCGTATCATGTGACGCAAGAGAAGGGGTAGCCATGTCCGTCTACATCCTGGCGCGGATCCAGATCGACGACCGAGACGAGTACGCACGCTACGAGGCGGGCTTCATGGACGTGTTCGCGAAGTACGCCGGCGAGCTCCTTGCCGTTGACGAGACCGTCGAGACGCTGGAGGGCGAGTGGCCGGGCACACGCACCGTGATCCTGCGCTTCCCGAGTCGCGAAGAAGCTCGCCGCTGGTACGAATCGAGCGAGTACCAGGAGCTGGCGCGGCACCGCTTCCGCGCTTCCCAGGGGGACATTGCGATCGTCTCGGGCCTGGACGAGCGCTCGGTCTGACTCAGGCCCGCGCTCTCGTCAGGCGCTCGCCTGCAGCTGGAACATCTCTGCGAAGTTGTGTGAGTAGAACCGGTCCGGCGCCTCGGGCGCCAAACCCTGCAGTGACTTGCCGAAACGTCGGCTGGATTCCGTGCGACAATGCCGGCCATGGGACGTGCGAAGTCGATGGGAGAGGTTCGTGTTCTGGAGCTCGGGTCGGGGGTGTCGGCCGCGCACGCCGCGGGGCTCCTCGCGGATCAGGGCGCAGACGTCGTCAAGGTCGAGGATGCGCTCGGGGATCGCACTCGGCAACGCGGCCCCTTTCCAGGCGACCAGGTCGATCCCGAACAGAGCGGGCTGTTCCTCGCACTGAACAAGAACAAGCGCGGCGTGAGCCTGGACTTGGACGAGGCGAGCGGGCACGCGCAGCTGGCGCGGCTGGTCGACTGGGCGGACATCCTGATCCACAACCACCCGCGCGCCCACGCCGAAGAGCTCGGCCTCGCGCCGGCCGCCCTCGAGACGCGTCGTCCCGATCTCGTGGTCCTCTCCCTCACGCCGTTCGGGATCACGGGTTCCTATCGCGATTTCAGGGCCGAAGAGCTGACTCTCTCGAACGCCGGGGGCTGGGCGAACCTGTGTCCTGCCGCCACTCAGGGTCTTCGGCCATCAATGCAACTTCGTGGCCGCGGTCGCCGGCGCAACGGCCGCAATGGCAGCGTACTTTGACGCGGCACGAACCGGCGTCGGCGAACACATCGACCTGTCAATCCAGGACTACGTGGCCTCGGTGCTCGAGAACGGGATCCCCCATTACACCTACGCGGAGATCGTGGCCACGCGCCTCGGCCCACGAATGCTGATTCCATGGTCCATCTTCGAGTGCTCGGACGGGCCCATCTTCCTCGTCTGCGTCGAGCAGGATCAGTGGGAGCGTTTGGTCGAGCTGATGGGACGCCCCGAGTGGACCGAGCTCGAAGTCTTCGCGGACATCCCTGGACGGGCAGAGAATCAGGATCTGGTGCACAGCTTCGTGCAGGAGTGGATCGGGGAGCGAACCGTCGACGAGCTCTACCACCAGGGACAGAAACACCGGATCTGCTTTGCACCGGTGATGAGCTTGAAGCAGATGTCCGACTCGGAGCATCTGCGCGAGCGGGAGTTCTTCGTAGAGGCGGAGCACTCGCGAGCCGGGCGGCTTCGTTACCTGGGCTCTCCCATCCGGACTAGAGATGGCGGGCCTCCGGTACGGCGCGCCGCGCCGCTACGCGGCGAGCACAACGACGAGCTGCTGAGTGGCACCTTGCAACCTCGCGAACGAGACGTGGAGTCGGGTAGCGTTCGACTGCCGCTCGACGGGATCCGCGTAGTGGATCTGAGCTGGGCGTGGGCGGGGCCGTTTTGCGCCATGAACCTGGCACATCTCGGCGCCGAGGTGATCCGCTTCGAGTCGGAGGGGCGACCCGATCGTTACCGGCGCCTCCCCATCATCCCCACGGGAATGGAGCCAGGGTTGAACCGTTCCGGAATGTTCAACCAGTGGAACCAGGGTAAGAAGAGCGTGGCGCTCAACCTGAGCGAGCCGCGTGCGGTCGAGCTCCTGAAAGAGGTCGTCGCCCGGAGCGACGTCGTCGTAGAGAACTTCGCCACGGGGGTCATGGATCGACTGGGCCTCGGCTATGAGGTGCTGCGCGACGTGAACCCGAGCGTCATCCTCGCGAGCATCACCGGCTATGGTCAGACTGGGCCATATCGGAACTACATGGGCTACGGGCCCGCGATCCCACCGCTGACCGGCCTCTCCGCGGTGACCGGGTTCGTCGGCGGCGGTCCGAGCGAAATCGGGATCTCGATGCCAGACCCCACTGCGGGAATCACGGCGGCATTCGCGGTCTGCGCCGCGCTTCAGAAGCGCGAGATGACGGGCGAAGGCGAGCGTCTCGACATCTCGCTCTGGGAGGCGACGGCCGCGCTCACGCCCGAAGCGTGGATGGAGTACGCCATGAACGGCAGCCAGCCAGAGCGCGCGGGCAACCGCGACCGCTGGATGTCTCCGCACGGCTGCTTCAAGTGCAGCGGCGAGGACGACTGGGTCTCCATCGCGTGTGCCGACGACGGCGAGTGGCGCGCCTTGTGCAGCGTCGTGGACCCGACTCTGGCGGTCGACACTCGCTTCAGGAGCCTGTCCAGTCGCAAGACGAACGAGGACGAGCTCGAGAAGCGCATCGAAGCCTGGACCCTGAAGCGCGACCGCTGGGAGGTGGCCCGTGAGCTGCAGGCAGCAGGCGTCGCGGCGTTCCCGAGCTTCACCCCGAAAGACATCGCCGAGGACGCGCACCTGAACGAGCGCGGCTTCCTGGAACGGCTTCCCCACCCCGAGGTGAGCACGCAGACGCACACTGGAATTCCGTGGCGGCTCCGCAGGCGGCCGAACGGCGTGCGCTGCGCGGCCCCCCTACTCGGAGCCGACACCGAAGAGGTACTGACCGGGATCCTCGGCTACTCCGCGGAGCAGATCGCGCAGCTCCGCAACGACAAGGTGCTGTTCTGAGGACTCCTGGCGACACCTAACGAAGGCACGCTCTAGCGCTTGCATCCGCGGTATCCTTGGGGGCTCCGGGCACCCGTCCGGGAGGATGCGCCATGGGAATCACGGTTCTGCACGACTACTTCGTGATCCCGCCCCGCACGCTCCACATCGAGGAGAGCCACGACGGCTACAACGCGATCATCGGGCTCTCCGTCGATCCGCAGAACCTACCGCAGCCCATCGTCCGCCAGCCTGAGGAGCTCGAGGCCTGAGCTTCAGCTCTAGAGCGTGCCTCTCGAGACCGCTTTGGCCACCTCGCCCCAGCGATCGATCGAAGAAGGATCGCGGGCGTACTCCGTTCCAGCGGCGTAGAGGGTCACCCGCTCTGCTAGTCCGCCGTAGCGCTGAACGAGCTCGTCGGCCAGTTCATCCCACTTCGCCTCCACGGTGAAGCGCTCCAGGATCTCGTCGGTTATCACCTCCGCCATCCCGGTCATGTCGCCGGCCTTCTGGCGCTCGCGGATCCGGTCCGTGGTCCCCTCGAACCCGAGCAGGTCGAACTGGAGTGCGTAGTTCGGGGTCGAGCCGTAGAATGCCACCTGCTGCCGGCAGAAGGCGCGCGAGGCGGCCTTCTCTTCCTCGCTGTCGCCAACGATCGTAAGGACCGGTACCAGGAGCTTCACCTCGGATGGATCGCGGCCGACGCGACTCGCTCCCTCGGCCAAAGCCGGCTGCAACACCTGCGTTACGTACTCGATGCTGTGCATCGGATGCACGTGGATCCCGTCGCAGAGCTCTCCGGCCATCCTCAGCATGTACGGCCCGACCGCGGCTACATCGATGGGAGGAGTCGGATAATCGATATCGCCGGGCGCCCACATGGGATTGAGCAGCGTCAGGTCATAGTAGGGACCGTGGTGGTCCAAGCGCTCCTCCCCTCGGAACCCCTTGAAGATCGCGCGAACGGCCCCGATGTAGTCGCGCATGCGCGGCCCCGGCGGATCGAACTCCACCCCGTACCGACGGGTGATGTGCGCGCGCACCTGCGTGCCGAGGCCGAGCCGGAAGCGACCCTGGCTAGCCTCCTGTAGCTCCCAGGCAATCTGGGCAGTAACCATGGGACTACGCGGGAACGCGAGTGCAATCCCCGTCGTGAACACCAGCCGCTCGGTCGCGAGCGCAGCCGCAGCGACCGACAAGTAGGCGGTACGACCCCCCTCGGTGAAGGTTATGCCACTGAAACCGGCGCGTTCCACATCCCGCGCCAGCGTCTGTATCGTATGAAGCTCTCGGGGCCCGGTCATGAAGTCGACTCTCATGAGCCCTTTATACCGCAACCCGTACGGAGGATGTCGCCCATGAACTCATCCCGCATCGTCGCCGCAAGCCTCGGAGTCATCTTCGTCGTCTTTTCTTGGCGACGCGCCTCTGAGCGCCACTGCTGCAGAGCAGAGCGACAGCTAGCCGGACCTGTCGAACTTCAAGTCTCCTGAGCTCCTGCTCCGGCGGACACGCGGGAGCTTCACGGCGTGGAAGACAGCACGTATTCGGTCATTCGAACGCGTTCACCCCGGTTCGGATCGCCGAACTTCACGACGTCCTCGGCGATGGCGCGCTCGCCCTCGGGGCTGCCGTAGAAGCGCTCCTTGAGATCCTCGAGCGAGGGGAACTGACAGATTGCCACCCCGTCGAAGTCAGTGGCGTGATCCACCAAGGGCCGACGAAACGAGCACTGCGTGTAGTCCCACATGCCTACGTGATGTTCAATGGCCAACGGTGCGTGGTTGTCCCGCCAGTACGCATCGAACTGCTCGTAGGTGAGCTCGGGAAGACGCCAGATCCCGAACACCATTCCGACTCCAGGCGACGGCTCGGCATCGGGCCAGCTGCGGCCGTAGTCCTTGACGCGCCGGAACTCGGTCTCCCACACCCCCCGCGTCCCCACCGGTGCAACAGCGCTCACCAGCTCGTTTACCGGACCGACCGCGCGGATGGCAGAAACGAACCTGCGGTCCCACCCATCGTGCGCAACATGGACGATCACCGAGCTCGCCTTGCCCGAATGCGCCAGCCGCCGTCCCAGCTCGAGCGTGGCATCTCGATCATCCCCGATCGCCATCACTCCATGTGTCGTTGGCCAAGCCATCATCAATGCTCCTTCCTGGAAGCCTCCAGGCTTCAGACTCTAGTCGGGGTGGCTGACAACCGCACCGGTGACGAGAGCCACCTTTCCACGAATCTCCCCGGAGCCATGATCCGGGCCAGCCTGGAGCGATACATCCAGCGGCTCGACTACCGGGAGTGGGCGTGCCCTATTCGTCGATCGTGTCGAGTCCCCCGAAGGTCCCCGCCGCCTGCAGCTTCTTGTACAGCGATGGTTCATACGCTTCTTCGGGAGCCTCTCGCACCAGGCGGTCGATCGTCTGGGCATCGTCGCCTACCAGGATCCGCCAGCGCTCAGCGCGAACTCCGTCGAGGATGACGCTCGCCGCCTGCGCCGCGGTCAGCGGCGCCTTGTCTCGAAAGTCGTCCATCCGTTGCTGCAGCGCCGCCCTGACCTGCTCATCGCTCAAGGCATCTGCTGGCACTCCCAGGCTTTTCATTCGCTCGCGGACCTCTGCCAGGTCCGCTTCGGTCATCTCCTTTGGACTTGGTTTCCCCAGCACTATCTGCGTGTTCGCGGCGATGGAGGTGCCGATATGTCCGGGCATCACGACGGACACCTTCACGTGCGGCGCATTCAGGCGCAGATCCGTCAGCAGCGCCTCCGAGAATCCCTTGACCGCGACTGTAAGCCGTGTGTGGTGTCATCGGTCCCACGGAGGCCCAGAAGCCGTTTACACTGCTGGTGTTGACGATGTGCCCTTCGGAGCTGGCCACCAGGAGGGGCATGAACGCTCGTGCGCAGTAGTAGACACCGGACCAGCACACGCCGAAGGTCTTTTCCCACTCGTCGCGGTCATCGTTGAGAAAGCTGCCGCCTCCCCCGATGCCAGCGTTGTTGAACAGCAGGTTGATGTGCTCGGTCTCGTGCTGCTGCTTCACCGCATCGCGGAACGCCAGGACCCGGGCCTCGTCGGATACGTCGCACTGGTGCGCGGTGACGCGCGCACCCGCCGGAGCGAGCTCCTCGCAGGTCTTCTTCGTCGCCTCCATGTTCTCTGCGTTGACGTCGCAGATGGCCACCTGACAGCCTTCGCTGGCGAGCTGGCACGCGAGCTCTCGCCCCATTCCCGTGCCGCCTCCCGTGACAACCGCGATCTTCCCACCAAAATCCTTCATCTCACGTATCTCTTATTGATTCCTCGGTTGCCAGCTGAGCGAGCGCACTCGTCGAACCCAGCTCAATCCTTGCGGTAGAAGGACTCCCGCTCGCGTGACGCCTTGACGATCGGGATCTCGTCGTCTGACAGCTCGGGCATCCACCGCTTGCGACCGAGCGCCTTCTCGATGTAGGGAGCGAGCTCCTCGGCCTTGCGCGCCTCGCGCTTCGGGACGAACTCCGGGAGAAATTCTTTACCGAACAGCTCCAGGCTCTCGCAGATGTGGTCGTGGCGGTTCTTGCCAGCCTGCTGGAGGAAGATGATTTGGTCCACGCCCAACTCGTCGAAGCTCCTGACCAGCTCGATGTACTCGGCGGGCGTTCCGATCCCGGGAGACCCGATCGTGGGCAGGTCGCGGTCGCGGAGCTCCTGGTATTCGTCCCAGAGCGTGCTGCGGGCGGGCTTGGCGTCGTTTGCAACGAGGGCGTTGATAGCGTAACGGAAGAAGGCGAAGCCATCCGTGCCCCTCCGGCGGGCCTCATCAGCGTCGGGGTGCAGCGTGAATCCGGCCACGATCGCGATGTTCGCGTTGACGCTGTGGCCAAGCGGTACACACTCGTCGGACTTAATGATCGAGTAGTACGTGTCGGCCCACGTGCGCGCCTCTTCCTCATTGACGAAGGTGAACGCCAGGGCGCCGAGGCCATTCCGGGCTGCGGTCTCGATGGTCCGGCGGTTCGTGCACGCCAGCCACATTGGCGGATGCGGCTTCTGGAACGGCTTCGGGAGCACGTTCCGGCAGGGCATCGAGAAGCCCTCGCCCTCGAAGCCGGGGTACGGCTGCATCACCATCATGTTCGCGATCTGCTCGGCAGCCTCGAGCGAGAGTGCCTGCTTGCGCTTTGCCGGAATACCGTAGCCGTGCAGCTCGAGCCTCGTCGCGCCTTCGCCAATACCGAACTCGACTCGGCCGTTCGAGATCAGGTCCAGCATCGACACCGCCTCGGCCGTACGCGAGGGGTGGTTGTAGTTCGCGATCACCTGGCGGATGCCGAACCCGACGCGAATCCGCTCGGTCTTCGCGGCGAGGGCAGTGAGAAAAACCTCGGAGGCCGAGCAGTGGGAGTACTCGTCCAGGAAGTGGTGCTCGAGCAGTGGGAGTACTCGTCCAGGAAGTGGTGCTCGACGGACCAGGCGTAGTCGATGCCGATCCGATCGGCCAGCTGAACCTGCTCGATGGAGTCCTGGATCAGCCGATGCTCAGACCCCTCATCCCACGGCTTAGGTACCTGCAGCTCGTAGAACACACCGAATCGCATGGCTCTCTCCCCTCGGGTTGACGCTAGAAGCCATCATCGCACACGGAGCGCGAGCAGGTCCCCCGCAGGAGAAGACAGGGCGAAAGGGATCGAATGGTGCGGAATCAGCCTTTCTCGTGTCCGATCTCACCGAAAGCCGCCCAGACGCCGCTGGACGCTGGGAGCCCCCCACCAACTGATAGAATCGTGCGAGATGCTCACAGCTGATCAGCTTGCTGCATACAAACGCGACGGCTTCCTCGCGCTCCGCGGTCAGATTCCCTACTCCGACATCGAGCGTCTGGAGCGCGGCTTCGCGCGGAACCCACCCCTCGACGGCAAGCTTCAAAAGCTCGAGTATCCCGAGCCCGGCAGGTACACACTGGCGAACAACTGCCTGAAGGATCCGGATCTCGCGTTCATTGCCGAGCATCCCGCGATCGTGCCCGTAGCGGAGGAGCTGCTGGGGGATTCGCCTCGCTTGACCGCATTTGTGGTCTACGATCGCACACCTGGCGGTGTCGGTCTTCCGCCCCATAACGACTATAAGCGCTGGCGTCCGGTCGGCTCGTCGATGAACTGGCTGTTCGCGATCGTCCCCTGCTGCGACTACGACGCCGATATCGGGCCGCTCTTCGTCGCTCCCGGCTCACATCGCCTGGATCGGGTGTACGAGGGCAGCGAACGTGCCCTCTGCGTGCGCCCGGCGATCACACCAGCAGACTCCGACTTCATCGACCCGGAGCTCAAGCGCGGCGACCTCCTTTTCATGAACATGCACACCTGGCACCGCGCGGGCCCCAACCGGTCCGACCATCACCGGCTAGGGATCTTCAACAAGTACGCGGGCGCGAACACGCCGCCAGCGACGGGCTACTTTCTGTACGACGACGACGTCTACAGAGCCCTATCGCCCGAAGGGAGGAGGCTCCTCGCGGTGCACAGCGACAGGAAGATCGAGACCACCCGATTGGTACTGGAGCGCGCGAGTGACGTGGGCCCGGAGTTCCTTCTGGTCCAGGAGGAACAGGGCCAGTGGTCCCTGCCGGGCAGCAAGACATTCGTGGAGCGCGCCATCCCGGACTGGGACCAGGGCAACGTGATTGCTTCGCTGCAGCAGCACCTGCGCGAGACGCTTCGCATCGAGACGCCCTGGGTCTCCTACGTGGGAGACTTCGAGGAGGGCGAGCACCTGTGCCGCGTCTACGGCTACCTGTTGAACGGCCTGGGCTTCCCGGTGCCGTACCAGGAGGGCGACTGGCTCGGCACTACGAAGCTGCAGTCCGCCCCCCTACGCTTCGGCTACGAGAGACGAGCTGTAGCGGCCTGGCTGGATCCGAAGCCGATCCGCGGCAAGGGTCTCTCCCAGGCGCAGTCCCGCGTCGACCAGTACGCCTACTAGCTGAGGTGCCAAGAATGTTTCTTCGAATTGCGATCGGGATCGCTGCGTTCTCGATCAGTGCCCCGACGGCATACGCCAACGGCTCGCTCGTCGAGTTCATCGCCTCGGAGGACGCGCGTGATCGACCCTATTCGGATGGGGTCCGCGTCGGCAACATGCTCTACCTGTCAGGGGCTGTGGGCACCGAGCCCGGAACGCTGACACTGGTCTCCGGGGGAATCGGGGGCGAGACGGATCAGGCGCTGCAGAACATCAGCCGGCTGCTGGAAGCAAACGGCGCCTCGATGGACAGGGTGGTCAAGTGCACGGTGATGCTGGCAGACATCGCGGACTATGCGGCGATGAACGCGACTTACGTCAAGCACTTCCCGGGCCCGAAGCCCGCCAGGAGCACGTTCGCCGCGAGCGGGCTGGCGCTCGGGGCCAGGGTCGAGATCGAGTGCTGGGCCGCGCTCTCGGACTGACCAGCAGCTACGCGCCGATCTCCTGACCAACCTCAGTGACGGCGCCAACCAGGTCGTCCACCTGTCGCGCCGTCAGCATCAGATGCAGGCAGACTCGGTTTGCATCCCAGCCGATCTCGGGATGGGTCACGTTGCGGATGTAGATCCGATGTCGGTCCCAGAGCAACTCGGAAAGCCGCTTGGGCTCGACGCCCTTCAACGCGAATGAGACCACCCCGCTGCTCAGCTCGGGTTCCTCCGACACATAGACGGACACGCCGTTGAGCTTGCGCAAGCCATCGCGGGTGCGCCGGGCCATGTAGCGATCGCGCGCTTCCACCGCGGCAGGCGTCAGACGATTGTGGAAGTCCAATGCAGCGTCGATGGACATCCGCGTGGAATAGCTCCCCGAGCCACGCAACTCGTAGCGCGCGGCGGTCTCCGTCCACGCCTTGAACCGCTCAGGCGCCGGATCGCCGTACATGCTCAGGCCGTTCACGGGCCCGGCATAGATGCTGGGCCAGATCCGGTCCTGAACGTCCTCCCGAACGTAGAAGAAGCCGGTCAGCATCGACGCAAGCATCCACTTGTGGCACGCACCTGCGTACATGTCGCAGCCCAAGTCGTGCAGGTCGAGCTTCATGAGACCCGGCGGATGCGCACCATCAACCAGGGTCAGAATGCCCCGAGAGCGTGCCAGCTCGCAGATCTGCTTCACCGGCAGTACGCAGCCATCCGTGTAGTTCAGGTGGCAAAAACTGACCAGCTTCGTTCGACGGGTCATCGCAGCGTCGAACACCCCGATGAGCGCGCTGGGGCTTCGCGGGGGATGGTACTTCGGGTCGGACAAGTCGATCATCACGGGCTCGAGACCCTGCCGGACGGCCCTGAGGTAGATGGGCATGGCACCGCTCGAGTGATCGTGGTTCGTGCAGATCACTTGATCGCCCGCCACCAAGTCCGGCCCGTTCGTGCCGAAGGCCATCCCCTCCGTCGTGTTGTTCGTGAAGGCGATCTCGTTGGGCTTGCAGCCCAGATACGTCGCCATCTTCTCGCGGAGTCGCGTGGTGAAGTCTGCGTTCTGCACGTACTTTGCGTAGCTGAGCGGATCGGTGTCGGCCTGACGGATCGCCTCTACCTGCGCCTGGACGACGCTCCGGGGCGAGGGCCCACGAGTGACCGTATTCATGTAGGCAAGGTCGTTCGGGATCAGGAACTGATCAGCCACCCAGCGCCAGTACGGCTCATCGTCGGGCTCGGCAACGCCCGTTTCGGACCGCGGGTTGGGAGCGGGAGCTCCGCTCGCTCGGTCAGTCGAGGCGAGCAGGGCAGCGCCTGTTACGCCTCCTGTGAGACCCTCCAGGAATCTACGCCTCGAGATGGAGTGCGATTCACCGTCGACCACGTCCAGGTCCTCGCCTTCTTGATCGGAGCTCTTGTCAAAACTCGCCGGCGGCCCCCACGTCGATGTACTGCGTCGCTTCTGCCAGCTCGGGCTTGTCCCGGCCTTCCCAGACGCCCGCGAGCTTCCGATACTGCACGCTGGCCGCGACCAGATCGCCGACCTCCACGTAGGCGCGGGCCAGGCCGAGTAGGGAGAGCGGCCGGTTCGGCGTCCTCGAGAGCGACCTCTCGAAGCTCTCGACCGCGCCTGCGCCGTCACCGACGACAAGAAGCACCTCGCCCAGCAGCTCGTGCACGGGCTTGATGGGGTTGGCGGGGCCATTCGGTGCTCGCATGCTCTCCGCGATCGCCACGCTTTCCTCGAGCAGTGCGATGGCTTCGGCCTGCTGGCCCAGCTCCAAGCGTATGAGGGCAGCCAGCTCCTTTTGCATGATCTGGATGGGTTTGCCCGTACGAGCGAAGTACGACGTATCATCGTCGGGGGACTCGTCCGCCAGCGCCTGGAGCCGCAGCTCCGCCTGCTGGGCCAGCTCCAGGTCCCCCAGCTCCATGGCGCTCATGCCGGTCGCAAAGACCTCGACTGCCGGCGACTCGTCTGTTACCGGCTGCGTTTTCCATTGCTCCGTCTCGACGATGTAGCGCGCCTTGACGCGCGGGAGCGCCGCGAGCGGGCGCTCCTGCGTCCCGGTCTTCGCCACAATCTCCTCCATGCGTTCGATCCACACCCTGGCTTTCTCGTAATCGCCGAGCTGGAGATCGCCGTACTGGCCCCAGTCGAGCGCGTGCGTCATGTCCCCAGCGTTGTCGCCTGGCTCCCACAGCTCGACTGCAACCTCGTAGGCGGACTGGTTCGACTGGGAGACCTCATTCCACATGCCGTGCTGGATGAAGATGTGGGTGGGCATGTGGCGGGCGTGGGAGACGGCCGGCGCGATCTCCGCGAACTTCCACGCTGCCGGAAGCGCGATAGGTGCGTGGACCGGGTCGTCGAAGGCGTGGATGATGTAGTGCACAGCACCGGGGTGATCGGGGTTCGCGGTGAATACCTCGAGGGCGATCGCGCCCGCGAGCACGCGTGTGCGAAGGCTCTCGTCGCCCATGGGTCCGGCGGCACTCAGGAGCGACAGCGAGTAGAAGGTCGCCGCCTCCTGATCTTCGGGGAAGCTCTCGTGGAGACGGCGCATGGCCTCCATGTAAGCGATGCGGCGCTCGGCGGGGCTCCCCTCTCCCATAAAGAGCGCCTCCACAGCGGCGACGTACCCCTTCTCTTTTGCCGTCGGCGCCTTCGCCAGGCGCTCCTCGGACGTCGCGCCGAGCCTCAGCAGGACCTTCATCGGGTTGTCCCGATCCTGCTCGGCCAGCAGTGGATGGTTGTAGCAGAGCGACTCGCCCCAGTAGGCCATGGCAAAGTTCGGCTCCAGCTGCTGTGCCGCCCGGAACTCCTCAATCGCCTGCTTCCAGCCAAAGCTGTAGAGGATTCCCACGCCGCGCAGGAAGTGCTCCTGGGCCTCGGGTGAGCCCGACGTGGGAAACGTGATCGAGCCCACATCTTCGATCTCTACCGCGGCTGCGACGAAGGACGCCGTCACACAGGCGAGCGTCAGGCTGACGAGCAGACGTTTCATGGAGCCTCTCCTCGGACCGAGCGGTCCACTGTCATCTTACTCCCCCGCAATCTTCAGGCGGGAAGGAATGATGCGATCGCGCTCCAGACGCGGGGCAGCGAGCCAGGGTCGTCGGTCTCTCCCATGGTCACGACGACGATGTCGTGCTCCGGGACCACGACCAGGACCTTTCCGCGTGCGCCGAGTCCGAAGTAGACGCTCGCCGGAGCGTCAGGGATCCAGCGGCCCTTGCCGCTAGCTTTCGCCCCCGGCGTCCGCCAGGTCCCCTCGCCGCCGTTCAGCCACCAGAGGTAGCCGTAGGCGCCGTTCGCTTCGGGATTTGCGGTGGTGGCGGCAGCGTCGCGAGCATAGGTCTCGTGAACGATGACGCCGTTCTTCACGACGAGGAAGCCATCGCGCTGGGTCAGCTGAAAAAACCTCGTCCGCCGCGCGCTTCAAGCGCTCAGACTCGAGTCCGTGGTCCTCGGGCCGACCCGTGACCCACTCGCTCCCGGGAAAGACCGTCGAGGTTGTCATACCTACCGGACGTGGCGGAAGCAGGCGCGGACCTCTTCCACGAAAAGCTCCGGCTGCTCGAAGGCTGCGAAGTGGCCGCCCTTCGGCAGCTCGTTCCAGTAGACGATGTTCTTGTAGCGGCCCTCGGCCCAGCGCCTCGAGGCCCGCATGATCTCCTTGGGGAATATGCTGCAGCCCGTCGGCACCTGGACGCCGCCTTCGCCACCTGCGATCTGGTTGAAGCTCTGCCAGTAAAGGCGAGCCGAGGACGCCCCGGTCCGCGGCAGCCAGTAGAGCATTACGTTGTCGAGCAGCTCGTCGCGCGTGAGCACGTTCTCGGGATGTCCGTTGCAGTCGGTCCAGGCCCAGAATTTCTCGAGGATCCAGCCGGCCTGACCGGCAGGCGAGTCGACGAGGCCGTAGCCAAGCGTCTGCGGGCGCGTACTCTGCTGCTTGGAGTAGCCCGAGTCCCAGTCCTGGTAGTGCTTGAGCGCGGCGAGGGCACTCTTCTCCTGCTCGGTCAGGTCGGCCATGGTCTCGGGGTCCGGACGCGAGAACACCATGTTGATGTGGATGCCGGCGCAGTGCTCCGGGTCCTGCTCGCCGATCGCCGTGGTGACCGCGGACCCCCAGTCCCCGCCCTGGGCCACGTAGCTCTCGTAGCCGAGACGCGCCATCAGCTGCGCCCAGGCTTTGCCGGTGCGCTCGACCCCCCAGCCCGTCTCTACAGGCTTGTCGGAGAAGCCGTAGCCCGGGAGAGAGGGGCAGACGACGTGGAACGCGTCGCTGGCGTCGCCACCGTGGGCCGTCGGGTCGCTGAGCGGACCGATCACTTTCTGGAACTCCACGACGGAGCCCGGCCAGCCATGAGTCATGACGAGCGGCAGGGCGTCTTCGTGCGGGGAGCGCAGGTGCTGGAAGTGGATGCCGAGACCGTCGATCTCGGTGCGGAACTGCGGGGCCTCGTTCAGGCGCTTCTCCCGCTCTCGCCAGTCGTACTTCTCGGCCCAGTACTCGCAGACCTCCTTCAGGTAGGCGAGCGGAATCCCCTGCGACCAGTCGTCGACGGTCTCCGCGTCGGGCCAGCGCGTAGCCCGCAGGCGCTGCTGCAGATCCTCTAGCTCGGCGTCACTTGTCTCGATCCGAAAGGGCTGGACTGACTCTGACATGCTGCGCTCCCTCGACTCAGTTGCGAATCACCTGACCGGCCCGGGCGCCGGTGTGCTTGTCGTCGGCAAGGATCCGCTGGCCGTTGCAGATCGTGGCCTTGTAGCCCTGGGCGCGCTGGATGAAGCGGCCCGCTCCGCCCGGGAAGTCGTGGACGTACTCGGGGAGCTCCTCGCGAACCCGGTCCAGATCGATCACGTTCAGGTCCGCGCGCAGACCCGGCTCGATGCGGCCCCGGTCCTGGAGCCCGATGATGCGGGCGGGTGCCGAGGTCATGCGCCGGATCGCCTCGCCGACCGTGAACACGCCCTTGTCGCGCACCCAGTGCGAGAGCACGAACGAGGGCCAGCCCGCGTCCATGACCTGGCCGACGTGCGCGCCTGCATCTCCCAGGCAGGGCATCACGTGCTCACCCGTCAGCAGATCGGCCAGCGCGCCGAGGTTGTTGTTGAAGACGCGCATGGTGAAGAGGGCGCGGCCGCGGGACTCGCTGCACATGCGCAGGAAGGTCTCGGCCGCGTGCTCTCCCGCCTCGTCGGCCAGCGCCTGCAGGCTACCCTCGGGGCCGACGGTGTAGTTCGGCGCGCCGTCGCCGAGCGGGAAGATCTGCGAGGCGGGCATGCGCATGGTCTCCGCCCTGGCGTCCGCAACCAGCTCCGCGCGCGTGGCCGCGTCGTCGATCGCGGCCAGACGGGCGGCCAGATCCAGCTTCGCGAGCTTCTTCCATGCCCCCGAGCGCCAGGGCAGCACGTTCACGAGTCCGGTCACCAGGCCGGAGCCGCGCGGGATGGTGACGGCGCTCACGTCGAGTCCCTCCGCGCAGAGCCCGTCGATCAGCGCGTTTATACGCTTGCCCGAGTCGTCCTTGTTCCCCGCCACGATGCTGAACAGCACTCGGTCGCCGGTGGCCCGAGCTTCCTTGCGCAGCAGATCGATCTCGCCGTCGAAGTCGCTCATGTTGAGCACGTTCTGCATCAGCCCACCGCCTACCGATGCGATGCCCTTGGCGATGCGGACGAGCTCCTCGTGTTCGGCATGCGTACCCGGCACGTGCCGCCCGTCGGGCAGGTAGTGGCCGAGGAAGCGCGAGGTGGAGAAGCCGACCGCGCCCGCGGCGACCGACTGGGCCACCACGTCCGCCATCTCGTCCTTCTCCTTCTCCGTCGCACGCTCCTCGACGGCGCGCTCGCCCATCACGTGGTAGCGGACCGCGCAGTGCCCCACCATGCCCGCCACGTTGATCGCCGGGTAAAGCAACTCGAGCGCGTCGAGGTAGCCGCCATAGCCCTCCCAGCTCCACGGGAGGCCGTTCAGGATCGCGTCCTTTGGAATGTCCTCGACCGTCTCCATCATGCCGGCGAGCAGCTCCCGGTCGCTGGGCTTGCAGGGAGCAAAGGTGACGCCGCAATTTCCGAGCAGCGCAGTGGTCACGCCGTGCCAGCTGACGGGCGTCAAGAGCGGATCCCAGCCGATCTGTGCATCGAGGTGCGTGTGGATGTCGACGAAGCCGGGCGTGACCGCGTGTCCGGCAGCATCGATCTCTTCCCGCCCGGGGGCGCCGACCTCTCCGACCGCGGTGATGGTGTTGCCATCGACCGCGACGTCTCCGGCAACGGGCTCGTTCCCAGTCCCGTCGACCACCATGCCTCCTCGGATTACCAGATCGTGTGCCATCTGAACTCCCCCGTGTTTTCAAAAACGTTGACCCACCCGACGGCGGTGGGGCGGATTCTACAGTAATCGCTTTCGCAGACGCGACCCGCGGCGAGCCTACGCAGACAGGCGCACAGGCAAGCGCTTGATGCCACCGACGTGGAGCTGACCGAGCAGGCGCTCGGGCTCACCGGCGAGCTCCAGCTTGGGCAGCAGCGGGATGAGCTCGCGCATCAGCGTGCGCATCTCCCAGCGAGCCAGGTTCGCGCCAAGGCAGAAGTGCTCGCCGTAGCCACCGAAGGCGTAGTGCGGGTTGGGATCGCGCCCGATGTCGAAGGTGTACGGGTCCTCGAAGATCTCCTTGTCGCGGTTCGCCGAGGGGTACCACATGACGATGGTCTCGCCCTTGCGGATCTTCTGGCCGCGGATCTCGGTGTCCTCGGTCACCGTGCGCACGAACTGGATCACGACCGAGGTCCAGCGCAGGATCTCCTCGACGGCCGGGTTCAAGAGCTCTGGATCACGGACGAGACGCTGCAGCTGCTCGGGGTGCTCGATCAACGCGTGCACCCCGCCGCTGATCGAGTTCCGCGTGGTCTCGTTCCCAGCCGCCAGCAGGAGGATGATGTACGACATGATCTCGCGGGGCGTGAGCTCCCGCCCCTGGAAGCGTGCGGTGAGCAGCGCCGTCAGCAGGTCGTGCCCTTGCAGTCCCTCGTCCCGGCGCTTCTTGATCAGCCACTCCATGTAGTTGAACCACGCATGCACGTTCTCACGCGCCGTCTCGCGCGGGTCCTTCCCTTCTTCCTGATATTCCGGGTCCCCCGAACCGACGAGCACCTCTGTCCAGCGGAAGATTTGCTCCCAGTCTTCCTGGGGCACGTCGGCCATCTCGCAGATGGTCGCCACGGGGAGCTTGGCCGCGCACTCGTGCACGAAGTCCGTCACGTCGCCCTGACGCTGGCGCAGGCGGTCGGCGAGAATGCGACCGAAGACGCCTACATAGTTCTGGGACATGTCCTGGAGATGGGACTCGAGGATCTGCATCGCCTTCGGCGTAAACCACTTGCTGATGATCGCGCGGTACTGGCGATGGTCTGGCGGGTCCATGAAGACCAGATCGGGCGGCTCGTCGTTCGCGGGCCTATAGCGCTGGTCGTCGTCTTCTTGACTCTCGAGGTCCGGGCTGTACGGCTGTAGCTCCGCCAGGCGCAGGCGCTGGCGATTCGAGAAGATCTGCGGGTTGCGCGAGATCCAGGCGATGTCCGTGTACTTCGTAATCGCCCAGAAGGGCTCGAAGCCCGGCCGCTCGTACCAGAAGACAGGGGCTTCTCGCCGCAGCAGGTCCCAGGCCTCCCATGGATAGCCGTCCTTGACGTAGAGCTCGGTCGTCGTGATGTCTAGGTTGTCCAGTGTCAGGGGCAGGGGCTGGGCGGTCTGGGCCGGGGCGGACATAGCTCCTCCATCGCACAGCGGTGGGCGCCGTTGCGATACCTTATCAAACGTCGTTCCAGCAAAGGAGGGGCGGTGCCCGCTATCGAACGGACTGATGGCACGATGCTCACCTACGAGGTGCGGGGGAGCGGTCCGCCCCTGCTCCTCCTCGCGCCGGGCGTCGTGAACAGCGAGATCGACTCGTGGCAGCGCACACCATTCGATCCCGGGACGAGCCTCGCGGACGCCTTCTCCGTGATCGCCATGGACCAGCGCTACGCCGGCCGCAGCACGGGGCAGAGCATGCCCTTCTCGTATGAAACGATGGCTCAGGATCAGCTCGGCGTACTCGACTCGGTGGGGGCAACGTCGGCTCTGGTGCTTGGATGGGGAATCGGAGCGGCGTACGCGCTGCGGCTGATCCACGACGCACCGGAGCGCATCACTGCAGCCGTCCTCGTCGAGCCGCCGGGCCGCGACGAGACGAACTCGAGACACGACTTTTACAGCCTCTTCTACGAGACCTCGCGTCTGGCGCGCGACCGTGGGCTAGACGCGGTGATCGAGGCCGCCAAGCGCAACCCTCGCTTCGACCAGAACCCTGCCGGGGGGCCCTACGCACAGCGCCTGGTCGACGATCCGGGCTTCGCGAAGGAGCTGCTGCAGAAGGGTCGCGAGCGCTACACCGTGCGCGTGGTCCGCTTCCGGGACGGCATCTGGCCGGACGACACCCCCTACTTCAGCGTGCCGGAGAGCTGGGTGCCCGAGTGTCCGGTCCCGCTCCTCGTCCTGCCCGGACACGACGCCCGCCATCCACCTGGGCTGGCGGCTCGAATCGCGTCCGAGGCACCTCACGGATGCCTGCTCGACACGGGCAACGGAAGCTCCGAGACGCTCGCCGACATCCGCAACTTTCTGCTGGACTCGCTGCCTGCGTCGCGGGACTCCTAGCAGGCTGCGGAGAAAGTGACTGTGTTGGGCGGGACGCCTTCGACGGGAGGCGTGCCGAGCCGAGTGAGGGATCGCCGTTCCCGGTACGAACCGGTTTCGCGTGGCAGCGGGAGACCTTGCGGGATCATGAGCTACGTCGCCTCCAACAGGTTGCGGATGCGGACCAGGTTGTAGGCCGCGGCGGTGAAGGTGAAGACCCAGCCGACCCGATCCGTGCCCCGGTGTCGGGTCTTGCGCATCAAGCCCACCGTCTTCATCCAGCCGAACACCTCCTCCACCCGTTTGCGGAAGCGCTGGCTCACCTCGTAGCCCGGGTGTCCTGTGGTCCTTCGATCGATCGCGCTTCGGCGGTTCGTCGTGTTCTGTGCCACGTGCGGGGTGACGCTCCAGGTCCGAAGCGCCTGCACGAAGCTCTTGGCGTCGTAGCCCTTGTCTCCACCCAGCGTGATCCGGCGAGCGCCCCCAAGACCCTGCACCATCTCGAGCGCCGCTTCGCGCTCCGCATACCCCGACGCCTGCGTGAGCTTCGCCGCCACCACCAGGCCGTTGCGGTTCTCTGTCACGACGTGTCCCTGATACGCGAGCCGCGCCCCCTGGCCCTTCATCCCCGCCAGTCGGGCGTCCGGGTCCGTCGTCGACGCATGCGTCTGGTTGCTCCGCTTCTCGCCCCGGAAGTTGACCGTCGGGTTGCCCGGGTCGTCATCGTCCTTCCGCTTCTCGTCCTTGCGCACGAAGCTCTTCTGGCTCGCCCACGCCTCGATCAGCGTCCCGTCCACCGTGAAGTGCTCCGATGACACCAACCCCTCCGACTCGCAACAGCCTGCGCCAGCACGGCCTCGAAGAAGTGCTGGGCAATCTCGCCCTGCAGTAGCCGTTCCCGATTCTTGGTGAATACCGTGGCGCTGAACACCTCGTCGTCCAGCTCCAGGCCCACGAACCAGCGGTAGAGCAGGTTGTAGTCGATCTGCTCGATCAGCTGGCGCTCGCTCCGGATCGTGTACAGCACCTGCAACAGCAGCGCCCGCAACAGCTGCTCCGGCGGAACCGACGGCCGGCCGACCCCTTTCGCGTAGATCACATCGAAGCGTCGCGACAGCTGCTCGAGCGCTGCGTCCACCAGTCGCCGGATCGCTCGAAGCGGATGGTCCTCGGGAATCCGGGACTCCAGCGATACGTAGCTGAACATCCCACCCTGGAGCGTCTGCGGTCCTCTCACACCTCCCCCTTGGGGCTTCCCTCAAGGTACCCTTCGAGGAGTAGTTTTTCAGCAGCCTGCTAGCAGTGGGCGCCGCGCCTGTGGTGCTGGATCAGCACGCGCGCCCGGATCCCCTCGGCCCGAGCGCCTGACTCGAGTGACTCTCGGCTCAGCGCAAGCGCGCCTTCCACACCTCCTCGGCGGGCCAGCGTCGAGCCCACTCGAGCGCGACGTGGTCGTAGCGGGTCTCCGCATCGGGGGGCGGACGAAGCTCGATCAGGTCCTCGATCTCGAACCCGTTGGCCCGGAACAGGCGGATCCAGTCGCCGTACCCAAGATGGAATTCCACCGAGGGGTCTTCCGGCCACTCGAACCTGTGCATGCCGAAGTAGTCGCGGCCCAGAGCCGTCGTGGCGACGGCGCCCTCCGTCCCCGGCGTGCAGAGCAGGGAAAGCGCGCTGTTGCCGAGGAAGACGAGCTCCCCTTTGGGGCGCAGTAGCCTGGCCGCCTCGGGGATCCACAGGTAGGGGTCACACCAGATCGCCGCCCCGTACTCGGAGATGACGAGGTCGAACGAAGAGTCGCGGAGCGGCACCTGTTCGGCAGCAGCGCGGATCAGCGGAAAGCGGAGCCCGAACTCCTTCTGGAGCGTGCGTGCGGTCTGGAGCTGCCGGGCGGACAGATCCACGCCGACCACCGCCCGCGCACCGCGACGGACCAGCCACGAGGGGACGTAGGCGGTACCACAGCCGAGCTCCAGCGTGTCGCGCCCTTCCACATCGGGAAGTACGCCGACCGCGGCTTCAGGAATGCTCCAGATCCCCCACTTGGGCTCACCCCCCCAGCCCCTGCGGCCGGGTATCACATACTCCGCGGCGTAGCCGTCCCAGGCGCTACGGTTGCGAGCGACGTAGTTCGGAGGTCCGGTCGCTCTAGGCACTCTCTGCAAGTGCCTCCTCTACGAGCTTCAGGGCCGCTGCCGAGAACAGCCACATGTTCTCCTGACGATCGTCGATACCCGTCTCCACGATGATGCTCTTCTCGACCGGTCCGGCTACGGCCAGCGCGGCATGCCCTGCCGCGTCTCCGTAGCGGTTCCCGGAAGGTCCGCTGGCCCCGCTCTCACCGATGGCCCAGGTGGCATTGAACTTCTCCCTCACGAGCCTGGCCAGCATCAGAGAGAACGGCTCGGTGCTGCCGCGCAGCCCCCGCAGCGCCTCCCGGTCCTTGCCGAGGATCTCCTCGAACGCGGGCCGCGTGTAGAAGACCCCACCAGCCACGTAGAAGTTCGACGGCCCCCGGCACAGCAACGAGCGAGGCCGAGACGAGCCCCCCACACGAGCCCTCCGCCACGCAGATGGATTCCCCCCGCTCCCTGAGCACCTCGCCGATCCGCTCCGCTGCCTCTGTCAACCGCTCCATAGCGAGCATCCTACCTGAACTTGGGGACGGTCCTTAATCTGAACTTTTCCGTTGAAGGTCATCGACCTCGGCGATCAGGGATAGGCAGAGATCAAGGCTACCCCCACGATCGTGGCCAGGATCCCGATCACCCGGATGCGCCCCGGCCGTTCGCGCAAGAAGAACACGCCCAGCGCGACGTCGAAGACCACGCTCGACTGCCGAACCGCCACGACATAGCTCACCTGGGCAGTCCTCATCGCCTCTAGAATCAGCACGTAGCTGCAGATCCCGAACACCGACCCGACGATCGCCGTCCTCCACTCGCGACGTGCCACGCGCACGAGCTCGCGCTTCGCCAGGCTGCGCATCGCGAGCACGTAAAAGAGCGGCACGTAGGCGAACTCGAACAGGCCCATGTAGACGAGCGCGCGCGGCGCGGGACCCGTCCAGTCGGCCGCGTCTAGAAGCTGCATCGCCTGCTTGTCGATGAGCGAGTAGGCGACGGTGGTGAGAAGCGTCAGGTACGCGAACACGGCAGCCAGGGAACGCAGCGACCGCAGTCTGAGCTTGCCGTCCAGCTGGATCGCCCACATGCCCGCGACGACCAGGCCGATCCCCAGAGCGGCCGTTAGCGACACGCTCTCGCCCATGAGCGGCACAGCGAAGAGAGGAACGAACGCCGGCGTCGTGCGTGCGATGGGGTAGACGAGCGACAGGTCTCCGTGGGTGTAGCCTCGGCTGAGCCAGTACGCGTAGAAGGCGTGCACCACCGCCGAGGCCGCGATCCACACCCACAGACCCGGCGGGAGCTCCGAAATGCGGAAGCCGAAGATCAACACAGGCAGGTAGATCGCAAGCGAAACGGCTTCCATCGTGAGCAGGAACGCCGTCGGGCTCTCGCTGCGTTTGGCCGCCGCATTCCAAGAAGCGTGCAGCAGCGCCGAGAGAAGGACGAGCCCGAGCTCATACCCCGACAAGCGGGCGACCTCCGGCGCTGCGGCGAGGAATCATGCCGTGCGCATGGTAGCGGCGCTGTAGAATGGCCGGCATGTTGCTGCGCCCGATCGGGCCCGAGCTCGCGGCAAGCTTTGCACTCTGGCTACTGCTGGCGGTGACTGCCGGAGCCAGCAGCAACGCGTGGGTCGACGATCTCACCCCGATCGCCGCCTCGGACTGGAACCGAGCGAGTGCCGCCCATCTGCTCGAGCGCGGCGGCTTCGGCGGGATCCCTGAAGAGGTCGCGGCCTTCGCACGGCTCACCCCCGAGCAGGCGGTGGAGCGGGTCCTGCGCGGCGAGCCCGGCGACCTCCCCCCCTTCGAGCGCTCGGGAGTCCACGATCCGAGCCTCGAGCCCTTTCCTCCGAGCCGCCCAGCCACCACCGCGCTGGCGCGCGAGACGGGCGCGGCGATAGGCATCCGGGTGAAGCCCGCGGGCAATCGCCGCTTGCAGCCGGTCGTCAACCGCTTTTTCTACTGGCTGCGCGCGAGCTACCTCGAGACGAATCGCCTGGCCTACTGGTGGGCACAGCGCATGCTGACCTCGGGCTGGCCGTTGCAGGAGAAGATGGCGCTCTTCTGGCACGGCCACTTCGCCGTCACCGAGACCAAGGTACGCGACTATCGCAAGATGGAGCTCCAGCTCGAGCTCTTCCACAGACACGGAACGGGAAACTTCCGCGAGCTCCTCGTCGGGGTCTCCCAGGACCCGGCGATGCTCTCCTTCCTGGACGCGGGCATCAACATAAAGGGCGCGCCCAACGAGAACTTCGCCCGCGAGATCATGGAGCTTTTCACCATGGGGGTCGGGAACTACACGGAGACGGACATCCGCGAGGCGGCGCGGGCCTTCACGGGCTGGAACTACGTCGACCTCGGCTTCGTGGTGAACGCGGACCAGCACGACGGCGGGCAGAAGACGGTGCTCGGTAAGACCGGGAACTTCGACGGCGTCGATGTGATCGACATCATCCTCGAGCAGCCGGTGACCGCCGAGTTCATCGCCGCGAAGATCTACCGCTACTTCGTACGCGAGGAGCTGTCGCCTGCCCTCCGGAAGCGGCTGGGAGCGCTGCTGCGGGAGGGAGGCTACGAGCTCACCCCGCTGCTGCGGACCCTGTTTCTGTCGAAGGATTTCTACAGCCCGGCCTCGATGGCGGCCCAGATCAAGAGCCCGGTGCAGCTCGTGGTATCCACGTACCGGAAGCTGGGCTTGCGGGAGGTACCCGGCGTGCCCGATTTCAACGAGGCCACCTCCGAGCTGGGCCAGCAGCTCTTCCGGCCGCCCACCGTCGCGGGCTGGCCCTCTGGCAGAGCCTGGATCACGCCCGGGCTGCTGCTGGCACGAGGGAACTTCGCCTACGACGTGCTGTTCCCAGACATCAACTTCGTCCCCCACGATCGCTACCCGCAGGACTTCCGCATTCGCGCAGTGAGTGACAGAATCGCGCAGGGTGAGGACATCACAAACGCCACGATCCCGGAAGACAGCAATCAGATGTCGATGGCGAACGTGATCGCGGATCGCGACGAGGACTTCAACACCCGTTATGGGAGCTACAAGGGCTGGCAGCTGGCGATCCAGCGGGTCGTGCCGATCCCGCGCACGACGGCCGCCGCCGACCTGCGCGAGATGGTTCTCGACGCCGGGCTCCAGACCACGACACAAGCGGTCGACGCGCTGCTCGCGCGCTTCGTGCTCGTCCCGCCGGACCCGGAGCTCCGCAGCGAGCTCATCGCCTTTCTGGACTCCGAGCTGGGTACGAGCGACCTCGAGCGTGCGCGCAGCTACCTGGAAGAGCCACTGCGCCGGCTCGTCCACTTGATACTGAGCGTCCCGCCTATCAGCTGGGGTAAGAGCCATGAGAGATCCGAGCCCCTTCAAGAGCCTGCTGAGCCGCCGCGACGTACTCCGGAGTGGGGTGCTGGGAATCGGCGCTTCGATGCTGGGACCGCTCCCAACCCGCGCCGCACGCGCGGCGACGAACGAGCGGATCCTCGTCGTGGTAGAGCTCTCTGGAGGAAATGACGGTCTCAACACGCTGGTGCCCTACGGCGACGACGCGTACTACCGGCTACGCCCGAACCTCGGCATCCCACCCTCGGAGCTGCGCAAGATCGACGACCACTTCGGGTTCTCCGAAGGGATGGCGGGCTTCGAGCGTCTGTACAAGGACGGTCAGCTGGCAATCGTGCACGGCTGTGGCTACCCGCAGCCCTCGTTCTCGCACTTCACGTCGATGGCCTACTGGCACACGGCTGCTCCGAACAGCGGTGAGCCGTACGGGTGGATCGGGCGCCTGGCAGACGCGGTCCAGCCTGAGGGAGGCTCCGACTACATCGTCAACATCGACAGCTCCCAGTCACTCGCGGTGCGCAGTCGCCACCACACGCCGCTCGTGTTCGACGACCCGAGCCGCCTGGCGCGCAAGGGCTTCTTCACCGAGCAGGAGATCCTTGCCGACGTGCCGGACGTGAGCTCGGCGAACGTGTCTTTGAAGTATCTCGAGGAGGTCGCGCGCGGCGCCCGCGAATCCGCGCAGCTCGTGCGCGAGGCGTGGAGCGTCTACAGCACGCCCATCGACTACGGTCTGGTCCCGCTCGATCTCCCGAAGGTGGCTGCGCTGATCGCCGACGACATGCCGACGCGGCTCTACTACACGGCATTTCGCAATAACGCGTTCGACACCCACGTGCACCAGGGCAACCTGCACGCGCGTCTGCTCACCTATGCGTCGGATGCGATTGCCGCATTCATCGCCGATCTGGAACGGATCGGCCGAGCGTCGGACGTCGCGGTCCTGATCTTCTCCGAGTTCGGGCGCCGCGCGCCGGAGAACACCAGTCTCGGGACCGATCACGGCGCCGCGGGTCTCATGTTCGTGGTGGGACACGGAGTCAAGGGCGGTCAGCACGGGGAGCGACCGAGCCTCAGCGAGCTCGACCCTGGCGACAACCTGATCTTCACGACGGACTTCCGCCGCGTCTACGCATCCGTCATCGATGGCTGGCTGGGCTACTCGAAGACCGACGTGCTGCGCGGCGAGTTCGAGACTCTAGATCTGTTCGCTTGAGATGAGCAAGGGGGAAGATATGAGTCGATGGGCACCGATCCTGCTGCAGCTGGTGATCCTCTCTGGTGTAGCGGCGCTCTGGAGCGGCTGCGACAACGGTCCGGCACCGGAGGCCGAGGCACCGTCCGCAGAGGCACCCGCTGAGGCCGTGCCCCGCATCGGGCTCATCGATGACGAGCGCATCGTGAACGCCGAGAGCGAGCCGGGGAACTGGCTCGCCCACGGACGCGACTACCGGGAGCAGCGCTTCTCGCCGCTGACCCAGGTCAACCGCGAGACGGTCAGCCGACTGGCGCCCACGTGGGTCGAGGACCTGAGTACCGTCTACGCGCTGGAGGCGACGCCCATCGTGGTGGACGGGACACTCTTCGTGTCGGGCTCCTGGAGCATCGTCTACGCGTTCGACGCGGTGACGGGCGAGCGGAAGTGGACCTACGATCCGCAGGTTCCGCGTGAGTACCTGCGCAAAGTGTGCTGCGGCCCCATCAACCGGGGCGTCGCCGTCTACGAGGGCAACGTCTACGTGGGGACGCTCGACGGCCGGCTCATCGCCATCGACGCGGCGACGGGGACCATGGTCTGGGAGACGGACACCATCATCGACCGCTCGCGGAGCTACTCCATCACCGGCGCGCCGCGGGCGGCCCGCGGGAAGGTGTACATCGGCAACGGCGGCGCCGAGTTCGGCGTGCGGGGCTACGTGACGGCCTACGATGCCCAGACCGGAGCGGAGGTGTGGCGTTTCTTCACCGTTCCGGGCGACCCTTCGCTGCCCTTCGAACAGCCCGCCATGGAGCTGGCTGCAAAGACCTGGAAGGGCGGCGAGTGGTGGAAGATCGGGGGCGGGGGGACGGCGTGGAACTCCATCGTCTACGACCCCGACTTCAACAACATCTACATTGGCGTGGGAAACGGAGCGCCCTGGACGCGGGTTATCCGCTCCCCCGGCGGTGGCGACAATCTGTTCCTCGCCTCGATCGTGGCCGTAGACGCCGACACCGGACGCATGAAGTGGTACTACCAGACGACGCCCGGCGACAACTGGGACTACACGGCGGTGCAGGACATGATGCTCGCCGAGATGGATGTCGACGGCGCGCGCCGCAAGGTGCTGATGCAGGCACCGAAGAACGGCTTCTTCTACGTAATCGACCGCTCGGACGGAACCCTGCTGCGGGCAAACCCGTTCGTGACCACCACCTGGGCGACGCACGTGGACATGGCCACGGGACGCCCGGTCGAGAATCCGGAGCTCGACTACATAGACGAGCCAAAGTGGATCCTCCCCGGCCCCTTCGGCGGCCACAACTGGCAGGCGATGTCGTACGACCCCGGCAGCGGGATCATCTACTTTCCCGCGCAGGAGGTGGCGCTGATCTACGCGATGGCCCAGGAGTACAAGGAGACGGGCTTTCTCAAGCGCAACCCGGGCCAGATGAACCTGGGGATCGAGCTGGGACGCATCGCGCAGCTCGCCGACGACACCCCGGGTGAGCCTGAGTCCAAAGGATACCTGAAGGCCTTCAACCCGCTAACCGGCGAGGAACTCTGGGCCGTGGAGCATCCCCACTACTGGAACGGCGGCGCGCTGGCCACGGCCGGCGGGATCGTCTTCCAGGGCGATGCCATGGGCATGCTCAGCGCCTACCACACGGAGACCGGCGAGCGGCTGTGGCAGTACAATACGTTCACCTCGATCCTGGCACCGCCTGTCAGCTACGAGATCGACGACGTGCAGTACGTGGCGATCCTGATCGGGGGAGCCGGGGACAACTTCAGCGGGTTCGTGAACGAGACGGCGGCCCTCCGGTACGGCGGCTTCGGCAAGATGGTGGCGTTCAAGCTCGATGGAACCGCAGAGCTGACGGCGCCCGCGCTGCTCGACCGCCACATCCCCGAGCAACCGGTCGTGACGGCCTCGGCGGAGGAGCTGGACCGGGGCGAGCACCTCTACCAGGAGGCCTGCGGGATATGTCACGGCGTCAAGGCCAAGTCGGCCGGAGCCATGCCGGATCTCCGGATGCTCTCAGCAGAGTCTCACGAGACCTTCAACCAGATCGTGCTCGACGGAATTCGCGCGAGCACCGGCATGGCGGGGTTCTCGGATCTGCTGAGCGATGCAGACGCCGAGTCCGTTCACGCCTACATCGTCGCGCGCGCGAACGCGGATCGCGCCGAGGCGCTGGCGCGAGAAGAGGCGGACGAAGGAGCAGACTAGAGCGGCGCCTTCGCGGGAAGCGTCGGCGGCGGCACCTCCCGGAACTCGAAGATCAGGCGCTCTTCGGGTCCATCCGGGTCGTTCCCCGCCGACGAGTCTCTGAAGGTTGACAGCTCTTCCGGGTCACCCTCGCTCGGCTCGATCACGTTCATCGTCATCTGGCCGTTCAGCCGCTTGCCACCTTGCAGCTGCTCCAAGGCTTCGCGCGCCGCGTCGGCCGTCTCGTCGTCGTACGGGACGACGTGCGCGCGGGGCTCTCCGGCCGGCAGTCCTGCCTCGTCTAGAGAGCGCACCCAGAAGTAGATCGCGCCGTCGGATCCAGTCGCCTTGTCAGGCTCGTCGATGCTGATCCAGTGCAGCCGGAAGTCGGCCGGAACAGGCTCGCCAGTGGGCCAGCCCTCGAGCGCGCGAATCCCGAGGTAGGTCAAGCCGTAGAACAAAGAGACCAACAGGACGGCCCCAATCTTCACGCGCGCGCTCCATGCGGCGGCAAGCCCCAGGTTGAGCAGCAGCGCGGCGATGATCGCGTAGGCCAGCGCGAGCAGGATGGTCATGATGCGGGCTTGCCGGACACCGCGCGCGCCAGCAGGGGCTTGGGAGCGCTGCTCACGCCAACGACGGCCCCGTCCCCGTCCAGTACGAAACGGACCGCGGTAAGCTCGGTGCCGGCGCCCGCGAGCTCGTGTCTCCCGTAATAGACGACTTGTACCTCGGGGTTGAGCTTCTCCACCGTAACTGTCACAGGCACGGGCGCACTGTAGTTCGCCTTGTAGTGAAGCAAGTTGACCACGTACTCGCCCGGAGCCAGGGAGCGCAGAGAGACGATCTCCTGATTTATCGGGTTCGAGATTTCTCGGCCGTCGATGACGATACGATCGGCGTAGCTTCCGCGATCGTCGCGATCCAGGTGCATGAGCTCCGTGGCCTGATTGTGGTACCAGACCAGGTTCCCGAGCGGATCCTCGACCACCGCATCGATATCGTCGGGATGACCGTCGGGCCAGCGTACTGTGATCAGAACCTCCGCCTTCGCATCCACCGTTCCCGTCTCGCGGGGATCGCTCATGAACGAGAACGCGACCACGAACATGAAGGCAAAACCCAGGAGCGTATTGAACAGGACGTCCGTGAAGGCATCCTGGCCGTCCGAGGATCGCTGCAGTCTAGTCGCCACTTTCTGGCTCCAGCGAGGGCGTCGCGAGGTGCACATCTGTCATGAAAGCGACGCGGTTCAGAAAATCCTGCGCCGAGGTATCGAGGATCTGGTACTGGAGCTTCAGTAGCGTGCTCGTCACGAGCCCGGCGAGCGTGGTGTAGAGCGCGACTGCCATGCCGCTGCTCATCTCGCGTAGAAGCTGCTGCGCGAGTGCAGGCCCGAACTCCTGCATCCCGGAGACCGGCAGCAGCATCAGGATGAACCCCACCATGGTGCCTAGCAGCCCAAGCTTGAGCAGTGTGTCGCTGAAGAAGTGCCCCGCCGCGTGGCGATTCGCGATGACGTCTCCCAGGGTCGCGGTGAGCGTGCCCTGCTCCCCGACCGGCGCGCCGGACTCCCGCTTGATCAGGACCCCCCGCAGGTATTGCGCCAGGTCTCCAACGGTCCACTCCTCCGAGCCCCAGCGAACTCCGGCAGCCGTGACGGCGAGGCGCGGCTCGTCTCCGTTCGTCAGGCCGTGCTCGACACGCTGCAGACGATTCCGCTCGCCAGACATGCGAATGGAGAGCAGCAGCCAGTGCCCGCTGGCAGCCACGTAGATCAGCAGGATGAGGTATGAGATGTAGCTGCGATCGCTCTGCAGGGCAGAGCCCAGCAGACCTCGCTCGGTCACGAGGAAGAACCCAAAGGCCACCAGGCCCGCGACGATGAGAGCTCTCAGGGTAAGGCTGTGCTGGCTGGAGCGGTCAGGAGTCATGATCCACAGAGCTTACAGCTCTCGCCTCGGGTACTCCTCGAACTGCGGCAGGTAGTCTTAGATCACTCTACCACCCGAAGTGCGGTCGGTGTTCGCGTAGGAACGCGTCGAGGTCGCGTGCTGGGCGACCTGTGACGTCCTGCACTACGCCGGTGACCTTTGCACCGAGGCCTGCCGCAAAGGCGCGATCGAACTCCAGCATGAGGTCGGCGTGCCACTCGGGACCCTGCTGAAGCAGGTTCTCGCGGCCGACGTGCTCGGGGACCCGCACACGCTCGACGCGGCGTCCCAGAAGCGCCGCGAGCCGCTGGGCGATGTCGCCGTACGTCAGCGCCTCGGGCCCCGTCACGTCGTAGACGCAGCCGCGGTGACGGGAATCGACGAGGCACCGTGCCGCCACGGCTGCGACGTCACGGCTGTCAACCATCGCGATCGTCGTTGCCGGATCCGTTCGGCTCGGGAGCACGCCTTGCTCGGCAACGGCCTGCGCAAAGCGCAGCAGGTTCTGCAGGAAGAAGGGGGGCCGCAGAAACGTGTAGGCCATCCCCGAGTCGACGATCGCCGCCTCGGTCTCGGCGTGCCAGCGGCCGCTTCGGACCGGCGAGTCGACCGCGGTGGCGAAGCCGGACAGCTTGACGATATGAGCCACACCAGAGCGACGCGCCGCCGCAACGAGGTTGCCTTGGAGCTCGGCCTGGCGCGGATCGACTGCGGACACGAGCAGAACGGATTCGACGTCGCGCAACGCTGTAGCGAGGGAGTCGATGTCCCCGAGGTCCCCGACGGCCCGCTCGACGTCTCTCTCAGCCAGCTCGCTCCCGCTCTCGCTCGAGCGCACCAGCGCCCGCACGGACGCACCTAGCTCCACGAGCTCGGCAACCGCCGCGCCTCCAACCTGCCCCGATGCCCCGACTACCAGAATCATGGTTGCTCCAGAGCCTACCAGCAGCGCACCCCCGCCGCGCTCACGCTGTAGACTGCAGCTGTGGAGCTCGCCGAGCTGGAAGAGAAGCTGGGACCCTTCTGCCGGGCCAAGTACGACGATCCCGACGTCACGCTCTCAGGCGTGCACAAGATGCCCGGACACGCGGGCTTCTCCTACGGCTTCAGCGTCGAGAGCCGCGGGAGCCAGGAGTCGTGGTTCTTGCGTCTGCCGCCCCCCAATGTGAACTGGAGAGGGACCGCGGACGTGCTCCGCCAGGTCGAGGTCCTGAACGCGCTCGACGGTGGGCCCGTCCCGCACTGCTCGGTGCGCTGGTCGGGCGACGAGCTCGAGTGGTTCGGCCGGCCCTACTTCGTGGTGCCGAAGCTCGAGGGCGACGTGCTGCGGCTCGGGCCGGGCGAGTGGGGCGCAAAGCTCGACCCTGACACACTGCGGCGAACCGCACAGCAGGCGATGACGGCGCTCGCGAACATCCATCGGCTCGCAGTCGAGCGCGTTCCGTACCTGGGTGAGCCAATCCCCTTCGATCAGGATGTGACGCGCTGGGACCGCTTCTTCGAGCGCGCTGCCGATCCCGAGGCGCTCTCGGGCGTCCCGGAGGTCAAGGAGAGACTTCTGGCCCGGATCCCAGCGGACGCGCCCGTCGGCGTCTTCCATGGCGACTTCCAGACCTCGAACCTGTTCTACGCGCCGGACGGGGAGCTCCTCGCGGTCATCGACTGGGAGCTCGTCGGAATCGGGGCCACACTAAACGACGTGGGCTGGGTCGCCACCTTCAACGACCCGGAGGCCTGGGACGAGGCTCGCGGGGTCGGAGCCAGCGGGCTCTGGCCCGGCGCGGAAGAGCTGGTCGCCATGTATGCAGAGGCCCATGGCGCTCAGCTGTCAGATCTGAACTGGTTCCGTGCCCTGGCCGCCTACAAGTTTACGATCATCACGGGCTTCAACCTCGGTCTGCACCGTCGCGGCAAGCGTCCGGATCCCACCTGGGAGATCACCGCGCGCTCGCAGCGACCCCTCGTGGAGCGCGCCCGCGCACTGCTGAGTACGTCTGCCCCGGCCACGCGGGCGAGATCCTCGTGACCTCGGGCGACAGTCCCGCCGCGCCCCGGTCCCCCTTTTCGCCGCCGACGGAAGCCCCTCGTCGGTCATGCACTGAGGCCCATGCGGTCCAATAGCCGTTACGTAACACCGAGCACGTTCCGCTTTTTCCGCGAGCTCGCCCAAAACAACAATCGCGAGTGGTTCAACGCGAACAAGGACCGCTACATCGAAGAGGTCCGGGATCCGCTGCTCGGCTTTGTGGAAGCTTTCGGCACGAAGCTGGAGAAGATCAGCAGAGCCATGGTCGCAGACCCGAGGCCAAACGGGGGTTCGCTCTTCAGGATCTACCGCGACACCCGCTTCTCGAAGAATAAGAGCCCGTACAAAACCTACGCTGGAATGACCTTCCGTTACGTCGACGGTCGCGACGTGACTGCGCCGGGCTTCTACCTGCACCTGGAGCCCGGGAGGGTCTTCACGGCGGCAGGGATGTGGGGCCCGCCCAGCGATGCGCTGAAGCAGGTCCGCGACGCGCTGGTCGAGCATCCGGAGCGCTGGAAGCGGGCCACACGGGGGCGCGGGCGCGCGCTCGACGATAGCGACCGACTGAAGCGCGCCCCGCGCGGCTTCGATCCCGAGCATCCGCTCGTCGACGACCTCAAGCGCAAGAGCTTCACCATGGGAAGCAGCTTCACGCAGAAGGAGGCTTGCGCGCCGGACTTCCTGAACCGCTTCGCACAGGCGAGCCGGCGCGCTGCGCCGCTGATGGAGTTCTTGACCCGCGCCGTCGGGCTCCGCTGGTAGCGACGCTCGCTCGTGATGAGCACGGCATGAGTTGGCCAAGGTAGCAGTCGAGGACCTGCCCGCGCTGACTCAGCCGAGTACCACGTACCGCACGACGAGCAGGGCCATCAGCACCTGGAACACGAAGATCGCCCACACGGCGGCTCTGACGCCGCGTCCCGGACGAACCCGCCGATCCATGTGTCTTGCCTGCAGCCAGAGTGTGGCGCCCGTCTGGATCGGAAGGAGCATAGCGGCGGTCAAGCCCCCGATCGTCACCAGCAGCACCGGATTCTGGAAGGTCAGGTAGAGCGCGAGTGCGAGTATGGGGACGACGACGGTGTACCCACGCGTGAACGCGTGCCGACGCGCCAGGTTTTTGCGGGCGAAGAAGCCCATCTCGATCAGGTAATCGGGCACGAAGCGACCGCCGGCGGCGATCGCTGAAAGCGCGGTCGAGAACAGGATAAAGAACGCGCCGAAGCCGAAGAGCCATACGGCCCACGGACCGAGCGTCCTCGTGAACATGTTTGAAAGAGCCGTGATCGTCTCCAGCCCGCTGGGTTGTTCGCCGATCGCATGCAGGACGCCCGCGCCGAGCACGTAGAAAGGCAGCGTGGCGCAGGTGAGAATGATGAGCGCCAGCCAGACGTCCGCGTGCATCACCTTGGTCCAGCCACGAGCGCGTGCGAGCCAGTCCGGGTCGTTGCGATCGTGACCGACGTAGCTCGGGTAGCCCTTCTCGACACACCAATACGTGTAGGCGGCGATCTCTCCCGAGTTGACTCCCGTGTACCCATAGACGGCCAACGCGAGGGCCAGGTACTCGAGCGGAAAGTCGAAGGCGAAGCCTGCCGCGAGATCACTTCTGGTGATCCCGAACTCCGTGAACTGCATGGTGATGGAGCAGATCAGCGTTGCGAGTGTGAAGCTGCAGACGAGTCCGAGCATCACCCGCTCGAGTCTGGCGTAGGAACGAGTGGCGAGCACTCCCGCCGTCGCGATCGCTACAAGAGCGGTGCCCCAACTCCCGTCGACACCTGGTACGAGGAGGGCCAAGGCTTGACCGGCGCCGCCGAGAATCCCGCCGAGTCCCAGAACTCCTGGAACGAATGCGATGAGGCCGACCCAGATGGGCCACGCGATCGACTGCTTGGGACCGGGCAGGCGGCCTGGGAGCCGATTCATCGCGCGCAGATACGTGTCTCCCGTGACGATCACGTAGCGGGCGAGCTGGGCCTGGACGAGGGACTTGCTCCAGCACGAGACGAGGACCCACCACAGCAGCGCGAACCCCGCCGCGGCGCCAAGACTCGAGGTGAGAATGATCTCGCCCGAGCCCACCACGGAGCCCGAGACAATCACGCTGGGACCGAGATGACGGAGCCGCGCCAGGAACCGAGGCGGCGCTGGCTGCGCTTCCCCGGCCCGGACCGTATAGGGGTCTACAGCGAGGTCGGGCACTAAGTCAGGATTTTCTCGTGGCTAGCGGGTGCCCGCGAGGTCCGCCATCAGCTCGAGGGCCTCCTTCTGATCGGCGCTGATGGTGAGCCCGGTGACGCCGGACTCCTCCCAGGCTCGGTAGCGATCCTTGATCCGCTCCACGGGGCCAACGAGCGCGCCCTCATCGAGGAACTCGTCTGGCACCGCCTCGATCGCCTCCTGCTTGCGACCTGCCAGGTAGAGCTCCTGAATCCGCGCCGCCGCCTCGGGATAGCCGCGGCGCACCATCATGTCTTTGTGGAAGTTCTTGTCGCGGTGCCCCATGCCGCCCACGTACAGGGCGGTGTTTGGCTTCATCCGTTGGAGTGCCGCGCGTACGTCATTCGTGATGATGACTGCGGCTCCGGGCTGGATCTCGAAGTCCGCCATCGACTTGCCGCCACCGGCGCGCTTGAAGCCCTCCTCCAGCCACGGTCGGAAGAGCTCCATGCTGCCGGGCCCGAAGCCGAGCGGAAGCAGCCCGTCGGCCACCTCACCCGCGAGCCGCACGTTCGTCTCCGTCCCGCTCCCCAGCCAGATAGGGATGTTCGGATTCACGTGGAGAATCGACATGAGCGGCTTGCCAATGCCCATCGCCCCGTCTCCCGTGTAGGGCAGCGAGATCTCCTTGCCCTGATGCGTGACGGGCTCCTCGCGTCGGAACACCTTACGCATGATCGTGACGTAATCCTTGATCCGGTAGTACGGCCGCCCCCAGGGCTGGCCGTACCAGCCCTCCACGATCTGGGGACCTGAGACGCCGAGCCCAGCGATGAAGCGGTTTCCACCAGCGAGCGCGTCGACGGTCGCGGCCTGCATAGCAGCCATAGCCGGTGCCCGACCCGCGAGCTGCATGATCCCGGTGCCGAGGCGGATGCGCTCGGTCTTTCCTGCCAGATACGCGAGCGGTGAGATCGCATCTGACCCGTAGGCCTCTCCGGACCAGGCGGAGTCGTAGCCAAGTCGCTCCGCCAGCTGGACCTTCTCCACCGGAACCCTCAGCTGCGCTCCCGAATATCCGATACTCAGACCTAGCTTCATCGAAGATCCTCCTGTGAACCGAGATTTCATCAGCTCGCGGCCTATAGATGCAAGCGCTCAGGAGCCCCTTGACGATACACTGAGCCGCCATGGAGCGAGACGCGGATGTTGTCATCGTCGGCGGGGGCATCGTCGGCTGCGCCACCGCCTACTACGCGGCCCGGCGCGGAGCGCGCGTGGTGCTCGTCGACAAGGGGGAGCTCGGCTTCGAGCAGTCCAGCCGCAACTGGGGCTGGGTACACCAGCAGGTACGCTACCCGCACCTCATTCCGCTGGCCGTGCACTCGAGGCGGCTCTGGGAGGGCCTCGAGAAGGAGCTCGGCGCCGAGCTCGAGTGGGCACAGGGCGGCAACCTGAGCCTGGCATTCGACGAGCGCGACATCGAGGCGTTCGAGGGCTACTGCAAACGGGCGGCAGACGCAGGGCTCGAATCGTTCTTGCTCACGCGAGACGAGACGGCACGTCTGGTGCCTTCCATGCGCGGACCCTGGGTCGGCGCGCTCCACGTCCCGAGTGACGGCCAGGCCAGTCCCGCGCTCGTCACCCGGGCGTTTGCGGACGCTGCGCAAGCCCGCGGGGCGGAGCTCTGGCCCGGCTGCGCAGCCGAGGGGATCGACGTTCAGAACGGAGCGGTCCGCGCGGTGCACACGGAACGTGGAGAGATTCGCGCCGCGCAGGTCGTGGTTGCGGCCGGAGTCTGGTCACGTCGCTTCCTGCGACCGCTGAGAATCCGGATTCCTCAGAGCGGCGTCCGCGGAACGGTAGTGCGCACGACGCCAACCGCTACCGTGTCCAGGATCACAGCCTGGGGCCAGGGCATCACCTTTCGCCAGGATGCGCGTGGCTCGTTCATACTCGCCGGCTCCGGGCTCGCGCTCTACGACGTCACGCTCGACACCTTCCGCGACCTGCGGGAGTTCATGGGTCTGGCGTGGTCCAACCGGCACCACGTCCGCTTGCGGATGGGGAAACCCCTGCTCCGGGATCTCGCAACGCTCGTGCCCGGAACGCCCGCGCGTCGTCATCCCTGGACGCGACTGCGTGCGGTCGAGCCGCCACCTGCCAGGGGCGCTGCGGCCATGAACCTGTCCAGATTCTCGCGGCTGTTTCCCGCACTCGAGGGGCTCGCGATCGAGCGTGTCTGGGCCGGAACCATCGACATCACGCCCGACGAGGCTCCGGTCCTAGGTCCCGCGGGCAGACCGCAGGGGCTCTATCTGGCCACGGGCTTCAGCGGACATGGCTTTGCGATGGGACCTGGCGCCGGCCAGATCGTGGCCGATCTACTGGCGGGAGAGCGGCCTGAGCTCGACCTGCATCCCTACCGCTGGGAGCGCTTCGCCGAGGGCGACATCGCGCCCCTCTCACACTTCCGTCCGGCGTGAGCCGGATCGCAGCCATGATGGCACCTTTCAGTCGGCCCGTCGGACTCGTGCTCGAGTAACGTTCTCCGCGGTAGCCGGAATCTCAGCGCGCGCGTGTGCCCGATCGCTCCCGCGGCAGACCGAGTCCGCGCTCGGCGATGATGTTGCGCTGGATGTGCGCCGTCCCCCCGCCGATGTGGAGGCCCAGCGCCCACATGCCGTGGGCCACCCATCCGGCACTCCCGTTCGGTGTGGAACCCATCAGGGCGCCGTCCGTTCCCGGTACCGAGAGTCCTTCGTCATCGAGCAGCTCGAGCGCCAGGGCGCCGACTTTGAGGGAGAGCTGGGTGGAGAAGAGCTTGTTCATGAGGACCACGATGCCCGGCGACTCTCCTCGCGCCGCATGTGTCAGCTGGCGATACATCGAAAAGCGCTGTACCTCGGCCTCGGCCTCGAGCTCCACGAGCTGCTGGCGCACGTGCGGATCCTCGATCGCGGGACGGCCGTTGCGCTTGCGCTCCTTCGCGAGCCGAACCAGGTTGTCGAAGAGCACGCTATGGTAGGTGGTGTCTCCGATCATGTTCCGCTCGTGCTTGAGCGTCGTGTTCGCGATCTTCCAGCCCTCGCCCCGGCGTCCCACGATGTTCTCACCCGGAACGCGCACATCCGTGAAGAACACCTCGTTGAAGTCGACGTTGCCCGTCATCTGGCGCAGAGGCCGCACCTCGATGCCCGGCGTCTTCATGTCGATCAAGATGTAGGAGATGCCCCCGTGCTTGAGGGCGTCGGGCTCCGTGCGACATAGGCAGAACATCCAGTCGGACTCGTGCGCCATGCTGGTCCAGATCTTCTGACCGTTGATCACCCACGCGTCGCCGACCAGCTCTGCCCGAGTCTGTAGCGACGCAAGGTCGCTGCCCGAGCCGGGCTCGCTATAGCCCTGGCACCACTCGATGTCGCCGAGCAGGGTGGGCGGGATGAAGCGCTTGCACTGCTCGTTGGTGCCATGTTCGAGCAAAGTCGGCGTGAGCATTGACGCCCCCGATCCCCGGATCTCAGACGGAGCGCCCGCGCGCGCGACCTCCTCGCCGATGATCGCAGTCTTGAGCACGTCGGGCGGTTGTTCGGAGCCGCCGTACTCGCGCGGCACGGCGCGCGCGTAGTAACCGGCCTCGATGGCACGGCGGCGGAAGAGCCGCACCTGCTGGTCGCGTGGAAGCGCCGTCTCTTCGCCGCGGAGCGGCCAGTTGACTTGGAGGAAGCTACGGAGCTCCTCTCGGAGCTCCTCGTACGCGTCGCTGAATTTGAGATCCATGTCGTCGGGCTCCCGGCGCCGCTCACCAGCCCGCGAGGCGCGCGCAGCGCTCGCGGTGGTGGTCCGGCGTCCCCAGATAGGCGCGGTCGAACAGCGCCCGCTTGAACCAGATCTGCACGTCGCAGTCCCACGTGAAGCCGATCCCGCCGTGCAACTCCACGGCGTCCCGAGCCGTCTGCATGTAGCACTCGGTGAAATGTGCCTTGGCCAGGGCCGCCGCACGCTCGGTTTCGTCCGGCAGCGCGTCGCAGGCATAGGCCGCGTACCACAGTAGACCGCGGCTGGGCTCCGTGCGAACCGCGATGTCGGCCAGGTGGTGCTTGACTGCCTGGAACGAGCCGATTGGGCGATCGAACTGCTCGCGGGTGCGCGCGTACTCGACACAGATCTCGACGAGCTTCGACGCCCCGCCGAAGGCGTCCACCGAGAGCAGCACGAGACCTGCGTCGCGGACCGCGGCTGCGGCCGCGCGCCCCTGCGCGAGCGCCTCGCCGGGGGTGCCGTCGAGGCGCACGTGGTCGAGTCGGCGCGTGCGATCGGCGCCTTCAAAGGGTTTGGCGTCGAGCCCCTCGGCGCCACGCTCAACGAGCGCGAGCTCACCCCCGCCGAGCCCGACAACGATCAGGTCGGCCAGCGTCCCCGCGAGCACGTACTCCTTGGCGCCGCGCACCCGCCCGTCCTGGAGCGAGGCAGACCATTGCTCGGGCTCCCAGACCCCACCAGCCTCGGCCAGAGCCACGGTCGCGATCTGCTCCCCCGCCGCGAGGGCCGGCAGCCAGCGCTCGCGCTGCTCATCGCTACCTCCGCGGGCGATCGCGAGGGTCGCCAGCACGTGCCCGAGGTATGGGCCGGGGAAGGCGGCTTCACCCAGCACCTCGGAGACCATTACGGCGTCGAGGAGCCCGAGGTCCGCGCCCCCGAAGGCCTCCGGGACGAGCAGGCCCCCGATCCCGAGTTCCATCAACCCCTGCCAGAGCGAGCTATCGTGTCCGGCGTCGCCGTCGAAAAAGTCGCGACGCCTCTGGGCGGGGTACTCGCGTCCCAGAAAGTCGCGCACCGTCTGCTGGAGCAGCAGCTGCTCATCTGAAAGCCCGAAGTCCAGATCCGCCTCCCGAGAACCGTCCCTTTTCGCTCAAAAGGCGCGGCACCCCATCATACATCGCGGATACATCTCACCGCCGGAAGGCGGGCAGCACCTCCGTCGCCAGCAGACGCTGATTCTCTTGCAGGTAGTTCTCCGGACACGCCGACGCGAGGATCACCGTGCGGGCGCCCGCGTCGGCGTACTCGCGAAGGCGGGCGATGCAGTCTTCCGCATTTCCCGCCAGCGCGTACTTGCCGACCAGCTTCGAGAAGTCCTGGTTGTACTGGACCGAGAGCTGCGCGGTAGCCATCTCGACGCCGTGGTCAGACTTCTCGCTCACAGCAAAGAAGAGAAAGAGGCCCGAGGTCACGGGATCGCTGCGCCCGAACTCGGCCCGGTAGCGGGCAATGGTCTCGATGCTCTCGGCGAGCATCTCGGGCGTGTACATGTAGGGCAGCCAGCCGTTACCGAAGCGCGCGCTGCGCTTCATCGCCGCCTCGCGCCGGCCCGCGACCCAGATAGGGGGGTGCGGCTTCTGGATGGGCTGCGGTGCCAGCGTAACGCCGGGCAGCTGCGTGAAGCGCCCATCGAAGTGAACGTCCTCTTCGGTCCACAACCGAGTGAGTACCTCGAGCGCCTCGTCGGTCCGCACCCCGCGCTCCTTCACCGAGACCCCGCACGCCTCGAATTCCGGGGCAAACTCGCCCCCTACGCCCACTCCCAGGTGGAAGCGACCGCCGGAGACGACGTCGAGAGTGGTGATCTGCTTGGCGAGCAGTGCCGGGGCATACAGGGGCACCAGCGTGATGGTGCTCATCAGCTTGATGCGCTGCGTCGCGCCTGCGGCGGCCGCGAGCGAGATCAGGCCGTTGCCGGTCGACCCGTGGAAGAAGACATGCTCTCCTGCCGTCACGAATTGATAGCCGAGATCCTCCGCTTGCCGAGCTGCCAGGGCTATATCATCGAGTCGGCGCAGTGAGATACCGAAGTCGATCTCGGCCATAAAGAGTCGCCTCCAGCTTCGGGGTGCCCGCGAAGTGTATCAGCCCCCTGTGGGCCTTTCAGCGCCCATTCGCCCTGCCCAGTGCCCAGTTCCTGCCCCAACCGGGGGGTATAATCGACGCCGGTGTGCAGACAGGAGGTTCCATCGTGGCGGGAATGAGCATCGAGAAGCTCAAGCGGATTCTTCGCGAGCGGTCAACGCCGACCAACGCCGAGACGTCGCTAGCGGACCGGCGCGGCGGGATGGAGGCCAGCTCGTTTCCGGTGGCACCCGACATCGACGTGAAGCCGATCGAGGCCGCAGGTCTCCGGGCCGAGTGGCTGCGCGCACCCGGGGCCGAAGAGGACCGCGCGATCCTATACCTGCACGGAGGCGGCTACATAGTTGGATCGATCGTCACACATCGCGCGCTGGCGGGCGAGATCTCGCGCGCCGCCGGTGCACAGGTGCTGCTGATCGACTACCGCCTGGCGCCCGAGCACCCGCATCCGGCTGCAGTCGAGGACGCCGTGGCCGCGTACCGCTTCTTGCTCGAACAGGAGCCGACACGAACGGCAATCGCGGGTGATTCCGCCGGCGGTGGGCTCGCCGTGGCCAGCCTCGTCGCCTTGCGAGAGCGGGGACTGCCGCTGCCGGATGCGGCCGTCTGCATCAGCCCCTGGTCGGATCTCACCTGCTCCGCCGAGAGCTACCGGACCCGGGCAGACCTCGATCCCATGATCCAGTCCGCCGGGATCGCCGAGATGGCCAATGCGTACCTTCAAGGCACGCCCGCCGAGACTCCCACGGCCTCCCCGAACTTTGCAGACCTAGAGGGCCTCCCGCCCCTTTTGATCCACGCGGGAACCGATGAGGTCCTTCACGACGACGCCGTCGGCCTGCACGAGCGCGCCAAGGCCGCGGGCGTGGAGTCCACTCTCGAGATCTGGGAAGGCATGATCCACGTGTGGCACGCGTTCCACCCGATGCTTGAAGAGGGAGAGCGCGCTATCGAGCGGGTCGGGGCCTTTCTGCGTGAAACCTGGTCAGCCTGATAACCACGAGCGCTCAGCGCCGCGAGACGCTCGAAACGAAGAGGAGGATCGAGCATGAAGCAAGCCGTTCTGGTCGTGCAGACCAATCCAGTGAGCTCCGAGCAGGAGGACGCTTTCAACAGCTGGTACGATCGCGTGCACGTGCCCGACGTGCTGAAGCTCCCGGGCTTCGTCGCGGCTCGTCGCTACCGGATCTCCGATGTTCAGCTCGCGGGTTCGGGGGGCGATCACCGTTACCTGGCTCTGTACGAGCTCGAGACCGACGACCTCGTCGCCGCGCGCGACGCCCTCGTGAAGGCGGCTTCGGACGGGAGCATGGAGATTCACGAGGCCCTCGACATGGCCAAGGCGAGCTCGGTCCTGTTCGAGGCCATCGGCCCCCGCCAGACGGAGAGTCGGGGGTGAGCATGAGCTTCCGCGAAGACTGCCATCGTGGGCGTCGGTGAGACCGACTACGTGCCAGGCGCGGCCGAGACACCGGTCGGCTGGTACAGGCGCTGGCGTGGCCGCGCCGAGGTGTCTCCAGCCTTGCTTCTCCTAGCGCGCCAGAGGGTTGGGGCGTAGCTGGATCCACCCTACATAGGACTGAGGCAGTTCGGAATGGAGAAGCGGATCGAGACCGTTGTTGAACCAAAGCCCGCGCCCTTTCCATCCTGCGTGCGGATCGTCGATTCGTCCGTCGAGTCCGCGTGTATAGGTGTTGAGGGGATAGGGAACGCGAATCACGGTAAAGGTCTCGCTCCGCGGATCAAAGGCCAAGAGTGAATCAGAGCCCGTCCCGTTCATCACGACGACGTCGTGGCCCATCCCGAGCGTGTTGAACTGGTCCACCCACACGTAATAGTGGAAGTCGGCGCTTCCGTTGCTCTCCGGCATTCCAGACAGGCTCGGTCCAGGGCTCCTCCAAAGCGTCCATCCTTCTGGGCACTGCGCGCCGGCGCCCCATGTTTGCTTGCAGCGACGCCGGTCAAAGCGCGCCAGATGTCCGCTTCCGCCGAGCGCGATCCAGAGGTTTCCCACGCGGTCGACGTCGACACCGCGCGGACCAGCGCCGGGGACCGGTGGGCGGTAGATCTCGTGGCGATCGGTCGCCGGATCGTAGCGCATCAGCAAACCGGGGAAGTCGAAGGGAGCTCCGGTCTCCGCACCCGGATGTGCCGTCCACACCGAGCCGTCGGTCGGGTTCGGAATCACACCGTAATGGAAGCCAACAACCGCTGTTTCTGGCGTCCCGTCGCCGTCCGAATCCACCACCACCTTAGACCACCCTTGTGCCTTCCCAAGCGTGTCGGGCTGTGCCGGGTCGTACTTTGCGGGATCGAACCAGCCGATCACATGAGAGTCGCCGCTGGTCCACAGCACACCCTTCTGGTCGAAATTGAGGTGGTGGGTCCCGTAGCAAGTATCGATCAGATGAAACTCGTTCGTATTCGGGTCGTAGTAGCTGAGCTGCCGATGGTGGTATTGGTTCGCGATCTCCGGTGCCTTGCGGCAGAAGTCCGGAACGTCTTCGCCCCATTCACGCCGCAGCTGGGTCGTGATCCAGACCCGTCCCTCGGCATCCATCATCGGATTGTGCGGGTTCGCGGGGTTTTGGTACTTCCCCGTGAATCCGGTGATCCCGGGCTCCACAGGACACCCCAGCGAGCCGAAGCCGTAGCGGAGGGGACCGCCTCCGGCGAGTGGCTGGTAGGTCTGCTCGCACCACGACGTGTCAAAACCGCCCAGCGTAGGCACAGGTACCATCTTTGTTTCGTGAGTCTTCGGGTCGAGGATCAAGAGTCGATCATTCCCGATGTCGACGCCATAGATCGGCCCCCCAGGGTTTCGTGACGGGTCGCGTTTGTCTGTCGCGACCTCGTCGTGGGCGTAGGTATACTCGTCTCCCCATCCCCACTGCGTGATCACGAAGTTGCGCTCGATTCCCCGGGGCCGCGGCGGAGCTGGTGGCGTCACCCCGGACGCGATGCGTCCGCTCCACGCCGAGAGGGCGTCGAGGAGACGCTCGCGACCCATGTGTTCAGCGACGGCATTCATGGCACTAGCTTTTCGAAGCCCCAGGTCGTAGAGCGATCGAGTCCGGGAACGCGTCATCAGGGAGCCGAGCTGATGGCAGAGTTCACAGCCGAGCTTCAGCTGGCTGACGAAAGCCATCGTCTTCTCGGGGGGTTCGAATAGCGAGAACCAATAGTTCGCGGGATAGATGGCGGCCGCCTGTTGGGACGAAGCGGCCTTCTCCGCACCCAACGAGATCGACGCCCCGGGCCGGGCGCCAATCTTCGCCGAGTCGCGGAGGCCGTAGCCTCGCACCCAGAGCTGATATTCCCCTCGTGGTAGATCCGGCACGACAAACCGTCCCAAGTCGTCCGTCACGACTATCTTTCGGTACGGCGTCGCGAGCGCATCGGTCTCGGCGATCACCCAGACCCCGGCTTCGGGCGTTTCATCTCCGGAAACGACACGACCTTCGATGTAGGTCGCCTCGGTATCGGAAGCGCTGCTCACCGCTACGAGCACGACGGCACCCAATGCTACGAGTAGGGCGGAGAGAATCTTCATCTCGAGAACACGCCCGCTCTTGTCCACAGTGCGAACCTCATCGCAGGCGGCGCCTCGCCCTCCGTGGAAGGCGGAACCCCTCATCGCAGCGCGCCGCAAGCCACCAGCTCCCGGATCCGGTCGGAGGAGTAGCCGAGCGAGCCGGCCAGGATCTCCTCGTTGTGCTCGCCGTATGTCCGGCCCGCACGTCTAGGTGATCCCGGCGTGCGCGACATCACCAGACGCGAGCTCTCGACGGTGACCTCACCGAGCTCGGGGTGAGTGGCGCGAACGAAGTGTCTGCGAGCGGCGAGCTGGGGATCGGCGATGACGTCGACCCCTCTCGAGATCCGATGGCACGGCACGCCCTCGGCGATGAGGCGGGCCTCAACACTTTCGACAGCCTTGTCGGCGGTCCACTCGCCGATCCCCTCGTCGAGCAGATCCCCGCGGGCCACCCGACCGCTTCTCTCGCCGAGGTCGGGGTCAGCCAGCCAGTCGGGTCGGTCGATCGCTCGACAGAGGGCCTGCCACTCGTCGAGATTCGAGGCGACGATCGCCACCCAGCGGTCGTCGCCAGCGCATCGATAGACACCATGAGGTGCGGCCCACGGCGACGCGTTGCCCATGCGCCTCGCGATCCGGCCGTTGACTGTGAAATCCAGCAGCATCGGACCGAGCAGGTGGATCGAAGACTCCACCTGCGAGAGGTCGATGTACTGCCCCTCGCCGGTGTGCCGGCGATGTTCGAGCGCCGCCAGCAGGGACACCGCCGCGTAGCGGGGTGACACGTAGTCGGTGTAGGCGCCGAAGGGCTCCGCCGGCGCTCGATCGGCCCAACCGGCGAGCGCTCCGAACCCGGCCATCTGTGCGCCCATCGTGCCGTACCCGGCGAGCAGCCGTCCGGGGCCGTCCTGTCCGTTCAGGCACGAGCTGAGCATGATAAGGTCCGGCTTCACCCGTCGAAGCGACTCGTAGTCGAGGCCGAGCGCCGGCATCGCCTTCGGCGAGAAGTTCTCGACGACCACATCGGCCCAACGGACGAGGTCGTGGATGACCCCGAGGGACTCCGGCTGTCGGAGGTCCAGCGAAAGTGATCGCTTGTCGCAGTTCATGTTGGTGTGGACCCCGGAGCGATGCGGTCCGATCTTGCCGTCCAGGAACGGCGTGATGTTTCGGAGCGAGTCTGGATGGAGTGAGCTCTCGATGCCGACGACATCCGCCCCGAAGTCGGTGAGGTATCGCACCGCTGCTGGTCCCGCCAGCACCCAGGTGAAGTCGAGGACTTTCAGCCCGGTGAGCGGGCGGGTCGCCGGAGCCGCAAGAGCCATGGGCAGCGCTGACATTGCCGCTCGTTCCCGTTCTTGTAACGACTCCTCCTCCAGAATCTCAGCGGTGTGCTCGCCGACAAGGGGTGGCGGCCGCTTGTAAACGATGGGCGTCGCACTCAGCCTGGCCGAGGGGCCCGCGTACGTAACGGGGCGGCCCAGCTCGGGGTGATCGATGGACCTCCAGTAGTCGCGTGCCTGGAGCTGCTCCGACATCAGCAGGTCATCGACCATCGAGACAGGTACGAGGAGAAGGCCTCGTTCCTTCGCGATCTCGAAGAGCTCGCTCTTGGTGTGTGACGAGGTCCACTGCTCGATCGAATCGGTGAGACGCTCGAGCTCCGAGACCGGCTCGGTGCCCTCAGTGAGCGCCACGTTGTACGTCGTCCAGTCCTTGCCGTGGAGGCCCTCGTCGATGAAGCCCTCCTCCAACATGACGTCGGCCATCCGACCGACGAACCGGCCGAACGTCCCACCGAAGATCACGGTGATCGAGACGAAGCCATCCGATGCCGGGTAGATGAATCGGAACCTGATCCCAGCCTGCATGATCCCACCACCCGATCGATGGACAGGCTGATCGTTCCATGGCGGGCTGAGAGTGGCCTGTTGGGCGGTGAGCATCATCGCGGTCTGCCCCGAGACATCGACGTGTTGGCCACCGCCGGCGACCGCCCGTCCGAAGTAAGCGATCATGGCTGCGACCGCGCCTTCCAGACCGGCGTGGAGCATCGCCTGGGGGAACACCGACGCCTGACACGGAGCGCGGTCCGCGTCCCCACACAGGCTCATCGCGCCCGACGAGGCTTCGACCGTCAGGCTGTGCGCGGGCCAGGTCGCCTTCGGGCCCGTGAGCCCGAAAGGGGTCATCGAGACGACGACGAGGGACGGGTTCAGCGTCGCGAGATCCCCGGCGCCCAGGCTCAGATCCTCGAGCCAGCCTGGACCGTGGGAGTCAAGCAACACGTCCGCGCTCGCAGCAAGTCGGCGCAGGTGCTCGCGACCCCGGTCACCGTGGACCTCGAGGTCGAGCACGCAACTCCGCTTACCCCGGTTGAGCGACCAGAACGGAAGGGAGCGGTTCGGGTCATCTATGTCGTCGGCGAACGGCCCGTCGCGTCGAATCGACGCACCGTCCAGCGGCTCGACGAGCACCACATCGGCGCCGAGATCGGCGAGCAGCTGCCCGGCAAGCATCGCTCCGCCATCGGCCAGATCCAGGACGCGAACGTGTTCGAGCACCATGCCCCCTCGGGAACCCTTCACTGGATTGTAAATCTGATTTCGCTTCGGTGTTTGATTCAGTCTGAACCGAGTCGCGACGGCCCAGTATCGGGGACCGCCGGCGGAGCGGCGAGCAGTGCACCGGCGACCGAAGCACCAAGGAGGATCGACAGGACCGCGAACGCCAGGTCGTAGGTTCCGTAGGTGTCGGCGAAGTAACCCGCGCCCACCGGCACCATTGCCGAAAAACCGATGGTCACCGGCATGATGAAGCCGTTGATCGACGCGAAGGACTGGGCGCCGAAGTAGTTGGCAATGAGCGTAGGGACCATGACCACGGCGCTGCCGTAGGCAAGGCCGAAGATCGGCCCACAGATCAGGAGGGCGCTCAGGCTGGAGGTTCGCCATAGAACGAGGAAGCCCAGCAGCATCACCGTCTGGCTCACGGCCAGAACCCAGCGAGGCTCGATACGGTCTCCAATCCAACCGGCGGGGAAGCGTGCGAAGGCGCTTCCCCCGACGATGAAGCTGAGGACAGAGGCGGCTTGCATGGCCGAAAAAACCCCCGTCGGTCAGGTGCAGGACGCCGTGCGCGGTGATCAGATAGAGGGGCATGGCCAGGGCCATGAAGAGAAGGATTACTAGCCAGAGCGTCCGGGTCCTGATGGCTTGCCGGACCGAAAAGGTCACCGTGGTCTTGTACGTGCGCGAGACGCGCTCGCCGGCCTCTCTTCTGGAGCCGGGGGCGGAGGGGTCGATGCCGTCGGGATGCTGTCCGAACTCCTGGGAGTGCTCTTGAGAAAGAGCGCCGCGACCAAGCCCAGCAGGGCAAAGCCCGCCGCGGTCAGCCAGGCGACCTGCCAGCCCGAGAGCTCGATCACCTTCGTGTAGAGCGGTTGGGCCAGAAACCCCCCGACCCCCGCCGCTGTCATCACAGCACCCATCGCCGTTGCCCGGTACACGTCAAACCACTGCGCCACCGTGCTCTGGATGGGCATGAGCCCACCGAGGGCAAAGCCCCAGGGCATGACGAAGCCCCAGATGAGAGTCCAGTGCCACAGCTCGCGGGTAGCCACTCCTAGCAGGCTGCTGAAAAACTCCTCATCGAAGGGTACCTTTGAGGGAAGCCCCAAGGGGGAGATGTGAGAGGACCGCAGACGCTCCAGGGTGGGATCTTCAGCTACGTATCGCTGGAGTCCCGGATTCCCGAGGACCATCCGCTTCGAGCGATCCGGCGACTGGTGGACGCGGCGCTGGAGCAGCTGTCGCGACGCTTCGATGGTATCTACGCCAAAGGGGTCGGCCGACCGTCGGTCCCGCCGGAGCAGCTGTTGCGGGCGCTGCTGTTGCAGGTGCTGTACACGATCCGGAGCGAGCGCCAGCTGATCGAGCAGATCGACTACAACCTGCTCTACCGCTGGTTCGTGGGCCTGGAGCTGGACGATGAGGTGTTCAGCGCGACGGTGTTCACCAAGAATCGGGAACGGCTGCTGAAGGGCGAGATCGCTCAGCATTTCTTCGAGGCGGTGCTGGCGCAGGCGGAGTCGGAGGGGTTGGTGTCATCGGAGCACTTCACGGTGGACGGGACGCTGATCGAGGCGTGGGCGAGCCAGAAGAGCTTCGTGCGCAAGGACGAGAAGCGCAGGGACGATGACGACCCGGGCAACCCGACGGTCAACTTCCGGGGCGAGAAGCGGAGCAACCAGACGCATGCGTCGAGGACGGATCCGGACGCCCGACTGGCGGGGATGAGGGGCCAGGGCGCGCGGCTCGCGTATCAGGGACACGTCGTGACGGAGAACCGCAACGGCCTGGTGGTGGCGGCGAAGCTCACTCAGGCGTCGGGGTATGCGGAGCGCGAAGCGGCTCTCGAGATGGTGCTGGGTCTGGGGGGCGCTCGCCGGATCACCCTGGCTGGAGACAAGGGCTACGACGCCAAGAGCTTTGTGCAGGCGCTTCGGGCCTGGAGCGTTACCCCGCACGTGGCACAGAACACGACGAACCGCCGAAGCGCGATCGATCGAAGGACCACAGGACACCCGGGCTACGAGGTGAGCCAGCGCTTCCGCAAACGGGTGGAGGAGGTGTTTGGCTGGATGAAGACGGTGGGCTTGATGCGCAAGACCCGGCACCGGGGCACGGATCGGGTCGGCTGGGTCTTCACCTTCACTGCTGCGGCCTACAACCTGGTCCGTATCCGCAACCTGTTGGAGGCGACATAGCTCATGATCCCGCAAGATCTACCCGTGCGACACCGAACCGGTTCGTACCGGGAACGGCGATCCCTCTCCCTGCTCGGCACGCCTCCCGTCAGAGGCGTCCCGCCCAACCCAGTCACTTTCTCCGCAGCCTGCTAGGAGCACCGATCCGAGGCAGAGCAGGCTCAGGCCTACGGCGATGGTGTTCCGGCCTCCGAACTTCTGGAGTGCCAGCGCGACGAGCGGAGCCGTGAATCCGAGGAGGAGTGCCCGCAGCGTGTGTGCGAACGCCGCCTCCCCGCGCCCCCAGCCCATCTCCTGGACCATGCTCGGGAAGATCACGCTGAACCCGTAGAAGACCATGCCCATCGCGGAGAGGTAGATCACGAACAGCAAGCCCACGTTGCTCCAGCCGTAGAAGCTACGAGCCGGAGAAATCATCCACGCAACTCATCCGTCAGATCTCAGCACTACTCTTCACGCTCCGTGGGATGGAGAGGCATGCGGCCGCGCTATCACGTCAGCTCCACGCGTTCCACTTCAGGATCTCGTCGACGCCCTTCCGCGTTGTAGGACCAAAGTTCGCGTCTGGGAAGCCGAGTGGAATCATCGCGACCGGGTAAGCGTCTGCCGGAACCGCGATGACCTTCCGAAGGTCCGCTTCGATCATCCCGTGCGCGGTAGTGAGCACCGTGCCGAGACCGAGCGCTCGTGCCGCGAGTTGGAGGTTCTGGATGGCGCCGTAGATCGAGCTCCCGGCAAGCAGTGACGTGGGATCGCCCGTCGGCGACGACAGCTGGTACAGGCACGGGATGATCAGTACGGGTGCGCGCTCGAGTTGGGTAAAGAACGCCCGTGCCCCCCGCAGCATGAGCCGCTCCGTCTTGTTCGGCGACTGTTCGGCCTGCGACAGCACCTGCTTCAAGGGCTCGGCGCCTTCGAAAAAACCGCGCAACGCGGCGGCGATTGCCTCGCGCTTGGCGGCATCGTCGACGACCACGAAGACCCAGGGTTGGGTATTGCTGCCGCTCGGCGCCTTGGAGGCGGCCTCGATCACCTGCTTCAGCAAATCGCGCGGTACGGGCTTGTCTTGCCAGTAGCGGATCGCCCGCTGCGTGTACATCGCCGTCCAGATGTCGTCGGTCGGCTCTCGTCCTACGGTCGTGCTCGTCTTTCTGCTCACTATGCGGATCCTCTCGTTTGGATATTTAGACGGCCTGGCCGGGCGCGACGGCCCGAGGCACGGGCGTGCCGCATGTCTCGACTCGCCTGCGCGTCGCCAGCCAAGTGGGTTTCGACCTCGCGCTCTGCGATCTGATTGTACAGGTCCCGGCGGGGTACCGATCCGGTCTCGAACACGACCAGGTCGGCCCTGCCCAGGTTCCGCGGGTTGTTCGATCGTATTAGACGAGACGGTGGGTGATCGAAAGCTGATCGAGGTACGACCTCAGCCGAGCCCCGTCCGTTTTTCGCTGAGGTCCCAGAGCGTCACACAGGCGTCGGGGTCCCCCGCGAGCGAAGGCGCCGGCTTCTCTCGACAGTCGGCAAAGTAGAGACCACCCCGATCCGCGACCTCCCCGGCAGTCGCCACGTAGACGCTGGTCGCAGCGCCCTGCGGGACGGCCTTCGAGAATGGGCGCATCAGCGGCCTCACCATGGAGAACCACCAGGGTAGATCCCTCGCGAGCTCCGTCGCGACCAACCCCGGGTGAACGGCGTTCGCAACCACCCCGCTCCCCTGAAGTCGCCGCGTCAGCTCCGCCGCGAACATCACGTTCATCAGCTTGGAATCCCCGTAGGCGCGCATGCCGCTGAAGCGCCGTTCCTCCCAGTCGAGATCGTGAAACCGATGGCTGAGCGAGGCGAACCGGGCGGCGTCGGACGAGACGCACACCACGCGCGAGGGAGCCGACGCCTCGAGCGCTTCGCGCAGGAGGTTCGTCAGCAGGAAGTGACCGAGGTGATTGATCCCGAAGTGCGCCTCGAAGCCGTCGTCCGTCTCTTCTCGGGTGGACAGCATGACTCCGGCGTTGTTGACGAGCAGGTGGAGCGGACGCTCGGTAGCGAGAAAGCCGAGCGCAAACGCGCGCACCGAAGCGAGGGAGGCCAGGTCCAGCTCGCGCACCTCGAGCCGCTTGGGTTCGATGACGCCTGGGCTCGCCTCGAGAATGCGCTTGCGAGCGCCCTCCGCCTTCGCGAGATCTCGACAAGCCATGGTGACCGAGCTCCCTCGCAACGCGAGCACGCGCGCGGTCTCGACACCGATCCCCGCACTGGCCCCCGTAACGATCGCGTGCCGCCCCGAGAGATCCACCCCTGCACTCACCTGCTCCGCCGTCGACCGCCCGTCGAAACGCGCCATGCATCACTCCGCTTCTTTGTCGTCTGAGAATACTCGAGCTTGACCGGCTACGGCTGTAACAGCTGCCCCAGGGGGGGTAGAATGGCGCCTGGAACGTCAGGTCAATCAGAAGGGAGAGCGTTCGTGGCAGAGTCGGAGCTCGAAGGCCGCAGCGCCGTCGTAACCGGGGGAGCCTCGGGAATCGGCCGAGCAACCTCGCACGTCCTCGCGCGCAGGGGGGCGCGGGTGTGTGTTGCGGATCTCAACGCCGCAGGCGCGGAGACGGTCGCCAAGGAGATCGAGGAGGCCGGGGGCGAGGCGTTCGCCCATGTCGTCGACGTCCGCGACGTCGAGCAGAACGAGGCGCTCGTTCGTGCGGTGTGCGGGTGTTTCGGCGGCCTTCATCTGGCTCACCTGAACGCCGGCATCGGCATCGGGTCTACCATCCTCGGCGGCAGCGTCGAGGACTGGGACCAGGTCATCGCCGTAAACTTGAGGGGAGTGTTCCTCGGTATGCGCGCAGTCTCCCGGGCCATGGCGGAGGGAGGCGGAGGCGCGATCGTGGCCACGGCATCGGTAGCTGGCCTGCGCGGCGGCGCGGGCATGCCGTCTTATTACGCCTCAAAGCACGCGGTCGTGGGGCTCGTAAAGGCGGCTGCGGCGGAGCTGGCTCCGCACGGCATTCGCGTGAACGCGGTCTGCCCGGGCGTGATCGACACCCCGATACTCGGCGCCGCGCACGGCCGAACCGAGCTGACCGAGGGCCCGCTGGCGGCGCTGCACCTACTCAAACGTGTCGGTCAGCCGGAAGAGGTCGGAGAGCTCGTAGCCTTCCTGTTCAGCGACCGCGCTGCCTTCCTGACCGGAGCAGCCTATCCCGTCGACGGCGGCATGACGGCTGGCATTGCTAGTGACGAGAGACTGCGGCAACTCGTGCAGGATCTCAAACCTCCCGAATAGGCCGATCTTCTACGATCGCGTGAGAACTCCTAATGCATCGAGAGACCGGAGTGTTAAGTGCTGAGTGTCAGGATCGCAGACCACTGGTTCGAGCTTCACAAGCACTTGGACCGACGCGAGGGAGGAGACTGAGGTGAGCCCAATCCCCAGAGCGGAGAACGTCGGAAGCCTGCTGCGACCTGATGCACTGCGCGAGGCCAACCGCGCGCTGCGGCGGGGAACCACCGAAGCAGAGACGGTGCGCCAGCTCGAGGACGCAGCCGTCCTGGACGCGATCGAGCTTCAGGAATCGGTCGGCCTCGACGTCATCACCGACGGCGAGATGCGCCGGGTCAGCTGGATCGCGACGGCAAGAGGGCCGCTCGACGGCTTCGCTCTCCTTCCTGGAGGTCCCGGCTGGGAGTGGAAGGGGACCGACACCGCGGAGCGCTGGTCGGGCTATCTATTTCCCTTTGTGACCGGGCGGCTCTCGATCCGCTCGAACCTCGCCGACACCGAGTACGCGTTTCTCCGGGAGCACGCGACCGCGCGGACGAAGCTCTCGTTTCCCGCGCCGAGCTTCCACCACACGAACTGGCATCCGGAGCACTCGAAGAGCGCCTACCCGCGCTGCGACGACTTCCTGATCGAGATGCGCGACTACCTCATGCAGGTCGCCAGGCGCGCCGTCGAGCTCGGCTGCGACTATATCCAGCTCGACGCCCCGCACTATGGGAACCTGTGCGATCCCGAGCACCGCCAGCGCATGGAGGCGCAGGGCCGCGATCTCGACGCGGAGCTCGAGTTCGACGCCGCTCTCGACAACTCCATCTTCGACGGGATCAGCGGTGTGACTCGTGCGATGCACCTGTGCCGCGGAAACGCTGCGGGCAACTGGGCCGCAAGCGGGGGCTACGAGCGGATCGCTGCGGACCTCTTCCCACGCCTGGAGCTCGATGTCCTGCTCTTGGAATACGACACCGATCGTTCCGGTGACTTCGGCCCCCTCGCCCATGTGCGCGCGAACACCGTCGCTGTGCTGGGCCTGATCTCTACGAAGTTGGGGGCGCTGGAGGACGCCGACTCCCTCGAGGCGCGGATCCACGAGGCCGCGCGGATCAAACCCCTGGAGCAGCTCGCCGTGAGTCCGCAGTGTGGGTTCGCCTCAGTCGAGGGCGGAAACCCGATCACCGCGTCAGAGCAACGAGCAAAGCTCGAGCTCGTTCGAGAGATCGCTCGACGCGTCTGGGGTGAGAGCCCCTAGCGGGAGGATGGGGTTACTGCGCGTCTGGAATCCAGCTGCCGTGGAAGCCGTTGGGCACGCGGCGCGGCAGGTGGACTCGTGCCACGGGTCCCCTCCCGAAGTCCGTCGCGTCGATAATCACCAGGTCGCTCTTGTTTCGTGACGCGTCGTAGACGTAGGTGAGGACCCAGCCTGCGTCCTCGGCGGCCGCGCCCGGGGAGGCGGCGAACACCGGCTCTGCGGCCGCAAAGCCGGGGCCGAAGTGGCAGGTCTCCGACTTGCCGGACACGAGGTCGTACTTGAGCAGCTCCTGGCCCCACCCGTCCATGTCGCCGCCGGTCGCCATCATGTACCCGTAGCGGTGCTTCAGGCCCACGGCGGCGTCGGCCACGCGCGGGAACTCGGCGGGGCGGTCGTCGAGCGGCTGATCGATGACCTTGCCCGCAGCGGGATCGATGATCCAACGATGCAAGACGGCGGGCTCACCCTCCTCGTCGTCAGGGCCAAATGCGAGCTTGGGGAAGCGCGCAACATCGAGCACGATCCGCTCCCCGTCCTCGTACGAGTTCATCGGGTGGAACACGTAGCAGGGATCGATCTCGTACCACTCGACATCTGCGCTGGTGCCCTCGCGCGGCATGACGCCGAGGCGCGCGCCGTAGTCGTCGCTCCAGCGGATGGGAAGGCCGCCTTGCGCAGCAAGCGCCAGGTCGAAGACCATAGGCAGGTCCATGAAGACCACGTGGTTTCTGGTCACGTTCCAGTCGTGCATCATCGTCGGACCCTTGACCTCTATCTCCTCGCTCTGCACGAGGGTTCCGTCGGCCGCAACGCGGTGATAGACGAGATAGGGCGGGGTGGCTCCGTAGCCGAAGAACAAGAGCTCCCCGGTCTCCGGGCAGATCCTCGGGTGAGCGGTCATCGCCGTGGTGAGCTTCCCGCCAAAGTCATGGACACCCACGGTTTCTAGCTCGCGAGACACGATCCAGGGGAAATGGCCCTCCTCGAGCGCCATGATCTTGCCCGCATGGCAGATCACGTGGGTGTTTGCGAGGGAAGCGCTGCGATCCAGCGTGCCGTCCGCCGCCATTCCCCGCGCATCGAGGTTCTCGAACAGCGACGTGCGTACGTAGCGATTCCGGTACCAGGTCGCGCGGCCGTCGCGGAGTTCCACGCCGTGGAGCATGCCGTTTCCCAAGAACCAGTGCGGCGACGATCCGCTCTGCGGATTCGATCCGTTACGAAAGAAGCGGCCGCGCAGCTCCGGCGGAATCGCGCCCGTGACCTCGAGGTCGAACTCGGTCAGCTCATCAAAGACCGGCGCGAAGTTGCCATCCAGGTGAAAGGGCACGGACTGGGGCGTCGATTGCAGGGTCATCTGGATCTCCTCAGGGGCGTGCCGAGAAAATAGCCGGTGTCGCTCATTCTGCCGCAGAACGCTCGGGCGGACCAACGCCCGCTCAGGATTACTCTTCCAGGACTTCGATCTCGAGGATCGCGCGCTTCGCGTAGCGACCCGTCAACCTGGAAACCAGGTCGGTGAGCTTCATCTGCCAGCCGTACTTCTCGTGGAGCGCCCGATACGCCGTCGCGATCGTCGCTGCATCCTCGACGATCTGCGCTCTCGCGTCCGCCCAGTCCCCCAGGAGCTTGCCCCGCGCGCCGCATCGCGCGACCTGTGCTCGGTAGGAGTTCCGCAGCCGCTTGACCTTCCCGGAGTCGGCCTCCGTGAACGCGTAGAGCTTGCCGCTACGCGGCGCCGCCCAGATCGGGGTATCGACCCGTATGCCACTCTTGCGAAAGGTTCCAAGGCTGATGTAGCGAGCCGTGTCGAGCTGACTCATCCGGGGCCACTCTACACGTGTAAATCTAGTAATGTCGGAGCTTGAGGGTAGCTGCATGGCTGACGTTCTCTGGATAGAGGCCAGCCCGAAGGGCGAGGGAGCCGGCTCGACGGCCATGGCGCGGGCCTTCCTTGCGGCATACCGGGAGAAGCACCCCGACGCCTCGATCCAGGAGCTCAACGTGTGGAGCCCCGACCTGCCGGAGTTCGGCGAGCACCACGCTAATGCGAAGCTCGCCCCGCTCGAGGGCAAGCAGCTGACGACTGAGCAGCGGGCGGCCTGGGAGCGCGTGGAAGCCACCATCCGCGACTTCGATGCGGCAGACAAGATCGTGCTCTCCACTCCGATGTGGAATTTCAGCATTCCGCACAAGCTCAAGAACTACATCGACATCCTCGTACAGCCCGTCCTTACCTTCGGCTTCGATGCCGAGAAGAACGAGCACGTCGGCTTGCTGCGGGATCGGCCTGTGCAGCTGATCCTAACGCGCTCGTCGACCGAGGAAGGCAGCCCGGGGGACTTCCAGCTCCCATACCTGAAGTTCGTGCTCGCATTTATCGGGCTCCAGGACGTACGCGCGCTGGTTGCGCAAGCGACGACACAGCCCGACGCCGCGAGACGAGCCTCGTACATGGAGAAGCAGTGCGAGCGAGCGCGCGCTGCAGCTCTGGACTTCTGAATCCAGGGGGAAATACCTAGCGCATCCTCACACCGCGAACGCCTCGACGCAGAGAACCCTGGGTAGGGTGTGCGGGATCTGGGTCCAGGAATCGCCCCGGTCCCGGCTGGTGAAGACAGTCCCCGCCGTGGTTCCAAAGTAGACGCCACAGGGGTCGAGCAAGTCGACCGCCATCGCGCCACGTAGAACGCTCGCGAAGCAGCCGTCGGGTAGGCCGGAGGAGAGCGGCTCCCAGCTGTCGCCGCCATCCTGGCTGCGGTAGACCGCGAGCCTTCCTTCCGGCGGAAAGCGGAAGTTGTCGCCCTCGAGGGGCAACGCGTAGATCGAGTTGCTGATCGGATCGAGCTCGAGGGGGAAGCCGAACGCGCAGTGCAACCCCTCCGAGAGCTCTATGATCGGGAGCCCGTTCTCGATCCGCTGCCACGTATCGCCTGCGGTCCGGCTTCGGTACATCCCGCGGTGGTCCTGGCGGTAGATCAGGTCCGCGTCCTGCGGGTCGTGAGCCAGCGAGTGGACGCAGAAGCCTTCGCCCTTGACGACGCCGTCGTTCTTCTCCGCCCAGCTCTCGCCGCCGTCGTCGGAGCGGAAGACCCCTGCAGCGGAGATTCCAACCCAGAGCCGCTGCGGATTGCGCTCGTCGATGTGTATCGAATGGGCACAGAGCCCGCCAAAGCCCGCGTCCCAGGTCGGGCGTGTCGGGTGTTCGTTGAGGCCGCGAATCGGTTCCCACGATTTGCCGCGATCGTCGGAGCGGAAGAGTCCTGCCTCGGAGACGCCCGCGTAGACCACGTCGCCCACTGCATGCAGGCGCCAGATCTGGTCCACGTGACGGTTCGAGCCCTTGAAGCGGCCCACTGGATCCGTGGAGCCGATGATGCGGTTGTGCAGCTCGTTCCCTGCATCCGTTGGCTCGTAGCGCGGCGCGCTCTCGAGCTGGCTCCAGGACACGCCGTCGTCGCTCGCGAGAATCGCGGTGCCGTAGACATCACTCGTGACGCCAATGTAATAGCGGCCGCCGCTGTCACGAGTCGCAGCGGTGACGATCCAGCCCTTGAATTCGAGCGCATCGACATCCCAGCTCTCGCGCGCGTCGTCCGAGCGGAGCACCGCTGCCCCCTTCGCCGTTCCGACGATGACCACGACACCCATGTCAGCCTCCCAGATCGCCGCCCCACTCGATCCCGTTGCGCAGCAACGTCTCGAACGGCTCCGTCTCCCACGCGCCTCGGAAGAGCAACGGGGTCGTCCCCTCGGGATCCACGCTCGCGTCCACGAAGGGCTGGGAGTTGCTCGTCGGCGAGTGGCAGTGACCGAGGGCAATGTAGGCCACGGCTCCCTTGCCGAGCTCCCGCGTGTAGCCGAGCACCCTCGTCTTGCCGTCGGGCAGCAGCGAAGTGTCCTCGTCGTAGACGAAACCGAAGCCGGGTGGCGACGGGTCCTTCTCGAGCTCCGTCGTGAGCAGCACGTGGCAGGACTCCGGCTGCTGGAGCTCGATCAGGTAGAGCTCGTCCATCACCTGGAATGACGCGGGCAGTCCCTTAGTCAGCGGATGCGCCCGGTCGCTGACGTCGACACGAAACCTCCGCACCGGCGGGTGGTTGAGGAAGAAGCTCCCGAGCGTCGCATGGTGACTCCCCTTCACCATCTTTCGCGCTCTGCCCTTCTCTCCCACGCGAGCGGCGCGCCCGCCGCTCGTGCCGTGCAGACCCAGCCAGCGGCCGCCTGCTGCGAGCCAGTCGCGGATCGACCGGTTCTCTTCTTCGTTCGGATGTGGACCGGCGACGTACGTGATCAGGAGCTGGCTCCCCTCGAGCCACTTGGCGACGTCGCTGAAGTCGTTTGCAACGCTGGCGAGCACGCGCGGGTCTTCCTGCAGCAGCTGGAGGATCCGCAGACGGGCGTAGTCCATGTCGTGCCCGGCGGTCGAGCCGGGAGGAAAGCCGCCAGTAATCACATGCACACGAGTGCGATCTGTCTTGCTCACGCTGTTCCCCCTTTGAGTTCGGTCATTATCTCACGCCCACCCCAAAGGCTCGTCCAGAACTCTGGGGGTTCTCTGGCCGGCGGAGTTCGGCTGGGGGAGATTCGGAACGGGCAAGCGAGGCGGCCCGGATTGCTCACGCTGTTCCCCTCCGCCTTGCCGTTGGTCTTGGGCGTGTAGGGACGGGTGAAGCTCTTTGAGTCGACGAAAGAACGCCACGGCGTCGGTCATTCCGACCCCCTCGATCCGCGCGAAGCGCTTGGCATCGATGTGGATCGCGTGCTAGCGCCCTCGGAACGAGGGCTTCTCCTTGTTTAGAAAGGCAGCGCTCGCCTTGGCGAAGTCCTCGGTCCGTGCCGTGCGCATCATCGCCTCTGCCTCGAGCTCAAGCAGATCGTCCAGCCCGAGACCAGACTCCACCAGGTTCAGGTTTCGCTTCATGTAGCGATACCCGATCGGCGGGCCGTCTGCGAGTCTGCGTGCCAGCTCTCCCACCTGCTTGCGGAACTCGGCCTGGGGGAAGACGCGGCTCACCAGCCCGTATTGCAAGGCAGTCTCGGCATCGATCCGGTCGCCGAGCATGTAGAGCTCCCGCGCCTTCGCGGTGCCGAGGATATGGGTCCAGAAGTACGAGCCGCCGAAGTCACCGGAGAAGCCGATGCGCTGGAACGCAGTCGTGAAGATCGCGTTGTCGGAGCAGACTCGCAGGTCGCAGGCACCGACCATCGACAGCGACGCGCCCGCGGCGGCGCCGTTCACGGCAGCCAGCGTCGGCTTGCGCATGGTGTGAAGGAGCAACGAGCTCCGCTGGTAGTGCTGGAGGTTGTCGACGGACGCCTCTAGGCTCTGCTCCGTTGACAGGACCCCCTGTTCGTTGCGCGAGCTGGGGGCGGCGAGGTCCGCTCCGGCAGAGAACGCCCGCTCGCCGGCTCCGGTGAGGACCACGCAGCGCACCTCGGGATCATCGGCTGCCTCCTGCAGCCGCGCTGGGAGCGCGGACATGAGCTCGTCGGTCAGCGAGTTCATACGGTCGGGGCGATTCAAGGTGACGATGGCGACCCCTCCATCACGCTCGACAAGGATCGAATCGGACATCCTGCTCTCCTTGTGGTTGCCGTCGGATTCTACCATCTGCTCTTCCCGCGAATGAAAGGAGAGATACAGCGCAGACGGCTCAGCGTTCGGGGGAGATCTCCTCGAGCGTGCGCCCGCTCGTTTCGGGGAAGAACGCGGCGACGATCAAGGGGGCCAGCAGCGCCAGCAGGGCGAGGACGGAGATCGCGGTCCAGTGGGATCCCAAGATCACGTACAGCGTCGACTCGACCGCCAGCCCCAGCACTCCGCCCAGGGTTCCAGCGATCATGCGCGCGCCCGCCGAAGTCGAGCGGTACGAGGTCGGGAAGAGCTCCTGGCCTACCGTGCCGAGCAGGACGCCGCTGCCGATACCGCTGAAGACCGCGCAGATCCAGAGGGGCGCCAGGAAGTAGCCGAACATGTTGTAGTACGCGATGACGAAGATCGGGTGCGCCGCCAGGAAGATGATTGCGATCCGGCGTCGCCCATGCCGATCTGACCAGCGGCCGGCGATGGTGCTGCCGAAGATGCCGAGGAAGCCGCCGAAGAAGCCGAGCCCTGCGAACTGGCTCGGCGTCCAGCCGTGCTCGTCCTGGAAGTACTTCGGCCCGAAGAAGCCGGCCGCGTTCTCGGCGAAGTTGAGCAGGAAGATCACTCCCGCGATCGTGATCAAGCGCTTCGGGTACATCCGGATCAAGGCGACGACCGGCCGCGATCGTGAACAGCAGCACACGTCTCCGGCCGAGCCGATCGGCGATCACAGTGAAGAAGAAGGCCGGCAACGCGCCCATCCGCACAATCGCGCCGAGCCCCCCCGAGCTGCGCTTCGGGGATCAGGAGCTCCGCCTGGATCTGCTTCAGCGCGAGCGAGAACAACGCCAGGTCGTACTGGTCGAACATCGTCACGAACGCGATCAAGCCGATCACGTTCCACTGGCGCCGCGTGAGAGCGGGGGGCGTGCCGAGAAAGGGCGCGAGCATGAGCCAGGCCGGGCGGTACGAGCGGTCTTCCGACTCGGAACGTGGCGCCGTGAACCTCACGCGCGCACGGCCGCGGCGAGCATGCGTGCGAAGCCACCCCGGCGCCCGACCGAGACGGAATCGAGGCCGTGCCAGGAGGCGAGCGTTCGAAGCTCCCTGGCCAGCGCAGGAGCCACCTCGTCGGGATCGGTGCTCGGCTCGATGTGCGCCGCCTGTACGAGCAGCCGACCCTGCTTGCGATCCGCCTTGAGGTCGACGCGCGCCACCAGGTGGTCCCCGAGCAGGAAGGGCAGCACGTAGTAGCCCCAACGCCGCTGTGCGCTCGGCACGTAGATCTCGATCCTGTACTCGAAGTCGAACAGCCGCTTCGCCCGCTCCCGGTACCAGATCACGGGGTCGAAGGGCGAGAGCAACGCCGAGGCATCAATCCGGCGGGGCCGCTTGGCCTGCGGATGAAGATAGGCGACCTCGCGCCAGCCCTCGACGCGGACCTCGTGGAGCTCCCCCGCTTCGACGAGCTCGGCTAGACGCAGCCGCGCCTCGCGGACAGGCATGCGGTAGTAGTCGGCCAGATCGCCAGCAGTGCCGACACCGTGCGAGCGTGCGGCAAGGTGCAGCAGCTCGCGCTCGGACTCGTCGCGTCCGACCTTGCGGCGATGGTGCTCCCGCGGCACCACACGGCTCGCCAGGTCGTACTCCCGCGAGAAGTTCGGCAACCGCTGCGTCACGGCGAGCCGCCCCCGGCCGAAGTGCCCCTCAAGCACGAGCTGCGGCACCGAGCGCCTCCACCAGGTCCCCCGACGCCGCGGTACGCCATCGGGCTCGTTCAGGTCGTTCGCCGTGAGTGGGCCTCGCGCGCGGACCTCGCCGAAGACCCATTCGACGTAGCTCCTGTGCTGCTCCAGGAACTTCTCGAACCCCCAGGGGCGCCCCCGGTGACCTTCTCTGCGGTAGCGCAAGAGCGGCCAGCTCTCCACGGGCAGGATCGACGCCTCGTGCGCCCACGCCTCCGTGAACTCGCCAGTGCGATACAGCAGGTCGTCCGCGCGCAACTTCTCGTAGGGACCGAGGCGCGAGAAGAGCACCTGATACTGCGCCGGCCCCAGGACATTCACGTAGTCGATTTGCAGCAGGCCGAGCTGGCGGACCGCGCGTCGCAGATGGCGTGCGTCGACCCGCGCGGGGCGCGCGCGATCGAAGCCCTGGGCAGCCAGCGCGATGCGCCTCGCCTCGCTTAGCGACAGGTCGACTCGGGGCACCGCGTCGCGCTCAGAGCAGCTCCTCGGCCAATAGCTGGAGCGCCTCCGGCTGGCCCGTGCCGATCAGCAGCGTGTCCACCCGACGCTGCTTCGCGGCCTCCTTCCAGGCGCCGAGCCGGTCGCGAATGCGGTCCACGGTGCCGACGAGCGCTACGGCGTCGACGAGCTCGTCAGGAACGGCAGCCACCGCCTCCTTACGCTCACGAGCCAGGTAGTGATCCTGGATCTTGACCGCCGCCTCCTCGAAGCCGAGCCGCTTGGCGTAGTCGTTGTAGAAGTTCTTGTTGCGTGCCCCCATGCCACCGATGTAGAGCGCCATGTTCATCTTGAAGGGCATGCGCGCCTTCTCGAGATCGTCGGAGATCGCGACCGCGACCATGGGGCACACGTTGAAGTTCTCAAGGCTCTTGCCCCCACCCGCCTTCGCGAAGCCCTCTTGAAGCGGCTCTCCCACGACGTCGAAGCGTTCGGGGTCCATCCAGATGGGGAACACGCCGTCCGCCACCTCACCCGCACAGCGCAGACCGGCCGAGCTGATCGAGGCGGTGTAAATGGGCAGGCCCGTGTCCCCGTGCAGGATGCTCTTGAGCGGCCGGCCGAGCCCAGTCGTTCCCTCGCCGCCGATCGGGATGTGGTAGTGAAAGCCGTCGTGCGTCAGCGGCTCTTCGCGCGCGAGCACCTTGCGGATGATCTCGATGTACTCGCGCGTCCGTGTGAGCGGGCGGCCGTAAGGAACCCCGTGCCAGCCCTCGATGACCTGGGGACCCGAGGCTCCGATCCCGAGGATGAAGCGACCGCCAGAAAGGTGGTCGAGGCTCATCGCCGTCATCGCTGCCATCGCCGGTGTGCGCGCGGGCATCTGCATGATGGCCGTGCCGACCCTGAGCTTCGTCGTGCTGGCGAGAATCCAGGCCGCCGTCGTCACCGCGTCGTTGCCGTAGGCTTCCGCGGTCCACGCAGAGTCGAATCCCAAGCCCTCAGCCTCCTTGATGCGATCGAGGTCGATGGTGAGGCGCGCGCCGAAAGCGGCGGCTGTGAGTCCAAGCTTCATGGTGGGGAGTCCCTTCCGCGATGTTTCGCTGCGAGTATACTGTGACTGCGTTCGAGATATGGGAGGAGCCAATGAGCGAAATTCTGCGAGCACCGGTCTTCAAGGGCAAGTAGCCGGGGTGCAAAGCGCGACACGGAGCCTTGTCGCGAGCGACGGCGCGCGGCTTCACCTCTATGAGTGGCGCCCGCAGGGTCTCGTTCGCGGGGTCGTGGAGATCGCCCACGGGATGGGCGAGCACGCCCTACGCTACGAGGAGGTCGCGAGCGCCCTCTGCGTTGCTGGCTACGCCGTCTACGCACCTGACCTGAGGGGTCACGGTCGAACGGCCGCGTCCGACTTGCTCGGTGACATGGGAGAAGACGGCTGGAATCGCTGCGTCCAGGACCTCCGAGAGCTCAACGACCTGGTCGCGGCCGAACATCCAGACGTGCCCCGAATCCTGCTCGGACACAGTATGGGCTCGCTGCTGGCCCAGCAGTACCTCTACGAGCAGGGCGAGTCGATCTCCGGCGCCGTGCTGTCGGGGTCGACTGCTGGAGGCGGCTTCATGTTGCGGCTCTCGGGTCTCGCTGCGCGTCTTGAACGCTGGCGCCTGGGGCAGAGGGCGGATAGCGCGCTCCTGGGACGTCTGCTCTTCGGGAACTCCAACAGAGACTTCCGTCCCGCGCGGACAGACTTCGATTGGCTGTCTCGCGACCAGAAAGAGGTCGACAAGTACGTCGCTGATCCGCTGTGTGGCTTCGTGCTGCGGGTGCAGAGCCTGATCGACATGTTCCACGCGCTGCGACTAATGGGACGCGTGGGAAACATCGCGCGCATTCCAAAGAAGCTCCCGATCTACATCTTCTCCGGCGAGAAGGACCCCGTACATCGCAAGCTCAAGGGCCTCGAGAAGCTGCTCGGGCGGTACCAGAAGGCGGGGCTGAAGAGAGTCAGCCACCGCTTCTACCCCGGTGGTCGTCACGAGATGTTCAACGAGACGAGCCGCGCAGAGGTAGTCAAAGATCTCTTGAGCTGGCTCGATACTGTCGACTGAAAGCAAGGCTCAGTGCGGGTGGATAGCACCTCGATCTAGCCCGTCGACGCTGTTGGCGTACACGTGCGCGGGTGCCGTCGGGATGGAGAGCAGACCGATGGTTCCGGAGCCCAGCACGGCCACCCCAGCTACGAGATCGAGCGAGCCCACGTCATTCCACACGAAGGCACGCATGAATCGCTTCCTCCGCTCCGTCCCCGGGAGTAAGATAGCCGAGAGGAGGCCTGGATGGCGACTTTCATCATGCTTTCGAAGCTCACCGACGAGGGCCGCAAGACGCTGAAGGAGCGACCGCAGCGGCTTGCGCAGGTCAACAAGGAGATCGAGACCATGGGTGGGAGGGTAACCGCGCAGTACGCGGTGCTGGGCTCCTACGACTTCGTGAACGTGGTCGAGGCCGCGAGCAACGAGGTGATCGCCCGTATCTCGGTCGAGCTGGGCGCGCGTGGAACGATCGAGGTGACAACGCTACCTGCCATGAGCGTCGAGGAGTTCACCAAGATGCTGCTGGACGGTCCGTAGTCGTGCCTCGCTACATCGTACTTTCCAGACTGACGGGAGTGGGCAACCGGTCGCTGAAGGAACGCTTTCGCGGCGGCTCGGCCATCGCAGCCGAGGTGGCGGGCGCGGAGGGGAGGCTGATTGAGCAGTACTCGCTCCTGGGTGAATACGACTTCTGCTCGGTGGTCGAGCTTCCGAACAACGCCGCCGCCCATACGCTGGGAGCGGCGCACCTGAGCATGCGCGGTGTGGAGCGCGTCGTGCTCCCCGCCATCGACATGAACCTCTTCATTCGCCTCGTCGGTCAAACGACCGAGACGACAGGCCCACACTACTGGCAGATCCGCTTGCCCGCGCGCATGATCAGACGGCTCGCGCGCCCCTGGGTCCACACACGTCACGCGCGCCGCCACTTCGATCCCTTCGTCATAGACGGCGCCGAACGGGTGACGGATCTTCGCGGTCCAGTGATCTTCATCGCGAACCATGCGAGCCACCTCGATGGTGCGGCTCTGATCGCCGCCATACCGGCGCGCTATCGGGACAATACCTACTTCGGCTCCGCAGCGGACCGCTGGTTCATCAAGGGCCGCAAGGAGATCTACAAGCAGGGCTGGTGGCGCTCGCTCATGTACGGGTCCTTCCCGATCCAGCGCGGCGGCGGCTCGCGCTCGCTTCAGCACGCCGAGTGGCTGATCGACCACGGCGGCTCGATCGGAATCTTCCCGGAGGGCACGCGCACCACCACGGGCAAGATGGGAAAGTTCCGCCACGGGCCTTCGATCCTGGCACTCAAGAAACGCGTACCCGTCGTGCCGATCTACATGGACGGGCTCCGTACGCTGCAACCAAAGGGCTCGTCGGAACGCCGAGCCGGACCCGTCCACGTGCTGATCGGCGAGCCCGTGCGCTTCGGGCCGATCACCGAGGTCGCGGGGGCGACCCGCACGCTCTACCACGTCATGGAAGACCTGCGCCTGGAGTGTCGCGCGCAGCGCCGCGGCCTCCCGCGCCCGGAGCGCCACGCCGCCTGACGCCTCAGACCTCGGTCGTGCGTCGTCGCCAGCGGAAGTCGCAGAAGGGTGCGCCTTGCATCCGCGTCTGCACGCGGGAGAACTCCCAGTCCGGCCTGGTCTCACTCTCGACGGCGAAGTCGACTCCGCAGGTCAAAAGCGCACCGATCTCAGGCTCGCCGATCCGTCGAAAGTAATCAGCGAATGCGCAGCTCGTGATGTTCGTGGCGTAGGTCGTATCGGTTCGTTCCACGACTTTGGACTCTGAAGGATACTCGAACCCTCCCGAGGCACTGTCGCCCGGATGCGTATTCCTATCCTTCGTACGGCTCGCGGCGTACACAGCATAGGAATCGGCGATTGCCTTCCCGACGATCGCATGAGCCTTCTCCTTGCCGAGCTCAGCCTCGAGCGCCTTCACGACGGGGATGAGAGCCCGCGCCTGGATCTTGACCGCATCGAGGATCGAAGTCCCTGGCATCTCTGACTCCTTCAGTTGGACATCGTGTTGCGGGAGTGAGGCGTCTCAGTCGAAGGCCCTTGCGCCCTTCTCCAGCAGGCGTTCTACTGCCATGCCGACGCCGTCTTCCTCGTTGGTTCCTGTCACGGCGGTGGCGGCGGCCTTGACCGCATCGCTCGCCTGACCCATCGCGAAAGAGGCGCCGGCGGCCGCAAAGAGCTCAACGTCGTTCTCCGCATCACCGAGGGCCACTACTTGCTCGGCCCTGATGCCAAGATCTTTGCAGGCGGTCGCGAGGGCAAGCCCCTTGTCGGCGCCGGTGGCGGTGAGCGTGAGGAGCTCGTGGCCCTGGGTCGTGATCGAGGTGACGAAGCGGACTCGATCCTTCCACTCCGCTGCCAGGGTCTCGTGCACGAGCTGACGGATCCGACGACCTTGAATCATCACGATCCGCGGAGCCACGTGCGCGGCCCGTTGCAGGCTCGGGACTCGACGAATCTCGGGCAGGAGCAGCGCCTGGTCGACATCTCCGTCGATCTTCATCAGCACATCGTCGTCGAAAGCCGCGTAGACGATACACCGATTCGCGTCGCAGACGTCGAAGAGCTGCTCGGCAAAGGCCTGTGGCATCCGCACGTCCATCAGGTCCGTGCCCTCCGGCAATCGTCGTACCTCGGCGCCGGAGCAGGCGATGACCGGGCCGTACAGGCCCAGTGACACGGCGACCCGCTCGGCGTTCTGGTACCAGCGGGCCGTGGCGATGATGACGTGCAGCCCGGCGGCACGTGCGGCACCGAGGGCGGCGCGGTTGCGCTCGCTCACCTCGTCGTCGGGGCCGAGCAGGGTGCCATCGAGATCGATGGCGAGGGCACGGAGCTCCACACTACTCGCCAAGGAATTCGGCCACGCCGTAGGCTTCGAGCATTGCATGGAAGCCGGCGACGTCGTGCGAGAGCACGAGCAGGTCGTAGCACACGCCGTCCCGGTCCTTCACGTGCTCCTGGAACAGGCCCTCGGGCTTGAAGCCGAGCCCCTGGAAGGTCCGCACGGCGGCCTTCTGGTCCGGGGTCATGCGCGCGGTGATCTTCTCGATCCCTGCCGACAGCGCCACTGCGAAGGCCTCCTGGGTGAGCAGTCGCCCGATCCCACTCCCGCGCACCGAGGGCGCGACGAGCACTCGCAGCTCGGCCACGTGGCGCGACCATGGTTCGCGCTCCGGCTCGATCGTGGCGTAGCCCAGCACCGCACCGTTCTCCTCGGCCAGCACGGTTGCCAGATCCCCGCGCTCGAGATCGTCGAGCCATGCGTCGAGGACGCGTGGGCTCGTGATGTCGCGGTGCATGAAGAGCAGATCGTGCTCTGGAACGACCTGCGCCAGGGCTTGCAGCTTGGCGCGGTCGTCGGAGCTCATCAGCCCGAGGCGCACGTTCCTGCCGTCGATCCGCACCTCGCGCGGGTACTCGCGGTCGATCTTCACAGCGAGCGCACCGAGAGCCAGTTGTCAAAAGCGGGCCACATGCGGCGTACGGCATTCGGACCGGAGATCAAGCTGACGTGACCCCCCTTGAGCACGATCGACTGCTTGTCCTCGCTGCCCACGGCATCTACCAGCTCCCGGGCCGCCTCATAGGGAACGATGTGGTCGTGCTCGGCCATCACGTGCAGGAACGGCACGTGGATCTGCGAGACATCGACTAGGTTCCGTCCGAGCCGGAACTCGCCCTTGTAGAGCTTGTTGGCCCATTGCAGCTCCTTCGTGCTCTGCCGGAAGCACTCCCCTGGGAAGGCAATCTGCTCGTTCGCCCAACGATCGAACACACGGTACGAGCGAACGAACTCGTCGTTCCACATGTTGTCCCAGAGGCGGATACGTCCGGCGACGCGCGAGACGGGCCGCAGCATCTCGAACGACCGCGCCATCATTTCGGGAGGCACGTTGCCGAGAGTATCGACGATGCGATCGACGTCGAAGTGCTTCGGATCGGAGAACTCCTTGAAGAGTCCCATACCGTCGTAGTTGTAGGGGGTCGTGAAGCACGCGAGGTTCTTCACGGGCCCGTCCGAGTGGAGCGCCCCGTACATCAGGGCGAGCGAACCGCCCATGCAATAGCCCGTCAGCGAGAGATCGGGCTCGCCACAGTCCGCGAGCACGCGATCGATACAGTCCGGGATGAAGTCGAGCACGTAGTTCTCCATCCGCAGCCGCGAGTCTTCCGCACGGGGCTCGCCCCAGTCGATCATGTAGACGTCATAGCCCTGGTTCAGCAAGAACTCGACCAGGCTCTGACCCGGAGTGAGATCAAAGATGTACGAGCGGCTGACGAGCGACATGACCAGCAAGATCGGGACGCGATACACCTCGTCGACTTGCGGTCTGTAATGAAACAGCCGGAGCGTCCCGCGACTGTAGATCTCGTCCTTCGGCGTCATGCCGACGTCCGGGACATCGGCGCTCAGGTACTGGAGTCCCTTCACTCCACGCTGCAGGGAACGCTCCACCTCCTCGCGCACGCGATCTCCGATGGACTTGCGATCGAGCTCTGGCGCGGTGGTCATTGTCTCTCCTCAGTGGCTTCCCTGGACTCGCTCGGGGGACGGCGTGTGCGCCGCGGGCCACGGGGTCGACCCTGCGTTGGAGCACCGGCGATGTCCTCGCCCGAGCTCGCGAGGCGCCGATTCAGGCGCCGCAACTGCGCCTCGATCCGCGCGATGCCCTCCTCCATCTCGGAGGCGCGCTTCCCCAGCTGGATTATGTCGGTGCGAGTGGGCAGGTTGATGCTCCGGAAGTAGCGGGCCCAGATCTCCCACGAACGCTTCTGCGCGTCGAGGGTCGCCTCCGAGAGGCGCGCCCGAAGCGCGTTCATGTCATCCCGCGCGCTGAACTCCGAGAGGATCTCGTTTACCCGGCGTTCCCCGCGATCGAGCAGGTCGCGCAGGGCTTTGAGGGGGTCGAAGGCTTCCCGCCGCCTGTTCGCCATCACTCCACTCCCGCCAACCCCCCGCGTCCCACTTTACTCGCAGCGCTCGCCGCTGTGAAGGCCATGTGATAAAGGTGGGGGTACACGGGAGGAACAGCCGCATGTCGCTCGCCGAGCTCACAAATCGCTATCCACGCGAGGTCGCGCTCTCGAACGGGTCCAAGATCGAGATCCGCCTGATGACGGCGCGAGATCGAGACGCGGTCCTCGCGTTCGCGAACGCGCTGCCCCGGGAGGACCTGCTCTTTCTGCGCGTCGACATCACGAATCCGGAGGTGGTCGACGATTGGGTCCGGAACCTCGAGACAGGTGATTCGACCTCGTTGGTGGCTTTCGATGACGACGCCCTCGTGGGCTACGCGACGGTGCACCGCAACCCAGCCCCGTGGACGCGCCGCGTCGGCGAGATCCGCGTGAACGTGGGTCCTGCGGTTCGCGGCCTCGGCCTTGGGCGTAACCTCACTTCGCAGATCTTCGATCTGGCCCGGGCCAGGGGATTGAAGAAGCTCACGGCTCAAATGACCTCCGATCAGCAGGGCGCGCAGGCTGCGTTCCGGCGGCTGGGCTTCGTGTCTGAAGCGTTGCTCGCTGACTACGCCGAGGACCGGGAGGGGAACCCGCGCGATCTGGTCATCATGTCCTACGATATGGAAGGCCTCACTGAGACGATGGAGGAGCCGCTGCGCCTGTAGGCAGGCTCGCGGACTCACGCCGCCGCGTCCCTCGCAGCACTGTGGCGGCGCGCCTCCTCCACGAGTTCCCGGAAGGCCTCGTCTAGATACGAGAGCATTCGATCCACGTCAGGTAGCAGGCGCGGGTCACTCGTCAGGCAGAACGCGAGCTCCTTGTTGTAGCTGCAGACCGCTACGCCGTAGCCAACCGTCCCGCTCAGCATGATCTCCCCAACGAGGTCGAGCAGCTTGTGGCCCTGGATGTACTGAGGGACCTGCATGAAGGGAACATTCGTGCAGACGAAGTTGTAGCCAAAGTGCGGCTGGCTCACTCCTGTCCTAGCAGGCTGCTGAAAAACTCCTCATCGAAGGGTACCTTTGAGGGAAGCCCCAAGGGGGAGATGTGAGAGGACCGCAGACGCTCCAGGGTGGGATCTTCAGCTACGTATCGCTGGAGTCCCGGATTCCCGAGGACCATCCGCTTCGAGCGATCCGGCGACTGGTGGACGCGGCGCTGGAGCAGCTGTCGCGACGCTTCGATGGTATCTACGCCAAAGGGGTCGGCCGACCGTCGGTCCCGCCGGAGCAGCTGTTGCGGGCGCTGCTGTTGCAGGTGCTGTACACGATCCGGAGCGAGCGCCAGCTGATCGAGCAGATCGACTACAACCTGCTCTACCGCTGGTTCGTGGGCCTGGAGCTGGACGATGAGGTGTTCAGCGCGACGGTGTTCACCAAGAATCGGGAACGGCTGCTGAAGGGCGAGATCGCTCAGCATTTCTTCGAGGCGGTGCTGGCGCAGGCGGAGTCGGAGGGGTTGGTGTCATCGGAGCACTTCACGGTGGACGGGACGCTGATCGAGGCGTGGGCGAGCCAGAAGAGCTTCGTGCGCAAGGACGAGAAGCGCAGGGACGATGACGACCCGGGCAACCCGACGGTCAACTTCCGGGGCGAGAAGCGGAGCAACCAGACGCATGCGTCGAGGACGGATCCGGACGCCCGACTGGCGGGGATGAGGGGCCAGGGCGCGCGGCTCGCGTATCAGGGACACGTCGTGACGGAGAACCGCAACGGCCTGGTGGTGGCGGCGAAGCTCACTCAGGCGTCGGGGTATGCGGAGCGCGAAGCGGCTCTCGAGATGGTGCTGGGTCTGGGGGGCGCTCGCCGGATCACCCTGGCTGGAGACAAGGGCTACGACGCCAAGAGCTTTGTGCAGGCGCTTCGGGCCTGGAGCGTTACCCCGCACGTGGCACAGAACACGACGAACCGCCGAAGCGCGATCGATCGAAGGACCACAGGACACCCGGGCTACGAGGTGAGCCAGCGCTTCCGCAAACGGGTGGAGGAGGTGTTTGGCTGGATGAAGACGGTGGGCTTGATGCGCAAGACCCGGCACCGGGGCACGGATCGGGTCGGCTGGGTCTTCACCTTCACTGCTGCGGCCTACAACCTGGTCCGTATCCGCAACCTGTTGGAGGCGACATAGCTCATGATCCCGCAAGATCTACCCGTGCGACACCGAACCGGTTCGTACCGGGAACGGCGATCCCTCTCCCTGCTCGGCACGCCTCCCGTCAGAGGCGTCCCGCCCAACCCAGTCACTTTCTCCGCAGCCTGCTAGGCGGCACGGGAAAAGGCATCCGCGCCGCCAACGCTGTCGGGTCCAGGGGGCTTCCGACCAAGAGCGTCTGCGCCATCGCCGCGGGAGCGATCGTCGGCGCGGACTCCGTCAAGAGCTCCAGCGCCTGCGGCTCCCGATTCGCTTTGATCCGTTCGGTCTCCTCCCGCACGCTCGCGAGCCGATCGACGACTCCCATCGGCTCCGCCTGGAACATGGGGAACATCGCCGACACCCGGTTGCCGAGGGTGCCGCGCTCGTTCTCGCGCCGCACGTTCACCGGGCACATCACGCGCATCTGCTGACCACCTGTGTTCTCGTTGTGGAAGCGCAGGTAGCGCGCCGCTGCCTCGACGACGGCGGTCAGGACTACATCATTCACGGTCCCGCCGAACGCGGTCCGGATGCTGCGGAACTCCGCGAGGCTGTACTTGGTCCACGCGAACTTCCGCTTCGGCCCGACGGACGCAGCGTTCCAGGGCGCTCCGATCACGGGCGTCGTGGTCATGCGCGTGATCACTTCGGTGCCACGGCGCAGCATCTCGTTGCGCGAGCGGTCCCAGCGTGGAGCCAGGAGCGGATTCTGCTCGACAAGCGCGCGCAGGTTGTCGCTGAAGGCCTCGCCGAGGAGCTCCAGCACACCCGGAACCGGCTCCGCCTCCCATGGAGGAGGCGGAGGCAGCTGCTCCGCATTCGGATCTGCATCCATCAGCACCGAGAAGATGTCCACCCCGGACGCGCCGTCGATCATGGTGTGGTGGCCGAGGAACAGCAACACGGTGCGATCCGGCACGCCCTCCAGCACGTAGGTCGTCCAGAGCGGCCGATCGCGGGGCATGAGTGGCTCCGCCAGCTCCACGCCCACCTCGATCGCGTCCTGCAGGCTGCTGCCCAGAGGAAGCTTGTGCAGCACGATGTGATTCTCGAGCTTGAAGTCCGGATCGTCGACCCAGCGGGCGTGCGCCAGGTTGAACGGCACGAAGGCGAGCTTCTGCCGATAGCGTGGTACCAGATGCAGGCGCCGCCCGATCTGCTCGAGGACCGTCTCGAAAGGGATCGCTCCCTCGAAGACGCAGAACGTGGAGGCGTGCATCGGCCCGCTCGCCGTCTCCCCATACAGAAAGGAGGCATCTTGATTCGTGAGCCGCACGGGGGGGGACCTCGCTCGCCACTATGTGACGCAGCCGACCGCCAGGTCAACGGGAAACGAACTACTCCGCGCTCTTCCTCGGGGCGAGCGACTCGAGCAGGCCCAGCGTATACTTCTTCTGTACGGCCAGCAGCTGCTCTGCGAGCGCGAAATTGGCTGCGCCAATCGCCTGGGGGATCGAGTAGTCCACGTTCGGGAGAGCCGGCGCGAAGCGCTCGAAGGCCTCCCGGAAGCTCTCGAGGGCACTCGCCTGAGAGTCCTGCATCCGCTCGATCTGCTCGACGATGCCGTTCCCGAAGCGCTCAGTGAGATCCGCGTAGCTCGAAGCTGTTTCAGCCATCATCTATCTCCTGTTTCGATGTTGCTTCCAACCAAGTGCTTGGTATACTAAGCAACCAGAACTCGATGTCAACTGCGGGAGGAAAGCAGCGGTGACGGTCACGATTCAGACGGTGTCCGGGAAGGTGGCGGGGGTCCGTGACGACGGCATGGAGATCTTCCGGGGCGTGCCCTTCGCGCGACCGCCTCTCGGCGAGCTGCGCTTCCGCGCGCCGGTTCCACCCGAGCACTGGGAGGGGGTGCGGGATGCGAGCGAGTTCGGCGGCTCAGCCCCTCAGGGGACGATCGAGCTGGACGTACTCCCAGGCATGGACGTCGGCCCCCAGAGTGAGGACTGCCTGTACCTGAACGTGTACACGCCCGCCGCCGACGACGCAGGCCGGCCGGTGCTCGTCTGGATCCACGGCGGTGGCTTCGTCATTGGATCCGGCTCGCAGGTGCTCTACGACGGCGCGCCACTCGCACGTCGAGGCGACGTGGTGGTCGTCACCGTCAACTATCGACTGGGCGCGCTGGGCTTCCTGCACCTGGCCGATCTGTGTGGCGAGGCCATCGGCACGAACCCCAACGCAGGCATTCTGGATCAGGTGGTCGCCCTCGAGTGGGTGCGGGACAACATCGCGCAGTTCGGAGGCGATCCGGCGAATGTCACCATCTTCGGAGAGTCGGCTGGTGGCATGAGTGTGGGGACTCTGCTCGGACTGCCCGCCGCCCGCGGGCTGTTCCGGCGCGCCATCCCCCAGAGCGGCGCGGCTCACAACGCCGCGAGCCGTGAGATCGCGAGCAAGGTCGCGGAGCTCTATCTCGGCGAGCTGGGTGTCGCCCCGGCGGACGCCGAAAAGCTGCGGGAACTCCCGTGCGAGGAGCTTCTGGAGGCACAGGGCCGGTTGATGCAGCGCCTGCAGCAGGAGCCGATCGAGGGCGCCGTGCTCACGTTAGGACCCGTCGTAGACGGCGACGCGCTGACCAAGCGCCCGATCGACGCCATCCGCGAGGGCTCCGCGCGCGGCGTCGATGTGCTCGTCGGCACGAACCGCGACGAGTGGCGGCTGTTCGCGGCGATGGATCCAGAGATCTTGACGCTAGACGACGCAAAGCTGCTCAAGGACGTGGAACAGAGGGTTCCCGGCCGGGACGGCTCCGGGACCTCCCACGCCAGCCTGCTGATCGAGGCCTACCGGAAGGCGCGTGAGGGCAAGGCGGGAACGAGTCCGCAAGAGCTGTTCTGTGCGATCGAGACGGACCGCATCTTCGGTATCCCGGCCGTTCGCCTCGCCGATGCACAGGTCGCAGAGGGAGAGCGAGTGTACGCCTATCTCGTGACCTGGGAGTCTCCGTTGCTCGGCGGCATGCTCGGCGCCTGCCACGCCGTGGAGCTGCCCTTCGTGTTCGGCACCCTCGAGCACGCCGAGCTCTTCGCCGGAAGTGGACCAGATGCGAAGAGCCTCGAAGCTCGCATGATGGATGCGTGGCTGGCGTTCGCCCGCGACGGCGACCCCGGCTGGGAGCCGTACGACAGCGAGCGTCGTGCGACTATGTTTCTTGGGCGGGAGTGCGAGGTGGTTGGCGCGCCCTTCGAGGAAGAGCGCCGCGCCTGGGGCGACGTGATCGACTAGCCCGCGAGCACGGCCCCGAAGCGCTGGCGCACGTCGCGCCGCCGCAGCCGCTCGAGAGCGGACGCTCGAACCTGGAGGGCGACGTCGCCACGGCGCGAGGTGTCCATGGGGTTCGGTCCCATGACGCGCTGATCAGTCGCCGTCGGCTGAAAGACGAGCACGTGATTGCGGTGGCGTCGAACGAGCGCGACCTCTCTTGCGAGCGTCGCCCGGCAGAGCTGGCGCAGCGCGAAGTCGGGGCTGAGCCTCCAGCTCCGTCCGGCTGCGGACATCGGCGAGCTCACGACGACGAGATCCAGCTGCTCCTTCGCAAGGAGATCCACGTTCGTGGGAGAGTGGACACCGCCGTCGACGTAGCGCTCCCCTCCGATCTTAACCGGCGCGTAGACGGCGGGAATCGCACAGGACGCCGCGGCTGCGCGCCCTACCGTGGCCTCGGCAAGCGCGTCGCGACCAAAGACCACCCGCTGGGCGTCGGACAGTCGTACCGCACACAGCCAGAGAGCCGCCTCTGGCCAGCCCCTGTCGAACAGAGACTCCAGCAGAAGCGACAGCGGCTCTGAAGAGTGCGTGCCCTCCGGTAGAGCCGCCGCCATGAGGGCGCCCGGGCGTGCCGACCAGGGGCGGAGGAATGCCCGCGCGAGCGCTCCCGGCTCGGCGGGACCCGGAATCCCGTTCGTCCAGTCCGGGCGCAGCGAGGGCGGCTCGGGAACCGGCCCGAGTTTCTCCGCGACCCGCTGCCCTTCCCGGGAGAGCTCGATTCCCCGCGCTCGCGCGACCAGATCGACTGGCGGCAGACCGCCCCGCAGGAGCGCCCCCGCCATGGCGCCGGCAGAGGTGCCGACGATCAGCTCTGCGTTCCGGGCATCGAAGCCGGTGGCTTCCTCGAGGGCGGAGAGAACACCAGCGTGAAAGGCCCCACCTGTCGCCCCGCCGGCGCCCAGAACCAGTGCGATCCGTGTCCCCATGCCGCCATCAGTCTACGACCGCTCGACCCGGCGTACTCGCTCTATTTCGCCAGCCCTGGCGTCGAGACGCGACAAGGCGGCCGGGATCTGAGGATCCTCCGTGCTAGGATGCGCCCGTGAGCAAAGACGCGCGCACACTGGGCGCAGTCCTCTACGAAGACTTCGAGCTTCTGGACCTGTACGGACCGCTCGAGATGTTCGGCTCCATTGGACCGGAGCTGCGGATCGTGACCGTGGCAGACGCGCCGGGGGCCGTCGCGTCGGCGCAGGGGCCCGAAACGGTCGCCCACGTTGGCTTTGACAAGTGTCCAGAGCTCGACCTCATCCTGGTGCCGGGCGGGATTGGCACCGCGCCCCAGCTCGAAAATGGGAAGTTGCTCGATTTCCTCCGGGCGCGTTCGCTGTCGGCGGAGGTCACGATGTCGGTCTGCTCGGGCTCGGCACTCCTCGCGAAGGCGGGTGTCCTGGATGGGCTCCGCGCGACGTCGAACAAGCAGTTCTTCGCCTTTGCGGCGAGCCAGGGCGACAAGGTGCGCTGGATCGAGGAAGCGCGCTGGGTGGAAGACGGGGCGTTCGCCACCTCGTCGGGAGTCTCGGCCGGCATCGACATGGCTCTCGGTATCATCGCGCGGCTGTACGGTCGGGAGCGTGCGGACGAGATCGCGGCCCGCACCGAGTACGAGTGGCATTCGGATCCGACCCGCGACCCGTTCATCAAGTACCTGAACCAGGGCGACCCCAGCCGCCTGGTGTCGCCCCGCCAAAGTTAGGGAGGCTTCTTGGCACTCCGCTTGATCGTGAACGGAGTGGAGCATACGGTCGACGTCCCGGCCGACACGCCGCTGCTGTGGGCCCTTCGCGACAGCCTCGGGCTCACTGGTACCAAGTTCGGCTGCGGACGCGGCCTCTGCGGCGCGTGCACCGTCCACCTCGACGAGCAGCCCGTGCGCTCGTGCTCGTTGCCAGTGTCCGCCGCGGTGGACCGAAGCGTGACGACGATCGAGGGTCTGTCACAGGCCGCAGACCACCCCGTGCAGCGTGCCTGGATCGCGGAGAACGTGCCGCAGTGCGGCTACTGCCAGTCCGGCCAGATCATGTCGGCCGTGGCTCTGCTGACCGACAAGCCACAGCCGAGCGACGCCGACATTGATGCCGCCATGTCGGGCAACCTGTGCCGCTGCGGTACCTACGTCCGGATCAGGCGCGCGATTCATCGCGCCGCGCGGGAGCTCTCCCGGTCGTCGACCACGGAGAGCGCGACGTGAGCGTCACCGAGCTCACACGCCGCGGCTTCCTGGTCGCGACCTCCCTGGCGGGGGGCGGACTCGCGCTCGGGGTCTCGCTTCGAGAAGCTAGAGCCGCTCCCACCGACGCTGCCGGTGCGGGCTTCGCACCTGACGTCTGGATCCGGATCGAGCGCGATGGCCGGATCGGCTTCGTGATCGACCGCGCGGAGATCGGTCAGGGCGTGACCACCGCCCTCGCACAGCTACTCGCCGAGGAGCTCGAAGTCGACCCGAAAGACGTCGAGATCAGCTTCGCGGACGCGGATCACATGCAGATGGTTGGCAGCAGCTCGAGCGTGCGAGACTCCTGGGAGCCGCTGCGCCGAGCGGGCGCTGCCGCGCGCGAGATGCTCGTGCGCGCCGCTGCCGAGCGCTGGGAGGTTCACGACGCGAAATGCTTGCGCTCGAAGGGCGCGTGCTGCACGAACCCAGTGGGCGAAGCGCCTCGTACGGGGAGCTCGCGGCCCAGGCGGCCACCTATCGGGTTCCAGACGAGCCGAAGCTGAAGTTGCCCGCCGACTGGAAGACCATCGGTCGACCCGTCCCGCGCCTCGACGCGCGTGGCAAGGTCGACGGGAGCGCGCAGTTCGGCATCGACGTCAGGCCCCAGGGACTGCGGACGGCAGTGGTCCTGCGTTCGCCGGTCTTCGGCGGAAGGCTCGCGAGTCATCGCGGCGACGTGCCCGAGGATGTCGAGGTAATCGAGATCGCATCCGGCCTCGCCGTGGTGGCGCACGGCTACTGGCGCGCTCGCTCGGTGGCGGATGCTCTGGAGGTCGAGTGGGAAGAGGGCGAGCACGCCGGGCTCAGCAGCGCGTCGATGACCGAGGAATTCGGCCAGCTCGCCTCACAGGGTGGCAAGGAGATCACCGACGAGGGCGACGCCGCCGGCGAGCTCGAGCGCTCAGCCGGCACGATCGAGGCGATCTACGAGCTTCCCTTCCAGGCCCATGCCACGATGGAGCCGCAGAACTGCACGGCCTGGGTCCACGGCGAGACCTGCGAGCTCTGGGCTCCCACGCAGAACCTCTCAGCAGCGCGACGCGCCGCAGCCATGACTCTGGGAATCGACACCGACCGGGTGACTGCGCACCAGACCTATGCCGGCGGAGGCTTCGGTCGCCGCTTCGAGTTCGACTTCGTGGCCGAGGCAGCGGAGCTGGCGGGCAAGGTCGATGGGCCCGTCCAAGTGCTCTTCTCGCGAGAGGACGACATCCAGCACGACTACTATCGGCCGCTCACCTATCACCGTCTGCGCGCCGGCTTCGATTCCGAAGGACAGCCCACAGTCTGGTCGCATCACGTGGTGGGACCGTCGCTGATCGCAGACATCGCCTCGCGCGCAACGGAGGTTTATCTCCCCGCCTGGGTCCCGGGGCTGGTGCGGTCCGGCGTGCGGGAAACCGCCGAGCGCGTGATCGGACGCTGGATCGCAGACCCGACCACGACGGAGGGCGCGGGGGAGCTACCGTACGACATCCCCAACGTCTGCGTAGAGGCCACCGCGCACGGACGCGCGGTTCCGATCGGACTCTGGCGCTCCGTGGGCCACTCGCACAACGGCTTCGTGGTAGAGGCTTTCATCGACGAGCTCGCCGCGGTCGCCAACGAGGATCCCTTTGAGTTCCGCCGGCGGCTTCTGGCCCACCACCCACGCAACCGGGGCGTGCTCGAGCTCGCCGCCCGGCGCGCACGCTGGGGCGAACCGCTCGCGTCCGGGCATGCGCTCGGCATCGCCCAGCACGAGTCGTTCGGAAGCTACGTTGCCGAGGTCGCGGAGGTGTCGGTCGGCGACGATCGCGAGATCCGCGTCCACCGCGTAGTGTGCGCCGTGGACTGCGGCCGCGCGATCAACCCCGACATCGTAGCCGCCCAGATGGAGGGCGGGATTGCGTACGGACTGACCGCCGCGCTCAAGTCCGAGATCACCCTCGAGAACGGACGTGTGGTCCAGAGCAACTTCCACGACTTCCCGCTTCTGCGCATGTCCGAGATGCCCGACGTCGAGGTGCACATTCTCGACAGCGGCGAAGAGCTCGGCGGCATCGGTGAGGTAGGCACACCTCCAGCCGCCGCCGCGGTGGCCAACGCGGTGTACGCGGCGACCGGGCGGCGCCTGCGCAAGCTCCCCCTGCGGCTCAGCTGAAGCGCGGATAGGAGGCAACGCTACGGTCGAGCTACAGGCGGTAAACCCGACCGGGCAGCCGGTCTCGCGCCGCTCTCTGCCACGCACCGCTACATGCGGACGATCCTCTCAAATCCAGCTTCGCAACGGCTCGCCGAGCAGCTCGGCTACGTCCGACGCGGAAGCTACGAGTGGTGGATCGTTCAGGCTCGTTGAGCAAAGACCCCGTGTGTAGAACGCTCCGCAGCCAGATCCGAGCTGCATGGTAGAGTGCGACGTCGAAGCTGCGTTGACTCGAACGGACGGCTCCAGTAACCGAAGGGCCGAGGACCGGTCGTGTATGATGCGGGAGGCATGGACACTCTCGACGGAAAGTCGCAGTGATCGTGCTAGACGTAGGAAGCCGTCGATGGAGAGGCTTGGGGAGGAATCGGGATGGATCTCGGTTTGAAGGGACTGAAGGCGATCGTGACGGGAGGGAGTCGCGGCATTGGCCGGGCCATCGCGAGCCTGTTCGCGGACGAGGGAGCGGATGTCGCGCTCTGCGCGCGCACGAAAGAGGGCGTGGAGGAGGCGGTGAAGGACCTCGAAACGCGCGGCTCCAAGGTCTTGGGAGAAGCGGTCGACGTCGGCGACGGAGCTGCGCTCAAAGGCTTCGTGACCTCCGCCATCGAGGCGCTCGGTGGGCTCGACATCCTGGTCAGCAACCCGAGCGGCGGGAATGGCACCGACGAGAAGTCGTGGCGAGCGAACTTCGAGGTTGATCTCATGGGCGCCATCCGCAGCCTCGAGGCCGCGACGCCCGCCCTCAGTGAGTCGGAAAACGGCAGCGTCCTCTTCGTCAGCAGCACGGCCGCGCTTGAGACCTTCATGGGTCCGACCTCGTACAACGCGATCAAAGCGGCGCTGATCGTCCACTCGAACGGGCTCTCTCAGGCGCTGGCGCCCCGGGGGATTCGGGTGAACACGATCTCTCCGGGCCCGATCATGATCGAGGGCGGCTCTTGGGACCAGATCAAGCAAGGCGTGCCCAAACTGTACGAGAGCACGCTCAAACAGATTCCCGCAGGACGCATGGGAACCGCCGACGAGGTTGCGCGCGCTGCGGTGTTCCTGGTCAGCCCGTCGGCCAGCTTCATCACAGGCGTGAACCTCGTGATCGACGGGGGTTTCACCAAGCGCGTCAATTTCTAGGTTGGGTGGGGCTGGCATGAGTGGCCCGATCGAGGCTTATCTCGTCGTAGGCGGCAAGTACCACGACATGGACTACGCCCGCCTCGAGCTCCTGAAGCTGCTCGGCGAGCACGAGGAGGTCCGCACGCGCGTGGGCGAGGACTACCACGACATCGAAGCGATTCGTGCGGCCGACTTCCTGCTCACCTACACGTGTGACGTGCGCCCCACCGAGGAGCAACAGAAGGAGCTCTCCGAGTTCGTGTCGAGCGGCAAGCGTTGGTTCGCGCTGCACGGCACGAACGCGATCATCCAGGCGCCCGAGGGCAACACGGGTTTCGACACGCCACGGACATACCCCACGTACGTGGAGACGCTCGGGAGCCAGTTCATCGGGCACCCGCCGATCCAGCCCTACCGGGTGACGTCGGTGGGCGGCGATCACCCCCTTGTCGCGGGTGTCGAGCCCTTCGATGCGAACGACGAGCTCTACTGCTGCGAGTACCACGGAGAAATCGAGCCGTTGCTCGAGACGCGCTTCACGGGCGAGTGTCCGGGCTTCGTGGGGCACGATTGGCCCGACGACGAGCCCCGACTGGTGATGTACCTGCACCGCTACGGCCAGGGGGAGGTGCTCTACCTGACGCTCGGACACTGCAGGGGCAAGTACGATATGCGGCCACTCATGGCAGAGTACCCTCGGATCGAACGCTGCTCCTGGGAGCTGCCCGTGTTTCACGAGCTCTTGCGACGAGGGCTGCGCTGGTGCCGCGGAGGCACCGAGGCCATCTAACCCAGATCGAGCCTGTCCCGGTCTAGGTGCCGGCCAGGCGTTGGACCACCGGCGCAAAGGTCTCCATCGCTCCGTCGCCGACGGTGATGTATGAGATCCCGTAGGTCTCGCGACGACGCTGGAGCTCCTCGCAGATCTCGTTCACTGAGCCGAACAGCGCGTGAGGGTGCCTTGCCATCTCTTCTAGCGACAGGCCGAACGCGGCAGCCATGCTCTGTCGCGTCTGATCTGCCTCGTCGGTGACGAAGGTGAAGTAGGCAGCGATCTCCAGCTCTAGCGCGTCGAAACGCTCTCCGGCCGCCTCGCGCACCCACTCGACCTTGCGCGCTGTCTTCTCGGCCGTCCCGCTCTGCACGCCGTCGGGACCGATGACCCCAGCCCGGTTGTTGAAGTTGAAGCTGACAATGTCTGCTTCGCGCGCCGCGAGCTGCAGCACGCGCCTGCTGCCTCCCCCGATCATGATCGGTGGGTGAGGCCTCTGTACAGGCTTCGGAACGCCTTCGTAGGAGTGGAGTCGCACGTGCTCGCCCTGGATGGCAAGAACCCCGTCGCCCATGTGAGCCTTGATCGCTCCGATCGTCTCCTCGAGCCGCGCGACGCGCACGGACGGTTCGTCGAACGGAATGCTCGCAGCCTCGTACTCCGCGCGCAGCCAGCCCGCGCCAAGGCCGAGCTCGAGCCGACCATCGGACAGGAAATCCAGCGTGGCCGCCTCCTTGGCAAGCACCGCCGGGTGGTGGTAGTCGATGCAGAAGACACGGCAGCCGACGCGCAGCGTGTTCGTCGCCTCGGCGGCCACGGCCATGGCGGGGACGGCGGCCAGTGCCTGGACCGGATGGTTCGTCTTATTGACCACCTCTCCCGGTCCGACGAAGTGATCGGCCAGGTGCAACGTCGAGTAGCCGAGCTGCTCTACACGTCGGGCCCGCTCGCGCCACTCCTTGGACGACTCGGCACTGAAAGACTGTACGGCGAAACGGAACGGTCGGGAGCTACTCATGGGCGCTAGAGTACGCGAAGTCACACATGCCGAGCTCCGTTCACGCCGAAGGCGAATCAGCGCCCGTCGATGGGACTGAGGCTCGCCAAGCAGTCCGTGAACCAGATGCAGGGCGCGCAGGGCTTCTGGACCGCGCTCCAGGCCGCCATGTCGTTGCAGCAGCTGGGGCACACGCACAACGAGGTCGTGCACGGAATGCCCGTCGATCCCCAAGGGGCCGAGGTGATCCGGGCGCAGGCAAGGGCTGCCCGGTAGCTCAGGACGTCCGCCGCACCTCGATCTCGAGGTTCTTGAGGCCGCGGAGGATGTAGCTCGGCTCGTACTCGAAGCGGGTGTCCGGCGCGAACGCGATGCGGTCCACACGCTTGGTAAGCTGCTCGAGGAAGACCCTGGTTTCGAGTCGCGCGAGCGGTGCGCCGATACAGAAGTGCGCACCTCGGCCTAAGGCAACGTGCTCGCGCAGGTTGTCGCGCGTGGGGTCGAAGCGATGCGGATTCGGGAAGACGCTGGCGTCGCGATTCGCCGCACCGAACATCACCCAGAGCGACGAGCCCTCCGGGATCTTCACGCCCTCGAGCTCGGTGTCCTCATTCACGAGCCGGAACAGGCCCTGATTCGGCGACGACATCCGGAGTGCCTCTTCGACGGCACCCGGGATCAGCGAAGCATCCGCGCGGATCTTCTCCCACTGTTCCGGGTTCTCGATCAGGAGCTTCATCAGCTCGTTGATCAGCTTGGTCGTCGTCTCGTTTCCGGCGACCATGAGCTGCTGGATGATCGACGTGAGCTCCGGAATCCGCAGCTTGCGGACGCCGTCCTCCTCGTCCTCGAAGTCCTCGTTCACCAGGTCCGTCAGGAAGTCACCCTGCGGGTGGGCCCGACGCTCCTCGAACTTGCCCGCCCAGTATCTCTGCAGCTCGAGCACTCCGCGCGCGGCCTCGATGCGTCGCTCGCCCGAGATCTGGACGCCGAGCGCGGCAACCGAGTCGTCGGACCAGCGCTTGATATCGCCCTCGCGCTCGGGCTCCATATTGAGCGCGTGCGCGATCACGAGCACCGGATAGGGCACGGCGAACCCGGTCACGAAGTCGACGCGCCCCTGCTCAGGCCAGGCTCCGATCAGCTGGTCGCAGATCTCCCGAATGCGAGGCTCGAGCGCCAGGATCCGCCGGGTGGAGAAGGCCTTGCCGACGGTCTTGCGATAGCGCCAAACACCTCCTCCACCCGTCTGCGCGGGGGGATCGAGGGTGAGCATCGTGTTCGTCGGCGGGCCAAAGCCCTCCTTCGCGATCTCCCGTAACTGGGCGGCGATCTCCGGCGATATGGGTGCCGTCGCCAGGTTCGCGAAGCGCGACGAGAACGTCACCGTGTCCGCCAGCACCTTCAACACGGTATCCAGCCGCGACACAAAGAACATCCCGGTCAGCTGGTGCTTGTAGACCGGCGCCTCGCTCTGCAGGGCGGCGTACTAGGTGTGGGACCTAAGCACGTTGTTGGCGGGTCTGTCTGAGTCTTGCCATGGGCGGTTTCTTTCCCAGGCTTCGATGGGGTCGGTGATGATTGTAGTGCTTGAGCCAGGCGGGAAGCGAGGCGGCCCGGATCGCGGAGGTCCGGAACGGTTGGCGATAGGCCCAGCGTCGCTTGAGCGTCTGGATGAAGCGCTCCGCCTTGCCGTTGGTCTTGGGCGTGTAGGGACGGGTGAAGCTCTGCAGGATGCCTTCTTCCTCGCATAGCGTGCGGAAGGCCTTGGCCTCCGCATAGCACTTGGCGTTGTCCGTGAGCAGGCGCTGGCAGCGGATCCCGAGTCGCCCGAACCAGCGCAACGCTCGACGAAAGAACGCCACGGCGTACTTTGCGTTCTCGGCGGGCAGCACCTCGGCGTAGGCCAGGCGCGTATGGTCATCGACGCAGACGAACGCCACCTCCCAGCCCACTCCTCGCTTCTTGCGACTGCGATCGCCGTGAATCGCGTGTCCGACCCCCTCGATCCGCGCGAAGCGCTTGGCATCGATGTGGAACAGATCTCCAGGAGCGGCATGCTCGTAGCGCTGCGGCGGATCGAGCTCCTCCTCCAGCCGCCAAATCCGGCCCAGGCCCTGCTGCTTGAGATGCCGCGAGACCGTCGATGCCGGGATCCCGGTCTCCAGCGCGATCTCCCACGCGGTCTTCCGACGCCGCCGCAGCCGCTCCATGCGGCGAATCGCCTTGAGCGGCGTCCGTTTCGGGATTCGGTGCGGACGAGAGAACCGGTCCTGCAATCCGACCTGGCCTTCGGAGTCGAACCGGTTCAACCATTTGTAGGCCGTCGGGCGGCTCACACCGGCTTCTCGAGCGGCACGAGCCAGCGGCCAACCCTGCTCTCGAACTCGCTGCGCCAAACGATGGCGAGCCCACGGAGTCAGCTTCGCGTTAGGATGAAGTCGCACCTGGGGGTTCTCCTTGAAGTCTGAGGTCGTCGAACAACCCCATCTTCTCAGAGAGCCCTCAGGTGTAAACAACGTCCTGGGGCACCACAACTAGGGAAACGGATCCTGCTGGGTGGACCACTCCATCGGGTCGTACCGTCCGAGGTCTACCTGCCCGTTGCTCACTCCGCTTCTCCCTTCCGCCCCTCCTTATACCATTCGCATGGCGAGCGCGATCGGATCAAATCGGCTGATTGTTAAACTGCGATCGGTCTAGAATCGCGGTTTAGCCAGAGGAGAGCCAGCATGGCAGCGTTGGAGCTGACGGGACTCGAGAACAAGGTGGCGGTGGTCACGGGGGCCGGACGCATGCGGAGTATCGGTCGACCCATCGCCGTGGAGCTCGCGAAAGCCGGCTGCGACGTCGTCGTTACCGGCACGGGCCGTGCGCCCGAGCACTATCCCGACGACGAGCGCGACGCCGGCTGGCGGGACATCGACTCGGTCGCTGAAGAGGTTCGCGGGGTGGGGCGCCGCGCGTTGCCCCTGGTCAGCAACGTCTCGGACCCAGACGCGTGTGCGGCGCTCGTCGATCAGACCGTAAAGGAGCTCGGCCGCGTGGACTTCGTGGTCAACAACGCGGGTGCAGCGCGGGGCAGCGACCGCGTCCCGGTCGTTGAGCTCGCGGTCGAGGACTGGCGAAAGGTGATCGACGTCAACCTGAACGGCAGCTTCTACATGTCGCGCGCGTTCGGTCAGAAGCTCATCGAGCAGGGCGAGGGCGGGGCGATCATCAACATCTCCTCGATCGCGGGCAAGATGTTCCCACCGAACAGTGCGGCGTACGCGGCGAGCAAGGCCGGCCTCCAGGCGCTCACCGCCAGCATGGCGCGCGAGGTGGGCCGACACGGGATCCGGGTGAACGCGATCTGTCCCGGCATCATCGACACGTACCGGATGGACGACATTCCGCGCGGCAAGGTATGGGACAACATGGTCGAGCAGATGATCCCGGCCGGTCGCGCGGGCACGGGAAACGACATCGCCTGGGCCACGGTCTTCCTGTGCAGTGAGCAGGGCGCCTGGATCACGGGACAATCCTACAACGTCGACGGCGGCACCGTGGTGCAGCACTAGTGACGAGAGCTGGCAAGAGGAGGAGACCGATGACGAGCCCGGCAACGGACAGCGCGGCATTGCATGACCGGCGTGCTGCGGAGGACGTGATCGTCTGCTACACGGCGTCGATCGACGACCAGGACTTCGACACACACCGGACCTGCTTCGTTCCGGATGTGGAGTTCCACGGCTTCGGCGCCGAGGTCGTCTACGGTATCGAGGCCTGGATGGACTTCGTGTCCAAGACCCTCAAGCCCTACGCGGCGACCCAGCACCTGCTCGGCCCGCCGCAGGCGGAGCTCCGAGGGGACGAGGCGCTGCTGCGAGCCGACGTGCAGGCGCAGCACTTCCAGCGCAGCCCCAAAGGGCGCATCTTCACGCTCTGGGGAACCTACCGCTCGCAGCTCGTGCGCGTGAACGACGCGTGGCGAATCAAGCGACACGAGCTGGTAACGCGCGCGACCCGCTCGAGCGATGCGTATCGGGACTGAGAACGTCGTTTGGTATTGCGACCTTAGAAGGTCTGCCAGAGTGGCCGCCATCGGATCGATAGCTCCCTCGCCCTCTCCAGCAAGGAAGCTTGCGCCGCAGACGACCGTACGCTTGCTCACCGAGCGCAGCCCACCGCAGAGAATACTTTACCTCTGCGCGCGGGTGAGCGAGACTCGTTACGTGAGCCCTGCGCCTGATACAGGGAAGTGCCTCGAGCGAGCAGCGGATTTCATGTGGCGAAACGCGCGCCTGCTCGAGCGCAGCTTGTTTGCGCACCTGTTCGGTAGCGGGTCCTCCCAGGCGATCCTCTCCGCGTTGCGCGCCTATCGCAACCCCGACGGCGGCTTCGGCCACGCTCTGGAGCCCGACGTTCGCGCCCCCGACAGCATGCCGGTTCACACCGAGCTCGCGCTGCGCGCGCTCAACACCGCCGGCGTGTTGGACCCGGATCTCTCACTCGGCTCGTGCGACTATCTTGCATCCGTTGCCGAGGACAGCGGGCGAGTTCCGATTGTGCTTCCGGCGCTCCTAGACTACCCGCACGCGGCGCACTGGGATCAGCCCGTGTTCGGTGGAAACTCGCTCAACCCGACTGGCGCGCTGGTCGGACTGCTGCAGGAGCAGGGCATCGAGCACGCGTGGCTGGCGCGCGCGACCGAGTGGTGCTGGGTCCGTGTCGAGGAGCCGATCGAAGATGCTCACGAGATCGTCTCGGCGCTGACATTTCTCGAGCATGTGCCGGATCCGGCGCGCGCGCACAAGCTCGCAGACGGACTGGTTGCGCAGGCGGAGAACTCCTCCTTCTACCTGGCGGAACCAGGGGATCCGGGCTACGGGCTCACGCCCCTCCAGCTGTGCCCGATGCCCGACGCCGTCGGGCGTCGCGCGTTCTCCGACGAGCTGATCGAGGCGCACCTGGAGCACCTGCTCTCGCAGCAGCAGGATGACGGCGGCTGGCCTATCTCCTTCGAGCCGCCGAGTCCAGCTGCCGTCCTGGAGTGGCGGGGTCGCTGGACGCTCGACGCGGTGTCCACCCTGCGCGCGTACGGCAAGATCTAGGCGGCCCTAGACTGTCCAGTTCGGTAAAGAGCACGACAGGTTGAGGGTTGGTCGTCCCTGCGACCACCTTTGAGGCCGTAAGTCAGTCTAGAGCGAGGCAGGATCGATCACAGCTCCACGGCTCAGTCGGGTTGTATGACGCCTGGCGTTCAGCAGCACGGAACGAATGGCGTTCCGAACCTCTCCTGGCGTCTTCAGAAGTCGCGGAACAGGGGAGTGGTCATGCGAGCTCCTCCCGGTGCGATCATACGGGCAGACTCGCCCAAAGCCAGATACACGCGTTCCCGGCACCGGTGGTAAGCTCGCCTCGATCGGTAGTGGAGGACGCATGATGCAACTCGGATTCATCGGCACCGGAAACATGGGCAGCCCCATGGCACTGCACCTGATCGGTGCGGGACACGCGCTTCGGGTCCACGACCAGCGAGCGGAGGCGACGGCGAGCCTCGAAGAGGCCGGTGCAGAGTGCGTCGAGAGTCCGTTGGAGGCCGCCCGCGGAGCGGCCGCGGTTTTCCTCTCACTGCCAAAGCCTGCGGACGTAGAGCAGGTGGTGCTGGGGGAGAAGGGCGTGCTCGAAGGGCTCGAGCGCGGTGGCGTCGTCATCGACATGACGACGAACTCGCCGAGCGTCGTGCGGCGGCTCGCCGAGTCGACGCGCGCGCGGGGGGTCGAGCTCCTGGATGCTCCGGTTAGCGGTGGTGTTGGCGGGGCACGACGAGGGACGCTCGCCGTCATGGTGGGCGGGGATCTCGAGACGTACGGACGCTGCGAGCCACTGTTGCGAGCAATCGGCTCGAACGTGTTCCGTGTTGGCGATGTCGGAGCGGGAAACGTCGCGAAGCTCGTCAACAACATGCTCGCGTTCAGCAACATGATGGCCGCACAGGAGGGCCTAGTGCTCGGCGCACGGGCGGGCGTCGATCCGGAGCTGCTGTGGGAGGTCGTCAAGGCAAGCAGCGGGAACAGCTCGGGCTGGGAGCGCGGCATGCGCGCCGTGCTTCTCGACCGGCTCTCACCTCCAAGCTTCACTGTCGAGCTGGCCCGCAAGGACATCGGACTCGCGACGGAGCTGGCCGCGGAGCTCGGCGTGCCGCTCACGCTGGGGACCGCGACCGAGTCGCTGATCGAGCATTATCGCCAGACGGGCTATGCCTCCGAAGACATCCTGTCGACGGTGCGCGCACTCGAAGAACAGACCGGTACCGTGGTACGCGGCGCTATGAAGAAATAATCATGTACGAGCTCACCAACATGAAGGAGGACCAGTGATGGCCGAGACCCGCTTCGAGAAGGGAGTTGCGGTGACCCGAAAGCTCTTCAAGGGAGCAACGCCGGGGACGCCCCTGCCCGAGGGACTGCGCACTTACACCATGGAGCACCTGTTCGGGGACGTCTGGCAACGGCCCGGACTCGGAATCGAGGAGCGCTCGCTGATCACGTGCGCGGTACTGATCGCGCTCGGACGCGAGCCGGAGCAGCGTCTGCACTTCCGCGGCGCCCGTAACGTGGGACACTCACGCGAGAAGCTCGAGGAGCTGATCACCCACATCGCCCATTACGCCGGCTGGCCGGTCGCCGTGAGCGCGAATCGGGTGCTCGACGAGGTGTGCTCCGCGATGGACGGCGAGGGTGCTTGAGAAGGCGCGATGACCGCGAGTACCGGCAGGCGCCCACTGGAGGGTGTGCGCGTCCTGGACTTGACGCGCGTAGTGTCCGGACCGGCAGCGACCCGAATCATGGCGGACCTGGGAGCAGACGTGATCAAGGTCGAGCCGCCATCAGGGGACCTGATGCGCCGCGCCCTGCCCCGCGTAAAGGAGATGCCCGCGCTTTTTGCGCAGCTGAACGCCGGAAAGCGCTGCGTCTGTATCGACCTGACGCAGCCGGAGGCAGCGGAGCTTCTGATCCGGCTGGCCGACGCCTGCGACGTACTCGTGGAGAACTTCCGGCCCGGAGTCCTGGCCCGCCACGGGCTCGACGCCGAGACACTGTGCGCCCGAAACGCGCGGCTGATCTACTGCTCGATCACGGGCTACGGTCAGCGCGGCGTCTGGGCAAGCCGACGCGCCTACGCTCCGCTGGTCCACGGCGAGTCCGGCACGCTCGAGCTGGCCGCGCGCAAGAGCCGCGTCTCGCTCATCCCCCAGGTCCAGTCGCACGGGGATGTCTATGCGGCCGTGCTCGCTTCGAACGCCGTGCTGGCAGGCCTCCTGGAGCGAGAGCGGACCGGACGTGGCCAGCACATCGACGTATCGATGGCCGAGGCTTTGCTCTACACCAACGAGTGGACTTCTGCGGAGATCGAAGGAAACGAGGTGCCCCAGCTTTTTGGCGCCTGGAACAGCGCCATACTGGAGCTGTCCGACGGCAGCCAGGTGGCCTTCGCCGGAAACGTCGCCTTCAACTTCCCTCGCTGGATGGAAGTCATGGGCCGTGAGGAGCTGCTCGAGGACGAGCGCTTCGCTACGCCCGCTGCGCGCGATGCCAACCGGGAGGCCGTGCTGGACCTGCTCCAGTCGTTCGTCGGTGGCTTCGATGCTGTAGAGGAGCTCGAACGCGTCCTGGAGCCGTTCGGGCTGCCGCTGGGAGCCGTACGCTCGCTACAGGACATGGTCCAGACGGAGTGGGCCAGGGAGCGGGAGGTGATCGTGCGCACCGATGAGGGGATTCGGATCCCCCGCGCCCCCTGGCGCTCTTCGAGCTCCGCGGTCGGGACGTCCGCGCACGTGGCGCGCCGCGGCGCAGACAACCGGAGCGTGCTGCGTGAGCTCGGCGGGCTCCCGGAAGCCGAGATCGAGCGACTCGAGCAGGCCGGCGTGCTGCTGACCGACAACGCCTGACGTGGCCCCGGGCAGGCTCTCGTAGTACGATCCGCCTTCGGGGTACGAATGCGCATCGGGATCGTCTCGGATCTGCACGGAAACATCGAAGGTCTGAACCTCGCGCTCGAGAGGATGGGGGCGGTGGACGAGGTTCTCTGCGCGGGGGATGCGTTCGACCAGTACCGCTTCTCGAACGAGGTGGTAGCGCGTCTGCGGGAGATCGGTGCGCGCTACATCCTCGGCAACCACGAGGAGATCCTCCTGAGCCCGCAGGGAGTCCGTGCGCAGCAACGCGACTACGTAGACGGGAACTTGCTCGATTGGGCACGCGGAATGCCGCGCATGATCCGGACTCGTGTGGACGGGAAGACGCTGCTGATGTTTCACTCCACCCCGTGGGAGCCCTACGGGGAATACCTGTACCCGCACAGCGTGGAACTCGGCCGGCTGGGCGGGCTCGATGCGGACTTCGCGATCTACGGCCACACGCACACACGGCTCGCCCGCCAGCTCGAAGCTACCCTGGTGATCAACCCCGGCTCCACGGGAGTGCCAACCGACAACGGCGCCGGGCGCCATCTCTCCTACGCCGTGCTCGACACGCGCTCCGGCGAGGTGAGCTTCGATGACTTCGACGCTCCGCTCGCTGGCGGATGAGGACTGGCCGACCGAGGTAGCTGAGGCTCGTGCGATACAGGAGTCTCTGCGGGAGCGGGTGATCCGAGAGGACCGACTGCCTCCGGTCCGCAGCGTGGCGGGAGTAGATGCCTCGTACCGGAGGTCGGAGGGCAGCATGCGCGCGGTGGTCGCACGCCTGAGCTTCCCGGAGCTGGAGCCACTCGAGTACGCCGTCGCGCGGCGCAAGACTCCCTTTCCCTACGTGCCGGGCTACCTCTCCTTCCGCGAGACGCCCGCCGCACTGGAGGCGCTCTCGAAGCTACAAGTTACGCCCGACCTGGTCCTGTGCGACGCCCACGGCCTAGCCCATCCGCGCCGCTTCGGCCTGGCCTCGCACCTGGGTGTGCTCGCCGACCTACCGACGATCGGCGTCGCGAAGTCGCTCCTCGTCGGGACGCACGACGAGCTGTCCCCCGAGCGCGGTCGCTGGGTTCCCCTCCGCGACGAGGGCGAGGTGATCGGGGCCGTGTTGCGCACACGGGCGGGAGTGAGGCCCGTGTACGTCTCGATCGGCCACCGCATCAGCCTCGTGACCGCGATCGAATTCGTGCTCGGCTGCGCCCCCCGCTTCCGCCTGCCGGAGCCCACCCGCCGTGCGGACCGCGTCGCCTCTGGCTGGGGGCGAGGCCTCGGCTCACCAACGAGGTAGACATGGATCGGATCTCGCGCATCATTCTCTGGTTTGGGCGCCAATTCCCGGCAGCATTCGCCCGGCAGCTGCGAAACCCTTCCGGCTTGGCGGGTCGAGTCGTAGGGTTCCTGCTCAACCGGGCCGCTCTCGAGACGAAGGAGAGAGCCCTGGCGCTTTTGGACCTGTCTCCCAATCACCGCGTGCTAGAGATCGGCTTTGGTGGCGGCGGCACGCTGGAAGCCCTGGGCGAACTCGTTCCCACCGGCCTCGTCGCGGGGATCGAGATCTCGGACACGATGGTCCAGGCGGCGCGCGTTCGCTTTCGGCGCCAGATTACGGCGGGACGAATCGAGGTGAGCAGCGCGAGCGTGGCACGGATTCCCGTCGACGACTCGAGCTTCGACCGCGCCTTGAGCATCAATACCGTCTACTTCTGGGAGGATCCGCTCCGCGGACTCCAGGAGATCGCACGCGTCCTGAAGCCGGGCGGAATGCTGTTGCTGGGCATCGGCGAGAAGCGGGCGATGGAGCGAATGCCCTGGGTACAGCACGGGTTCCGGATCTTCGAGCCTCGAGAGCTCGAGGACCTGCTGCGCTCCGCGGGCTTCCGCGACATCCGCTGCACCCACGGCGAAGGCGGGATGGGCCGCTACTTCCTGCTCATGGGGACCAAGCCGGGTAGGGTCTCGGCGTAAGGGGCTCAGAAGTTGGGGACGGTCCTTATTGATGACTTTTCCGATGAGGCTTGCGGCCTGCTCCACAGCGGGCGTTCGGCTCCAGAGTCAGGAGCCGCTCGCTAGCGCGAACCAGGCGGCAACCGCGGCTAGCTTCTGATCCTTTTGCCAGGGCGGTCCCAGCTCTCGGCCAAAGGCGTCGACTCGCTCCTGCAGGTGTTGCGGAGAAACGCGAAGGACCGCAGCGGTCTGCTCGTAGGCCTCGCGTTCGAGAAGCCCGCACACTGGCAGGGAGCAGCGCTCACTTCCCTCGCGCAGCGCCTCGCGGAACATCAGCCCCTCCGCCACGTGAACCATCGCATACGACGCCAGCGTCTGGGCGAGGCCCGCCGGCGCGCGACCCTTTCCCGTCAGGATCGCACTTCCGACCAGCTCATAGCCCTGATCACGCAGAGCGTCGACGAGGGACCGCACGCCTCGAGTGGTCACGGCTCGCACCACCTCGCGCCCCTGGTGCACCACACCCTCGGCCTCGTCCAGATCGAAGCCGCGAGCCGCATGATAGGGCTCCGCCGATTCGGGCACTGCGGGGTCCGACATGGTGAGCCGCTTCCGCTCGATCAAACGCGGGTCGTCGATCGAGCCACCGAGGGACACGACCGCCGCCCACCCCAGGTGCGTGCGAAAACCCAGCGCCACCCTAGTCACAGTCAAGCTCCTCCAGCGTCGCTCTTAGACACCTCATCCCGTCGTGGCAGCTCAGGGAGCGTAGCTCGAGCGCGCCTGCACGCCCCAGCGCTCATCCTCGCGTGTCACGACCCAGAGAGAGACGTGTCTGGCGTAGCAGCTGCCGTCCTGCTTGTAGCGGCTGAAGTGGACGTCGAAGTGGACCTTGGTAGGCCCCTCGTGGACGACCTCGGCGGAGTCTAGGACGCTGTGGTGCCCTACTCGTGTTCGATCAGCAGCTCGAAGGGAAGGCGGAAGTCCGACGCCTTCTCGGTCACCACGACGCGACCGCTCGCGATGCGGACGTGGGGAAAGTGAAAGGCAGCACGACACGCTTTCTCGTCTCGTGCGTTGAACCCCAGGAAGAAGGCCTCGAGAGCTTTTCGCGCGGCGCTCGCAGACATCTGGCTCTCCTCGTCGACTGGGTCCTTCGATTCTCTCAGCGGACGTGGTAGAGATCAACGCGAAAGCAACGAGGAAGGAGGCCGCTGATGACGCTCTCTGTCGACGTATACTGGCTGCTCTGGCGCCTGACACAGCACGGTCTCGAGCCCCGTTCCGACCGGAGCAGTGAGCAAACCGAGCGAGCCCGTAAGCACGTAGAATGGGGCCAAGGAGGTAACGATGGGACTGCAGTGTAAGGTGCTCTTCGAGGAAGCCGCTCGTCTTCTGCCCGACGCCGTGACCCTGCGTCGACGGCTGCACATGCACCCTGAGCTCGGTCTCGACCTACCGGAGACCAAGCTGGCGGTGCTCGAAGCGCTCCGCGGCCTGGATCTGGAGATCGCGGAGTGTACGACCACGAGCGGCATCGTGGCGACGCTGCGCGGCGGTGCACCCGGACCAACGCTCTTGTTGCGCGGCGACATGGACGCCCTGCCCATGCCTGAAGACACGAACGTCGAGTTCGAGTCGAAGGTCGCCGGAGCGATGCACGCGTGCGGGCACGACTCGCACGTGGCGATGCTGGCCGGTGCCGCCCGGCTCCTCGGGGCACGACGTGACCAGCTCGCGGGAACCGTGAAATTCATGTTCCAGCCGGGCGAGGAGGGACATCACGGTGCCAGGTACATGATCGAGGAAGGACTCCTCGAGGATCCAAAGGTCGACGCCGCCTTCGCGCTACACATCTTCCCGCTGATCCCGGTAGGCGTGGTCGGCACCAGACCCGGGCCGATGCTCGCGTCGGCTGACCAGTTCGAGGTAGAGGTGCTCGGCAAGGGGGGCCACGCCTCCATGCCGCACCACGCAGTCGACCCCATCCCGGTGGCTTGCGAGATCGTGTCGGCCCTGCAGTCCTTCATGACCCGGCGTGTCGACGCCTTCAATCCGGCGGTGCTGACAGTGGCCAAGATCGAGTCGGGCACCACATGGAACGTGATTCCGGAAAAAGCGGTGCTCGGAGGAACGATACGAGCCGTCTCGGAGAACGCCCGCAAAATCGTCCACGAGGGGCTGGAGCAGGTCGCAAAAGGCGTCGCCGCGGCGCACGGTCTGGAAGCGATCATAGATCTCCGTCTCGGCTACCCCGTCACCGTGAACCACGACGGGTTCACGCACTTCGTTCTGGACACGGCGCGCGAGCTGCTGGGCCCTGAGCACGTGTTCGAGAGTCCGAACCCCGCCATGGGTGCGGAAGACTGGTCGTACGTGCTCCAGCAGGTCCCCGGAACGATGGCCTTTCTCGGCGTGCAGCCCGACATCCCGGATCCGGCCCCCTGCCACTCGAACCGCATGGTGCTCAACGAGGACGGCATGCAGCACGGGATCGCCCTCCACGCAGCGATCGCGCTGCGTTACCTGGATGGTGAGAAGCGGGAGTTCACGCTGGATTGATCTAGGCGACAGCGATCGCGAGCTGGAGCAGAGTCATGTCCTCGCGCTCCCGGACCCGGGAAAGTCGAGCCGCTAGACTGTGCGCATGGCCGAACCCTTCCAGCTGAATCCCTTCGATCCGGACTTCGTCCAGAACCCGGCGCCTACCTTCGCGCGGGGCCGTGCCGAGCATCCGGTCTTCCGACACGGTGCGCTCCCGATGTTCTCGGCGTTTCTTTACGAGGACATCCTGCCGATCTTCCGGAACCCTGCCAGCTGGTCCGCTGTCAACCTGCCACCGCCGAACGCCGCCGAGCTCGGGTTGCCCGTCGAGCCCGAAGAGCAGAGCATGCTCGGACAGGATCCACCGCGGCACACACGCCTGCGCGGGCTCGTGAACCAGGCCTTCACGCCGCGGATGATCCGTCAGCTCGAGCCGCGCATTCGACGCATCGCGGGTGAGCTGATGGACGTCGCTCTCGAGAAGCGCAGCGTCGACATCGTGGAGGCGCTCACCTACCCGTTGCCCGTGATCGTGATCGCGGAGATGATCGGCATTCCCGGCGAGGACCACGCGCAGTTTCGGGCCTGGTCCAACATCGCAGTCGAGAATCTCGGCGAGGGCATCGGCGGCATGCCGATCGATCCCGAGCGCGCCAAGGTGCGTATGGCGGCCGCGCGTGAGATGGACGCCTACTTCAGCGAGCTCATCGAGCAGCGCCGGGTGGACCCGCGCGAGGACCTGCTCAGCGGGCTCGTGCAGGCAGAACTCGAGGGCGACAGGCTGTCTCGCCCCGAGATGCTGGCCATGCTGAACCTGCTGCTCATCGCCGGTAACGAGACTACGACGAACCTGATCGGAAACGCGGTGCTGCAGCTACTGGCGCACAGGGACGAGCTCGAGCAGCTGCGCCGAAACCGCGGTCTGCTGCCGAGCGCGATCGAGGAAGTGCTGCGCTTCGACTCTCCCGTGCAGGCCACCGCCCGACGCGCGACGCGACCGCGGGAGGTACGGGGTGTGCAGATCGAGAAGGACGAGACCGTGATCCTCTGGCTCGGCTCCGCGAACCATGACGAGAACGTGTTTCCCGAGGCCGCGCGCTTCGACATCTCGCGGGAGCCGAACCGCCACCTGTCGTTCGGCTTCGGCAACCACTTCTGCCTTGGCGCGAACCTCGCGCGGCTCGAAGCACGCATCGGACTGGAGGAGCTCCTGGATCGCACGCAGAGCTTCGAGCGCAGCGACGCGGAGCCCCCACCGCGGAACCCGAGCTTCATCCTGCGCGGGCCCAAGAGCCTCGGCGTCGAGCTCGTCCCGGCCTGAGGGCCGTGGCCGAGCCGAGCTGGTTCGAGCGAGTCCCGAAGCTCGAGCTCCACTTGCATCTGGAGGGCGCGATCCCGCTCGGCGCGCTCTGGGAGCTGATTCAGAAGTACGGCGGGGATCCGAGCGTTCCCGACGTCGACGCGCTCGAGCGAAGGTTTTGCTACCGCGACTTCACGCACTTTCTCCAGACCTGGAGCTGGAAGAACGGCTTCCTTCGCGAGTACGACGACTTCACCTTCATCGCCGAAGAGGTCGCGCGCGACCTCGCGCGGCAGCACATCCGCTACGTGGAGGCCTTCTACTCCCCAGGAGACTTCGCGCAGCACGGCCTGCGCCCAGCGGGCATCACCGAAGCCATCCGCAGAGGGCTATCACGCGTCAACGACACCAGAGTCGCGTTGGTGGCCGACCTGGTGCGCAACTATGGCCCCGAGACTGGGGCCGAGATCCTCTCGGAGATCGCGGAGGTGCGGGGTCTCGGCGTGATCGGCATCGGCATCGGCGGGGCCGAGCAGGACTTCCCGCCGGAGCTGTTCGAGTCCGTCTACCGTGACGCGCGCGAGCTCGGCTTGCGCACGAGCGCTCACGCCGGGGAGGCCGCCGGAGCCGAGAGTCTCTGGGGAGCGATTCGCAGCCTGCGCGTCGATCGGATCGGACACGGCACGCGGGCGGAAGAGGACGGCGCGCTGCTCGACTACCTGGCGGAGGAGCAGATCCCGCTGGAAATGTGTCCGCTATCAAACGTGTGTACGGGGGTGGTCGAGTCGCTCGAGAAGCACCCGATCCGCCGCTATCTGGAGCGGGGCATCCCCCTCAGCGTCAGCACGGACGACCCGAAGATGTTCGGGAACTCCCTGGCAGAGGAGTTCCGCCTGCTCCACGAGCGACTCGGCTTCTCCCATGACGAGATCCGTTCGCTCGTGGAGAGCGCCATCCACACCTCCTGGCTTTCCGACGTCGAGAAGCGCGAACTCGCCAGCTCCTTCGCAAGCGACCCGGACTGGCGGGAAGACCCACCGTGAACGAGTCCAGAAGTGTTGGCGCACCCATCTTCCCGTGGCGTTCTGGCAGAATGCAACCGACGCGAACGCTCGGGAGGAGCAGAGGCTGCAACCCGGATCATCATCAGCCCGAGCACGTCCCCGCCTCGACCACCTGGTCTACGCGGTGCCCGACCTGGCCAGAGCGAGGGTCGAGCTGGGGCAGCGGCTCGGCATCGAGCTCAGCGACGGAGGAACTCACCCCGGACGCGGCTCGCGCAATGCCCTCTTCTCGCTCGGGGAGAGCAGTTACGTCGAGGTGATCGGCCCCGACCCTGAGCAGGGAGAGCCCGAGAATCCCCGGCCGTTCGGCATCGATAACCTGAGCGCGCCGCGCCTGGTCACCTGGGCAACGCCGGAGATGAATCTGGAGGAGCGCCTGGAGCGCGCGCGCAAGGCCGGGTACGACGGTGGGACCGCCTTTCCCCTGAGTCGCGAGCTGCCAGACGGCACGCCCCTCGCCTGGCGGGTGGCCCGACCGATCGTGCACGCAGGAGACGGGCTCGTCCCATTCCTGATCGATTGGGGGAGCTGTCCGCACCCGGCCCTCACCGCGGCCAAGGGCTGCTCGCTGATCGAGCTTGGCGCTCGGCATCCCGATCCGCCCCAGATCCAGAGCTGGCTCGCCGCCATGGGCGTCGAGCTCGACGTACGAGCCGGCGCCACGCCCGTCCTGATCGCAACGATAGACACGCCGAACGGAAGCGTCGAGCTTCGCTGAACGGGAGGCCACATGACCAGACCGAGTTTCGGCTTCACCCTCCCTCAGCGCGGGATCTTCTTCGACCTGACCAGTCCGGAGCGGCTGCTGGCCGCAGCCGTAGAGGCGGAGCGCTGCGAGCTCTTCGACACGATCTGGGTGGGGGACAGCCTGACGGCCAAGCCAAGACCCGAGTCGCTTGTGCTGCTGAGTGCCGTGGCGGGCAAGACCGAGCGGTTGCGCTTGGGGGTCGCTTGCATGGCGAGCTTTCCAGTCCGGGATCCGCTCGTATTCGCCTACCAGTGGGCCACCCTCGACCGCTTCTCCGGCGGCCGCACGCAGCTGGCCGCGTGCACAGGCCTAGTCGCCGGCGGGCCTAGCAAGGCCGAGGGGGCGATCTGGGGCGTGTTAGATCGCGAGCGAGCGGCGCGGCTCGAGGAAAACATCGAGATCTGTCGCCAGCTCTGGAGCGGGGAACGGAGCAGCTTTCAGGGCAAGTTCACCTCCTTCGAAGACGTCTCCATCATCCCCAAGCCGCTGCAGGATCCCTGTCCCATCTGGATCGCGGCCAATCCGGCGCCGCGTTTCATGGAGCGCGCGATGCAGCGTGTGGCCAGTCAGGCGGACGGCTGGATGACGGTTCAGCGCTTCCCGGGCGCGTTCGCCGAGTGCTGGAAGAGGCTGCAGGAGCTGCTCGCCGAGCGCGGACGCGACCCAGACGCATTCCCGACTGCCGCCTACCACAACATCAACATCGGTCCCGACCGCGCGAAGGCGTTCGACGAGAGTGAGCGCTTCCTGGTCGAGTACTATGGCCCGGTCTTCCCACGCGATGCGGTCGAGGCCTGGACAGCCGCTGGATCGCCCGAGCAGTGCGTCGAGGACCTGAACGCGCTGGTGCGGGAGGGCGCCCGGCACATCACATTGCGCTTGACCTCATGGGACCAGGAGGGTCAGTTCGAGCGTCTGCGCGACGAGGTACTGCCCCATGTCGGGTTCTAGAAGGGAGAGAACAAGATGAGCGCACTGCGCCTTGACCACATTGCGTACGCGGTTCCCGAGCTCGGAGCCGGCATCGAGGATCTGGAGCAGCGGCTCGGCGTGCGCGCCAGCCCTGGCGGGAAGCACGTAGGTCTCGGCACGCACAACGCGCTGCTCTCGCTCGGGGACGACCAGTACCTGGAGGTGATCGCTCCCGACCCGGATCAGCCGCGGCCCGACCGCGCCCTACCCTTCGGCCTCGATGAGCTAGACGGCAGTCGCCTCGTTACGTGGGCGGCGAAAGAGTCCGACCTCGAGGCTCGCGTTGCGGCCTCCAAGAGGGCGGGCTACGACCCCGGGATTGTGCTCGACCTCTTCCGGGACACCCCGCAGGGCGAGCGCATCGAGTGGCGCCTGACCATGAGCCAGACACCCGGAGGCGATGGACTCGTACCCTTCCTGATCGATTGGGGGGGAACCGCGCATCCCGCGACAAGCTCCGCCAAGGGCTGCAGGCTCGTCGCCGTACGCGCAGAGCATCCGGACCCCGAGCCGGTCCGCGCGTTGCTCGCGGCGATCGGCTCGGATCTCGAGGTGACGCAGGCGCCGCGGCCTGCCCTCATCACGACGCTGGACACGCCCCGGGGGCGCGTGGAGCTGCGATGAAGGCCGTCTTCTTCGAGAAGCACGGGGCGGCTGACGTGCTCCAGTACGGAGACTTTCCGGATCCCGAGGTCGGCCACGGCGAGGTGCTGGTAGAGGTGCGCGCCTGCTCGCTGAACTACCTCGATATATTCAGCCGCCGCGGCATGCCCGGGATCAAGATCGAGCTTCCGAGCATCACGGGAGCCGACTGCGCCGGCCACATCGCCCAGCTCGGAGACGGGGTGCTGGGCTGGGAGACGGGACAGCGGGTCATGCTAGATCCGGTCTACCGGAATCTCGATACCTCCGAATTCCGGATGATGGGCGAGAACTGCAGGGGCGCGCTCGCCGAGTACTGCGTAGTCGATCAATCGCAGCTGATCGCGATCCCCGAGGACGTGTCGGACGATGCTGCGGCGTGTCTGCCCGTGGCCTACGGCACGTCCCACCGCATGATGATCACGCGCGCCGAAGTGCAGCGCGGGCAGACGGTGCTCATCCTCGGCGCGAGCGGCGGCGTCGGCACCAGCTCGCTGTTGATCGCGAAGATGCGCGGCGCACACGTGATCGCGGCCGCCGGCACTGACGAGAAGTGCGCGAAGCTCGCAGAGCTCGGAGCCGACGAGACCATCAACTACAGAACGACGGACTTCCGCCAGTATTGCCGAGAGAAGACCGGCGGCATGATGCGCGGCGGCGGCTATGACGTGGTGATCAACTTCACGGGCGGCGACACGTGGGCGGAGTCACTCAAGTGCGTCAAACGCGGCGGCAAGTTGCTGACCTGCGGCGCCACCGCGGGCTTCGATCCCCCGACGGACATCCGCTACATCTGGACGGCCGAACTCAACGTCATGGGGTCGAACGGCTGGACGCGCGAGGACCTGCTCGCTCTCCTGCAGCTCGTGCAGGCTGGCGAGCTCACGCCGGTGATCGACCACGTGCTGCCCCTCACGTCTGGCATCGAGGCCTGCAAGCTGCTCGAGGAACGAAAGTTCTTCGGAAAGATCCTGATAAAGCCGTGAGCAATCTGGGCGGTATCTTCGCGGCGCACCTTGACGCGAACGGGACCGCGCTGATCGACCGCTCGCGCCCTGGAGAGCCTGCCAAGCTCTCGTATCGCGACCTCGACCGCCGTTGCGGTGCGCTCGCGGCCGGCCTCCTGGCTGCGGGGCTCGAGGCAGGCGATCGCTTCGGAATCCTGTCTCACAACCGCGGCGAGTTCCTCGAGCTCGTGTTCGCGGCGCTGCGGGTCGGCATCGTTCCCGTTCCGATCAACATCAAGCTCGCGCGCGAGACGGTCGCGTTGATCGCGGAGGACGCGGGCCTCGCGCTCATGTTCTGCGACGCTGACCACGCACACCTCTGCCCCGAGGGCGTGCGCAAGGTGGACCTCGACACGGAGCTCGAGCGCTATCGAGGGCACGCAGCGCTTCCGGTCGCGGAGCTCTCCGACGAGAGCGAGAGCCTCCTGCTCTACACATCGGGCTCGACCGGGCGCCCGAAGGGGGTCGTGCAGAGCCACGTCAGCCAGCTCTGGACTTTGAACGCGCTGGCGCCACCGCCGCAGTCCATCCCGCCCAACCAGCGCATGCTGGTGGCAGCGCCGCTCTACCATAAGAACGGCATGTTCTCTTCCAAGCTGGCACTCCGGCTGGGCGCGGGGATCGTGCTGCTGCCGCGCTTCACCGCCGTCGACTACATCGCGGCGATCGCGGAGCATCACTGCACGTCGATCGGCGGGGTCCCGACCATGTACGCCCTCGTCGTGAGGGAAAAGGAGCTGCTGGCGCGTTCCGACCTCTCCTGCGTCCAGCGCATCAGCATTGGCTCGGCTCCGCTCACCGGCGCACTGCTCGAGGAAGTGCAAGGCGTGTTTCCGAACGCAACCATCACGAACGGCTACGGCACCACGGAGAGCGGTCCGGCCGCGTTCGGCATGCATCCGGAGCTCGTGCCGACACCACCGCTATCGTTGGGCTACCCGCTTCCGGACGTGGAGACGCGCCTCGTGGCCGGAGCGAGCGAAGACGAAGGGGAGCTCTGGATCCGCAGCCCGGGTCTCATGCACGGCTACCTGAACCTGGAAAATGCGACCCAGCGAGCGCTCGAGGAGGGCTCGTACAAGACGGGCGACCTCATGCGCAGGGACTCGGACGGCTTCTACTTCTTCGTCGGGCGCGTGGACGACATGTTCAACTGCGGGGGAGAGAACGTATATCCCGGCGAGGTGGAGTCCTTGTTGGAGCGGCATTCCGGCATCCAGCAGGCGGCCATCGTGCCCGTCGACGATCACATCAAGGGCCAGATCCCCGTCGCCTTCGTCGTCCGCAGCGCAGGTGCGAGCGTGGACGAGAGCAGCGTGAAGAAGTTTGCGCTCGAGAACGGTCCCGCTTACCAGCACCCGCGGCACGTACTCTTCATCGACGACATGCCGCTCGCGGGCAGCAAGAAAATCGACAAGGCCACCCTGCGCAGACGTGCGGCGAACCTGGCCCGCTGACGAGTCAGGCCTTCTCGTAGATCGGCAGTACGAAGCTGGCAGAAAAGTCGATGCCGTTGGCATCGCCCCGCAGCGCAAGCTCCCAGTAACGCGCCGGCCGCGCGCTGAGACGCGTCGCGTACGAGGACTCCGGTAGTGAGAAGCGCAGCTGGATCGGCCCGGAAATTCGCGACTCGAGCGTGCGCTCCTCGCAGTAGAGCTGGTAGGAGTTCACCTGGTAGGCTCCGTTGCTCCCGGTCGCTTCATACTTCTCCTCGATGAAGCGCAGCCTGCAGTTCAGCCGCTCCAGAGCCTCGAGCCCGTGCGCCCCCGCCAGGTAGACCTCGAGCACCTCGCCCGCGCGGAACGGAAAGTGCGCAAAGCTGAGCCTCGGGGAGCCGAACTTGCGACGCTGCAACGCCACGCGCGCCGTCCAGGCCAGGGTGGCGAGCCAACCCAGGTCCACCACGGCGAGCCAGAGCGGCAGCACCAGCGCGCCCCGCGAGGGGTCGAAAAGACCGAGGTGCAGCGGGACGAGCAGAAGCGTGGCCGCGGCGCTCGCAGCACCCCAGCGAGCCAGCTCGCGCGAGCCGCGGGCACCGGTGCCGCGCGGATCCCAGTCGTAATCCCATGCCCAAGGCTCGCGCGGACGAAGCGCCTGCGCGGCCCGCAGTCGCTTGCCACGGCCCACGCCCCGCAAGCCGTGAACCATCAGCGCGACGCCCGCCAGCGCGAAGACCACCCCGCCGAGCACCACCAGCTCCGGCGGCGCCTCGCTCGACCCCATTCCGAGAGGCGCGAGGATCGCTGCCCCAACCCCACAGATCATGAAAGGCAAGCCGAACAACGTGGCCCGCCAGCCGTGCACGGGCAACACACTCACGCCCCGATGCCCCGACAGCTTGACACGAGCGTCGCCCACGCCGCCCCATCGGCCCCCAGCAGTTAGAACTTGGGTCGGAACTTGGGGACGGTTTGCGAAATTTCGCTAGAAAGCAGGTCCGAAAGTGGCCAGCGCAGGACTGCGTGGATCGTACACTCTGGTCATGCAGCTGGATGCGGAGATCTGCTGGCGGGCGTCGCGCAGTCGGGATCGTCGCTTCGACGGGCTCTTCTTCATTGGCGTCGTGACCACCGGCATCTACTGTCGGCCTATCTGTCCGGTGGCCGGGCCGAAGCGCCAGAACGTGCGCTTCTACCCCAGCGCCGCCTCGGCGGAGGTGGCGGGATTTCGGGCGTGTCGACGCTGCAGACCGGAGGCCGCGCCGGGCAGCCCCGCCTGGGTCGGCAGCTCGGCAACTGTGTCGCGAGCGCTGCGCCTGATCTCGACCGGGCCCAGCACGCCCCAAAGCGCGGAGGCGCTCGCGGAGCGGCTGGGCGTGGGAGCCCGCCAGCTGCGCCGGCTGTTCACCCGCCATCTCGGCATCACGCCCCAGGCCGTGGCGCGCACGCGTCGCACGCACTTCGCGCGCCGCCTCATCGACGACACGGAGCTGCCCATGTCCGAGGTCGCCCTGGCGTCGGGCTTCGGCAGCATCCGGCAGTTCAACACAGCCATCCGGACTAGCTTCGGCCGCCCTCCCACACGGCTGCGCCGCGAGGCGGCGGCTCGGAGAGAGGAGTCTGTGGAGGGCGAGATCGCGATCAAGCTCGCCTACCGCCCTCCACTGGACTGGGACGCTCTCCTGGGTTTCCTTGGGCCCCGAGCCATCCCTGGCGTCGAGCAGGCGGACGGCGCCAGCTACCGGCGGGCCATCGAGCTCGACGGCGCCGTCGGCATGCTCGAGGTTCGCCCGGACCCCGCTGCGGCCCAGCTGGTTCTCCGCGTGCGGATCCGGGAGACAGCCCGACTCGTGGATGTGGTCGAGAGAGTCCGTCGCATGTTTGACCTGCGCGCGAACCCCCTTCAGATCGCGACCGACCTGTCACAGGACCCGGAGCTGACGCGGCTCGTCCAGGAGAGACCCGGTATCCGCATCCCCGGCGCCTGGGATCCCTTCGAACTCGCGGTCCGCGCCGTGCTGGGACAGCAGGTCACCGTGAAAGGGGCGACGACCCTAGCGGGCCGGCTGGTACGCAACTTCGGCAAACCCATCGGCGAGTGCGGGCTCGCGCCACTGACCCATCTGTTTCCCTCGCCCGAGGTGCTCGCCGAGGCGGACGTGTCGAGCATCGGTATGCCCCGCGCTCGAGCCGAGACGATCCGCCGGCTCGCCAGCGATGTCGCGGCGGGAAAATTGACTCTATACGGTGTAGGACAGACAGAGGATGTCGCACGAGCGTTGCACGAGATCCCCGGCATCGGCGACTGGACCGTACAGTACATCGCCATGCGCGCGCTCGCCGAGCCTGACGCATTTCCCGCGAGCGATCTGGGTCTGCGCAGCGCACTCCCCGGCGCTCGCCTGAGCGCGACCGCCCTCGCCAGGCGATCGGAGTGCTGGCGGCCCTGGCGTGCGTACGCCGCCATGTGGCTGTGGTCCAGCCTTGCCGAGACCCGTACCCCGAAGACAAGGAGAACCCGTTGAACCCCCGTACCTCGACCCGCGCTGCAGAAGAAAGCATGGAGACTCCCGTCGGAAGGCTGACCCTCCGCGCCACCGCGCACGGACTCACTCACGTCCAGGTAGACGGCTCGAAGAAGATCCCGCACGACGCCCCGGACCCGCAACCGGATGCGCTCGGACATCTAGACGCCGCACTTCGCGCGCTCGACGAGTACTTCCTGGGGCAGAGCAAGAGCTTCGATGAGCTGACGCTCGCCCCCGCGGGCACGTCCTTTCAGCTGCGCGTCTGGCAAGAACTGCTCCGCATCCCTTACGGCGAGACGACGAGCTACGGCCGGCTCGCGCGCCAGATCGGCCGCCCCTCCGCGTCGAGAGCGGTGGGGATGGCGAACGGCCGGAATCCAATCGGTGTGATCATCCCCTGCCATCGTGTGATCGGCGCGGACGGGAGCCTGACGGGCTACGGCGGCGGTCTCCCGATGAAGGAGTGGCTACTCCATCACGAGGGTGCGCTACTTGTGGGACCCGGCGCACGAGCGGCCGCGCGCCACCCGCCTTCGTTCGCCTAACGACTCACTGCACACCACGCCTTCAGCGCCAGCCCCTCCAGAGCCTCAGCGACGCTCGCAACACCCCCGTCTAGCAGGCTGCGGAGAAAGTGACTGGGTTGGGCGGGACGCCTCTGACGGGAGGCGTGCCGAGCAGGGAGAGGGATCGCCGTTCCCGGTACGAACCGGTTCGGTGTCGCACGGGTAGATCTTGCGGGATCATGAGCTATGTCGCCTCCAACAGGTTGCGGATACGGACCAGGTTGTAGGCCGCAGCAGTGAAGGTGAAGACCCAGCCGACCCGATCCGTGCCCCGGTGCCGGGTCTTGCGCATCAAGCCCACCGTCTTCATCCAGCCAAACACCTCCTCCACCCGTTTGCGGAAGCGCTGGCTCACCTCGTAGCCCGGGTGTCCTGTGGTCCTTCGATCGATCGCGCTTCGGCGGTTCGTCGTGTTCTGTGCCACGTGCGGGGTAACGCTCCAGGCCCGAAGCGCCTGCACAAAGCTCTTGGCGTCGTAGCCCTTGTCTCCAGCCAGGGTGATCCGGCGAGCGCCCCCCAGACCCAGCACCATCTCGAGAGCCGCTTCGCGCTCCGCATACCCCGACGCCTGAGTGAGCTTCGCCGCCACCACCAGGCCGTTGCGGTTCTCCGTCACGACGTGTCCCTGATACGCGAGCCGCGCGCCCTGGCCCCTCATCCCCGCCAGTCGGGCGTCCGGATCCGTCCTCGACGCATGCGTCTGGTTGCTCCGCTTCTCGCCCCGGAAGTTGACCGTCGGGTTGCCCGGGTCGTCATCGTCCCTGCGCTTCTCGTCCTTGCGCACGAAGCTCTTCTGGCTCGCCCACGCCTCGATCAGCGTGCCGTCCACCGTGAAGTGCTCCGATGACACCAACCCCTCCGACTCCGCCTGCGCCAGCACCGCCTCGAAGAAATGCTGAGCGATCTCGCCCTTCAGCAGCCGTTCCCGATTCTTGGTGAACACCGTCGCGCTGAACACCTCATCGTCCAGCTCCAGGCCCACGAACCAGCGGTAGAGCAGGTTGTAGTCGATCTGCTCGATCAGCTGGCGCTCGCTCCGGATCGTGTACAGCACCTGCAACAGCAGCGCCCGCAACAGCTGCTCCGGCGGGACCGACGGTCGGCCGACCCCTTTGGCGTAGATACCATCGAAGCGTCGCGACAGCTGCTCCAGCGCCGCGTCCACCAGTCGCCGGATCGCTCGAAGCGGATGGTCCTCGGGAATCCGGGACTCCAGCGATACGTAGCTGAAGATCCCACCCTGGAGCGTCTGCGGTCCTCTCACATCTCCCCCTTGGGGCTTCCCTCAAAGGTACCCTTCGATGAGGAGTTTTTCAGCAGCCTGCTAGGCACCCTGCAAGCGGCGCAAATGCGCCGCGCGCAGCGAAGGGCGCAGCCCTGAGCGGAGGTGGGTGGCCGCGGCCGCCCGCGGCAGGGTCCCACCTTATGGATCGATCAGCACGCCCGGGTTGAGCACGGCGTTCGGGTCGAGCTGGCGCTTGGCCGCCCGGAGCGCAGCGGCAAAGAGATCGGGACGCTGCCGGTCGTACTGCGGTCGGTGCATGCGACCGACGGCGTGGTGGTGAGTGATCGTGCCCCCCGCCTGGCAGATCGCGTCCGAAGCAGCCGTCTTGATCGCGCTCCACTGCTCGAACTCGCCACCCTGCTTTCCGCGAGCCGAGAACGTGTAGTAGGGCGCCGGACCGTCGGTGTAGACGTGCGTGAAGCGGCAGCTGAGCGAGCCGCCGCCACAGACCTCCTGCAGGGCCTTGTTCACGGCCCCGCGCAGCTGCGCGTCGAAGTCCGGCCAGCGATCCCAGGTAATCGACGTCTCGAACGTATCGCCCAGCAGACCGAGGCCGGCGGCCAGAGCGCCGCCGCCGACGTTGATGAACGCGTTGCGCCAGGCGCCGACGGCGCCCCTGCGACCCGTCGGCTCGCCCTTCCCGTCGGAGATCGCGATCTCCTCGTCCGGAATGTGTCCCTCGCAGCGGCGTGCGATCTCCACCGCACGTCGGATGGCGTCGTCCTGCGGCAGCTCGGCGGACTCGAAGCCGATGATGAGCAGCGAGCGCGTGCCGTCGAGCCCCGCGCGGGACGCCTCTTCGGGGTCGAGCAGGCGCAGGTTCGCAGGCCAGAGCTTGGCCTGCACGATATGCCTCGTGGCCTCGTAGCCGCTGCGCCAGGACGGGAAGGTCACCCCCGCAGTCGCCCGGTACTTCGGACGCACTTGGATGCGCATCCAGGCTTCGGTGATGATGCCGAGGATCCCCTCGGATCCGATCACGAGGCGAGCACGCGCTCCAGCTCGTCCTCGTTCCCCGGAAACGCGACGATGTCCGGGGGCTCGGGAAAGTCGCCGTGCAGGGCTCGTAGGAGCTCCATGCCGTGCCTGCCGTAGGTGTGCACCGCGCGCTCGTGCTTGTCGGTGGTGCAAAAGGACTCGAGCGCGCCAGGTGGGCGAATGCGCGGCTCGCGCAGCTGCAGCGAGTCGAGCGTGGGAACGGGAGGCGGCTCCACGTTCACGCCCGAGCTCTCCGAGATCTTCTTCGCGAACTCAACGCGCTCCTGATCGGTAGGCTGCTCAGACTCCAGCCCGTACGACCAGAAGCTGCGACGCTTCGCAGCCCCACTCGCCATGCTCGGCCTCCTCCCGTACTGACCGCGTCGGCGCGGCTCACCGCGATCATACAGGCAAGCCCGGAGCTCGCGCGGGGCTAGCTCGGCGCGCAGAGCTCGGCGATCAGCCCGTCCACATAGAGGACGCGCGTGGCGCTCGCCAGGTAGGCCGCGAGGTTGCCGCGGACCCCAAGCTCCAGATCCTCGGAGAGGAGAGCTTCAATCTCCGCCAGCGAGCGCCGCCCGTCGACGAGTGCGAGCATGGCAGAGACGAGCGGGCTGCACGGGGTCGTGTCGGAGCGCTCGCCACACAGGATCACCTCACCCCAGACGAACTCCCCCTGCCCCAGCACCGGCCGGCGCTCGACGCGCAAGTCGGGGACGAGCCTGGGTACGACGTTGCGCAGGCCGTCGCGCTCAGCCTCCAGGCGCACGAGCTCGCTTCGACGCTGCGCACGCTGAGACTCCACTGCGCGCACGTTCTCGCGAAAGACGGACGGGGCCTCGCCTCTGTCGAGGACCGCGCGCTCGTAGCCCTGAGGCGGCTGTCCCGCCACGGCGCGGATGAACGCGTGGCGGGGAGCGAGCGCCGCGTCGCCGTCGAGCAGGCGGCGCGCCTCCCAGAAGTAGGACTCGCGGCTGCGGTTCGACGCGTAGAACAGCTTGGCCAGCTGGTGGAAGTGCTCGAACTGGGTGGTGTAGAGCTCGGTGTAGGTCTCCGCTGCGGCCTCGCGCAACGAGGGATCCCGAGCTGCGGAGGTCACGTACGCGGCGGCGAGCACCCCGGACGACATGGCCAGGTGGACTCCCGAGGAGAACAGCGGGTCGACGAAGCAGGCGGCATCGCCCACGAGGATGTAGCCATCGCCCACGAGCCGTTCGGAGCGATACGACCAGTTCCGGATCACAAACGGACCCGCCTCCCGCTCCGCCGCGCGGAGCATCGCCGCGATGCGGGGCGCGTGCGTGAGCTGCGCGCGAAAGAAGTCGTCCACGCCCTGCTCGCTGATGCTCGACTGCGCACGCTCGCGGTCGACGACCACCCCCACACTGGTCCAGCCGGAGTGAAGCGGGATGTGCCAGAACCAGCCGTGTTCGGTGGACTCGATGAAGATGTTGCCAGAGTCCGGCGGCTTTAGCCGTTCAGCGCCACTGAAATAGGCATAGATCGCTAGGTTTCGGAAGAAGGAGTCCCAGCGCCGCAGGCCCAGCTTGCTCCCGAGCAGAGCGGACTGCCCGCTCGCATCCACAACGAAACCGGCCATGCTTTCGACGGCTTTTCCGTGCGCGTCGGCGGTGCGAACGCCCGTAGCGCGACCGTTCTCGAACACGACCTCCTGCACCCGCTGCGGGCTTGTCCTATTCGGTGTTGAATCTCCGAGAGCAGCGACTCCCGATTGAACGATCTTACGCGGCTTCGTTATCTACGTGAAGTGATTCCTCGTGGCGTCGAAGTGCGTCGACGAGCGTTGACATGTCTTTCAATCCCCTGACCCGGCGGAAGCCTTTCCGAGCGTCGAGGAGGGCGGCTCCGACCCAACGGAGCATCATCTTCCCTCCCCGCCACCGTTTCACTCGTCGTGTGTAGGTTGCGATCTTGTCGTTCAGGCTCTCGATCGCGTTGGTACTCCGGAGGCTTTGAAGGAGAATTCCATTCACTCCGAGGCGCAGCAGGGTGAGAGTGTCCTCCAAGCCCTCGCGAAGTGAGGCGGCCGCACCCGGATGCGACTGTTCGAGCGACCGCGCCAGGTTCTCGAGAAGTCGCTGCGCCCGCGCTGCGTCCGTCGCATTCCATGCCTCGTCCAGCGCGCGTTTGATGCTGGGGCGAGCGGTCTGCGGCAGGTGCCCGAGTACGTTTTGGCGCTTGTGCACCGGACACCTTTGGATCAGCGCCAGGTCACCGAAAATCTTGTCGATCGCTTGGCGCAGCGCTTTCGAGCCGTCGATCACGAACACCAACGCCTGGTCGGTCGAGAGCCCACGTTCCACGAGGTCTGCGAGAAGCGCCCTTGCGACGGCCGCGTTCTCGGTGTTGCCCTCGCGAATCCCCAGCGGATGCTTCTTCCCGTCGGAATCGAACCCCAGAGCCACCAAAATGCAGTGGTCACGGAAGTGGATGCCGTCAAGCATCACGATCTTCAAGTCGAGCTCGGCGAGAGGCTGGCTGATCCACTCGCCCAGTTTCTGCTCGGTCAACGCCACGAACCGACGGGAGACAGCGCTCCTCGAGGTCGACCGTTCGGTCTCCGTGGGCGGCAGTCGATCCAAGCTTCGCGCATAGCGTCGAGTCGATACGCCCGCTGCCACCGCTTCGAGCGTGTGGTGATCCAGTGGATCCCGATCCGTCGCAGCCTCGAAGCTCGGCAGTACAAGTTCTCCGCCCTCGATCGACCGAACGCGAGGTCGACGAATCGCGATCCGCCGACCTCCCAAAGTGACGGGACTCTCCGTGCTCCCCGCGCGACGACCGGGGCGCTCCTCATCGGGTTTCCAAGGCAGACCGCACAGCGCCGTGCGGTCGTGCTCCATCATCGCACCGAGCACTTGCTTGCCTGCCTCGACGCAGATACCGAAAAACGCGCGGTCGATGTCTTCGAGCGCCGACAACATCGGTAGCGGTAACTTGACGTGGGCGGTGTGAGCAACGGGTAGGTCTTGAGTGAACTTTGATTTCGTGAAATGCTTCGCCATGGTTGGCTCCTTCGTTGGGTTTGCATACCCCCTCCGTACCACACGGAGGGCGAAGGAGCCGCCACTCTCATCTCTCTAAATCACACCTTCTGGGACATCCCCCCCGCTGCCCCTCGCGCACGTCCACGCCCGCGCTGCGCGAGTTCTCGAGCAGTAGCTGGTCGAAGCGCGGACGCCACACCTGGTAGGAGTGCGGATAGCGCTCGCTCGTCTCGCGGAAGTACCAGCTCCAGGGCTCGCTGCTGCTGCCCCAGACCATGGTCGCACCCCACTTCTCGACGAAGCCCTCGGCTCGCACGGCCGGCAGCGCACCCAACTCCTCGAGGATAGGAAGGCTGGCCGGCAGGAGCGACTCGCCGACGTGATCCCTGGGGAAGCGCTCCTTCTCGAAGAGCAGGACGCGCAGCCCCTTGCGCGCGAGCATGGTGGCGGCAGTCGAGCCACCGGGTCCCCCGCCGATCACGATCACGTCCGCAGCAGCCGGGGAGCTGCTCACTGCGACGTCCCCGGGATCCGGCTAGGGCTGGGCGTCGGCAGCCTCCGCATCTGCGGATGTGTCCGTCTCCGCCGCCTCCACGCTGTCGAGTGACTTGCCCGTCATGGGATCGACCTCGAATGGCCCCTTGAGGTCGAGCTCCACCGCGATCTCGCGCACAGCGGGAATCACCTCCTCGCCCATCAGGCGCAGGCTCCGCATCTGATCGTCGTGCGTCATCGCGCCATCGCCGTCCCAGAAGAAGATCGTGCCCGGGCGCAGGTACTCGAGCACGTGACGGACCCGGGGGATGACCGTCTTCGGCGTCCCCGACACGATGCTGTACTTCGCGATCTGCTGCTCGTAGGTGCCGAAGATATCGCGCGCCGCACGCGGCTTGCTCTCTCTCTCGGCGTCTTTCGCAGACGACTCGGCGGCAGCCTCGTGTGCTCCTTGGCGCCCGCGCGCGGCCGCGGCCGCGAAGCTCCTCACCGTCGGCAGCAGGTTCGTCCGCGAGGTCAGGCCAGGGAGGTTCTGGAGGAAAGGCCGCACGTTCCCCTGGTTCCCCTCCAGAAACGGGTTGCTCGGTCCCTGGATGTACTTGCGCCCTGCCTCTTCGGCGAGCTCCTCCGTCTCGTCGACGTGGACCTTGAACAGATAGCCGCGGTGCTCGGTGCCCGCGTCGTAGCCCTCGTCTTTTGCGACCTTGTCGTAGTAGGCGAAGGATTCGCGTGTCGGCTCGAGCTCCGTGGCGAGCATCAGGTAGGGGTACCGACGCTTCGCCGCCCATTCGACGGTGTTGCGACTCATCACGCCGGGGATCCAGATCTGCGGGTGGGGCTGCTGATACGGGCGCGACCACGGGTTGACGTAGCGATAGTGGAAGTGTTCGCCCTCCCAGCGGAACGGCCCCGGCCGCGTCCAGGCCTCGAGGATGAAGTCGTGCGCCTCCTGAAAGCGCTCCCAGTTGAAGGGCGGCTGCGCGTTGTGCGCGACGCTCTCGCGACCGGTGCCGCGAACCCAGCCGGTCACCAGTCGTCCGCGCGAGATCATGTCGATCTCTGCCAGCTCTTCGGCCAGCCAGAGTGGGTCGTCCCAGATCGGCAGCACGTTGCCGAGCAGCACGATCTTGGCTCGCTGCGTGATCCGCGCGAGGATGGCGGCCTCCACGTTCATGACGCCGCCCATGCAGAACGGAGTGCTGTGGTGCTCGTTCAGCATGAGGCCGTCGAAGCCCACTTCCTCCGCGTAGACGCGCTCGTCGAGATAGCGGTTGTAGAGCTCGGCACCGAGGCGCGGATCGTAAGACGAGTTGCTGAGTGAGAGGTCGGTAATGCTCCGGCCTGCCGCGCCAAAGTAGCCCGATTGGGGATCCTGGTACGGACGCTCCGTGAAGGTACCGATGAACACGATCTATCTCCCTGCCTAGCGGGTTCTGCGCAACGCCTTTCGCGCGTGCGCTGCGATCTTGTCGGCGACAGCTGCGGGCTGCTCGTATTCGACGAGATGTCCCTCTCCACGCATGAGCTCGAGCTCCGCGTTCGGCAGCGCCCGCCTGTACTGCTCCCCGCAGATCGGGGGCACGATCTTGTCTTCCGTTCCCCAGATCAGCAGCGTCGGCGTGTCGACGTCCCGCAAGAGGAACGGTAGCCGCCGGTTGAACATGTACGGCTTCCAGCTGACGCGGGCGGTCATCACGCGGCTGAAGTCCCAGAGCTCGCCAAACTCGGCGGCCATCTCGTCGCCAAAGTGCTCCTGGTAGCTGCCCTCGTCCCGGAAGCCGGCCTTGAAGTAGTCGGCGTGTGCCACAAGCATCTGGTCCGCGATCTCCCCGCTCTCGGGTTGCAGACCCGCCGCACCGATCAACACAAGGCTTGCCAGCCGAGACGCGTTCATGCACGCGAGCTCCGCAGCGACGAAGCCACCAAAGCCGAGGCCCACCAGGCATACCTCATCGAGCCCGAGCCGGTGGAGGACGTGGCCCATCTGGATGGCCAGGTCGCGTGGATCGCGCGCCCAATCCGGTTGGGCCGACTGACCGAAGCCGGGGAGATCCGGAACGCCGACCGAGAAGCTCTCCGCGAGGCGCTCGTAGAACGGGATCCAGCCGGGGTTCCCGGTGGAGTGGTGCAGGACCACGAGGGGATCCCCGGAGCCCCCTCGAAGCATGTGGATCTGCCCGGAAGCAAGCTCGATGGTCTCGCTGGTATGGGTCTGATCTTCCGTGGTCAAGGGATCGCCTGCGGTGAGCGTGGCGCCATTCTACCAGGGGCGTATCGGTCAGTTTCCAGGGCGCCGGCCGGGGGCCCCGACAGTGTGTGGTAGGCTCCCGGGCTTGCAGCCGAATGAACGGAATCGACGCCGCCATTAATGCCGCGGTCGAGCCGCTCTCCAAAGGGCTGAGCGCGTTCATCTTCTACTCCGTGCCAATCCTCGGGGCGGAGCTACCTCTGGTCGTGCTCTGGCTGATCGCGGGAGCACTCTTCTTCACGCTCTACTTCGGGTTCATCAACCTGCGGGGCTTCCAGCACGCCGTCGATCTCGTGCGCGGCCGCTACTCGGATCCCGCTGCGCCGGGGGAGGTTTCACACTTCCAGGCGCTAGCAACAGCCGTCTCTGGAACGGTCGGCATCGGGAACATCGGTGGCGTGGCCGTCGCGATCTCACTTGGTGGACCCGGCGCGGCCTTCTGGCTGATCGTTGCGGGCTTCCTCGGCATGTCGTCCAAGTTCGTCGAGTGCACTCTGGGCGTGATCTTCCGGCGCGAGAACCCCGACGGAAGCGTATCGGGTGGGCCCATGTTCTACCTGGAGCGGGGCCTCGCCGAGCGGGGCTTGCCGACGCTGGGCAAGATCATGGGCAGCTTCTACGCGCTCGGGATCGTCGTCGGCTGCCTCGGGATCGGGAACATGTTCCAGTCGAACCAGGCCTTCGTGCAGTTCGTGAACGTGACCGGATGATCATCGGCTTCCAGCGGGCCGCCTTCTCCAACGAGGCGGGGCTCGGCTCGGCGGCGATCGCCCACTCCGCCGTGCGTACGCCCGAGCCCGTCACGGAGGGCATCGTCGCCCTGCTCGAGCCCTTCATCGATACCATCGTGATCTGCACGGCCACGGCGCTGGTCATAATCACGACGCTCTACCACGAGCCCGATTTCTTTGTGGGACTCGGCGGGGTGGAGATGACCTCGGCCGCTTTCGAGCGCACCATCTCCTGGTCGCCCTACCTGATCGCCCTGGCCGCGATCCTGTTCGCCTTTTCGACCATGATCGCGTGGTCGTACTACGGGCTAAAAGGCTGGACCTATCTCGTCGGAGAGGGCCCCCGCGCCGAAGCAAGCTTCAAGCTCGCCTTCTGCGGCTTCGTCGCCCTGGGCTGCACCATCCAGCTCTCCGCCGTCCTCGACTTCTCAGACGCGCTTATCTTCACAATCTGCGTCCCGAACATCCTCGGCCTCTACATCCTCGCCCCTACCGTCCGCCGCGAGCTCGCCACCTACCGCCGCAAGCTCGACGAGGGCCTGATCCAACCCACTCGCTAAGTGGGGAGTCTCTTCACGTTGCGACGGTACCGCGACGAGGGTGCGCAGGGTCTCGAGGATCGACGCTCGGCGCCGCACTCGACCCTCATGTCGCTCGGATCACAAGGTTGGCCACCGCATCCACGGAGCTTCAAGTTCTCCTCGTCGAAGCGTCCGAGCAGGACATTGAAGAAGGAGACGGACCAGATTCCGACATCGATCGGTTCGAGCCCGATAGCTTTCTGGGCAAAGGGGGCGGAGCCGACGGGAACAACTTACGCGGTAGCGCTCGCAGAGCTCCGTTATCGACCACTGTCCGCTCTGAAACTCCATCACGAAATTCCACCTTTGCTCTTCCTTGTTCGTCTCCATCCAGGGCATCTCCCAGGTGTAAACGATAATCCCGGACTTCTGTGACCGGACTTGCCCGGTATTACCCCTGCCACGTCACGCTGCGGATTCACAACGGTGTACCATCGCTGCGCGCGGCTCGGTTCGTGGAAGCGTTCGAGGAGACGCTAGCTCGCGGCTGCGAGCGGGGGAACTTTCGGCTCGTGCATTACGCCCTCTTGGGGAATCACGCGCACTTGATCGTCGAGGCGAAGGATCGGCACGCGCTCGGGCGCGGGATGAAGTCCGTTAGGATGAGGATCGTGCGCGCTGCAGAGCGTGCCTTTGCCTGGCGTGGCAAGGTCCTGGGGGATCGCTACCACATGCGGATTCTGAAGACGCCGCGGGAGGTTCGGAACGCGATCCGCTACGTGCTCCTGAATGCGCGCCGCCACGCCAAGCGGCTGGGGCGAGGGGACATCGACCTGGCCACGTCGGGCCGCTGGTTTGACGGGTGGAAGAAGGGCACCGCGGCAGTCGAGCGTGGCGCGGGAGTCCGCGCGGTCGCGGCGGCGCATACGTGGCTGCTCAGTACGGGGTGGCGGCGGTATGGGCTGGTCGACCCTTCGGAGGTGCCGGGAGCTGCGCGCGCGTCTCCGGCTTAGCTGTGGGTTCTAGTTCTAGTCAGCATGGAACGACGGGCTCCGGTCGCAAGATCGTGGATTACGCTGCGATCGGACAGAACCAACTCAGTTGCCGGAAACGAAGTCGATCGCGCCGAACAGCTCACCTACGCGTGCGAGATCCGCCGAGGGGAGCGGATCGGTATCGATGGCGGCCACGTTCTGCTCCAGGTGCGCGATCACCCCGGTGCCGCTGAGAATGACCGAGGCCCCGGGCTCGTGGCTACAGAAGCGGTAGGCCGCCTCGACCACGCTGCGGGCGCCGTCATTCGAGACCAGGAAACCGAGCGGGTCGTCGGGGTCGATCCCATCAGACGGAATCGCACCGCGCGTCACCAGGTCGTGGACCACCCTGCGCAGCTCCGCTGGCTGGCTCAACGCGCGGCGCACGGCAAACATGATCAACGTGCCGACGCCGCGCTCGAGGGCGGGCTGCAGCACGCGTTCGCGCGCCGAGGGATTCAGCAGGTTGAAGCCGACCATCATCACGTCCCAGCAATCGTCGCGAAGCGCTCGTTCCAGCATGCGGTGCTGGGGGTCGCCCGCGAAGCGCTCCGTGATGCCGAGGAAGCGGATCTTGCCCTGCTCCCGCAAGCGCTGCAGCGCCGGCACGAGCTCGTTCTTGCAGTGCTCGTACTGGTCGTGGTCCACGCCGTGGAGATGAAACACATCCACGTAGTCGGTCCCCAAACGCCCAAGGCTGCGCTCCAGGGACCGGACCAAGCCCGCGGCTCCCAGCAGACCCTGGCCGTCCCGCGGAATCGCCTTGGTGGAGATCACTACGCGGTCCCGCTTTCCGGCGATCGCCTTGCCCACGATCGTCTCCGTACGGTAGGCGCGCGCCGTGTCGATGAAGTTGATGCCGAGGTCGAGGGCGCGTTCGACCACGGCCACCGAGTCCGACTCACTTGCTCCGCTCGTCTGGCCGAGACGGCTGTGGCCGCCGCAGCCAAGGCCGGCCACGCTCACGCGGAGTCCCGTGCGACCGAGCGTCGTGAATCGTGTCACTCGACCCGTAGCGCCTCCATCGGGTCGACGCGCATGGCTCGCAGCGCGGGCACGGTGCTCGAGCCCATTGCGACCGCGGCCAGAACGACGGAGAGCGAGACGAAGGTCGCCGGGTCCCAGGGGTTCACCTCGTAGAGCAGGCCCGCGATCGCCTGCACCAGAAGAGCTGTGAGCAGCAGCCCGAGGGCGACGCCGTACGTCGCGAGTCGGATGGACTCGCGCAGGACCAGGAACACGATCCCGTGAGGTTCGGCGCCGAGCGCCGAGCGAATGCCGAACTCACGCGTGCGCTGCGCGGTCGAGAAGCTCACCACCCCGTAGATCCCGACCGCTGCCAGTACGAGCGCCAGCCCGCCCAGGAGCCCCATTTGCAGCGCGAACAGGCTCTGCTGCCACAGCGAGCGCTCGGCGCGAGAAGTCATCGTCTCCACCGTGAAGATGGGGAGCAGGGGGTCGATCGCGCGCACCTCGCGCCTCAAGCCGGGCACGACCTGGAGAGGATCGCCCTTTGTGCGCATTACCAGGCTCATGTGGCTGTTCGGCTGCTGAACGAAGGGCTCAAAGAGCTGCGGGGAGGCGTCTTCTCGAAGGCCCCAGTGCTTGATGTCTGCGACCACACCGATGATCTCGCGGGGCTCGCCCTGCTCGATGACGAGCCGCTGCCCGAGCGGGCTCTCGCCCGCAAAATAACGCCGCGCGAGCGTCTGGTTGATGACGACCACGGGCGCGCCGCTCTCGCTGTGCTCCTCGCTGAACACGCGCCCTTGCAGCAAGCGAATGCCGAGTGTGCGGAAGTAGCCCGGACTCGACTGCACCCAGTTTCCGCGGGGAACCTCTGCCTCGTGAGCCAGGGGCTGCCCCTCGATCGTGAAGTTCCTTTCCCATCCACCAAAGCCGAACGGCGCGTTGTTGACGGAGGCTGCGCTCTCCACGCTGGGCAGCTGGCTCAGGCGCGCAAGCATGCCGCGCTGGAACACCTTCCAGTGCTCTTCTTCGGGGTAGCGCGACTTCGGAAGATCAAGCGAGGTGATGAGCAGGTTCTCGAGCCGGAAGCCGGGGTCCACCGAGCGGGTGTTGCCAAAGCTCTGGATCAAGAGACCGCAAGCCACCAGGAGCGAGAGCGCGAGGGCGATCTCCACCACCACGAGCCCCGAACGCAGCCGCCGGCGGCCCGACCCGCTGGAGCCGCGATCCCCACCCTCCTTCAGGTTCTGGTTCACGTCGCCCCTCGACACCTGGAGCGCGGGGGTCAATCCGAACACGAACACCGTAAGCAGCGTGACCAGGACCGCGAACGTGAGCACCGGGGTGTCGAAGCGGAAGAACTGGTCCATGTAGGTCACGCTGTCGGGCACGCGCGAGAGGAAGAAATCGAGCGACCAGCGCGTGACGAGCAGCGCAAAAGGTAGCGCCAGAAGGGCGAGCACCGTGCTCTCGGTGAGCAGCTGGCGGACGAGCTGGGCGCGTGTGGCTCCGAGCGCGACGCGGATGGACAGCTCCTTCTGCCGGCCCGTGCCGCGGGCCAGCAGAAGGTTCGCCACGTTCGCGCATGCGATCAGGAGCACGAAGCCGACCGAGCCCATCAAGATCCAGATGGCAGTCCGGGTAGGTCCCTGGACGACGCGATCGCGGCTGAGGTACGCGCCAATCGTCCAAGCCGCGTCGGTCTCCGGATACTGCTCGGACAGCCGCCGGCTCACGACCTCGAGCTCGGCCTGTGCCTGCTCCAGGCTGACCCCAGGAGCCAGCCGCGCGTACAGCCCGAGTTTGTGGTCGGTGCGAGATGCCGCTGCCACCTCGAGCACGAGCGGCGCCACGAGCTGGGTCCAGGGCCAGGGGAACCACTGCTCGGCGGAGAGGACTCCGACGATGGTCGCGGGCTCCCCGTCGATCTCGAGCCGCCTGCCCACGATAGCCGGATCCGCAGCATAGCGGCGCGTCCACAGACCGTGGCTCAGCACGACGACCCTCTCCGCGTCCGGCCGCGCATCCTCGGGAACAAACGCCCGCCCGAGCCAGGGGCGGATGCCCAGCACCGAGAAGTTGTTCGGCGTGACGAGCGCCGCGTCGACGAATTCGAGCTCCCCGCCGTCCGTCAGGTTGAACCCCCAGGGATAGAGCGCGGCAAGGTCCGTGACCGAGCGGAGCTGCTCTCGCAGCTCCGGGTACTTGGCCGAGGACACCCAGTACTCTCGCTGGTCCTGACGCGGGTTCCGCTCGAAGAGGCCGACGATCGTCGACGGGTCCTCCCAGGGGAGCGAGTTCAGAAGGGTCCCGCTCACGATGCTGAAGATCGCCCCGTTCACCCCGATCCCGAGCGCCAGCGTCAGAACCGCGACCAGCGTAAAGCCCGGCGCGCGGAGCAGGGCCAGCGCGCCGAAGCGGACGTCGCGCCAGAACGTCGCCATCAGCTCTCCTCTTTGACGATCTGACCGTCGAAGAGATGAACCGTGCGCTGGGCGTGCTCGGCGTAGCGCGGCTCGTGGGTGACCATGCAGATGGTCGAGCCGCCCTTGTGCAGCTGGTGCATGAGATCCATCACCTGCTCGCCGTTTGCAGAGTCGAGGTTCCCGGTGGGCTCGTCCGCGAGCAGGATCAGCGGGTCGCCCACGACGGCGCGCGCTACCGCAACGCGCTGCTGCTGGCCGCCCGAGAGCTGACTCGGCATGTGCTTGGCGCGGTGGGACATCTGCACACGCTCGAGCGCCGACTCCACCTTCTCCCGGCGCTCACGCGTTGGGACGCCCTGGTACGTGAGCGGCAGCTCGACGTTGTCGTAGACGCTGAGATCGCCGATCAGGTTGAAGCTCTGGAAGATGAAGCCGATCTGCTGGCTCCGCACGCGCGCTCGCTGCGCGGGGGACAGATCCCCGACCGGCCGCTGGTCGAGGGAGTACATGCCCCGCGAGGGAGAGTCCAGCAGGCCGAGGATCGAGAGCAAGGTGGTCTTCCCGCAGCCGGAGGGTCCGGAGATCGACACGTACTCCCCGGAATGGATCTCGAGATCCACGTCCGAGAGGGCGTGCGTCTCGACCTCGTCCGTCTCGAATATTTTCGAGACGGCGGTGAGCTGAATCAGCGACTGCGCGTCCTGGTTCATCTACGGCTCCTCCCCGTCAATTCAGCTCGATCCGGTCCGCCCCATCCCACTCGGACATGTCCGAGAGGATGACGCGGTCCCCCTCCTCGAGACCCTCCAGAATCTCGATCTCGCTCACCGAGCTACCCCCCAGGCTCACGACCACGCGCGTGGCCGTGCTGCCGCCAGCCGCGAGCTTGAAGAGCGAGATCCGGCTGTTCGAGCGGCCGAAGGCAGGGCGGCCGGTGTAGAGCACGTCTCGCAGACGCTCGAGCTCGATCCGGCCGTCCACGGAGAGGTCGGGACGCGCACCGCGCGGGAGCGCACCGTCGAGCGCCACATCCACCTTCACGGTACCGCGCTGCACGGCGGGATCGATGCGCACCACGTGGCCGGGCACGATCCCGTTGTGTGTGTCTACCTGGACCTGCTGGCCGTGCTGCACCTCCTGCGCCTGGGCCTCCGGAATGCGGAGCTCCGCCTTCAGGCGGTCGGGCTGTACCACCTTGGCCAGGAGGGTCCCGGGCGAGACCCGCTGACCCACCTCGAGCGGGAGCTCTTGCAGGACGCCATCAAGGCCTGCGCGGACCCGCAGCGACTCGACCTGCTCGGCCTGGAAGCGGGCCAGATCCCGGAGGCGCTCGACCTGGGCATCCTGCGCCGCCCCGCGGGCCTCCACGGCCTCGTCGAGGATGCGCGCTCGTTCCAGTTCGATCTCGAGCCGGCCGGCCAGCTCCTCCTCTCGCTCCATGGTCCGCGCGTACTCCAGCGCCCCAACGATCTCGGCCTCGGCCAGGCGCGCCTCGGCCTCAGCACGGCGCTTCGCCTCGCGGTGCTCGATTCGGATGCTGGCGATGACCGATTTCTGGGTCAGACGCTCGATGTCCATGGTGGCGCGGAGATTCGCGAGATCCGCCTCCGCGATTTTGAGCTGGCGCTCGGCCTTCAGCGCCTCGAGCTCGAGGTCGGGGTTCGAGAGCTCCACGAGCAGGGTGTCGCGCTCGACCTTGGATCCCGGCTCCAAGTGGATGCGCTCCACCCGCCCGACCGTCGTTGCAGTCACCCAGCGAATCTCCTCTGGAACGAGCGTCCCCGGACCACTCACCTGACGCAGTAGCTCCCCGTACCGAACGGTGTCGATCCAGACCGCGGAACGCTCGACAGATGGCGGCGCGTCGGCCAGTCGGCCCAGCCCGACCGTGATCCCGACGAGCCCTAGCCCGCCCAGAAGAGCGAGGACGTAGGGGCGTCGACGGCGAGTGGCTTCGCGAGGGACATCCATTGGGGGGTCCCGGGAGGTCCCTCTGCGGCGAAGGGGCCTCGAGTCCTGGGTTGACGTTCCTGCGGCGCGGAGTATAGCCCGGATTCCAAGACACGGGTGTATTCTGGTGCGGTGCCGATCCAGAACCCCTTCCTTCGTCTGGCGCAGCCGCCGAGCTCGCCAGGCATCCAGATCACCCTGTTCTACCTGCTGCTTGGCTCGGTTGTAGGCGGCGCCCTGTTTCTGTTCCCGGGACTTGCCGATTACCTTTCGATCGAGGCGAGCGAGTCCACCGGTTGGGGTACCGGCGGTGATGTATTCGAGGCCGTGGGCCCGAATGCAAGCGAGGCTGCTGGAGGCGCAGATCGGGCAGTCTCGCTCCTCGTGTCTATGGCGGGTGCGTTGCTCCTGATGATTCCCGTCTCGTGGGTCTACATGGGCACGCGCCTCCGCGACGGCTACGACGGATCGGTGGCCCAGGTGATCCTGATCCTCCCGATCGCCGTCGCGGGTATCGTGGTCGTCGTGCAGAACAGCATCGCGCTGGCTTTCAGCCTGGCCGGCATCGTGGCCATCATCCGCTTCCGCACCACGCTCAAGGACACGGCGGACGCGCTGTTCCTCTTCGCAGCCGTCGGGGTCGGGCTCTCCGCGGGGATCGGGGCGCTCCTCGTCGCCGTCGTGATCTCACTCTTCTTCAACTACACGAACCTCATGGTCTGGAAGCTGGACTACGGGAGCGAGGGGGCGCGCAAGAAAAGGAAGGGCAAGAAGCCGAAGAAGAGCAAGCCGGAGGAGCCCGAGCGCGTCGAAGCCCGCGTCGAGAATGCCTAGGGCGGCGAGCTGGCTGGCCCTGCCTGCGCTGCTCTGCCTGGGCGTCGCCAGCGGCGCGACCGTCGGCCTCGACGCCTACACTTTCTCCGAGGAGACAACGACGCGCTGGAGGCTGCCCGATCGGCTCCACGAAATCTCTGGCCTGGCCGCACTGGACGAGCGCCTGTTCGGGCACGGCGACGAGCACGGCATCATCTACGAGATCGACCACCGTCTCGGGCACTTCGTCAAAGCCTTCGCCCTGGGAGAGGCAACGGTACGCGACGATTTCGAGGGCATCGCGATCGTCGGCGATCGCTTCTACCTCGTGGCCAGCTCGGGCAGGCTCTACGAGAGCTTCGAGGGCGCAGACGGGGAACGGGTTCTCTACAACACCTACGGAACGGGCGTCGGCCGCGACTGCGACGTCGAGGGGCTCGCGTTCGAGCCACTCGACCGTTCGCTCCTGCTGCTCTGCAAGAACCCCGGCCCGGACGGCTTCGTCCGGATCCATCGCTGGTCACTGGAGCGCAGGACGCTCAGCGAGAGCTCCCCGCTCCTGATCTCCGTCGCGGCCCTCGCGGACGGGATGCGCGACGACTCCTTCCACCCCAGCGGGATCGAGCGGCACCCCGACACGGGGCACTACTTCATCGTCGCTGCTCGCGAGTCCGCGCTCGCCGAGATCACGCCGAGCGGCGAGGTCGTCGCGGTGCGAGCCCTGCCTCGCCGCCATCACCAGCCCGAGGGGATCGCGCTCATCGCGGGGGATGTGCTGGCGCTCGCAGACGAGGGAGTTCGAGGCAAGGCCCACCTCACACTCTACCGACCCCGGTCCGAGCAAGCGGCACGACGACCGTAGGCCTGAGCGGAGATCCGCTCCTGGTAGTCAAGGAGCCCTCCTGCACCGGCGAATGAGTCTGCGCTCCACCATGTTCGGGTCCTCGATGGTCTCGTAGAACTCATCGAGGTCGTCGAAGTCCACTTCGGGCTCTTCGACGGCGATGAAGCCATTGCGCTCCGCCATGCTCTCCTTGTCTTCGATGAAGAACGCGTAGCGGCTGACGGGAGCTCGCTTCTGAGCGGAGTCGACGTATGTGATCTCGACGAACCGGACGCGATAGCTTCGATCGGTCAGCAGGTTGTAGGCGCGATACAGCAGGTACTCCTTGAGCACCAGCTGCTCGTAAGCATTCTTGCAGTGGGTCACGAGCTTGAGCTTGTCCTGCTTCGCGAACACGGTTCCCTTGGCCTGCTTGGTCACGAAGTTCAGGCGCAGTGGCGGGAAGGTGCAGGTGCGGCGCTCGCGTCGGTACCTTCCCCTCGTCCTCGCCTCGATCTCGAGCCGCACCTGCTCGCCTGCCGCATCGGTGTACGTCACCACCGCCGGCTGGTAGGTACTCGCGCCCTTCCGCTCAGCGAGCACGGAGTCCTGATCAAACTCCAGTGTGAGCCCAAAGATGTCGTGGCTGGCAAACAGCCGAGCGTCGACCGCGGGACCTGGCGCGAGCTCTCGGGGCGTGGCGCACGCGCCGAGCACGAGCGCAAGCAAGGCGGTACAAAGCGTTCTGCGGAGCTCAAGCAGCAGACATCTTCTCGAACAGCTCGTAGGTCTCCTCCTGAGCGCTCCCACGCTCTCTGCTCTGTCCTCGGTAGCGATTGCTCTGCTCCGAATCGATGATCCTCGCCTTCACGGGGTCACTCCACTGCAGCTCGACGATCCGACGCAAGACTTCACGATGTTCGGGGTGGGGAATCGGAAGAACCACCTCGATCCGCTTGCTCAGGTTCCGGGTCATCAGGTCCGCCGAGGCCACGAAGAAGCGCTCGTCTCCCCCATTGTGGAAAATGTAGATCCTCGCGTGCTCGAGGAAGCGATCGACGATGCTGATGACCTCGATGTTCTCGCTCAGCCCCGGCACGCCGGGAACCAGACAACAGATGCTCCGCACGATCAGCCGGATATTCACGCCCGCCGCGCTGGCCTCGTAGAGCTTGTCGATGAACTCGGGGCCCTCGAGGTTGTTGACCTTCAGCAGGATCGAAGCCGGCTTGCCGGCCCGTGCGTTGCGGATCTCGACGTCGACGAGCTCCGTGAGCCGGCTCCGGAACGTAAAGGGCGCAACGACGAGCTTCTCGAGCTCGGGCTCTTCCGACGGGTCCTGCAGGAACTCGAACAGGTGGTGCGCGTCCCTTCCGATCACCGGATCGCTCGTGAACACGCCGAGATCGCAATACGTGCGGGCGGACTTCTCGTTGAAGTTCCCCGTACTCACGTAGGTGTAGTCTCGGAGCTGCCCTCCTTCGCGACGGGAGACGACACAGAGCTTCGAGTACACCTTCAGGCCCGGGCAGCGGTACACGACCTTTGCGCCCGCCTTCTCGAGCCTCTTTGCCCAGTAGATGTTCGATTCCTCGTCGAAGCGGGCCTTCACCTCGATGAAGGCCGTGACGGCCTTCCCGCCATCGGCCGCCGTGACGAGCGACTTCACGATCTCGGAATCCGCTGCCACCCGGTACAGCGAGATCATGATCGATTCCACGTCTGGATCGACGGAGGCCTCCCGAAAGAAGCGCAGTACAGGCTCGTAGCTTTGATACGGGAAGTACAGCATTAGGTCACGGCGCTGGATCTGCTCAAGAACCGATTTGCCCGACAGAATGTCAGGATGGGGGAGCGGAGCCAGGGTAGACGCGGAGCATCCGGCGCGTTCAGGCAGCGGCAGGTCGGCGAACTCGTTCCAGTTGTGGTAGCGACCGCCCTCGAACATGTCCTCGGGGGAGAGATCGAGGGCGAGCGTGAGCTCCCGCAGGGTCTCCTCCGGGATGGTCGGATCGTAGAGGAAGCGCGAGGGGAGCCCCGTATCTCGCCGCTCCAGGCTGCCTCGGATCTTCTCCAGAATGTCTCCGGAGAACTCGTCGTCGAGGTAAAGCTCCGCATCGCGGGTCAGCTTGATCGCGTGCGCTTCAATGGGCTCGTAGCCCGGGAAGATGTCGCGCAGACAGAAGCGGATGACGTCGTCCAGGAAGATGATCTCTGTGCGCCCTGCGCGCTCGGGAAGCGAAAGAAAACGCGGCGCCTTTGCAGTGGGAATCTCCACGATGGCCAAGCGCAGCTCGCCGCTCGCCTCGCGAAGGCGCACTGCCAGGTAGGACAAGCCGTTCTTCAGCTCCAGAGATCCCGTCCCGAGGAGCTCGGGCCGGAGCAACGACGCGAGCTCGCGCGCGTACCAGCGTGAGACGTAGCGCGCCTGAGCCTTCTGGAGCGCGTCCTCGCGCACGAGGTAGATCCCGAGCTCGTTCAGCTCCTGCGTGACCTCGGACCAGAAGACGTGACCCAGCTCCTCCTGCTGCTCGTTCACGATCGCCTGAATCTCATGGAACAGGTCGCCCGGATCCAGACCGGACTCCTCGGTCGTGGTGGCCTCGTCTCTGAGCAGGGTGAGCAGAGAGGCTACGCGAACGCGGAAAAACTCGTCGAGCTGTCCCGAAAAGATCGCCAGGAGCCTGATCCGATCGTAGAGCGGAACCCGCGAGTCGCGCGCCTCCTGCAGCAGCCGGGCAAAGTACGACAGCTTGCTGATCTCTCGGTCCAGGTAGAGGATGGTACGCCCATCGCCGTTCACGCGAGCGCTCCTCGAGGGTCAGTCCTCGTAGCGGTGCATGGTCGGCCGGCCCGCCAGGAACCCCCCGATCTTCTGCATCTCCGCCATGCCGGCGGAGGATCCGTGAGCGTCGAGGTCCTCCACGGTGGCCCAGGCCTCCACGAGCACGTAGCGAGTGTCGTCGTCGACGCTCTTGAACAGGTCGTACATCTCGCAGCCCTTGTCCTCGTTCCGCACCTTGGAGGCCGCGGCTCCGGCTGCGGCCTCGAACTCGCTCGCCTTCCCCTGCTGAATGTTGAACTGGACAGTCAGCCGGATCGACATCTCGCCTCCGTGATGCTTGGCTCGGCAGCCATGCTATCACGGGCCGACCTCCCGGCGGGCGCCGAACGTCCTCTTTCTTCCCCCTCGCCTTACGTAGGGGGTATAATGGTGACACCACGCTAGAAGGGGGCTCGATGGAACTACTGAGGCGATACGAGGATCAGATCTACGCGGCCATGCGGATCGTGGTCGGGTTCCTCTTCGTGAGCCACGGCGTTCAGAAGGTGCTGCTCATCATCGGGGGCGGAGGCGAGATGCCGGCCGCCATCCTGTACCCGGCCGCCGTGATCGAGTCCGTTGGGGGGGCGCTGATCACCCTCGGCCTGTTCACGCGCTGGACGGCCTTCATCTGCAGCGGGCAGATGGCCGTGGCCTACTTCATGGCGCATCAGCCCCGGGGCCTCATCCCCGTGCTGAACCGCGGCGACCCCGCCGTGCTCTTCAGCTTTATCTTCCTGTTGATGGCGGCGAGGGGTGCCGGCGTCTGGAGTCTGGATGCTCTCCGTGCAGCCGGATCTGGCGAGCAGGAGGCGGGCTCAGCGTCCTGACAGCAGCGTCCCGATCCGCTCTCCCAGGCGCACGGGCTGGCCCGGTGCCGCCGTGGTGAGCTCGAGCCAGCCGGGCGTTGCGAGCGCTACGATGGTGGAGCCGAGCTCGAAGCGACCCCACTCCTCGCCTTTCCGCAGAGTGGGGCCCGACGCGTCGTACTCTCGCACCTCGGCGCAGGCGTTGCGCGTGTTCGTGGCGAGGTCGTCGAAGCGGATCCGCACGCTGCCGACGCCCGTCGCCCCGATCGCGACCAGGCAAAGCATGCCCGCGGCTCCCAGCAAATACGCACAGATCCTCTCGTTGCGCGCGAAGAGCTGCTCGATGCTCTCGACACCCGTGCGGTTCACGGGCCAGAGCGTCCCCGGCAGATAGCAGACCTTCGTGATGCGCGCGGCGATCGGCGCGTGAAAGCGATGGTAGTCCCTCGGGGCGAGGTAGAAGGTGGCAAAGCAGCCGCCCTCGAAGCCGTGGGCGTCTTCCTCGCTGCCGAGCAACGCGGCGACCGAGTACGAGCGCCCCTTTGCCTGCAGGAGCGTGCCCTGCGAGATCTCTCCCGACTCGCCCCAGGACCCGTCGCAGGGTGCGACCACGGCATCGGTCGCCTTATCAATTGGGCGCGCGTCGGGTCTGAGCGCGCGCGTGAAGAAATCCTGAAAGCTTGTGAAGGAGCCCAGGGGATCCCGGATCTCGTCGAAGTCCACACCCACTGCCCTGCCGAAGAGCTGGATCTGGGCGCGCAGTAATGGCCCGGGCAGACGGAGCCCGGCCAAGCGGCCTAGCAGCCGCGAGAACGCGTTCTTCGGCAGCGCACGGAGCGCCGCGATCGCGAGCCTTCGGCGCAGCGGCTAGTCCTCGGGCTGGTCGAGATACTCGCTCAGCCCGTACCCGACGCGCTTACCGTCGAGCACGTACTCGGTCATCCCTTCGCCGATGTGGGTCGTGGCTCCGGAGCGGCGGTTGCGGAGCGGGATGAACCCCTTCACGCGACCCTCGAGCGTATGTGTCTCCCCGTTCTCGAGCTCGAGCCGTGCTCGCAGCCCCGAGTGAAAGCGCGTCCCCGGCTCGTAGTCCGTCTCCAGCTCGAGCTCACGGATCCGCAGCAGCTCGTCGCCGCGGTGGATCACGCCGCCCTTCCGGTCGCCCGAGACAGACAGCACCATGCCGAGATCGTCGCCGTAGCTCCCGGTGATCCACCGGTACGAAGGCGTAGACTGCCAGTAGCGCGGTCCCCAGCTGTGATCGCGCACTCCGTGCCCCGTGATCTCGAGCGGGGCGTCGCTGCCGACCTGAAGCGTGCCCGCGACGCGCATGTGCTGCTCGTAGTGGGCACGAGCAAAGTCGTTTCCGCCCGCTGGATCGCCAACGTGGCCGTAGATCGGACCGCAACCATGGTGTGTGAGCTCCAGTGCCAGGGTGCGGTGCGGGTTCTGCTTGAAGGCCTTGCTCGGATCTTTCATTTCGCGCGGATCGTCGAGGCTCACGGTGGAGCCGTTGTATGTGGTGACGATCGTCTCGCCGGGCTTTACCACTTCGACCGCCGCGCCCCCCGCGTTCCAGCCGTCGTTGTCGCTGATCTGTGGCCGCTTGTAGTTGAAAAGGACGGACCCGTCGGGGTTGAAGACGACCACAGTCAGCTCGGCATAGCCCTCGTTGGCGCGGTTGCCGAGCCGAAGGAACCCGGCGAGGTTCTTGCTTCGATCGAAGAAGTTGAAGTAGACCGACTCGTTGAAGTTCTCTTCGGGACCGAGAGAATGCGTGTAGTCGTCCTCCGGCTTCACGTTCCCGTAGATCTTGACCATGCTGCTCCCTTCGAGGGCTGCGCGGCCGGCACCGGCATGGCCAGTATACTGCGCACGTGCGCGCCTGGTTGCGGCTCTCGCGTTGGATCGATCGTCTGAACCTCGCGCTGGGTCGACTCGTCGCCTGGCTCGCGCTGCTGATGATCGCGATCGGGGCGTACAACGCATTGGCCCGCTACCTCGGGCGCTTCATCGGCTTCAACTTGAGCTCCAACGCCTACCTGGAGCTGCAGCAGTACCTGTTCAGCGCGCTCGTTCTGTTGGCTGCGGCCGCTGTGCTGGCCAAGGACGAGCACGTTCGCGTGGACGTGCTCTACGGTCGCCTGGGCAGCCGCGCACGCACCTGGATCGATCTCTCCGGGACGCTGCTCTTCTTGATCCCCTTCTGCGGGTTCGCGCTCGCCCTGGCCTGGCCGGCCGTGAGCAACTCGTGGGCCATTTTCGAGGCGTCCCCCGATCCGGGCGGACTGCCACGCTATCCGCTGAAGACCCTCGTTCCCATCGCGTTTGCGCTCCTGATCCTGCAGGGCTTCTCCCAGGTGATCGTGCAGGTGGCCCGTTTACGCGGCCTCGAGCCCGAAGGAGAGCCGGAGTGAGCGGCGACTGGCTCGGGCCGCTCATGTTCGTGGTGGCGTTTCTCCTGATCTTCTCGGGGTATCCCGTGGCGTTTGCGCTCGGCGGGACGTCGCTCATCTTTGCCGTGGTCGGCATCGTGGGCGGCTACTTCGAGTCGAGTCTGCTGCTCGCCCTGCCGGAGCGGATCTTCGGCATCATGCTGAATGGCGTCCTGCTCGCGGTCCCATTCTTCGTCTTCATGGGCACGATGCTGGAGCGTTCGCGCCTGGCGGAGGACCTGCTGCAGACCATCGGTCTGCTGTTCGGGCCGCTGCGCGGTGGGCTCGCGCTTGCGGTGGTCATCGTCGGCACGCTGCTCGCTGCAGCGACGGGGGTGGTCGGTGCATCTGTCGTCGCGATGGGTCTGATCTCTCTGCCCGTCATGCTCCGCTACCGGTACTCCACCGAGCTGTCGGCCGGCGTGATCGTCGCGACCGGAACGCTCGGACAGATCATCCCGCCGTCAGTGGTCCTCGTGGTGCTCGGCGACCAGCTCGGGGTGTCGGTGGGGGACCTGTTCCTGGGAGCGCTGTTTCCGGGCCTGATCCTGGCCGGGATGTACGCCCTCTACGTGCTTGCGGTGGCGCAGTTCCGGCCGGAGGCAGCGCCGGCGCTGCCTGCCGAAGAGCGAGGGCTCGCGCCCGCCGCGTTCGCCCGCCGCGTGGCCTTCGTCATGGTTCCGCCCCTCGTGCTCATCCTGCTCGTGCTCGGGAGCATCTTTGCGGGCGTGGCGACACCGACGGAGGCAGGCGCGCTCGGCGCGCTCGGCGCGATCCTGCTCGCGGCGTTGAACCGCCGCCTCGATCTGGCCACGCTGCGCTCGACCGCGGAGGCCACCACGAGCCTGACCACGATGGTGATCTTCCTCCTGATCGGGTCCACCGCCTTCGCGCTGGTCTTCCGGGGGCTCTACGGTGACATCTGGATCGAGGAGCTGCTGACGAACCTGCCGGGCGGCGTGGTCGGCATGCTCGTGGTCGCGAACCTGTCGATCTTCATCCTCGGCTTCTTTCTCGACTTCTTCGAGATCGCCTTCATCCTGCTTCCGCTGCTGGTGCCGGCGGCACAGCAGCTCGGGATCGATCTGGTCTGGTTCGGCGTGATGGTCGGGATGAACCTGCAGACCTCGTTCCTCACTCCTCCCTTTGGCTTCGCGCTCTTCTACCTGAGGAGCGTCGCACCGCCACAAGTCCGCACGACGCAGATCTACCGGGGCGCCATCCCCTTCATCGTGATCCAGCTCATCGGCCTCAGCCTGATCGTGATCTATCCGGAGCTCGTTACGTGGGCGCTCAGGTAGGGGCGCCGGGTCGGGGGAACGAGAAGGCCGCATAGGCCAGCTCGGCGGTGCCGAACCAGGCGAAGGACTCGTCCCGGAACTTCTTCCACGCCTCGTAGACAACGCGATAGGCGGGGTCCGCTGCCGCGTTCTCCTCGAGGAGGGCGATGGACTCGCGTCGCGCGGCGCGCATGACGTCGTCCGTGAAGGGTCGCCACTCCACCCCACTCGCAAGAAGCCGGGCCATCGCGGGCGGGTTGCGAGCATCGTAGCGGGCTTGCATGACGGTCCCCGCGTCGTGACACGCGCTGCGAAAGATGCTCTGGAACTCGCTCGACAGACCCTCCCACGCCTGCTTGTTCACGTAGAAGGAGAGCGACGGTCCGGGCTCCCACCAGCCGGGGTAGTAGTAGTACTTCGCCGCCTTGTGAAAGCCGAGCTTCTCGTCGTCGTAGGGGCCGACCCACTCCGTTGCGTCGATGGCGCCGCGCTCGAGCGCCAGGTAGATGTCGCCGCCGGCCAGGACCTGCACCGTGGCACCGAGCCGACTCATGACCTCCCCGCCCGGTCCCGGAATCCGCATCTTGAGGCCCTCGATGTCTGCCACCGAATTGAGCTCGCGGTTGAACCAGCCGCCCATCTGCGCACCCGTGCTGCCGCCGAAGAAGCGAACCAGGTTGAACTCGGAGAACAGCGGCTCCAAGAGCTCCGCGCCCCCTCCCTCGAGTAGCCACGCCGCCTGCTGGCGCGCGGACAGGCCGAAGGGAACCGCCGTGTCGAACGCGAAGGCCGGGTTCTTCCCCGTGTAGTAGTAGCTCGCGGTCTGGCCGACCTGCACGACGCCCTGCTGGATGGCGTCGAGCACCTGAAGCCCAGGAACGATCTCGCCGGCGGGGTACGCGCGGATCCGGAAGCGTCCATCCGACATCTGGAGCACGCGCTCCGCCAGGGTTTCGGCGGCGCCGTAGATCGTGTCGAGCCCGCGCGGAAAACTCGACACCAGCCGCCAGGAAACCCGCTCCACGGGCTGCACCGCCGGTCCGGCGCTCTCTGCACCCTCGTCGGCACAAGCCGCCAGCGCGGTGGCACCGATCAGACCGGTCGTCGCGGACCTCAAGAACTCCCTTCGCTTCACGTTGTCCCCCCTGCCGCGGCCGCGCTGTGGAGCTCCCGAATGCGCTGCGCGATCGCCTCGATCGCAGCGCGGTTCTCGCCGCCCTCGTGCACGATCATGTCCGCGTGTCGCTTGCTCGGCTCCACGAACTCGACGTGCATGCGGCGCACGCTCTCCAGGTACTGATCGATCACCGACGCGGGCGTGCGACTGCGCTCCTCGAGGTCACGACGCAGGCGACGGATGAAGCGGATGTCGGCGGGAGCCTCGACGAAGACCCGCAAATCCATCAGCTCTCGCAGGGCCGCATCCGCCAGGCACAGGATTCCGTCGACCAGGATCACGCTCCGCGGGGTCTCGCGGTGGCGCCCAGGCAGGCGCTCGTGCGTCGCGAAGTCGTAGAGCGGAATCTCCACCGGAAGCCCGTCGGCGAGCGCCCGCAGGTGGCTGCCGAGCAGCTCGGTCTCGAGCGCATCCGGGTGGTCGTAGTTCAGCTTGGCCCGCTCCGCCGGCGCGAGCTGACTCTGATCTCGGTAGTACGAGTCGTGCTGGATCACGAGCACCTGGTCCGCCCCGAGCTCCGTCACGAGGGCATGCACGAGCGTGGTCTTGCCGGCCCCGGTTCCTCCCGCAACGCCGATGAGCAGGGAGCGCATCGCGCGGAGTATACTCGCGCCGTGCAGGAGCCTGTGCGTTGGAGCTGCGTCGCCTACAACGGGGCCACGAACTCGGAGAACAAGATCCACGACGACAACGTCGCGCGGCGCTTCGGGTTTCGCGGCGGCCTGGTACCTGGGGTCACGGTCCACGCCTACCTCGTCCACCCTGCGATCGAAGCCTGGGGCCTGGAGTGGCTCTCGCACGGCACAGCGAACGTGGTGCTCCACAAGCCGGTCTACCACGGCGATGAGGTGCGGGTGGAGCCGAAGCCAGAGGGGCCGGGGCGCTACCACGGGCAGGTGTTCGACTCCGCAGGAATCGCTTGCGCCGAAGGAAGCGTGGGGCTCGGGCCCAAAGGAGTTGGGCCTACCCGGCTCGGTCATGCTCCCGCCCCGGACGCCATGGGGCGGCCAGAGGCAACCCGGGAGACGCTGGAAGAGCTGCGCGAGAGCGGATTGGGCTCGCTTCGCGCGGAGTGGTCTGGCGAGCCTCCCGGGTACCGTTACACGCAGTCACCGCAGGACGTGCCGGAGCTGGTTCGACCCGACGGGGGAGGCTACGCGAACGCGGCCTTCACGCTCGGTCTCGCGAACTTGATCCTGTCTGCCAACGTGCGCCTGGGACCGTGGATCCACGTAGAGAGCGAGCTGCAGAACCGAGCTGCCATCCCACGCGGAAGCCGGCTCGTGGTCGAGGCGAGCGTTGCGGGTCTGTTCAGTCGGGGCGGGCACGAGTTCGTGGATCTCGATGTGGGCGTGTTCGTCGAGCCCGACGAGCCAGCACTGAGCGTGCGGCACCGGGCGATCTACAAGCTACGCGACGCCTGAACGAAATCGGCCTACACTGAGCCGAGGGAGCGCAGGGATGTCGCACCCGGAGGCTTGCTTAAGGAGGAACTTCCGCCGCGTTCGGTGCGGGTACCTCGTCGTGGCCCTGGCCTGCGGCACGACCTCGTACGGGGAGCGGAGGTCCGGCAGGCCTTTCTTCAGCTGGACGAGCGCCAGGTCTTGAGCTGTCTGGGACCCCCTAGCGATTTCGACTACCCCGACGAGCACATAGCGATCTGGGCATACACCTACCCGAGCTCGAGCTCGAGGGGGCTCGGTCTTCGCGGCATCGATGCCGGGCCACGCTTGGATCGCAGAACCCGCGAGTTCCTGAACCACCCGCTCGACTCCGAGCTGCCTCCAGGCTTCTGCCGGCTCACGATCGTGATGGTGTCCGGCAAGGTCACGGACCTCAAGGCTGAGGCCCGCAGTGCCGCGGGCCTGAACAGGAACGCCGAGTGCGCCCGCACGGCCCGCATGTGCGTCGAGTGAGGTGCGCGGCCCATCGCACGACCGAGTTTACGGACCCCCCCCCACGGGTAGGATGGGGCGCGATGAAGCTCACCCCTCTGGTGCTCGCCGGAATCCTGGCCGCTCACCCCAGTCTTGCGGCCCCGGAGCCGGCCACGATCGAGGAGATCAAGGCCTGCATCCGGCGCAACGTTCCCGAGGTCACGAGCCTCCAGGCCGTCGAGTTGTCCTCGCGGGATCGGCTCGGGGAAGAGGGCAAGACCCGGGTGAGCATCGCCAGCCGCAGGACCCCCGACGGCTTCCGCCGGGTCCTGGCCCAGGTGACGGCGCCGGAGGATGTTGCGGGGAGTAGCTTCCTCGTCTCGGAGGGGCCGGACGGGATCTCCATGAGCGTCTACTTGCCGGGGTTCGACGCGCCAAAGAGCATCACGGGCGGGGAGGCATCTGGGAATCTGTTCGGAACGGACTTCAGCTACGAGGACTTCGAGCGCCTGCAGGGTATGAACTGGGAGGCGGAGGCCAAGGGGCTGACCCGCCTGGATGACGGCAGCGCCGAGGAGCGCGACGCCTTTGTCCTGGAGTCGCGGCCCGAGGACTCAAGCTACGAGCGGATCCTGGCCTACTTCGACAAGGAGACCTGCATTGCGCTCCGGACCGAGTTCTACGAGACCTCAAGACGACCCCGAAAGGTGCTGATCGCCGATCCCGCTGAGGTGCGCCAAGTGGATGGAGCGTGGGTTGCGCACAGCCTGCTGATGATGGACTTGCGCGACCGCACGCAGACTCGCCTCGTGGTGGAGAGCACGAACACAGGCCTGGAGCTGCCCCCCTTCAATCCCATGCTCCCGATTCCGTTCCCCAAGCCGACCGTCGAGGCTCCAAAGCCCGAGTTCGACCCGCTCGACCTCGACGTGGGGACCGAGCTGCGATAGCCCAAAAACTGCCGTGTCGGCCCTGCAAGCTCCACGAAGCAGAGCGCACTAGGCCGTAGGCCTGAGCTCAGTCAGCCCGTGGCGGGCGACCGTCGACGAGCACCGGGAACTGGCGGTCGGGCGCGTCGCAGAGCTCCCTGCGCTTGCTTCCGGGCCCGCCTCGGAGGACGTGAGCCCCGTCGGGCGCGAACTGCACGATGTAGGCCTTGCGCACCTCGGAGCTCCAGTTGGGTCCGGTGCGGTGCGGCGTCAGGCTCGAGAACACGAAGATGCTGCCGGCGCGTGCCGGAACGGGCACGGCCTCTGCCGAAGGCACGCTGCAACGCCAGCCGAGCTCCGTGAGCTCGTGCGCTAGGGTGCCCTTTTGGTGAAGGCCCGGCACGACCCACGGGCAGCCGTTGCTCTCGTCGGTGTCGGTGAGCGCGACCCAGCAGGTCAGGTACTGCTGCGGCTCGACGTACGTGTAGCCGTTGTCCTGGTGCCAGGGGAACTCGTCGGTATTACCCGGTTTCTTGTAGACGGCCTGATCCCAGTAGAGGCGAACGTCGGGCCCGATCAGGTCGTGTACGAGGTCGCGAAAGACCGGGCCCGCACAGAACTCGCGCAGCGGCTTGGAGCGCTTGACCAGGTGGACCGAGAACGTGAGCGCCCCAGCGCGGGCGATGAAGCGCTTCCCGCCCTCGCGGGTTCGCAGATACGCCTCCGTCTCTGCCTCGAACGGATCGATCTCCGCCGTGAGACTGGCCACGGTCTCCGCATCGAAGGCGTCGGGCAGCACGAAGAAGCCCTGCCTGTTGTACGCCCGGGCCTGCTCTGCGCTGATCCGCGTCGGCACGCTGCCTGCCGATACCCACTCGAAGTCGTGGCTCTGCGGATGCGGCTCCATGCGGTCCATTCTACAGCGCCCTAGATCTCCTCCTCCAGCACCTCGGTGACCACGTAGGTTCCACTGCGCGCATCCTTGCTCAGACTGATCAGCTTGTGCTGCTCGGCGTCTTCGAGGAGTCGGCTGAACGAGCGATAGCCGTGATACTCCTCGTCGAACTGGGGCTGCTTGCGCTTCATGGTCTCCTTGACGAGCGAGCTGTGCAGCTGCTTGTTCTCCCGCTGCAGGGCGTCCAGCGTGTCGAGCAGCAGGCTGAAGGCCTCGCGCGTCTTCTTAGGAAGGCGCGCGAGCCCGGTCTGCTTGCGCGCCCGCGGCTTGCGCACCAGGTCGTCGTAATAGACGAACTCATCGCATCGATCGACGAGGAGCGGGCTCGTCGAGTTCTTCACCCCGATCCCGATGGTGTGCTTGTTGTTCTCGCGCAGCTTTGCGACGAGCGGCGAGAAGTCGGAGTCGCCGCTCACGAGGGCGAAGACGTCGATGTGGGGCTTGGTGTACGAGAGCTCGAGCGCGTCCACCACCATCTTGATGTCAGCGCTGTTCTTGCCCGTGAGCTTGCTGCCGGGCATCTCCAGGAGCTCGACACCGGCCTCGTGAAGCGGGCGGCGATAGTCCTCGTAGCGGCTCCAATCGGCGTAGGCCTTGCGCACGACGACGTTGCCCTTGTCGACCAGGCGCTTCATCACCAGGCCGATGTCGAAGGGCTGGTAGTTCGCATCCCGCACGCCGATCGCCACGTTTTCCAGATCGATGAACACCGCGATGTTCCGGGTGCCGTTCGGCAGGTCGGCCACGCTCTCACCTCCTCCGATCCGTCGGAGTGTAGCGACTTCCGGACCCATTTGATTCCCGCATCGGCGAATGTGATAGCCTGAGAGACAGATCGAGCGCGCCTCGCAGGGGGAACGACATTTGTCCAAGAGGATTTACGTAGGGAACCTTTCCTACTCCACGACTGAGGACGAGCTTCGCGAGCGCTTCAGCAAGCACGGCACCGTGGAGTCGGTAAACTTGATCATCGACCGCGACACGGGCCCTCGCGTGGCTTTGCTTTCGTGGAGATGGAGTCAAGCGGCGCCGACACCGCCATCAGCGCATTGAACGGCCAGGACCTCGGGGGCCGCAGCCTCCGCATCGACGAGGCCCGTGAGCGCGGCGGAGGTGGTGGCCGCGGGGGCTACCGCGACTAGCAGCTCTGCCTAGCAGGCTGCTGAAAAACTCCTCATCGAAGGGTACCTTTGAGGGAAGCCCCAAGGGGGAGATGTGAGAGGACCGCAGACGCTCCAGGGTGGGATCTTCAGCTACGTATCGCTGGAGTCCCGGATTCCCGAGGACCATCCGCTTCGAGCGATCCGGCGACTGGTGGACGCGGCGCTGGAGCAGCTGTCGCGACGCTTCGATGGTATCTACGCCAAAGGGGTCGGCCGACCGTCGGTCCCGCCGGAGCAGCTGTTGCGGGCGCTGCTGTTGCAGGTGCTGTACACGATCCGGAGCGAGCGCCAGCTGATCGAGCAGATCGACTACAACCTGCTCTACCGCTGGTTCGTGGGCCTGGAGCTGGACGATGAGGTGTTCAGCGCGACGGTGTTCACCAAGAATCGGGAACGGCTGCTGAAGGGCGAGATCGCTCAGCATTTCTTCGAGGCGGTGCTGGCGCAGGCGGAGTCGGAGGGGTTGGTGTCATCGGAGCACTTCACGGTGGACGGGACGCTGATCGAGGCGTGGGCGAGCCAGAAGAGCTTCGTGCGCAAGGACGAGAAGCGCAGGGACGATGACGACCCGGGCAACCCGACGGTCAACTTCCGGGGCGAGAAGCGGAGCAACCAGACGCATGCGTCGAGGACGGATCCGGACGCCCGACTGGCGGGGATGAGGGGCCAGGGCGCGCGGCTCGCGTATCAGGGACACGTCGTGACGGAGAACCGCAACGGCCTGGTGGTGGCGGCGAAGCTCACTCAGGCGTCGGGGTATGCGGAGCGCGAAGCGGCTCTCGAGATGGTGCTGGGTCTGGGGGGCGCTCGCCGGATCACCCTGGCTGGAGACAAGGGCTACGACGCCAAGAGCTTTGTGCAGGCGCTTCGGGCCTGGAGCGTTACCCCGCACGTGGCACAGAACACGACGAACCGCCGAAGCGCGATCGATCGAAGGACCACAGGACACCCGGGCTACGAGGTGAGCCAGCGCTTCCGCAAACGGGTGGAGGAGGTGTTTGGCTGGATGAAGACGGTGGGCTTGATGCGCAAGACCCGGCACCGGGGCACGGATCGGGTCGGCTGGGTCTTCACCTTCACTGCTGCGGCCTACAACCTGGTCCGTATCCGCAACCTGTTGGAGGCGACATAGCTCATGATCCCGCAAGATCTACCCGTGCGACACCGAACCGGTTCGTACCGGGAACGGCGATCCCTCTCCCTGCTCGGCACGCCTCCCGTCAGAGGCGTCCCGCCCAACCCAGTCACTTTCTCCGCAGCCTGCTAGGAGAGTGACCCAAGATTCGGGTGGGCGGAGGTGATTGTAGCGAGGGCCCCCAACTGGACGTGGAGCGATGTACGGGCCAACGGGGGTCCGAGGTAGCCGGTAGATGTCGATCTACACAGATATGCGTCAGATCCAGGGCCTGACGTGCGCGAAACGGGTCCGCACCCGCCCGATCACGCCATCTGCGCTCGGCAGAGCGCCATCACGTTGAAGCCCGAGCACACCAGGTCCCACTCTCCCGTCACCTTCTCCTGGCCGCGCAGCATGAAGCGCCGAAACCGCTGTCGTGCCTTGATCTCGGCAAACGGCCGCTCCGCCTGGGTCTTCCGCTGCGCGTAGCGTTGCTGGGCCCAGGGCAGTCGTAAGATCCGGTGCATCCGCTGCGCCCGGGCTCCCTTGGGCCAGCGGGACGACTTCCGCCCGCGGACCGCGATCAACGCCTGTTGTCCCCGCCGTTCCAACGCCTTCAGGTTCGACTCGCTCAGGTACCCGTTGTCGGCCAGCAGAATCTCCGCTCGCTGACTCGTGTTCGTCTCGATTGCCTCGACCATGGGCTCCAACTGCTCGTAGTCATTGGCCTTCTCTGTCAGCTCGTTCGCCACGATCAGGCCGTCCTCACTCGTCGCCAGCTGCGCGTTGTAGCAGTACTGCAAGGATCCCTCGGTCTTCATCATGTTCGCTTCGGGGTCCGCGAAGCTCTTCTGGTGCTTCGCTTCGAGCTTCTCCCCCTTCTCCCGCTCCAGCTGCTCCCGGGCCGCTCGGATCCGCTCCCGTCGTCGCTCGCGCAGCTGTAGCTCTTCTGGAAGCCCACCTCCGCCATCGTCGTCCCCGTGCTCTTGCTCTTCCGCAGCGTTGAGCTCGTCCATCTGCGCCACGATCTGCTCGATCTCGTCGCTCAGCTGATCCTCCGCCTCCAGCATCCGCGCGTGGCTCATCGCCTTGGACCGCGACGTGTTCGCCCGGATCTTCGTGCCGTCTACCGCCACCTGCCCGAGCTTCACAAGCCCCATCGCCTGCGCCACCTTCAGCGTCTGCAAGAACACCTCTCGGAAGTCCCTGTGGTGACGGTCCCGGAATCGGTTGATCGTCCGGAAGTTCGGTCGTAGCCCAGCCGCGAGGTAGCGAAACCGCAGGTCGTAGTGCAGCCGTCGCGCAAGCTCCCGCCCGCTGTACACGCCCACGACCGCCCCCAGAAGCCACAGCTTCAACAGCATCCGAGGCGGGAAGGCTCGCTCTCCACGCCGGCGATACCGCTTCTCGAACCGCCGCAGATCCAGCGACTCCACCAAATCGTCGATGAACAGCGCCGGATCCGATGGATCCAGAGCCTCCCCCACGTGCGCCGGTAGCAGCTCGCCCTGCTGCGGCACATACGCCTTGAACATGACCTCTTCCCCCACGCTCCCAAGTTAGCCAATAAGGGAATCTTGGGTCACTCTCCTGGCGGTCACGGATGGAGATGCCAACGGTCAGGTCCTCGAGCCGCTCGCACGCCCATCCGTCGACACGGACCGTCACTGCACTGCCTACCGGGAGGACGCGCGCCTCGCCACTCTCTGTGAGCAGCATGACCTGTTCAATCGTGGCCCTGAGGTCCCCTGAACGAGTCGACCCCTGTCCTGCGCCAAGGGGCCTCGGCTTCGCGGATCTGATACTCCGCGGTCCTGCGCCCGATCATCGCGTTGTAGTATTCGAAGACCCTGTCCGGATCGCCCTCGCGGACCAGTACGCCCTCGTCCAGAAGCAGCGCCCGGTCGCACAGCGTCTTGACCGCGGTGGCGTCGTGGGAAGCTAGCAACAGCGTCGTCCCCTGCTCGCGAAAGTTCCGGATCCGGGTCACGCACTTCTGCTGGAAGTAGGCATCCCCCACGGCTAGCGCCTCGTCGATGACCAGGATGTCAGGCCGCACCGCGGTTGCCAGGCTGAAGGCGAGCCGAAGCTGCATGCCAGCGGAGTACGTGCGCACGGGATCATCGAGCACGGCCCCGATCTCGGCGAAGTCCTCGATGTTCGGGAGCAAGCGCTCCACCATCGCCGCGTCGAGTCCGAGTAGAGCGCCAGCTGTGAAGACGTTCTGGCGGCCGCTGAAGTCGGGGTGAAAACCGAGCCCGAGCTCTAACCCCGCCAGGCGGCCCCCGAGTACTACCTCTCCTACCGTCGGCCGCACCGTTCCCCTTATGATCTTGAGCAACGTGCTCTTCCCAGCACCGTTCACGCCGACAATGCCGAGCCCCTCCCCGGGTTGCACCCGGAACTGCAGCCCACGGAGCACCCAATGCTCGGCGTGCCGGCTTCGCTTCCGCGGGGTGAGCCACTCCCACAGTCGGTCGGCGGGCTTCGGGTAGTGCTTGTAGCACTTGCCAAGGTTGGCGACCTCAATCGATTGCATTAGAGCTCATCCACGAGGTCAGGACTCAGTCGTCGGAATACCCACCAGGCTGCCAGCACGCTGGTCAACGCAGTAGCGAACGCAGAACCCAGGGTCTCGAAATGGGGTGCGGCGTGCTCAATCACGATCCGCTGGTAGCCCTCGACTATGTGGAGCATCGGGTTCCAATTGAAGAAAGTCCGCAAACGCGCGGGAATGATCGAGATCGGGTAAACAATGGGTGTGAGCCAGAACCAGAGCTGCAGTGCGAGTTCCACGACTTTGCCGACGTCGCGAAAGAATACGTGAAGAGTTCCCGCGAGCACGCCAAGGCCGATCGCCAGCATCGACTGCAAGATGAGCAGGGGAACAGCCTCGAGCAGAACCACGCCTGGCCACCTCCCCGTGGCGAACAGCACAATCAGCAAGATCGACGCAACGATGGCGAAGTTGAGAGAGCAAGATAGCACGAGGGCTGCTGGCAGTACCGAACGAGGAAACTGCATAGACTTCAACAGGTCAGCGTGGTCAAGGAAGAGCGTCCGACCCCGGTCTACGATCTCGGCGAAGAAGTTCCAGGAGATGAGCCCGGCGCACACATAGAAGCCGTAAGCCATGCTATCGCCGGCTCCCGGAAGCTTCGCCCGAAGCACTTGTGAAAACACCACCGTATATATGAAGATCTGGAACGCCGGCTGTAGAACGAGCCACAGCGAGCCCCAGACGGCACGCACCGAGCGAAGCTGGAACTCGCGGTGCACGAGGCTGAGGACGATGCTCCGTTGGTGCCAGAGTGCACGCAGCAAGGCACCCTCCTTCAGCGCTGCTTCGCTACGGCGTTCATCGCTCGGCCAGAACCCGGCGATACACGGCGTGGGTCTCCGCCGCGACCTCATCCCAGCTGCGCGTCCGAGCTCGGACCCGCCCCTGCTCCACGAGCTTCAGTCGCAGCGAGGGGTCCTCGAGGAGGCGCCCCAGCGCGTCACCGAGCTCCGTTGGAGCCACCGAAAGGGCAGAGTCAGCGTACAGCTCCTTCAGCGAGGAGTTGTCAGAGATGACGACAGGTGCCCCGCAAGCCATTGCCTCAAGTGGAGGAAGGCCGAAGCCTTCACATATTGATGGAAACGCGAATACGTCACAGAGGCTATAGAGAGTCGGTAAGTCCGCCTCGTCCACGTAGCCGATGAACATCACGTCAGAGCCGATCACTAGCTCAGATTCGCGCACGAACGCTCGGAGCCGCCGCAGATACCTCAGCGGTCCAGAACCGGCCAGGACCAGCGGGCGTGCGACTCCTCGCTTGCGAAGCTCCGCCATGGCAGAGATCAACGCAGTCAGGTTCTTGCGTGGCTCGATGCTACCTACGAACAGCACAAAGGATCCCGGAAGACCATAACGTTGGCGCACCAGCAACCGGCGTTCAGGATCATCGACACGCTGGAACTCTGGGCCTACCGCGAGGGGCACCACGTCGACGCGCTCCTCGGGGAGGCCTAACAGGCTGCTGAAAAACTCCTCATCGAAGGGTACCTTTGAGGGAAGCCCCAAGGGGGAGATGTGAGAGGACCGCAGACGCTCCAGGGTGGGATCTTCAGCTACGTATCGCTGGAGTCCCGGATTCCCGAGGACCATCCGCTTCGAGCGATCCGGCGACTGGTGGACGCGGCGCTGGAGCAGCTGTCGCGACGCTTCGATGGTATCTACGCCAAAGGGGTCGGCCGACCGTCGGTCCCGCCGGAGCAGCTGTTGCGGGCGCTGCTGTTGCAGGTGCTGTACACGATCCGGAGCGAGCGCCAGCTGATCGAGCAGATCGACTACAACCTGCTCTACCGCTGGTTCGTGGGCCTGGAGCTGGACGATGAGGTGTTCAGCGCGACGGTGTTCACCAAGAATCGGGAACGGCTGCTGAAGGGCGAGATCGCTCAGCATTTCTTCGAGGCGGTGCTGGCGCAGGCGGAGTCGGCGGGGTTGGTGTCATCGGAGCACTTCACGGTGGACGGGACGCTGATCGAGGCGTGGGCGAGCCAGAAGAGCTTCGTGCGCAAGGACGAGAAGCGCAGGGACGATGACGACCCGGGCAACCCGACGGTCAACTTCCGGGGCGAGAAGCGGAGCAACCAGACGCATGCGTCGAGGACGGATCCGGACGCCCGACTGGCGGGGATGAGGGGCCAGGGCGCGCGGCTCGCGTATCAGGGACACGTCGTGACGGAGAACCGCAACGGCCTGGTGGTGGCGGCGAAGCTCACTCAGGCGTCGGGGTATGCGGAGCGCGAAGCGGCTCTCGAGATGGTGCTGGGTCTGGGGGGCGCTCGCCGGATCACCCTGGCTGGAGACAAGGGCTACGACGCCAAGAGCTTTGTGCAGGCGCTTCGGGCCTGGAGCGTTACCCCGCACGTGGCACAGAACACGACGAACCGCCGAAGCGCGATCGATCGAAGGACCACAGGACACCCGGGCTACGAGGTGAGCCAGCGCTTCCGCAAACGGGTGGAGGAGGTGTTTGGCTGGATGAAGACGGTGGGCTTGATGCGCAAGACCCGGCACCGGGGCACGGATCGGGTCGGCTGGGTCTTCACCTTCACTGCTGCGGCCTACAACCTGGTCCGTATCCGCAACCTGTTGGAGGCGACATAGCTCATGATCCCGCAAGATCTACCCGTGCGACACCGAACCGGTTCGTACCGGGAACGGCGATCCCTCTCCCTGCTCGGCACGCCTCCCGTCAGAGGCGTCCCGCCCAACCCAGTCACTTTCTCCGCAGCCTGCTAAGACCCGGATCACGTCATCACGAGTGCTGTCGGAGTCGACCAGAACGCGGGTTGCCGAACGGCAACGGGCGGGGAGCAGACAATGGCTGAGACGACGCAAGGCGGGATGGGTCTCGGGATAGAGTCGCACGCTCATATCGTGGATCGTGACGACTTTGGGGAAGCTTCCCCAAAGCGGGACGACGTAGTTCGTGCCGTGGAAGACATCGATCTCGGACTTGGCTCCCACCATGAAGAGTTGGTCTAGCAGGATCTTGGCCGGAAACTCGATTTGAGACCAGCGGACATTGTCTGCCTCGAGACCGAACCCGTCCACTCGGTGACCGTAGAGCACGATCTCCGAATCGGGCGCGACGCGGGCGATGCTCTGTGCCAAGGCTTCGGTGTAACGGGAGACCCCGCCCCGGCTCACCTTGATTGGTCTTGCATCGATGCCAACTCTGATCGCACTCATCTCGCGCGCATTATAGCCACGAATCCTGCCGGACTCTTCTGCCTGAACGTGTATCCTTTGACCCAGGATGGATTCGGCCGATCAACCTACCGCGATCCTGCTGGCGGCCGAAGATGACGCCTCGCCGGGGCCCAAGGCCACCCGAGAACGGCTCCTCGTCCTCTCGGTGGCCCTGATTGGGGGGCTCGCCTTCCTCGCTTACCGAGGGCTCATCGAGCTGGCGTGGGCCTCGCCGGTCGGCGCACAGCCGGACTTGGAGGGCGTCGATCGCATGTTCTTCGGCGGGTCAGAGGCATCCCCCCTCGTGGCCTACCCGGCCGTCATCTGGATGCTCTGGAACCGGCGCAGGCGCTTTCGCACGTATCTTGCTGGAGAGAGCTCCCTGATCTGCGGAACCTTACTGCTGGCTGCTGCCTCTGGCCTCGGACTCTGGGCGTATTACCTGGAAGCGCCGACGGTGCTCATCCCGAGCCTCTCCCTCATGCTCCTCGGAGCCGGCTGGCTTCTCGGCGGGGCGAGGGGCTTCGCGACCCTCCTGATTCCTGCCCTGTTCCTCTTCTTCGCTGGGCCCCTACCGGGCGTTCTCGTCAATGCCGTGATCTTCCCGCTCCAGCTCGCCGCAGGCACACTCGCCACGTGGTTCCTGTCTCTGCTCGGGATTCCTTTCGTTCTGAGCGGAGATCAGATCTTCACCGGACGGAACCTGTTCCTGGTGATCGAGACCTGTAGCGGCCTGCGCTCTATCGAGACCCTGGTGATGGCTGCCTTCATCTACGCCGAACTGTTTCACTGCAGCGCACGGCGGCTGCTGACCCTGACACTCCTTGCACCACTCATTGCTTTCGTGCTGAACGGCGTGCGTATCCTCACCATCATCCTCAATCCCTACTCCGAGATCGTCGGTGCACACTCCGTCCAGGGGCTCGTCGCCATCGTTCTCGGCGTACTGGCGCTCGCGGGCGCCGATCGAGTGCTCGACCTCCTTCCTTGGGAGCGGCGGCGCGGACCGGCGGCTGAGATCCGTGACGACACTCCGGCGGTAGTCGGACCTCGCTGGATCGCTCTCGGCCTGCTCCTGTTCGCTCTCGGCATCGTCGCCGGCGAGCTGCCCCGCTGGACACCGCAAGCCGATCCCCGGCCCCGCCTCCTTGTGCGCGTCCCCGCATCGATCGGCAACTGGGGGGGAGAATACGAGGCCCTCGATCGCACCTTTCTCGGTTCTGTCCGCTTTTCAGATCGCGTCAACAGGATCTACAGAAGTGGCACCGAGACGGTCTCGCTCTTTGTCGCCGAAGACAACCGGATCCATCCATTGCTGAGCCTCCTCTCTCCCAAGACCGTGTTTCTCACGAGCGGCTGGGAGGTAGAGAGCCGACGCCGCGTGGCACTGAAAGAGATAGGCGGCCGGCAGGTTGACACGCTGGTGCTCCATTCCGCTCGGGCGGGGCGAGTATTGGTCCTTCATTGGCAAGACGGGGTCGAATGGCTCGGCATCGAGGTGCTTCGGTCACTCCTCGCGCTCGATCGGAGCCAGCTGCGTCGCGAAGAACCCGCGCGGGTGGTCAGGATCGCGACGGCCATCGACGACGGCCCCAACGGGGCAGCTCGGTCGGAAGCGCGTCTGCGGCAATTCCTGAGTCTGCTGGCCGAAACCCCACTTCTCGCTAGCGAGCGATCCAGCTGACCCAGAAATTGGAACAGCCGCGATGTCCTGATAAGGAATCAATGACCACAATTCGCACACTTGGGCCGTTCCGTCACGGACCGGAGGAGCGGGCTGCCCGCGATGAAAGCGTAGACGTCGGAAGCCGTTTGTGGTACCAGATCGAATGCATCCGTCCTCAGATGGGATGTAGGGAAGCCCACGCCGGCACGGGCGTAGAGGCAGCGCAATCACAACATAAGGGAGGCTTTATGAGCCTGCTGCGAACACTGCTGCCCCTCCTTGTCATCACACTGGGGCTATCCGTCAACGCGCCCTTGGCACTGGCCGGCCCAGCGCCTGCCGGTACGGTTCTCGCCGACCTCGACGGCGACGGGGACAGTGACTTCGTCCTGAGAAATTTCAACATAGGGCAGGTCGCGTTTTGGATTGTCGAGTGGAGCGGCACGGTTCCCCTCATCCAGGGCGGCAGTGGATTCCCTGGCGTCGGGGCGAACTTCGAGGTCCGCGCCGTCGGGAAGTTTAACAGCGACAACATTGACGACCTCGTCATCTTGGACTTGAACACGTTCGACGTCTTTATCTGGTATATGGGCATCGACCCCGGCACGGGCTCCGTCATCATTGCCAGCAGCTCACTGGTGGGCAACTCGGGCGGATACATGCCTGTAGGAGTCGGTCAGTTCAACCCCGCTTCCGACAGCGAGCCCGACATCCTGCTCCGCGATCCGACCAACGGCGATGTGGCGATCTGGTACGTGGTGAACGGCGTATTCGGGAGCGGTGGGTTCGTGGGGAGCCCTGGTACGGCGGACTGGATCGCCGTGGCAGCTGCTGATCTGGACGGCGACGGCGTCTCCGACATCATCCTGCGCAATAGCATGATCAGCGAGATCGCGTTCTGGGAGCTCGACAGCGGCAGCACGGGCGTAGTCCGTGGTTCTGGATTCACTTTGGCCGCCAACTTCGTGGTCCTCGGGCTTGCGGACGATCTCGACGGCGACGGCATTGACGACATAGTCTTCTATGACCCGAGCACCAACCAGATCTTTGCTTGGATCATGTTCGCCGATGCTGTGACCACACCTACAATCGCATCCGGGTTCCTTATCGGTGTTACCGGTTCGGACGTCCCGGTCGCGCTCGGGCAGTTCAACCCGAGCGTGGACAGCTTCCCCGACCTCGTCTTGTTCGATCCCGCCACCAACGTCGGTGTCTGGACGCTCAACGCCGGCGCGTTCCTCGGTGGCGGGTTCGTGGGACTGATAGGAACCGACTGGTTCGTCGCGATCGCTGGTGAACAGATCGCCGATTAGGCGCCGTCAGTAGAGCCTCTGGTAGCCTTCTCGGTGGACGCCTTCGCTCCCTCCTGGGAGCGATCATCGAGCTCACGGCACTTTACACGCACTGGCGACGGATCATAGGAGCCGACTCACGTAGATCAGCTTCGGGAGTGCCGGTTCCGCCTGAGAAAAGTCGAGGTGCCTGAGACGGGCTCTCCACAGTGATGAGCAGGTCCGTCTTACGACGCAGCAGGCCAGGTCTGCACTCGCTTAGAGATGTCCTGTCGTTCGGCGCAGAAGGGTAAGCGTTGCGAGCGCGACGAGAGTCAACACAATCATCGAGGGCTCTGGAACCTCTGTGATTCGGAAGTTGGATGGCGCGTAGATGGGACTGGCGAGTCCCGTTGCGACGAAGGGGTTGGTGAGCACCCCGAGGAACGTGAACGTTCCTGTCGCCGGGTCGTAGAGCTCGTCGCCACGGAAGTCCCCTGGAGAGCACTCGCCCATCGGTGGCGCACTCGCGACCCACTCGACGCAGGAGGTCTGAAAACCGTCGGGATCAGGCGTAGTGTCGGTGAGCCGGAACGTCAGCGCAACGGTGAGCGTTCCAAAGACCGTGGTTTCGATGACGAGGTTCGCTTCCCAGCTTTGGCGGCGATGGACTCCTCTACGTCGCGACAGGAGACGGTGGCGGCGCCAACGACACCGGTGCGGGCCACACGCCAGGCAGTGGGAACAGCAAAGACATCACTGACAACTTGCTGGGCAAGCTGCTCCGCATCGACGTCGAGTGCGTGCAGCGTCTGCCGGAAAGTCGTCCCGATTCGATCGCGTCGTTTGGCGGGGACGAGGAGGGGAACCTCTATGTCGTGGACCTGGACGGGGAGATCTTCCGCGTTCCAGAGCCCCGGCACGCGCTCCTGGCGGGAGCTGCGCTTGCCACTCGCGTTCGTCGGATTGGGGGCGCTGGCCCTTCAGCGTGACGCTAGGCGAAAGGCGCGTCGTCTCCGCGTCGTGAGCGCGAAAAGCGTGCCCATGGCAGCGAGCAGAGACAGTACGGCTGCCGGCTCGGGCACGGTGAAGCCGACGATCGTGTCAGAGCCGAGTAGGAGCAGAGGTGTGGCCGGCGGGTAACCGGGCGGTGCGACTTCTGAGTCTCCCCAGACCACCGTGGCCGAGCTGAGGTTCGTGACGAAGCTCGCGTCGACGTTCAGATAGATCACGTCAAACTCGTTCATGCCCGCCTCCATCGGCAGCGGAGTTGTCCACATGGTGTCGGTGATCAGCAGACCCTCAAGGCTTGTCGCCTCCTGCTCTAGCCCCATCTCGTTCTCGGTTCCCACGAATACCACCAGAACGTCCGCGGTGGTTCCTAAGGGGGGTGCCGTCCAGGAAAGGGTCGCGTCGGTGGCAACGCCGGTCGAGCCGTTGGCGGGCATCACGTTCGTCGGGGTCTGGAAGAAATTGGAGTCCATGAGAGCATTCGCGTTGAGAGTGAACGTCGACGTGCTCGGGGACGAGCCCTGGACAGTAATGGTCCATGTGCCGTTGAGACCCGCTGTCATGCTCGCGAAGCTTGTAAAGGGCAGCTCATCGTCCCACTCAGGACCGCCGTCACTCGTCAACGTGACTTGCGTAGAGCCCGCCATCACGCTCATACCCGTTACGCCGGCCTCGTCCTGCAAGTTCACGAAGATCTCGATCAGGAATGCATCGTTCGGGAAGAGGAAATCATCGACCCGTGTGATGATTTCCTCCACGAAGTTCACTGCCCTTGCCTGTGCCGGTACGAGAATTAGCACAAGCGACAGCCCAAGCGCGAACCTAACAGACCGGTGTCATCGTCTCCCCCCCCCGTACGATCAACTTTAGCAGAACTCCGGTGGAACGCATGCAAGGCTTGCTGGCTGCGTCGTTGGCAGATGCACCTAACTCCCCAAAATTTGCGATAGAATCCGTTCCGGGCACCCGTAGCTCAATTGGATAGAGCACCTGACTTCGGATCAGGGGGTTGGGGGTTCGAGTCCCTCCGGGTGTGCCAATTGAGACGCGCACTTACGGGACTGGTGCGACTCATCACCTCCAGAAGGTGTGCGAATAGTGTGCGGGAGGTTTTCCAATGGACCTGATCCCCTACAAGGACTACTTGATCCAGCCAGCACCGATGCGTCTAGACGAGGGCGGCTGGAACATGGACCTCCATATCTGGACGGCCGACCGAAGCCATTCTCGGAAATACAGCACTGGCGACGTTTGGCCTACAGAGGAAGACGCTATCCAGCACATCGTCAACTTCGGCAGGCAGATCATTGACGGCGAGACGCCGGATCTGACGCCACCGTAGCGTGCGCGGCGCACGGCTAGCGTTGGAGCGCGATGGGGCGCATCCACCTGATCGAGCTGCACGAGCAGGACTGGTGTCCGGCAGCGATCCGCGACGCAGCCACAGAGTATCTGCAATTCTCGACCGCAGTCGCCAACCCCTACCGGGGGATCGCGGAGCGCCTGGGAGCCGCGCTACGCCGCTGCGGCACCGGAGGCGTGCTCGACCTGTGCTCGGGCGCGGGCGGTCCCTGGTTCCAGTTGCGCGACAAGCTCGGCGACCAGATCGAAGATGACCTGAGCGTGCAGCTCACGGATCTGTATCCCAACCACGGGGCGTTCGCGCGGGCGCGCAACGAATCGGGCGCAAAGGTTGACTTCGTCGCGCGACCCGTCTCGGCGACCGCCGTTCCCGAAGAGCTCTCGGGCTTCCGCACCATGTTCGGGGGCGTTCCACCACTTCCGCCCACCCGACGCGCGCGCGATCCTGGCTGACGCCGTGCGCAAACGGCAGGGAATCGGCATCTTCGAGCCGGTCGATCGCAGCGTGCTCTCCATCGTCAGCATGTTGTTGTTGGTGCCGCTGAGCACGCTTCTCGTGACACCGCTCATCCGGCCCTTCCGCCGGTCGCGCCTCGTGTTCACCTACCTGATCCCCGTGCTCCCGCTCTTGATCGTGTTCGATGGCACCGTTTCGTGCCTGCGCGTGTACTCACCCGACGAGCTGCGCGAGCTGGTCGCCGGAATCGACGCACTCGACTACGAGTGGCAGATCGGTACTGAGCGCGTCCCCCGCACAACCAATACTCTGACCTACCTGATCGGCACCCCCGTCTCTGCGGCCTAACGGTCGGGGCTGAGCGCGTCCGGCGCCCTGCGGAGGCGCACGGCTGGGTACAACCACCGTGAGCTTCCAGGGCTGTAGGGCTACTGGAAGAGAACCTCGCCCAGCTTCACTGTCGCCTCCTCTTGAAGCCCCGGCACGACGTGGCTGTATACATCCAACGTCATCGCCGCAGAGGCGTGCCCCAGCCGCTCCGAGACTACCTTGACGTTCGCCCCGAGCGCGAGGAGCTGGGTCGCCGCCGTGTGGCGCAGATCGTAGAGGCCCCGAGCGCCCTCGATCGCAGCTGCGCCGCAGGTCCGCTTGTAGTGCTTCCGCAGGTTCGCCAGGTCGAGGGGCCGACCGATTTCGTTCGGGAAGACCAGGTCCAGGTCGCGCGCGTAGACGCTCCCAAGCCGGAGAGCTCGCTCAGCCTGTCGGGCGCGGTGGGAGGACAGCGACTCCAGCACCGGAGCTGGCAGCTCCTCGACGCATCGGCCCGTGTCGCCCATACTGCTCGTCCGTGCTCCACATCGACCCCGAAAAAGGCCTAGTTACAGTCGAGGACGAGAGCGGAACTACGTCGTATCCGATGGACTCTCGCGAAGCCTTCGAGATCGTCTCAGATGCCTGGCTGCGCGTGGGCTGGGACAACAAGTACGTGTACAGCTTTACCTGGCTGGGGCGCCCTCTGATCCAGATGCCAGAAGATATCCTCCGCATCCAAGAGGTCATCTACGAAGTAGGCCCGGACGTGATCGTCGAGACCGGTGTCGCTCACGGAGGATCGCTCGTATTCTACGCCTCGCTTTGCAAAGCGCTGGGACGAGGCCGCGTGGTCGGTATAGACATCGAGATACGTCCACAAAATCGGAAGGCGATCGAGGGGCACAGTCTCTCATCGCTGATTACTCTGATCGAAGGCTCTTCGATCGATCCCGAGGTTGTCGATCGCGTTCGCGGGGAGATCGGCGACGGTGAGATCGTCGTGGTCATCCTCGACTCCAGGCACACACGTGAGCACGTTCTGGCGGAGCTAGCGGCCTACACGCCCCTGGTTACGAGGGGTTCCTACGTAGTCGTGCAGGATGGCTGCATGGCGAAGGTGGCTGGCGCCCCGCGAAGCGCCCCGGACTGGAGCTGGAACAATCCACTCGAGGCCATTCGGGCGTTCCTGGCGCAACATCCGGAGTTCGCGTGCGAGGACCCGTCCTTTCGCTTCAACGAGGGCAATGTCGAAAGGCGGGTGACCTACTGGCCCGAGGGCTATCTGCGCCGCGTTCGATGAGCGATGCGTGTACTCGTTACAGGCATGACGGGCTTCGTCGGTTCGCACCTCGGCCGGCTGCTCGTGGCTAGAGGAGCGGAGGTCTTCGCAATCATCCGCCCGGGAGCCTCTACTCTTAAGGTCGATGACTATCTGGAGAGCGTGAAAGTGATCGAGGCTGACCTAGCGCGTCCCGAGACGTACCTGTCGTACCTGCACGAGCTGCAACCGGAGCGTGCGTTCCACTTGGCCTGGTACGTTGAGCCGCAGCGCTTCTGGCACGCTCCCGAGAATTTGAGCTGCGTGAGCATGACCCTCGACCTGGCGCGGATTCTGGCCGAAGTCGGCTGTGAGCAGGTCGTTGCTGTCGGGACCTGCGCGGAGTACGCCTGGCAGCATGGCTTTCTCAGCGAGGACAGCACGCCTTCGAAGCCGAGCAGTCTATACGGTACAGCGAAGAACGCGGCCCGCGAGGCGATACTCGCCTTTAGCAACGTGGTCGACACGAACTTCGCCTGGGCTCGCTTCTTCTTTGCGTTTGGTCCGGGCGAGCCGCACACACGCGTGATTCCTTCGGTGGGCCTCGCTCTGCTTCGCGGCGAGCGCGCACGGTGCTCGCATGGTGACCAGATCCGTGACTTCATCCACGTCGAGGATTGCGCATCGGCGCTGTTCGCGATAGGAGAGAGAAGTTTGTCTGGGACGGTGAACGTTGGGACGGGCGAGCCTGTGCGTTTGCGGCGAGTGGTCGAAACCCTGGCCACGCTTACTGGTCGAGGTTCGGACGATCTCGAATTTGGCGCGGTCGAGACGGACCTCGACGAGCCACCGATGATCCTCGCCGATGCGCGCAAGCTCCGAAGCACGGGTTGGAAGCCTTCACATAGCCTGGAGTCCGGGCTCGCAGATACCATCGAGTGGTTGCGCAAGAGCCCCTGGAGCTAAACGATCCGCAGCTCGGGAAGCGGTATGATGAAGCGGCCTCCAGCTGCCCGATAGGCGGCTTGCTGCTCGAGAATCTCGTCGGCGAAGTTCCAGGCCAGGAGCAGGCAGTAGTCGGGACGCTTCCGCGCGAGCTCCTGGGCTGGGATGATCGGAACGTGGACGCCGGGCATGTAGAGGCCCTGCTTGTGCGGGCTGCGGTCCGCAGCGAATGCAATGCGGCCAGAGTCGAGGCCGAAGTAGTTGAGTAGAGTCGTGCCCTTGGCAGCGGCTCCGTAGGCCGCAACGGTCTTCGCCTCCGCGAGGAGGGCGTCGATCTGTCCGACTAGCTCGTTTCGAAGCGTCTCTACGCGCGCTGCGAAGCCTCGGTACGCACTCAGGTCCGAGAGTCCACGCTCTGACTCCATCGCAAGGACGCGCGCCACGCTCCTCTCCGGGAGCTGGCGCCCGTTGTGCGCCGCGTAGAAGCGCAAGGATCCTCCGTGTAGGGGGATCTCGTCTACACGGTAGATCTCCAGATCATGGCGCGCAAAGAGCGGAACGAGTGCCGACAACGAGAAGTAGCACAGATGCTCGTGGTAGATCGTGTCGAACTCGCAGCTCTCCAGCAGCTTGCTGACATGCGGGACTTCGATCACGGCAACCCCGTCTGTCTTGACGACTCGATGAATCCCGGAGATGAAGCCGTTGAGATCGGGCACGTGGGCGAGCACGTTGTACGCGAGCAGCACGTCAGCGCGAACTCCTTTTCTTACCAGCTCGCGGGCTAAGGCGTCGCCGAAGAACTCGACTCGGGTCGGGATTCCATCACGCACGGCCACTTCGGCGATGTTCCGGGCCGGTTCGATGCCGAGCACGGGCACTCCTGCCTGCTTGAAGTAGTTGAGCTGATATCCGTCGTTGCTCCCCACCTCGACCACTAAGCTCTGCGAGCTAAGCCGGCGCGAAGCAACCAGCTCCGCGGCACTGTCTTCTGCGTGTTTCAGCATGGTGTCCGAGTAGCTCGAGAAGTAGACGTAGTCGCTGAACAACTCCTCGGGGGACACGTTCTCCAGAATCTGAGCGAGCGAGCACGGGGCGCAGACCGCAAAGGTCAGCGTTGGTCGGGGTTCTTGGGAGTTGAGGCGACTTGCATGGAGGAGGGCATTGGCCAGAGGCATTGGGCCGAACGCAAGCACTGTCCGCAGGCCGGAGGAGCCGCAGGAGCGACAGACCTCGATGCGCTTCACTTCAGATAGCTCCGATACCAGGCAACTGTCTCCTCCAGGCCGCGCTCCATGCTCCAGCCCGGGGTCCAGTCGAGCACCCTTCTTGCCTTGGCCGAGCTCAGCGACTGGCTCCGGATCTCAGACTTAGCCTGATCGAGCACCACCGGCTGAAGATCGCTATTCATCGTGCGGCAGATCTGGTCGACGATCTCCCGCACCGTTGATGGAGACTCGAGGCTGAAGTTGAAGGCCTCGCCCCGGACGTCGGAGTGGGTCAGCTCCTCGGCCAGGCACATGTACGCAGACACCGCGTCTCGCACATAGAGATAGTCGCGTATGAAGGTGCCGTCACTGCGAATAACAGGCCGCTCACCGCGGAAGATCGAACGAATCGTTCCCGGCACGACCCTGCTCCAGTTGAGGTCCGCACCGCCGTAGATGTTGCCGCAGCGGGCGATCGTCACCGCCAGACCGTACGTCTGGGCGTAGCTGCGAGCGAGAAGGTCGACGCAAGCCTTCGAGACGTCGTAAGGGTGGGTCGCGAGGAGGGCCATGTCTTCCGTGTAGGGCAGCATCGGCTGCTCGCCGTAGGCCTTGTCGCTGGATGCTACGACTACGCACTCCACCAGTCCGTCGAGACGCCTGCACGCCTCAAGCAGATTCCAGCTTCCCTCTATGTTGCTCTTGAAGCTCTGGATGGGCGACCGGAGCGCGGTGCCAACAATCGTCTGCGCACCCAGGTGGAAGACCGCGCTCACCTCATGCTCGTTGATCGCGCGTTCAACGGTGGCGTAGTCCTCGAGCGGCCCCGTGACTACTGCTGCACGTTCGACATCGCCGCTTCGGTAGAAGTCGGACTGCGGGTCGTGATCGCGCACCAGCGCCACAACGGCCGCACCGCAGGCGATCAGCTCCCTACATAGCCAGGACCCGACCATTCCAGTCGCGCCGGTTACGAGTACACTCCTGCCGTCCCAGCTCACCGACGCGACCAGGGGGGAGAGCCCTTCTCCCAGAGCTGCTCCAGGACGCGCAACTCGCGCAATGTGTCGACACACTGCCAAAAGCCAAGATGGTGGTACGCTTGGAGTTGACCGTCGCGCGCAAGGGTTCGGAGCGGCTCCTGTTCCAGAGACGTGGCATCGCTCTCGATGTAGTCGATGACTGGTGGCTCGAACACAAAGAAGCCCCCGTTAATCCAACCTTCTCCCGCTGTCGGCTTCTCGATGAATTCCATCACGCGATTGCCATTGATCAGGAGATCGCCGAAACGAGCCGGTGGCCGGACGGCCGTGACCGTGGCGAGCTTTCCATGCGAGCGGTGAAAGGCGAGCAGCGCATCCAGGTCGACGTTCGAGAGGCCATCGCCGTATGTGAGCATGAAGGTCTCGCCCTCGAGTCGGGAACGCAGGCGGCGCAACCGTCCGCCCGTCATGGTCTCTTCACCCGTCTCTATCAGGTGTATCTTCCAGTCCTCACCGTGGCCTCCGCGAGTCGAGACCTTCTTCGAGCCCAGGTCAACGCTGAGTTCCGGTGCGGCCAGCAGTGCGTAGTTCAGGAAGTACTCCTTGATCATCCAGCCCTTATAGCCAAGCGCGACACAGAACTCGTGGTGGCCGAAGCCCGCATAGTAATTCATAAGGTGCCAGAGCAAGGGGCGACCGCCGATCTCTATCATGGGCTTGGGACGCCGACCCGTCTCCTCCGCCAGCCGCGTGCCAAAGCCTCCTGCGAGAACGACGACTTTCATGAATTCCTCTCCAATCCGGACTAGACGTTATCATTCACCGGGCAGAGCGGCGTCAAGGCCGGGAGGACCGATGCACTTCGAAGAAACCTTGTTAGCGGGAGCCTATGTGCTCGAGATAGAAGTTCATACAGATGAGAGGGGCTTCTTTGCGCGGACGTTCTGCTCCGAGGAGTTCGAAGAGCATCGACTCAAGCCTTCGGTGGCCCAGTGCAGCATCTCGTTCAACCTCGCGAGCGGAACTCTGCGCGGGATGCACTTCCAGCGAGCTCCCCACGGAGAGGAGCGGCTGGTTCGCTGTACGCGAGGCAGGATCTTCGACGTCATCGTTGATCTGCGAGAAGGTTCCAGAACGCGCTTCCATTCGTATGCTATCGAGTTGTCGGCAGAAAATCGCCGTCAGCTATACATCCCCAAGGGCTTTGCACATGGCTTCCAGACGCTGGAAGAGTCGAGCGAGGTGTTGTACCAGATATCGACTCCGTACGTCCCTGGAGCCTCCCAAGGGTACCACTACGCCTCTCCAGCCTTTGCGATCGATTGGCCCTTGCCCCCGATTCACGTCAGCCAGAGAGACGAGGAGCTGGAGTTGCTCCAGATCCAAAGAAACAGCCAAAACTCAGGGGGTTAGCCGCTGCAGAGGCGGCTCTGGTAGCGGTACAGGTTCCGCGGGCTTCAAGGCAAAGTCCTCGCGCTCGAGGGTCAGGTTCGAATTGTAGAAGGGATCGCCACTCTCGAGAACGGCGCGATGGCGCTCACGAAAGCGTGCGATCTCGCGTTTGAAGCGTCGCTTCCGCTCTGGCGTTGTCTCGTAGCCGCGCGAACGAGCCTCATGATGGTTAGCTTCGCAATGAGGTGTGAATACGTTCCAGTAGCCCCGTTCTCGTAGCCGAAGGCAAAAATCCACGTCATTTAGAGCAACCCCGAACTGCTCCTCGTCTAGCCCGCCCACCTCCATGTACAGAGACCTCTGCGTCATCAGAAGGGCTCCAGTCACGGCACTCACGTTCTGCACCACGTTGAGTCGGTTGAAATAGCCGTGGGATTCCCGAGCGAAGTGACGATGAGAGTGACCTGCATAGCCCGCGATGCCCACGATGACACCCGCGTGCTGGATGGTGCCTTCTGTGTGTTCCTTGGTGTCCGAGCAGTAGTAGAGCTTTGCCCCCACGGCGCCTATCTCAGGCCGCTGCGAATGCTCGAGCAGCGCCTCGATCCAGTTCGGGGTGAGGACCTCGACGTCGTTGTTCATCAACACGACGTGTTCGCCCCCGGCCCGGGACACACCAAAGTTGTTGATAGCTGAGTAGTTGAATGGCTGCGAGTAGTCCAGGAAACGGATCCGCGCATCGCGGACCTCGAGTTCCCGCATCAGGTCCTGCGTTCTCGCCTCCTCGCTGCTGTTGTTGATCCCGCGGGTTGAGCAGCCACAGAGCCGCACCCGGGATGGTGGACCGTAGCGTTCCGAAGATCTGCGACTCACTCCCGCCCGTGACTCGGCCGAGCACGTTGTTGGTGGGTTGGGTGGCGGTGAAGGTCGCCGTCTCGCCCACCCCTACGCTGAACTGGTCGAAGCTGTGGAAGAGGTTGGGACCGGCCCGCTCCCCCAGCCCCTCGCGGATCAGGTAGGTGGCAGGCTGGCCCAGATCATCGACCCCGCCGGCAACTGGGCCGGGACCGCCCGGTCCGATGCTGCCGTCTCGGATGACTTGCGCATCTGCTGGCAAGGGCAGCCACAGTGCGGCTGTCAGGATCGGCAGGCATCGGCAGACGGCCCTCATCACACGCATTGTACTCCCGCCCAGACACCCGCAGGTTTCGCTATGGACTGCGGGAGCTAGTGCACTGTCAGAGAAGGCACATCTCATCTAGTGCGCGCTTGTTGGCGGCTCGTCGCTCTGCGAGTTCGGACTCTGCCTTTAGAACCGCGGGATCTTCCTCACCGATGTCGGCTCGCTGCCCGGATAGGAGGCCCAGTCCTCGGAGGATGGCTAAGCCTGCTTTCGCATCGCCACCTTGGATCGCCCGGCAGACGCTCTCAATGGCCTCTACTGCGAGAGCCTGGAGACGGCGCTCTACCTCTTCCCTCAGATCCCGACGAGCAGCGTTCAGTCGAGCCTGGAAGGCAAAGGAGTCGCGGCGCCACCTGTGTAGGCTCTGTCGAGAGACGCCTGCCGCCTTTGCTGCGTCAGTGACGGTGGCCCCGGCCACGAGGGCCTCGATCGCCCGCTCTTGGGACGGCGAGATAGCATCCTGTTCAGGTGTCGCACTTCGGCTCATTCAGTCACCATCTCCGGCTGCCTGCCGCCCGACCTAGCTCTTCCTCACTTGAGAGAGTAGGTGCTCATTGCGCAAGCCTTGCTGCGGGGAACTCGGCCTTGGCATCGAGTACTGCCCGCAGCAACCCAGGTGGCTTGCCCCGCAGGTACGCCACCTCAGCGTAGACGAGCACGGGGACGCCAGGGAACTCAGCGCTGAGTTCCGCAGCGGTCCGCTCGTCGCGTGCGAGCCAGAAGTCCCGATCTAGAAGCCGGGAGTAGAACCGGACGGCTATGAAGTCATGGCGGGCCTCAAGGACATCTGCATCGTGGTGAACTGCCTCGAGATGGGCGTTGCACGGCGAGTGAGTGCTCTTGCTGGGCTGATTCGTCTCTGTGATAGCTCGCTTCGCCAATTCGAGGTAACTCACGCTCGCCCCTCGGAGGCCGGAGCCAGACTGGGCCGACTTTCCGCGCTTGATGCGCTTGCTGCGCAGGGTGGGGCACTCTTCGTCTGGGCTTCGGGATCTGTTCGCGTGATTAGCCTCATGGGGCGGCCCCCGGTCTGCTGCGTCACCGACTGAATCATGCCCAGCTTCTTTAAGAGCTGAAGATCGTCGTCTAACGCTGCCTGGCTGAGGTGGTTTGAGAAGACCCGCGAGCGAAGCTCGGTGTGACTCAGGGTCTCTCCCACCATCAACTCGGAGGCGACCCTGTCAGCGCCGGGCCTGCCGGTCCTGTGACCGAAGATGCGACGGACGCTCGCCTCGGCGTAGTCCCAGAGGGCCAGGGCCGACAGGAGGTGTTCGGTCTCAATGGTGTTGGAGCGCGCATAAAGCGCATAAAGCGCAGAAAGTCTGAGAACGTGGCTCTCAGAGCGGGCCAGGAGCTTCCCCGTGAGTCCCGGCTGGTCCTTGGTCAGCTTCTCGTAGACCTCGCTCCAGAGCCGCTCGGCCGCGGACACTGCGCCGAATCTCCTTCACCCCGCGCGCGAACTCAAACGACGCCTCGACCTTGGCTACTAGCGCACTCACGTCGTCGGCCGGTGCCCGGCCTGGATTCGGGAGCTTCCGCTCCCGGTGGGTCAGAATCACGACGAACCTGTTTCCGAGGCCGTTCGCCGTGTCGGTGTCGTTGAGATGAGCGTGGAGGTCCTCGGGCGTGGTGTGGGCGATGATGCTGATGTGGGCACCCGTTGCCCGGAGCGGGCTGTTCTTGGTCAGCGTCCGGAGCACCGGCTTGCAGTCCCAGGCGTCGCGGATGACTGACGACAGCACGTTGCCCTGCCTCGAGAACTGCTTCAGGGCGGTGCTGAACTCGCTCTCGAGCACGCAGAGACGCTTGTCGTCCACGATCACTTGCTCGCCATCGGCGTTGGGCTTCCACACGGGATCTCGGACAGCAGCAATGAGGCCCTCTCCGGAGCTCAGCCCGCTAGCGATACTCTGGGTCCAGGTCGGGTCCGCGTCGGTGAGGGTCCTGCTCGCGATGTTGCAGGAGTCGCCCTTCCTCGCCCTTGACGAGGTGCCTACAAGGAGCAGGTTCTCGTTCGTGTGGTGAGTCGTCTCGCCGACATAGCACACGGGGCCAGACCCCACTGCGCTGCCGAACATGACCAGGTTCTGGGCAACGATTGCTACGGAGCCCGCTTCGGTATAGGGCTTGAAGAGATCCACTAACTCTCCGACGAGACCGCGGAACATCTCATCGCTGGGTGTCGGCAGCTTCATCGGTTGAACCCCCTGCTGCCTACGAGGGATCGCTTGGGGTGGCCGGGGACCTCGCCGGGCTTGAGGATCGTCGTGTTGTCATTGTTCCTGCCCTTGCCGAACCGCGCCCCGGTTGTTTCGTGCCGGACGCCGGGGCGCTCCTAAGTCCGGACGACGCGACGGCGGTCGCTCTCGCCTCCAAGGCTGCCGCCCCGATGGAGTTTTCGTCGGTGCGCTCGAAATGCTTGCGAACGACCTCCTCGCTGACGCGGATTCGAGAAGGGCTGATTCTCACGACTCCTGGAATCATTCCTTCGCGCATCATGTGATACGCCGACGCCTTCGATGGCAACGCCAGATACTCCTGAAGCCATTCGGCACGTCTCAACATCTCTGGTATCCCCCCATGTGGGCTGGTTGAATCACTTCGACTCTAGCGGGGCACCTGTTGCTTGCAGGCGAAGGGCGGCTTGGCGTGTTACTAAATCCGCAGATGAAGTGGGGCGACCTTGCAGGGCCTTGGACCCTTGTCACGGTTCGAGCCATCGACTACGCGCGCGAGCGCCTTCGGATGCGTACCGACGCACCATTGTGCGAAGCAGTTGCAGAGCTTCGTCGGAGACTCGCTGCGAGCGAGGCAGTGAAGGAACTGGTCAGGCTGTCTCCGCAGAAGAGGCCAGGCACGCGCATACTCGAGGGTGGCCGGATCAGTCTTAGTGGCGCGCGGTATGTAATCCAAGCGACGGTAGACGCTTTTGTGCTCCAGGGTCCGCCTTACCGAAAAGCACGATCGGCAGAGTGGGCGTCCCGTCCGGCCCGAAGGACTGATTGCCAGGGCGCACTGGGCGCTGCTCCCGCTCGCACCGACCGAGCGTCTTGACCTGCTCGAAGGTCTCGCGCGGGACGTTCTCGGCGTCTCCCGCGAGCTTCGGGGCGGCATCAACCAGCATGAGCGACGCCGGGCCGAGGCGGAGCTTCGAGACTGGCCTGGCAAGGATCGGGGTGAGCGGGGACGAGGCCGAAGAGCGGATGAGGGACACCCTCAGCCCAATGTACGCGGGGACGAAACTCAGGCCCAGGGCTCAGGAAGCGGGAACTCGCCTTGCCACCGCCGTCGAGATCGCGGTGTGCGAAGTGGCAGGCGCGCCCGATGGCCGCCAGAGCCAGACTGCACCCGCACGAGAATAGCTGCACCTGGGTCCGGCAAGACCACCGAAGCGCGGCCCGGCCCCCACTTGCCCTGGCTCAATTCCGTGTTGCGCCAGGAGATCCCTGGCCTTCGTTGCTGCGCGCACCGCATTACGGAACCGAAGGAAACGGATCTTGTCCGCGATGAAGCGCCCCGCTTCCTGGAAGCCGAAGGAAGTCATTCAAGGGGTCAGCGAGTTGCTTGGCTATCTCGGCTATCGCAGCAAGCTCTACCATCTAGTGTGCGAGTTAGTGTGCGAACCAGTCGCCACGGGCGCAAAGCCAGCGAACCGGAGCAACCGTAAGTCCCCGGAATTGCGAACGCAGTGCTACGGAGCGACACTCCGTTCAACGCCCGAATCGGACTTCGGATCAGGGGGTTGGGGGTTCGAGTCCCTCCGGGTGTGCCAGCAAAGTCACCAGGTTACGCACTTCCGCCTTCCCGATTGTTGGGGAAATTGTTGGGGTGAGTGCGGTGCCAGCCCGCGAGCTTCCCCATCGTGACGCGCTCGTCTGCGTCTCGGAGCAGGTGTCCGTACCGATCCACCGTCGTGTCGATGTTCGAGTGGCCGAGCCACACGGATACCTTGCTGATCAGTACTCCGAGCTCGGTAAGGAGCACGCTCGCATAGGTGTGTCGGAGCCGGGTGGATGGGCCTGGCGTAACGGGGATATCGAGCTTCCGCATCCAGGTGGTCAGTCGCTCCTCGAAGTTGCGCTCGTCCATAGGCACGTCGCGCGTGAGCGGCTGGTTGGGAAGACCCAGCGGGTCATGCTGCGTCGGCCCCCTGAGGAGTTCGCGTCTCTGGTGAGCGACTACCTCAGAGAGCTTGTCGCGGAGGGGGAGGCCTATCTGCCCCTCGGCTGTACCGCTGCGTGATCTCGAGCGAGGGGTTGTCGGTGAGGTCCAAGGCGGAGATCTCGAGAGCCAGGGCCTCGGACTTCTCATCTGGGGGGAATCTAGCTACAGTGGGGAACTCTCACGGCGGAACGCTGACGCTCCCCCTGCTGCTCGCATCTATCCGGGCGTCCAGGAGATCCCCCCAGCGGGGCGAGTTGCAAAATCAGGCCCCTGGGTGAGCCTAACTACAGCATGGGCCTGATTTGAAAGCAGCCGGTGACGCGCTAGGGCCATCAGGCGTCGCACCGTTGTTCGTCCAGCTCGGTGGCAAACCGGACGCATGCGTCCGATCTGCAAGGGCGAGCTGCCGTACGAGCGCTCGGCGCTGTGCTATTCGGCGTAGCGGCCCGGGCGCGGGCAGGGAGTGATATCTGGGGGGGCCTGGGGGTCCGTCGCTATGGCAACGATGCTCCCTGCCCGCGCCGCCTTAGCGTCATTTCGAGCTTCGTCGCGAGTGCGTTGCAGAGATTGGCCGACTGCGCGGCGAGTGATGCAATCTGCGAGTCGTAGCCCTCATCGCTCGGCTCTCGTCTGAGGTTGACCAGCTCCTCCATGAGGTGAATTCGTTTGCGTAGCTCCCCGGGAAGCTGCTAGGCTACATCGCGGATCCGGTCTTCCTGCTCTGTCTTTGATTGCGGACCCTGCAAGGCGCTCTCCATCGGTGGATGCTCCTGAGCCGAACTGATGGGTCCCTTGCTCGGTGACGGCTCTTCTTGCTCCTCGTCATCCGCTGTGGTCGTCGACACCGCAACGCGCTCTGCTAGTTGCCGACTCCATTCAACGAAGGCATGGTATGAGCCACCGTCAATAGGCTCGAGCGGGCTGACCTGTACGGCTTGCGCGAGCATCCTTGGAGAGTGGAGGCTCCCCATTAGCATTGTGGTCGCCGCAATCGCACTGGGTCTCTGCTGTTGGGCGGGCTTCCCTACCCACCCTACCCAGGCGATCGCACAAGAACGGATTGTAAACGGAGACTTCTCGGACGCCATGCAGGCAAACGGTTGGAGCGTTTCGGGAGGGAACAACGCCGTCAGCTGGGACGGCACGCAGGACGTGGACGGCCAGGCGAACTCGGGTTCGCTTCGGCTGGACAACGGCGGACCCGGCATCGTTACCGCCAGCCAGTGTCTCGATCTAGGGCCTGGTCAGTACACCCTCAGCGTCTGGGTCCTCGTACAGATGGCTTCTGAGAGATCTATGACATCGGCCCCCTCCGATCCTGAAACGCACTCCTGGAGTCTCCGCCCCTCTCACCCTGTGGCTGTAAGCACGTGGGTAAGGGTAGGCGGTTATGACGCTCCCAACTGCGATGAGGGGTTTTCAGGCGACTCAATTGAGTCAAGCTCCCTCTTGGACCCCTGGGAGCAGCTAACGATAATCTACACCGCACCCGCAGGAACGGAGAGCATCGAGGTCTCGGTGAGCAGCTTCAACTCTGATGACACCGACACCGTGATCTTCGTGTCCTCCTTCGACGATGTCTCCCTCGTCCCCGAGCCCTCAATGATCATCCTGCAGATCTCTGTTCTCGTCACGCTCGCACTCTTCGCTCGCTACCGAGTCACTGATACGAGACCTCGCAGGAATCCTCAGCTGTCCGGGGCTTGCTAGGCTGTTCCTCGTGATGAACGAGTACGACCCCCAAGCCCTAGCCCGCCATACTTCCGTGAGAACCCCTGGCTCCTTCGATCCTGGAGAGTGTTGCCCGAGAGCGTGAGCGAATGGCCGCCCGGGGAACCAGGGGGACCCGAAGGTGCTCCTCGGCCGAGCCCGGCGGGTGCAGCAACGGCTGCACCAGGGGTTCCCGATGGATGGACTGCGGGAAGATAACTACGTGGTGTAGAGCTCGCCAGCGATGAGTACGTGAGGTATCTGCGTAGGATTCTGTTGGACGGAAGGGGATGAGCGCGCTGCCGAAGGTTAGGCCGATGGACCTCATTCAGGTGTCGACGCCGTTCGATGACCTGGAGTTCGTTTACGAGATCAAGTTCGATGGCTTCCGAGCCCTGGCCTACGTGGACGACGGCCGCTGCAAGCTGGTGTCGCGAAAAGGGCACACCTACAAGCGCTTCGGAGAGCGGAGCGAGTCCATCGCAGCCGACCTGAAGGTCCAAAACGGCATCCTCGACGGTGAGATCGTGTGCCTGGACGACCAGGGCCGCTCCGAGTTCTACGACCTCATGTTCCATCGACGGGAGCCCTACTTCTACGCCTTCGATCTGCTGTGGCTGGACGGCGTCGATCTGCGGAACCTGACACGGTTCGAGCGAAAGGCCAAGCTCAAGAAAGTAGTCCCTTCTCCGCCCTCACGCCTGCTCTACCTCGACCATGATGAGGACCAGGTCATAGAGTTGTTCGAGATGGCGAAGAAGCAAGAACAAGAGAAGAAGAGATCAGAAAAGAAGATTCAAACGCTCAACTGTCCACGGAAGCGGGGTAGCTCCACCGTAGAATCCGCGAGCTCAGTCGTAGAGGTGTCACTGTTCGATCCAACGTGGTTCATCCAGAATCCGACTCCGCCCTCGCCTGGTCGCTCAGACACGAGCAGACAGGAGTGGCCGAGAACTCCAGGCTTACGGGAGGTCAGATACTCGCCTCTTCTTCCCGAGACGACCAAGTCTGCGAACCTCCGGTAGATGGCTTGATCGCCAAGTCGCCCGTCAAGAAGCTCGTCGAGCTGAGAGAGGCGCCCGAGCCGCGGAGAGTGCGCACCCGCGCTCCCGGCAGCCCCTCGAGCCGAAACTCCGGGCCGGAGGTGACGTATGATCTGCGTCATGCGGGCGGCGAGCATCGCAGCAGTCTGGTCTGCTGCTATCAGTCTGGCGGGACCGGGACACTCGGCCGCAGCCGATTCTTCTGGGCCCGCGGCAGAGTATCTCGGCGAGGAGGTCTGTCGGTCCTGCCACGTGATCGAGTTTCTCCACTGGTCCGGTACCGTGCACGCCCGTGCCTTCCAGGGTCGACCGCGCACCGAGCTCGAGTCGCGCAGCTGCGAGAGCTGCCACGGGCCGGGATCTCTACACCTGCAGGATCCTCTGGATCCGTCGAGGATCGTTGCGTTTACTCGCGGCGCGGCTGCAACGCCCGCTCAGATGAACGCGATGTGTCTCGAGTGCCATCGGGCGGGCCCGCTCATTCACTGGGAGGGCTCGGTGCACGAGTGGCAGGACCTGGGGTGCAGCGACTGCCACAACCCGATGACACGGACGTCGGCGCGCTCGCTCTTGCGGCTCGACCGCACGAGCCAAACGTGCTTCAGCTGCCACCCGCAGCAGCGCGTCGAGTTCCGGAAACGCTCGCACATGCCGCTCTTCGAGGGGAAGATCTCATGCGCGGACTGCCACGCACCGCACGGATCCAGCACGGATCCCCTCCTGAAGGGCGACTCCGTGAACGACCTCTGCTACTCATGCCACCCGGAGAAGCGCGGGCCCTTCATCTGGGAGCATGCTCCCGTGCGCGAGAGCTGCCTCAACTGTCATCGCCCGCACGGATCGAACCACGAGATGTTGCTCACACGAAAGCCTCCGTTTCTGTGTCAGGAGTGTCATGCTCAGCTGGACGATCTGTTCATGCACGGATCGGCCCTCGTGACGCGCGGGCAGCTCGATCGTGACGAACGTTTGCTCAACCGGAGCTGCACCAACTGCCACGCTCAGATCCATGGCTCCAACCACCCGTCGGGTGCGCGCTTCCATCGCTAGCGCGGGGTACGCGCTGCTGCTCGGGGCCACCCTGGTGATCGGCCCAGGGGCGGGCGCCGAGCAGCCGCCAGGAAACACCGTCAACCCGCCGAGTCTCGAGCCGTGGCGACATCGAGATGAGCGGGGCCTGACGGCGCTCCAACCAGAGCGAAGGCGGACCCCGACGGGCTTCCTGTATCCGTACCCTCCGGAGCCGCTCGAGTACAAGCCGTTCGGCTCGTCCCTGTTCTACCGGGGATCGATCGGACTCGGTGTGCTGTGGGACGGTGGGGACGAGGACGAGACGCGCTTCGAGCGCTACGCCGACTGGGACGACGGAACCTTCCTGTCGGTTCTGAGCCTGGAGCTCCTCGACTCCGGGGACGGCGACTACCTCGAGCTCTTTGGTGGTGCGATCGGACGCGACGACGAGTTCTTCCGCCTCGAAGCAGGGCGGGCGGGCGGGCTGGCTGCGGCTGCGGGGCTCGTTCAGCCGGACGCCGCATCGCTACGCGAACGACGCGACTGTGCTCTTTTCCGGCGTCGGGACCGAGTCACTCACCCTCTCGGGTCCGCCGGGAAGCATTGATCTCGCGGGAGAGGTCGCTGCGAGTGGCGACAGCAGACTCGAGATCAGGCGCGACAGTACCCGCGCCTCCGCGAGCTGGCGTGTGCGGCCCGGGCTCAACCTGGTTGCGCGCTACGGGTTCGAGAAACGAGAGGGTGAACGGCCCTTTGGCGGAGCCTTCTCGTTTCCGCAGGTGACGGGGGTGGCGGGCGCGGTGGTCGAGACGGCGGCGCCGGTGCGAGACCGCTGGCACGACATCTCTGCAGGCGTCGAGTACGGCGGGAAGCTCCTGCAAGCGAACCTCTTCTACACGGGGTCCCTGTACAGTGACGACCGGGATCGTCTCGCGTTCGACAATCCCTTCGATCTCGGTGGAGGCGTAACACTCAGGCGCGGCCGCTTCGCCGGTCCGCCGGACAACGAGGCGCATCGGATCTCCGGAGTTCTGGCCCTCGCGCTCCCGGCGCACTCGCGCCTCAAGACGACGATCTCGTGGCAGACGATGCGTCAGGATGACGATCTGCTGCCGCCGACGGTGAACTCTGTCACCGTCGCTGGCATCGACCTCTCGGACTGGAACGGTGTCACCGCGCTGAGCGACCGGGATGCCGACGCGCAGATCGATACGCTGCTTGTAGACGCGACACTGCGTGTCCAGCCATGGCGGGCGCTGCGGATTCGCGGGCGCTACCGCTACTACCGGCAGGACAACGATACGAGCTACGTCGCCTTCAATCCGGGCACCGGTGAGTACGGCTACATCGTGGAGGATGGCGGCAACCCGTCGCTCTTTGGAGCGGCCTTCAGCGGTGTGTTTCAGCCGGGAGTCCCGGGCAACGACTTCCCAGTCCGCAACACACCCTACGAGCTCACGCGGCAGAACTACGAGCTCTCGCTCTCGTATCGCGTGGACCCGACCACGGCCTTCGAGCTCACCTACAAGGGCGAATCCGTCGATCGGGAGTTCCGGGAGCGCGACGATACGCGGGAAGACCGCGTGCGTGCGAGCCTATCCACCCGCCGGACGTGGGCGACCTTCCGGCTATCGTATGAGTACGGGACTCGTGATGTGAGCTCCTACGCCCCTTCCTACCGCAGGCCGTTCTCGTTCTCGGGGCTGCCCGGGTTCGTCCCGAGGCAGCCCGAGCCTCCGGGTCTCGCGCAGCTGGAGCGCCCCGCCCTGAGCGATCGCCGGCAGCAGATCGGCAGAGCGCGGATGAACCTCATGCTCGGTGATTCGGCGGACCTGACGCTCATCGCGGGCTACCGGAGTGACGACTACTCCTCGGACTATGGTCCGCGCAGCGATCGGCGCGTCAACGTCAACCTCGACTGGAGCTATCAACCCTCTCCGCGCGCGACCTTCAATGTCTTCGGGAGCTTCGAGCGAACGAAAGGCAAGCTCAGCACCATCCGCGGCGTTGCGGGATCGACTGACCCGAACGCCGGAGGACCGGCGTTTCCGCTCAGCAATGCCTGGTCCGCCGAGTCAGACGCGTACACGGTCGCGTTCGGAGCCGGGTTGAGCCTGCAGCTCACACCACGGGTGTCGCTGCGAAGCGACTACAATTTCGTCCGGAGCAGCGAGGAGCTCAGCTACGAATTCGCCACACCCGGCGCGCTCGCCATCCCCACTATCGCCCCCGGCACCCGCTTCCCTGACCTCCAGAACCGCGAGCAGATTCTCGAGACTACCCTGCGGTGGAGCTTCCGCGAGGATCTCGCGCTGCGGGTCTACCACCGCTACGACGACTGGACGATCGACGACTGGTCGCAGAGGACCCTGGTCGCGCTGAACGGGAACCGCCTCTTCTTTGCTCACAGGGATCAGGACTTCAAGGCCAGCGTCTACGGGATCGTCCTCGAGGCGCGCTTCTAGCCCTCTTCATGCAGCCGAGCCTGCAGGTAGCGAGTCGGAGCTCCGGCTCGCTCGTCTACCGCGAGTTCGGTCGCGATACGCTGCGGCAGCTGTCGCGCAGGGGAAGGGTGGACGTCGTGTTCCTCGATCTCTGGCACAACCCCTACAACTGCTCGTTCCTGCTCTGGCGAGATCAGGTCTAGGAGCGGGAGAGTCGTCTGCGAGACGAAACGCTCAGGAGACCGAGTACAAGGAGACAGGACAAGCGTAGCGCAGCTGTCGAAGGCTCGGGGAGCGCAATGATTCCCTGCTCTCCGTCGAAATTGGTCGGGGTGTTGGCAGCTGGAAAGAGACCACCAGGGACCACTCCCCCTGGGTTGTCCCTATGCAACGAGTCTGTGCCGTCGAGGGGCAGCTCTTCGGCGCTAAAGTCGACGCAGTCCAGCACATCCGAGGAGAGGGAGCACCCAATCGCTGTGGCGGCTGCGTAGCCAATATCAGGCGGCGGCGCCCCCGGAGCTGGGTCTAGGAACTCGATCGCATCTCCATCCAGCGAGAAAAACGGAGCCTCCTCCACCGTGTAATCCGGCTGGCTGCCGGCTAGGGCAGCGAATCCTTGCGAGCCCGAAGGGCTCAGCGGATCGATGAAGACAACCAGCAGAGTTCGGTTGGCTGTGGATTGCCCTTGCTCGAGCGGAATCGGCCCCGGAAACACGAAGGTCTTGAGTGTCGTCCTGGATGAAAGCCTTGCGTCGGTGATGAACTGCTGGAAGTCGTTGGTCGTGAAGAGCTCGATGAACTGGACGGTGCCATCCGCATTCGAATAGACCTCGGAGATGTCTCAAAAATGAAAGGCGGCGGAGGCGGGAGTGGCCCCGAAGACGAGTGAGCCGCCGAGCACCAGCATCGCCATCCGGTGAGCGTTCCCGCGCATGCTCTGACTCCTCCCGATCCAGCCTCGATGCCCCCGAGCCGCCCGGGGGGGCCGCGACAGGAACCCTATCAGGGGAATACGCTCGCCGCCGCCGATTGGATCACCGGGAGTGGGCCTCCTCCGAAGACGGCACGGGGCCCCGGCAGGGCCAAATCTCGCTCCCAGAGGCGGTATTCTTGAAGAATCTTGGATGCTGACTAATCTGCGGAACCGCTTTCTCGGGGTATTGCTCGTCTCTATCGCGGGGCTCGCTGCAGCCGAGTCTCCCCAGCCGCCCCCGGTCAGCTTTCTGACCGGACCTTCGGCTGCCGATCCGCTGGATATCGCTCTCGGCTACATCTGGGCCGAACCGCATGCCCTCGGCCTGAGGCGAGCCGATATGGACGAGTTCGTGATCGCGGACCGGCACATGAGTCACCACACCGGGACCACTCACATCGTGCTGCGTCAGCGCATGAACGGCATCGAGGTCTGGAATGGCGATCTCAGCATCAACGTGAGTGGCGGTGGAAGTGTGATCAACGCCCACAACCGATTCGTCGCGAGGCCGCAAGTCAGCGCCCGAAGCCTTAGGCCGGTTGCGGCTGCTCTCGACGCTGAGGAAGCGGCGCATCAGGCCGCTGCAGCGCTCGGCCTCAGCATATCGCGGCCCTTCGTGCAGCTCGAAGAACCGGTCGGCGCGAGCCTCACCCAGTTGTGGAGCGGCGCCGGTCTCTCTCTCGATCCAATTCCGATCCAGCTCATGTACATGCAGGTCGAAGCTCGGGACGTTCGTCTGGTGTGGAACCTGGTGGTCCGCACGGTGGACGGCCGACACTAGTGGGATCTGAACGTCGACGCCGAGACGGGTGAGCTGCTCTCCACTGTGGACTGGGCGAGGACAGCCAGCTACCGGGTGTATCCATTCCCGCTGCAAGACCCGGATGGCGGTGCCCGCCAGCTAGAGCTGGATCCGCAAGACCCCGTGGCCTCTCCGTTCGGCTGGCACGACACGGATGGCGTACCCGGTGCGGACTTCACAGACACGCAGGGCAACAACGTCCTGACCCAGGAGGATGCAGATGCGGACGACCTGGAGGGGTTCCGTCCCACCGGCGGAGCCGACCTCTCCTTCGATTTTCCCCTCGACCTGACTCAGGACCCCGGCACTTACCAGGCTGCGGCTGTAACGAACCTGTTTTACTGGGCCAACGTCCTTCACGACATCCACTACCGCTACGGGTTTGACGAGGCGGCAGGGAACTTCCAGAGCAACAACTACGAAGTGGGTGGATTTGATGGTGACCCTCTGATCGCCGACGCCCAGGATGGAGCCGAGCTCAATAACGCCGTCTTCATGACGCCTCCCGACGGAGCGTCGCCCCGGATGGAGATGTACCTGTGGACGCAACCGGCGGAGCGCCTCCGCATCACGGCGCCGCCCGCGCTCGTGGGAGACTATCCGGCGGGTGCGGCCCAGTTCGGGCCTCTCCTCACCGATTTGGGAATCACCGGGACTGTGGTGCAGGCGCTCGACGCGGTCGAGGCGGGAGGCGGCTTCACAGCGACCGATGCCTGCTCCGCACCCACGAACGCGGTCGAGTTGAACGGGGAGATTGCGCTGATCGACTGCGGCGAGTGTCTCTTCGTCGAGAAGGTGGTGAACGTTCAGGCAACAGGTGCGATCGCGGCCATCATCGTCAACAATCAGGGAGATCAGATCATCCAGATGGGTGGCGTCGATCCTGCAATCACGATCCCCTCGCTCTTCATCGGCGAGAGTGACGGGGCGCTGATCAAGGCCTCGCTTGCGGATGGAGTCGTAGCGAATCTGTCTCGTCAGGATCTGCCCTCATTGCGGGACAGCTCTCTCGCCAGTGGCACAATCATCCACGAGTACGGTCACGGGGTGAGCAGCCGACTCACGGGCGGACCATCGAACGCGAGCTGTCTCAGCCTGAATCAAGCCAGCGGGATGGCCGAGGGCTGGAGTGACTTCTGGTCCTTGGCGTTGACCGCCAAGACCACCGACACACGCGCGATGCCGCGGGGAACGGCAACCTTTCTCGTCGATGAGCGCACCACTGCAGGCGGCATCAGAAACTTCCCCTATAGCACCGATCTCAACGTGAACCCGCAGACCTACGCCGACATTGCAGCAACGAACGTCCCCCACGGCGTGGGGGAGATCTGGGCCTCCGCATTGTGGGAGGTGTACTGGAATCTAGTCGATGAGCACGGGTTCGATTCCGACCCCTACACAGGAGCGGGTGGCAACAACCTGGTGCTGCAGCTGGTGATGGACTCGCTGAAGCTCCAGTCATGCCAGCCGAGCTTTCTCGACGGGCGCGACGCCCTCTTGCTCGCGGATCTGAACCTCACAGGAGGCGCGAACGACTGCGCGATCTGGACGGGCTTCGCGAAGCGTGGCATGGGCTTCGCCGCAGACGACGGCGGAACCGCCTCGAGCTTGCTTGTTACCGAGAGTTTTGCTGCACCCATACCTTGCCCCGAGCCGTCCGACCTGGCTCTTCAGCTGGCGGCGCTGGCTGCCCTGGCCGTTGGCAGCGCTCGCCGTCGAGGTCGTCTCGGCTGATCGAGGCGTGTGACCGGGACTTCGGCCCCTAGCCGGGCTCATTCCGGGGCGAAAGTGGGCTAAGGTGCCAGGACCATGCAGACGCAAGCAGTCGCCGTCATAGGGGGGTGTGGACACGTCGGGCTGCCCCTGGCGGTGTTGAGCGCCTCGCTCGGGCGACAGACGTACATCTATGACATCGACGAGGACGCAATTGCGGCGGTTCGCGCCGGGCGTCCCCGTTTCCTCGAGCACGGCCTGGACGATCTGCTGGCGGAGGTGCTCGAAGCCGGCTCTCTGACGCTCTCGGCCGATCCGAGGGTGCTGCGGGCTGCGCGCTTCGTGGTTCTGATCGTGGGCACACCGGTCGATCGCTACCTGAACCCCGAGGTCGACTCGCTCTTCGCCGCGCTCGAGCCCTGCGTGCCGCATCTGAAGGACGGCCAGACACTCATCCTTCGCAGCACTGTGTACCCCGGCACGAGCCGCCGGATCCAGGACTGGCTGGATCAGCGCGGCCTGCGGATCGACGTCACGTTCTGTCCCGAGCGCATCGCACAGGGGTGGGCGATGCGGGAGCTGCGCGAGCTGCCCCAAATTATTTCCGCTTTCTCGCCCGCAGGCCTCGAGGCCGCGCGTGAGTTCTTTGGCCCGATCGCGCCGTCTCTGGTCACGTTGGAGCCGCTCGAGGCGGAGCTGGCGAAGCTCTTCACAAACTCGTATCGCTACATCGAGTTCGCGACCGTCAACCAGTTCTACATGATGGCTGAGATGCACGGTGCCGACTATCACCGCATAGAGGAGGCGATCAAGCGGGACTATCCCCGACTCGCTCATCTGCCAGGGCCGGGCTTTGCGGCGGGGCCATGTCTGCTCAAGGACACGATGCAGCTCGCGGCGTTCTACAACAACAACTTCTCGCTCGGTCACGCTGCACTCTGGATCAACGAGGGACTGCCGGATTTTCTCGTTGAACAGCTCAAGCGCGAACATACGCTGCGCGAGAAGACGGTCGCGATCCTCGGCATGGCGTTCAAGGCCGAGAGCGACGACCAGCGGGACTCGCTCTCCTACAAGCTGCGGAAGCTCCTGCGGCTCGAGGCGAAGGCAACGCTCTGCCACGATCCTTACGTTCGCGACCCGGACCTCGTTCCGCTCGAGAAGGCGATCGCCGAGTCAGACATCCTGATCGTCGCAACTCCGCACGCGGAGTATCGCAGCCTCCAGGTGCCTGGCGACAAGGTCGTCGTAGACATCTGGAACTGCCTCCCTGGTCCGCCTTCCGGGAAGAGCGCGTGAAACTCCTTCTCACCGGCTCCGCCGGCTTCATCGCCGGCTACCTGGTTCCAGAGCTCCTGGAGGCGGGCCATACGGTCGTCGGTGTCGATAACTTCAGCAAGTACGGCCGGCTCGAGAAGAGCTACGACGCTCACCCCCGGTACTCTTTCCGCGAGGGAGATGCGCGGGACGTCGGCTTGCTGACCGAGCTCTCGGACGGCTGCGACATGATCGTCGCCGCCGCGGCGCGCATCGGAGGCATCTCGTACTTCCACGAGTTCGCGTACGATCTACTGGCTGATAACGAGCGCATCATCACGGCGACTTTCGACGCTGCGCTCCATCATCACGGCCGACGCGCGCTCGAGCGGATTGTCGTCGTCTCCTCCTCGATGGTCTTTGAGAACGCGATCGTGTTTCCAACTCCAGAGGGGCAGCAGCGAGAGTGTTCTCCTCCCTCATCGACCTACGGTTTCCAGAAGCTCGCCTGCGAGTATTTCGCTCAGGGGGCCTGGGAGCAGTACCAGCTTCCCTATACGATATTGCGTCCATTCAATTGCGTAGGGATCGGGGAGCAACGCGCCCTCACAGACGTGGACATCCCCTCGGGGAACGTCAAGCTGGCGATGAGTCACGTGGTGCCCGACCTCTGTCAGAAGATCCTGAAAGGTCAGGATCCCCTGCACATCCTCGGGAGTGGCGAGCAGGTGCGGCACTATACGTATGGAGGCGACCTGGCGCGCGGGATCCGGCTCGCGATCGAGTCGGAGCATGCGATAAACCAGGACTTCAACCTGTCGACCTCACGCTCGACGTCGGTCCAGGAGCTAGCCGAGCTCATCTGGCACATGATCCACGGCCCGGAGCGTCCGCTGCGGCTGGTCCACGACGAGCCTTTCCCCTACGACGTTCAGAGGCGTGTGCCGGATACGAAGAAGGCCAGCGAGATCCTCGGGTTCGAGGCGACGACGAGCCTCGAACAGTCGCTGGACGAGGTCATCCCCTGGGTCCGGAGCGCGATCGACCAGAAACAGATCTGAGATGGCGCAAACGATCCACGTGATCGAGCCGACCCTGGAGGACGAGGCGGGCCACGGGCGCAGCTTCATGGCCGCAGTGATGGCAGCCGGATTGGACCAGCGCTTCGAGATCTGGGCCGGGAAACGGGCAGGGGAGCTATTCGAGGATCTCCCGAAGGCGAGCCTGCACCCGCACTTCGTGCGCCGGATCCGGAGGCTCCAGGCGTTCTTTCTGTATCGCAAGTTGCTAAAAGGGGCGGATCGGATCTTCTGGCCGACCGCGGGAGCGACGGACTTGACTCTGGTCGACCTAGCGTCGAAGGGAGCCGTGGCGCCCCGCAAGGCGACCTTCTTCTTCCACTGGATCCGGGCGACCGAATCCAGGCGACGGCGTCTCGCGCGACTCGCAAACAGGCAGCCCAACTTGCGAGTGCTCGGGGCGACGCCCGAGATCGTTGCTACTCTGGAGGAGGCGGGGTTCTCCGAGGTTCATCTCGTCCCGTACCCAGTCACCACGAGTGCAAGGCCACCAGAGCATCCCGGCTTCCGCCATCTGCTCTTCGCAGGCGCTGCGCGCCAGGACAAGGGCTTCGGTCGTGTCGTTGACCTGGTCGCCCTGCTCCAGGAACGTGGGGAGAAGATCCCGGTCGTTGTGCAGACCTCCGCCCGCCACTACGGGAAGCGAGACGTTGCAGTCGCGGCCGACATGGAGCGCCTGCATGGGCTCACCTACTCCGGGCTCAAGGCCGAGTCGGAGACGCTCGCGAGCGACGCATACCTGCGTCTGTTCCACGGTGCCATCTGCCTGCAGCCCTACGAGCGTGCAGAGTTCGAAGGGCGGGTCAGTGCCGTCACGGTAGACGCGCTCGCGTCGGGCTGTCCGATCATCACGACCGCGGGCACCTGGATGGCGCGCACCATCGAGCGACTCGATGCCGGCATCGCACTCGAGGATCTCTCGGCCGCCGAGCTGCACCGCGCCGTCCGCACGGTCGTCGCACAGTACGACCGATATTCTGCGAACGCCCGCGAAGCCGCGAAGACAATCCAGGAAGAGCACAGCGGGGCCCACCTGCTTCGCGCCGTGCTGAGCTGAGCTGAGATCGGGTGTCTAGCGGATCTCTGGTGTAGAGCCCGCGGCTCTCCTGGTGCCAACGCCGTCGGGGGACTCAGGGCAGCGAAGCCGGGTCTGTGTCCGTGTCTCCCAGAGCGAGCGGACCGGACGAGGACGAAGCCTGTCTGGCCCCCGCAACGCGACGCCACCCGACCACACGATTCGGTAGCGCTCGCAATGCGAAGCGGCGACCATCGAGCCGGTCGACTGCTCGGGCTGTCCTAGCGCGGGGCTCGCTAGGAGACCGGCGGCGACCGCGACGAATGCACACCTGGTCAAAAGCACCCTCCTACACGGGCCGAACCCGGGCCCGTGTAGATCTTACCAGAGGAGGCGAGCCGAGCGGGCGGGGTAGAGCCTTCTCAGGCTCGTCGAGTCCGCGTATCATCCGAAACTCACATAGGAGAGGCAGCATGAAGCCCACACTTGCACTTCTTGCCGCGGTCGCGCTGCTCATCGTGCCCCTGGTAGCCAGCGCCGAGACGGTCGTCGAGGTGGGGCACAATCGCCTCGAGCCGGCCGCAGTCATGGTCAATAGCGGCGACACCGTGACGTTCGTCAACAAGGACCAGATGCCCGGCGGACACACCATCATCGCCGACGACGGTACATTCTCGAGCCCGCCCCTGGCTAAGGGTGAGAGCTGGTCCCACACTTTCGACGAGATCGGAGACTACGGCTACTCGATCCAGCAGCACCCCAGCGCGAAAGGGACCGTGACAGTCGAGTAGGGGCGCCAGCTCATGAGAACACGCAGGCTGGGGAGAACCGGGCTCGAGGTCCCGGTCCTGTGTCTGGGCACCATGACCTTCGGCCTGCAGGCCGACGAGAAAACGTCCTTCGAGATCCTGGATCGCGCCTACGAAGCCGGGCTGAACTTCCTCGACAGCGCGGACGTGTATCCGCTAGGAGGAACGCTGGACACGGTAGGCCGGACCGAGGAGATCGTTGGCCGCTGGATGCGCGAGCGCGGGAACCGCGACCAGATCCTGCTCGCCACGAAGTGTCGTGCGCGCACGGGGCGCGGGGCCAACGACGAGGGGCTGTCACGCCAGCACATTGTGCGCGCGATCGATGCGAGCCTGCGCCGACTCGCGACCGACTACGTGGATCTGTACCAGACCCACGCGTTCGACGCGCGGACGCCGATCGAGGAGACGTTGCGTGCGCTTGACGACCTGGAACGTGCGGGAAAGGTCCGTTACCTCGGCTGCTCCAACTACTCGAGCTGGCGTCTGGCGGAGGCGGTCGCCGCCGCCCAGGGCCTCGGCGTAACGGGGTACGCGTCTGTGCAGCCGCGCTACAATCTCCTCTACCGTGAGATCGAGACGGAGCTGCTCCCGTTGTGCCTCGATAGGGGTCTCGGCGTCCTCGTCTACAACCCGCTTGCGGGTGGCTTTCTGTCGGGAAAGTACGAGAAGGGGGAAGCGCCGCGCGAGGGCACGCGCTTCACCATGGGGGCAGCAGGCCGACGCTATCAAGCACGGTACTGGGACGAGTCTTGCTTCTCTGCACTGGAGTCGGTCGGCAAGGTCGTCGAGCGGCACGGCCTCGAGATGACGAGCGTTGCGGTTGCCTGGGTCGTGGCGCAGCCTGGCGTGACCTCGGCGATCATCGGAGCGAGCCGCCCCGACCAGCTGTCGGCGTCGCTTGCAGGAGCCGAGCTCGAGCTCGACGCCGAGACCTCCGAGGCGTGTGACGCGGTCTGGTGGGAGCTCCCCCGACGCCCGGTGATCGAGGGATACCGCTGAGCTAGCCTCCCGCGATGACACGCGCTCGCTGGGAGTTCTGGGTCGATCGCGGCGGCACGTTCACCGACTGTTTGGGACGTGACCCTGCAAGCGGCAAGATTCTGGTCGCGAAGATCCTGTCCTCGGATCGCGCTCCGATCGAGGGCATCCGGCAGATCCTCGGCTTGGAGACCAGCGACCCGATCCCGCCCAGCGACATCCGGATGGGCACGACCATTGCCACGAACGCGCTGCTCGAGCGCAAGGGCACGGCGTGCGCGCTCGTGATCAGCTCTGGCTTTCGAGACCTGCTCGAGATCGGAACCCAGGCTCGCCCCCACATCTTCGACCTGGAGATCCGCAAGCCCGAGGTGCTGTACCGCGAGGTGCTCGAAGTCGAGGCGCGAGCAGACGCGCAGGGCCAGATCCTGCAGCGGCCGGACCCCGATGCGACGCGCCGGGCACTTCAGGAGCTCCGGGAGCGGGGCCTGCGAAGTATTGCGGTCGTGCTCCTGCATGCCTATCGCGCCCAATCGCTGGAGCGTGAGCTCGGCGCGCTCGCCACCGAGGTCGGCTTCGAGCACGTGGCGCTGTCTCACGAGGTGGCGGCGGAGATCGGTGTGCTCGGCAGAGGGGACACCACCTGCGTGGACGCCTACCTCACGCCCCTGATCCGGGACTACGTGCGCACCTTGCAGGCGGAGCTGCCTGGGAGCAGCCTGCGCATCATGCAGTCGAGCGGGGGCTTGACCGACGCCGAGCGCTTTCGCGGTCCCAACGCGATCCTCTCCGGTCCCGCGGGCGGCGTCGTGGCATACGCGCACATCGCGGGCGAGATGGGTATCGATCGCGCCATCGGCTTCGACATGGGGGGAACCTCGACCGACGTATCGCGCTTCGACGGCGAGTTCGAGCGCGTTTACGAGACCGAGACGGCAGGCGTGCGCATCCGCGCGCCCATGATGGCGATCCGCACAGTCGCAGCGGGGGGAGGGTCGCTCTGTCGGTACGATGGCTATCGGCTGACGGTCGGACCGGAGAGTGCAGGGGCCGTGCCTGGTCCCCTCAGCTACGGGCACCCGGACGCGAGTGAGCTGGCCGTGACCGACGTCAACCTGGCGCTCGGGCGCGTGCTTCCGGATCGCTTTCCTTTCCCGCTCGAGCTCGGTCGCATCGACGCCGCACTCGACGAGCTGGTGGCGCAGCTGCGCGCCCAGGGCAGTCTGCGCACGCGCGAAGAGGTCGCCGCCGGGTTCTTCGAGATCGCGAATGCCAACATGGCGGAGGCGATCCGACGGGTCTCCGTCGCGCGCGGCTACGACGTACGCGATTACGCGCTCGTCGTGTTCGGCGGTGCCGGCGGCCAGCATGCCTGCGCGCTCGCGCGTCGGCTGGGCATCCGCCGCCTCGTGTTCCACCCCTTTGCCGGCGTGCTATCTGCCTACGGCATGGGGCTGGCGGACGTGAGCTGGGACGGAGAGGCGGATCTGGGGCGACGCGAGCTGGGTCCGGATCTCGACGCGGCGGTGGCACCGATCTTCGCAGAGCTCGAAGCGAGCGGGCGTCGCGTGCTGGAGGGCGAGGGCTTCCCGCCGGAACGGATCCGCGCGCTTCGGCGCGTGGACCTTCGCTACCGCGGGACCGAGACTCCCCTCACGCTGGTCGAGGGCGAGGGGGATCGATCCCCGCGCTTCGAGGAGCTCCACCGGCGACGCTTCGGCTACGCGCGGCCCGACCACGTGATCGAGGCGACGGTCGCCCGAGTGGAGGTGATCGGCCTTCACTTGCCGCAGTCGGATCCATCGATCCAGGCTCCTGCCCCCCCGCTTGGTGCGAAACGAACCACCCGACTCTGGAGCGAGGGGGTCTTCCACGACGACGTTCCCGTCGTGCTCCGAGAGGCGTTGCGGCCCGGCGAGCGTCTCGGGGGCCCCGCACTCGTGCTCGAGGCCACGGGCACGATCGTCGTCGACGTGGGCTTCGAGCTCGAGATGGATGATCGGGGTCGTATCTCTCTCAACGATCGCGTGGGCCGTGCGGAGAAGAGCAAGGTTGGCGCCGAGGCGGATCCCGTCCAGCTCGAGATCTTCAATAACTTGTTCATGTCGATTGCCGAGCAGATGGGGACGGTCCTTCAGAACACGTCGCTCTCGACGAACATCCGCGAACGGCTCGACTTCTCCTGCGCGATCTTCGAGAGCGAAGGGGGCCTGGTCGCAAACGCACCGCACATCCCCGTGCACCTCGGTGCGATGAGCGAATCCGTGCGCGCGGTGGTCCAGGCACATCCCGATCCCGCGCCGGGCGACGTCTTCATCACGAACGATCCGGCCGCAGGGGGCTCGCATCTGCCGGACGTGACGCTGGTCACGCCCGTGCACTCGCGGGACGGTGACCTGCGTTTCTTCACCGCGAGTCGCGGCCATCACGCGGACATCGGGGGAATCACCCCGGGCTCCATGCCCCCCTTCTCGCGGGTGCTCGAGGAGGAGGGCGTGGTCCTGCGCGGCCTGCGCATCGTCCACGCGGGACGCCTGGACGAGGAGCTCGTCCTGTCAACGCTCCGCGGGGCGGCCCATCCGGCGCGTAGCCCGCGCGACAACCTCGCCGACGTCGAGGCCCAGATCGCGGCCAACAATACCGGCGTCCGACTGCTCGGTGAGATGACCGACCGCTATGGGCTCGAGACGGTGCTCGCCTACATGCAGCACGTGCAGGACAATGCGGCGGCCAAGGTGAGCGACGAGATCGCCAAGCTGCCCGACGGCGAGCACCGCTTTGAGGACGCGCTCGACGACGGGACGCTGATCTGTGTCACCTTGCGGGTGGCCGGAAATCATATGGACGTGGACTTTGCCGGGACGGGCCCAGAAGTCGAGGGCAACCTGAACGCGCCGCGCGCCGTCACGGTGGCGGCGGTGATCTACGTGTTGCGTGCGCTCGTGGGCGAGGAGATTCCGCTCAACAGCGGCTGCCTGCGACCCGTGACGATCCGTATTCCGGAGCGCTGCGTGCTCTCGCCGGGTCCGGATCGCGCCGTCTGCGGTGGGAACGTGGAGACCTCGCAGCGGGTCGTGGACGTGCTGCTCGGTGCGCTCGGCAAGCTCGCCGCCTGCCAGGGTACGATGAACAACCTGACCTTTGGCGACGCCAGCTTCGGCTACTACGAGACGATCGGAGGCGGCGCTGGAGCAGGGGAGGGCTTCGACGGCGCATCGGGCGTACACACACACATGACGAACACCCGCATCACCGATCCCGAAGTGCTCGAAGCACGCTTTCCGGTGCGGCTGCGAAAGTTCTCGCTGCGCGAGGGCTCCGGAGGCTCCGGGCAGTGGCGCGGGGGTGACGGCCTGGTGCGAGAGATCGAGTTTCTGCGCCCGATGCGGGTCTCGATTCTCTCGGAGCGACGCGAGCGCGCCCCCTTCGGACTCCGTGGCGCCATGAGCGGAGCGCGGGGCCGGAACCTGCACAACGGTGCGGAGATCCCCGGCAAGTGCACGCGCGATGTTGCGGCCGGGGACACCATTCGCATCGAGACTCCCGGTGGAGGCGGGTTCGGAGCATCCGAGTGAGTCTCCACACCGGTTTCGTTCTGCAGCCCACGAGCGTACAGCGGGCAGGTCGGCCGGTGATCCGGCTCCTTGGCCGGCTGGAAGATGGCGGCACGTTCCTCGTCGAGGACGATCGCTTCGAGCCCTACTTCTTTGCGCCCGTCGAGGCAGCTGCGGTGCTGGCAGGGGAGCGCGAGGCGCGAGTCGAGCCGACAGAGTTGCGTGATCTCGAGGGACGCGCCGTCGCTCGAATCGTGGCCCGCGTACCGGGCGACGTTCCGCGCCTGCGGCGCGTGATCCTCGACGCCGGTGGCGACGTGCTGGAGGCGGACATTCGCTTCGCATACCGCTTCCTGATCGACCGGGGCATCCGCGCAGCGCTCGAGATCGAGGGCGAGCCCGAGCGGCTCGAGTCCGGGCTGCTGCGCTTCTTCAACCCTGAGCTCCGAGGCTATGAGTTTCGGCCGGAGCTGAGCGTCCTCTCGCTGGACATCGAGACCACACCAGACGCGGGCCGCGTCTTCTCCATCGCCCTGGTGGGTGCAGGCGCGGACGAGGTTCACCTGGTCTCCGAGCGGCCCGTGTCGGGCGCGACGGTCCACGCGAACGAGTCGGAGCTTCTGCGGTCGTTCGCGTCCCGCGTCCGCGAGATCGATCCCGACATCCTTACCGGCTGGAACGTGATCGACTTCGACCTGCGCGTGCTGGAGCGTCGGTCGGGTCGGACGCGAACGCGCTTCGAGCTGGGTCGTCTCCCGGGCACCATGACATTCCTTCAGGACCAGTCCTTTACTCGCACAGGTCGTGTCGAGGTGGCCGGGCGCATGGTGCTCGACGGCATCTCGCTGGTTCGGGACGCCTTCATCACGCTTGACGACTACACGCTGGAGACCGCCGCTCGCACGCTGCTCGGTCGCGGCAAGCTGATCCGCGAGCCCATTGGGAACCGCGGTGCGGAGATCCAGCGGCTTTACCAGGAAGATCGGGAGGCTCTGGTGGCCTACAACCGGGAGGACGCACGCCTCGTGCTGGAAATGCTCGAGCAGGAGCGCCTCGTCGACCTGGCCGTCGAGCGCAGCCTACTGTGCGGTATGCAGCTCGACCGCGTGGGCGCCAGCATCGCCTCGTTCGACCTCCTGTATCTGCCAGAGTTACGGCGTCGGGGTTACGTCGCGCCTTCTGTCGACACGGAGCGCAAGCGCGAGCGCGTCCGGGGCGGAGCTGTCATGGACTCCCACCCAGGGCTGTTCCCGAACGTGGCGGTTTTCGACTTCAAGAGCCTGTACCCGAGTCTGATCCGCACCTTTGATCTCGACCCACTCGCCCACGCGAACCCGGGACAGGATCCGATCATCGCGCCGAACGGTGCCGTGTTCGCGCGAAAGGGGGGCCTGCTTCCTGAGATCTTGCTGCGCTTCTTCGCCCGTCGTGAGCAGGCAAAGGCGCGCTCCGACGCCCACGCCGATCTCGCCATCAAGATCATGATGAACGCGCTCTTCGGCGTGCTCGGAGCCGCGGGCTGCCGCTTCTTCGATCCGGCCGTTGCTAACGCCATCACGAGCTTCGGGCAGCAGATCCTCGGCTGGACACGAGAGGCGTTCGAAGAGCGCGGCGTGCGTGTGCTCTACGGGGATACGGACTCGGTTTTCGTCGCCCTGGAGCCCGAGCTCGCGAGCAAAACGGCCACAGAGCGCGCGTCGGAGCTGCTCTCGCTCGTCCAGGCCGCGCTGGCCGACAGGCTGGTGCAGGAGTACGCGGTGGAATCAGAGCTCCAGCTCGAGCTCGAGCGGATCTACGCGCGCTTCTTCCAGCCGAGCCTGCGCGGCGGTACGGAGGGCAGCAAGAAGCGCTACGCGGGACTCGTCGACGGAAAGCTCCACGTGGTCGGACTCGAGTCCGTTCGCCGGGACTGGCCCGAGGTGACACGTCGTCTGCAACACGGAATGTTGTCGCGGGTCTTCAACGACGCGCCCGTCATTCCTTTTGTGCAGGAGACTATCCAACGGGTCAGGGAGGGCGAGCTCGACAGTGAGCTCGTCATCCGCAAGGGCCTGCGCAAGGGCTCGGTCGAACGCTACACCGAGCGCATTCCGCCCCATGTGGAAGCCGCGCGGCGGGCCGGCGCACGTGCAGGTCGAATCGTGAGCTACCTGATGACTGTAAGGGGTCCGGAGCCCGTGTTCCCGGGCGAGCCGCTACCGGCGAAGATCGACTATCCCCACTACGTTGCTAAGGTGCTGCGTCCCGTCGCGGAGTCGATCCTCTCCGTCATGGGCGAGAGTATCGAGGAGGCGTTGGGAGAGCCCCGGCAGCTCAGCCTGCTGTGAGTGTGGGCGGTGAGCGAGGCCGTGCTCCGCGGACTTCCGCTGCTCACTGTGCTGTGAGCACGCGCGTGTCGATGATCGACACGCCGGAGAGGGTTTCCACTTTCGTGATCAGGTCGTGGTCGCCGTCGGCGAGCGCAGCTCGGAGCGTCCCCTCCTTGTCGCCGCCCCAGGCAACGTAGGCTTCCTTCTGCCCGTCGAGCAGGATCCAGCCCTCGCGCAGACCGTCCGGGGCGTTTGCCTCGAGGCGGATCTGCGCGCGCCCGGGTAGTCCTCCGCGCTTCAGCTCGACGTCTGGTACGGCGAACCGTACCGTCGTTTCCGGGATGGGGACCAGGATCCGCCGTTGGGCCCATGGGCCCGCCAGCCCGATCGCGACCTCTTTCGGGTCCGCCGTCAGCTGAAGCGTCAGCTCGTGCGCGTCGCCAGCCGCCAGCTCTTCCACCGACTGCACGTCTCCCGGCACAGAGACTCCAAAGCCCGGCATCGAGTTCTCGCCTAGGTTCGTTACTACGACCCGGATCCTGTCGTCCTCGAGTCGCTCCACCTCGATCGCCAGCTCGAGCGCGCGCTCCTCGACGTGCAGGATCAGATCGTCGGACTGGATCGGCCGGTCGCCACTTGCGATGTGCAGGGTGACGGGATGCTCAACCACGGAGAGCCCGGGCGGCGGTGTCAACGGGATCTCGGCACTGACCTCTCCGTGCGCCGGCAGCGTGCCGAGCGCGATCAGCTTGTTCGAGAGGTAGAGCACGGGCGCTTCCAAGGCAGCCCAGGCTTCGGGAATCGGAAACGGATTCGGGTTGTATACCCGCAGGTGGAGCGAGCCCTCCTCGCCTCCGCTCAAGCTCAAGCCGCTGTCGGTAATCTCGAGTGGCTCGGGGAGCTCTTCCGGGAGCCTGGTCGTGCGAACCCAGGCGACGCCATGCTCTTCCAGCTCCGCGGCGATCCTCTGGTTCGCCCTGTCAGAGATCGTCTGCAAGGCCTGTTCTAGATCCTCTTGCAAGAGCGTGACGGCCATATCGATCGGAAAGTCGTCGGGCTCGCCCGGCTTGCGTAGGTACGCCATTCCACCCTTGGGCACTTGCGCCAGCGCGCCAAGGCGCTGCGAGGAGATCGGATGTAGCTCGATGTCGGGCTCGATCCCGACCTCGTTGATGACGCGGTTCTGCGAGAGTCTGTACTCCGCAACCGTGAGCTTCAGCAGCTTCCCCTGCGGGAGGGGCATCACTTGCTGAATCACTCCCTTGCCGTAAGTCGTCTGCCCCACGACCGTCACGCTCTCCAGCGGGCCCATGGCGCCGGCAAGGATCTCCGACGCGGAGGCGGTGGACTCGTCGACGAGCACGACGACCGGCTGACGAAACAGCACTGGCGGTCTGGCAACCCAGCGGGAGCGGCCACGCGTTTGCGTCTCGCCATCGCGGTTGACGATGCGAACGATGAGCCGTCGCTCCATGAACATGTCAGCCAGCTTGGTTGCGCTGGGCAGGGCGCCGCCGGTGTTGCTGCGCAGATCGAGGACCAGTCCATCGAGCTCGCCGAGCTCGACCACCTTCTGCTTGAACTCCGCGTCGGTGGTGGCGGTGAACACGTCGATGCGGGCGTAGCCGATCCCGTCTTCGAGCAAGCGCGCCTCCACGCTTGGGATCAACACCTCGCCGCGCGTGATTGTCAGGTCCAGCTCCTCCTCGGCCCTGACCACGCCGAGCACCACCTGCGTGTCGATCTCTCCGCGGATCACTCCGACCGCATCGCTCACGCTCAGGGGTCGAGTCGGACCGCCGTCGATTCTCACGATCCAGTCGCCGTCCTTGAGCCCTCCGCGTTCGGCGGGGCTGCCGGGAAAGACCGTCATGGCCGTGAGATGGCCATCCCTTCGGCCGATCCGGGCTCCGATCCCGTGGAGCTTGCCCGAGAAGCGGATCGTGAAGTCCTCCGTCGTCCGCCCGGAGAAGACGGTGGAGTAGGGATCGAGCGCGAAGAGCGCTCCCCGCAATGCGATGAGCTCGAGATCATCGGACTCCTCGCGCTCGTCCTCCAGGTTCGCGTCCACGAAGTGGAGCGCACGACCAAGCGTCGTCCGGTAGCGCTCACCTTCGTACTCCGGATCGATTGGCACCCGAGCCTCGGCCCTGCCGACCGCCAGGATCCCCTCGTCTCCGTCATCGGTGAAGCGAACGGAGTCGAAGCGCGCCTCGAGCGCATCGAGCGCTCCCACGAGCATGCGCCGGTCAAGCCTGTCCGGATACAGATACATCGCCTGGGTCCGCTTGAGTGCCTCCGCCGTGAGAGCGGTCGCGTCCTGAGCGGGCGGGAGCGCCCGCGTGGCGCAACCGAAGGAAAGCGCCACGAGGATGGAGACAGGTACACGGTGGCGCAGAGAGGCTCGCATTCCACTCTGATTCTAGCCAACCTCCCCCCGCACCTCAGCAAGCGTGTCCGCCAGGTCGCGACGATGGCGCATCCGGCCGCTATCGTCCGCCCGGGGCGTGTAGCTCAGAACCTGATCCAGACCATGACGGGTGGCGAGGACATCACGGCTCCAAGAAGGAACGGTCTGGACCTGGACTCTCGCGTGGACGGCGGCGTCGCTGGTCGGCCAAATGCGGCCTTCGACTCACTCCGCGATGGCCTCGGCGGCGACGAGCTGCCCGGCTCCGTATCAGTGCGCATCGGGCGTCGGGAGATACATCTCGTCTGGCTTGCCGGTCGCCTCGTACGTGTCGAACCGGTTGATGAAGTCTCGAATAAATCCGTCGGCGAAGAGTTCAGGGACGACCAACGCCACACGGCAGCGAGCCGGATCGTCATGGCCGGTGGGTCCCTGCGGGACGCGGGCGAGCACCTCGGGGGACAGCACCGCGGAGATGAGGAAGCGCTAAGCTCATCTGTCAGCGGACCACCGGGCGCGGGTCGCTGACTCGACTCTGGCCGATTCTGTCACGTCTTTGTCACGCGAGCGCGTGGGTAGGGTGGCGCGGACCGGCTAAGTACCTGTATTTTCTTCAGAAGGGCGTGTAGCTCAGTTGGTAGAGCAGCGGACTCTTAATCCGCCGGTCGCCGGTTCGATCCCGGCCGCGCTCACCAGAAGCGGCGTCTCTACCAGCACTTAGCTTCATACCATGCTGGCGCATGAGCCAGCAACCTGGACCAAGCTGGACCAAAGCGTGTTCCAGGACACCGCCCCCCCCGGCGAGGACGGCCGCGTGCCAGCCCTCTGTCAGGATGGTGCGCCACGATGGCAGTAGCGCGAGCCTCGACGACCTCGTCGCGGACGAAGTCTTCTGATACGGAGATGCGTTGCCAGAGGCGACCGGTCCAAGCCGTCGCCGAGGCATCCCGTGGGACCAAAGCGAATACACAACCGACTCCGGCGGTGTACGACCGAGCCGGGATCCGAGCCAAGAAGCCGAGCCATGGGCTGCGACACACGATGGCCAGCGACCTCGTGCAGAGCGGTGCGCCGATTCATGTTGCTCAGAAACAACTCCGGCACGCCAAACGCCTCGGTGACCCTCGGCATCTACGCTCACGCGCAGACGCTAGGGCTGGCCGAGGCGGGCAGGGCGCTGGAGGACTACCGCCGCCGCCGCTGACCCCGCTCGCCCGGGGTGGAATTACGCCACCGCTCAACTCGACCCAGGTCGGCGAGCAACTCGACTGTAGCTCGAGCTACGTTCGCCGTACTCTGAGGGTCTGCCGCGAGAAGCTCGGGCTCGAGATCGGCTATGTGAAGCCCCCTCACGGGAGGGCCATCGAGCGGAAGGAGCCGGAGAGAGCGGCGAAGGCGATGGATCTCGTGACGGACCCGTTTCGGAAGAGCCTCAAGCGGATCGCGGCGGAGTGCGGTCTGCCGAAGGCCACGATGGATCAGTTCATGCGCCGGCTCGAGGCACGCTACGCGCCGATCAAGCTGGCCGTTGAGCAGGTGAAGACGGAGGAGCTCCTGGGGCTGGCCGCCGACCGCGCGAAGCGCGTCGTCGAGTCCATGTCCCCGCTCGACATCGCCAACGCCAGCCTCCGAGACAAGGCGATCACCTTCGGAGTCCTGATCGACAAGCGAGAGCTCCTGGCGGGCCGAAGCACGCAGAACATCTCAGTCAGAGGCAGGATGGAACTCGCCAGGATGCTCCCGAGGCTCCGTGAAGAGATCGAGCGGCGGAAGCTCATGGAGGTCAAGGACCCCGAGACGGGCAAGGTCACGATCGTCGAGGGAACCTCAGTCGAGCTCCCCGAGGCGCCGGGCGAGCTCGACGTGTAGCTCTCCGAGGCTCCGAGGGAGTTCGACCAGCAAGAACCTGTCGAGCCGCGCGTGAAGCGCGCCGCGTAGATCGCGCTCGCACCCCGCGCAGATGTGCCTGGCTCTGATCGCGAGCTCGCCGCAGGTGCTCGAGTACTCGGTGCGCAGCCGGGACAGTCCACGCTGAACGTAACGCTCAGGGCGTTTAGATGATCGGGGAGCTGCTCCATCAGCCGATCGAACGGGCTTTCCTTTGGCATGTCCCCGATAGTAGGCAACCGGCCTCCTGCCGGCTGGTACGCTTCGACGCGATCCAACGAGGAACGCCTCAACGAGTCTGCTGCCCGGACTGCCACAGCTTCCTGGTCGAGCACGGAATGGCGTGGTCGTTATCTGCCGGAAGTGCAAGGCGCGGGTCTGGGTCGAGCCTGATCGCGTCGAGGTGCTGGCCCGCCGTCCGGTCGGGAGGCGCGTGCAGTACCGGCGCGCTCGGCTGAGGTCGAAGACCGCATGGCCGAGGTGAAGGAGCGTGTACTCAGAAGCGTAAGGAGAGAGCAAGTGACACGAAAGCTGATATTCGTGGCAGCGACCCTAGCGATCAGCGCAGCGGGGCTCTTCGCTTTCCCAAGGGACGGCGAGTGCTTCGCCTGCATCTGGAAGAGCACGTGCTACAGCCACGACATCTGCGGGCAATGTGTTTGCGTGAAGGAGAACACCTGGGACGTGAGCGGCTATTGCGCGGTGCTGCACTAGTGGACATGTTCTTCTACGGCTTCTACGTCGCGTGCGCCATCGGATTCTTCATCGTGTGGCGATGCGGCAGGGAGCGCAGAAAGCAGAGCAGAGACTAGCAGGGCTCGGCTGTCCCAAAGGACTTAGGTTGTGCGACACCTAGAGGTCGTCGAGGGCTGATACCAGTCGGGTCAGGGGCTTGCGAGGCTGGCCGAGTCCGTGCGGGGTGAGGGTTTCGGGACAGGCCCCCTACTGAACCTCCGGCCGTCCCAGCGGCTGCGGCTGCCGCGCGAGGAGCAGGAGGCTGCGCTGCGGCACCTGCTCGACCGGCCGCCCCGATTCGACGACCTCTAGCCCGTGCCTGCCGATGATCGTGTAGGTCCACGATTCGGCTTGCTGTTGTTGACCCTATGGAACGCGGCGGTGGGTTGGTCCAGCCGCCTCTGTGGACCGCGCGCGCACCATGCGAACGAACACAGTTGCCAGCGCCACCAGCCACTGGAGTGCAAGATGCGGCTCTGGAACGGCTACCAGATCAGGCAGACCATCGAAATCGGTATCGTTGAGGTCGACGATCTCGACTTGGAATGCAGTGTAGTCGGGCCAAGACGTTTCGAGCTTGCCATCGACTAGGTCCATCTGCCCGCGAAACACGTTTCCTGAGCGCGTTAGAACCGCAGTCCGCGTCAGCATAGAGAGTCCCGACCTACTGTCCGAAACTGCGAAGCTAGGGATCTCGATGGCGCTCGTACCAAGTCGCTTGAGTTCGCTGATACCCGTGAACAGCCTAGTGGAGCCATCAAGAGTCTGGTGATTTAGCTTCCATGCCAGATTCGGACCGCCGAGCGTATAGGAAACCTCCCCAGATGCGCCCGACAGAAAGAATTTCCCCGCTAGAGTGCCAGACTGGAGGACGCCGCTGAAAGTCCCAGAGTATGTGCCCTCTCGCAACGAGGTGCCCCGGACCACAGTTACGGAGAGGCTTGATACAAAAAAAAAAAACGCTCCGAATTCATCGATGAGGAGATCGACCTCATAGTTTACGTGGGGGGTTGTCGTCCCGTTGAGGGAGAAGTTTCCAGGGCTCAAACGCTCTAGAACATCCAGAAGTCCGTCTTGGTCGGAGTCGGACGCAGAGAGAGCTACAGCCACAGTTCCGTACTCTAAAGTGACGCCAGGGGCGCTCTGGGCGATGTAGTCGGCACGGTAGGAGGTAGAGCCGTTCACCACGGGCGAGAACTCGGAACTGATCGTGCAGAAGCCTCCGAGACAATCCTGCAACGGGATTCCTCTCGAGCCATCGAAAGTTGTGAAGAAGGCCGTGAAGCGACCCGTAGCTGCGGGACCAAGAGAGAAGGAGAAGCCATTGACCTCTACATTGGCTGTAAGGGTCTGCGCTGGTGCAGAACTCGGGCTGAGAAGGGGGAGGATGAGAAGCAGTACTCTCAGCAGATCGCGTCGAGAGGGAAGCCACAATCCAACCTCCATTATGATTCGGCTCCCGAGGGCGGCACCGCCACCCGCATTTCGCTCACTCCCATCTAGCAGTTCTCACCTGACCACTCGGGGCCGCCCGCACCACTTCTTCATGTTGCGCTCCCTGAGCTTCACCCAATCGTTGCACTCCTCAAACCCGATCCAGTCTACGCGCAGTTTAGTATTCCTGTAACACCGCAGAGTGAGGACCGATGCTGACCTCCCTACCCTGGCGCGGAGCGGAAAACCTGCCCAAAATCGAATGATTGTGAACACCCTCGAGCGGCGCTACTGGAGCGAGTCAGCACAGGGGGTTAGAGAGCCGTCGGGGAAGACGTTTTTGACCGACCGCCGTAGCGTGCTTCTCCTGGCCTCCGACCCGCTGCCTCTCGTGATCGCCAAGGAGCGCGTGAGCCTGTGACTCGATCGCCCCCCGCTGCGCAGCGACGTGCCGCTCGAGTCCCTCGACGATCGTTCGATAGCGGGGGTGGTCCCGAACCGGGTCATAGATGGGGTTGCGCTCGATCTCCCAGCGCCAGCTGACGCTCCAGCCACCTTCCACGAGGGCCTCGAGCGCTTGCAGTGCTTGCTCGTGGCGACCCTCAAGCAAGGGGAGCTCCACCTGGAGCGCACCTGGACCGTACAGCCACACGTCGCCGAGGTAGGGGTCCCGCGCGTGCGCCGCCCTCGTGAGCTCGATCAGGCGGTCGGCCCCCGCACCGTCCCCGGCCAGCTGTCGGAGGTGGGCGACGTCGATGGCGGCCCGGGCGAGCTCGCCCAGCGGGTCTTTCGGAAACTGCGGGTGGAAGCTTCGGAACGGCGACGCGGTCTCGAGCGTCGGGAAGGCTGCCTCGTAGGCAGCGATTGCCTCCGGGATCCGATCGCTGGCGAGCAGCTCGTCCCGAAGGATCCGGAGGAACACGATCGTGTTCCCGTGGCGGCGCACCACGTCGGGTAGAAGCCCGCGGCGAGCCACCTCGAGCGCTCGGTCGTCCTCTCCGGCGAATACGTGCGCGAGTGCGCGCGCAGCCAGCGGCAGCGTGTTCAGCGGATTCAGCTCAACGGCCTTCTCCGCGGCCCGGGTGGCACTCGCCGTATCGTCGAGGGACAGGTGCATGATCGCGGCCCACGCGAAGAGCTCCGCATCGTTCGGGTCTACCTTCGCGGCGCGCTCGAACCACTCGGCCGAGGCGGCGAGCTCTCCTGTGGCTGCGGTTACTAAGCCCGGGCCGTAGAATCCGAACGGGTTCGATGCGTCGATGGCCCGCGCTCGCGAGTAGGAGGCCATCGCCTCCTCGGAGTTCCCCAGGAAGTCGTGCGCCCAGCCCGTGGCGCCGCGGAGCGTGGCATCGACCGGACTGCGCTCGAGCGCCTGCTCGAACACGGCGAGTGCCTCTTCGAAGCGGTGCTGCCCCAACAACAGGTTCCCGTACAAGAACGCTGCAAGGCTGTTCCCCGGGTTAAGCTCCAGCGCCAGACGGTATGCCGCCCCGGCCTCGCGTACCTGCCCCCGGGCCATAAGCACCGCGCCCTGGCCGCTGTGGGCCTCACTCAGGCCGGGATCGAGCTCGATCGCGCGCTCAGCGTGCCGTGCGCCCTCGCTGAGGAGCGCGTCAGCCGGGATCGCCGAGGTCGTGTACGCCTGAGCGAGCGCGGTCGTGACGCCGGCATGCGCCTTCGCGTAGTCCGGGTCGAGCTCAGTCGCCTCCCGGAAGTAGTCCACCGCTTCGAGCAGGGACGCAACGCTGAACTGCCTCGCTCGCTGCAACCCCCAGAGGTATTTGTCGTGAGCCATCTGGTTCTGCGTATCGGGCGCCGCGATCCGCTCCGAGTCCATCTCGAGCAGCGTCACGCGCAACATCCTGGCGACTTCCCTCGCGATCTCGGCCTGAACCGCGAAGATGTCATCGAGCTCGCGGTCGTAGGTCTGGGACCACATGTGGTAGCCGTCCGAGACGGTTGATCAGCTGCGCGGTAATCCGAACGCGGCTGCCCTGCTTTCGCACGCTCTGGTGACGAGCACCCAGCGAACCTGCCTCGACGTGGAGAGCCAACCGAAACCGGTTCGCCGAGTGGTCCAAAGAGCAGACCCGGTAGACACAACGGCCAGAGCCCAAGTCGGCCTCGACCGAATCGCCCTTGTGAATCCGCATCACCAAGCGAGCCTCCGGGTGCTGGGTCGGCCACGACGGTTCGAAACCTGGCCGGTTGGCGTCGTAGACGCTGACGCCCTCACCCCGCCACGTCCCGTCGGGGAGCGCATAGATCTCGACACGGTGATTGTCGGACAGGGCGTAGCCTTTCTCGAACGCCCCGTCCCCATGCGAGACGGTCCGGACCGAAATTTTCCTCTTCAGAACCCGGACCCTGCGAATCCCGTTTGCGTGCCCGAATTCCGCAAGAGCATTCGCGAGGGCCTTCGGCAGCTGTCCCTCTTGCTCTTTCGCACGAGCGAGAACTTGACGCAGACGGGATCGAAGCCCCCCGTCCCTCACACGGGACGCCGTCCTGCCTGTGATGTCGTTCGGAGTCAGCTCCGTGATCGGTTTCCGAAACACGAGGTTGTACCCGTCCTCGTCGACGAGACCGTAGGCCGTTTCCTTGAGAAGCTGGCCCTCTGGGCCCGGGTCGGGCCGGTGGCTGACGACCAGCCGTTCGATCCGGCCTCTCAACGCCTCCCGGTATCCGTCGAAGGGCTCGGGAAACGCTCCGGGGGGAAACAGCCGATCCAGGTGCAGCTCCTCCGCCTGTCCCGACGCCCGAGAGATCTTCTGCAGGAGCCCCCGGTCCGTACAGCCGATGACGAACGCGTCGACGGCGTGGTGACGGTGGTCGCGGCGGTTCTTGACCGATCCGCCGCCCAGAATCCCGTTCAGACCCCACCTCGCCCGAAGCATCGCGGTCAGCCGTCCCGGTGAGGCCCAGACCCGGTCCGGATCGCAGACGTGGGAGAGATAGCGCTTGGCCAGCCGGGACAGGTACTGCGTGTCCACGAGGTGGCGGGCGACGTAGCCGTCCTCCTTCCTGAAGCGCTCCATCGCCCCGATCTGGAAGCGCCAGCACTTCTCCTGGAACAGCCGCTCCGCCCGCTCCACGATCTCCCGCAGAGCCTCTCCGGACCACGCGTCCTCCGGAGCCCGGTTCCCCTTGGTCCGGTTCGCCTCTATCGTACAGAGCACCTTGTTCGAAAAGCCGTCGTCGAGTGTCTTCGAGTAAGGGAGGACGTGGTCGATCTCGACAAGGCCGCCGAAGAGCATCTCCAGAGAGATCGGAGTGCCCGTGTAAACGCAGACGCGCTCGCTCGCCGAAAGCTGCTCGTACAGCCGCATCCGCAAACGGCTCTCGTAGGTATCCGCCACACCCCGCTCGCCGAGCGTCTCCCGGATTCGGCCGTTCCTCTGCCGGTTTTCCCGGTTCTCTTTGAGGACCTCGATCTTGCGCTGGCGACTCAGCTTCAGTTCCCGCGCCAGCTCGACGACGATTTCGGAAGGCGGCCCGTAGACCGAGAGCAGGGCATTGACCACGACCCGGAGCTGGTTGAGTCCGATGTGGACCGTCGGGTTCGAGACGCGGCCCCGCCGTTCCTGACTTCTCGACGACCCGACCTCGCGGGCCACGACGCTGCGCGGCAGAACCTCCCCATAGTAAGGAAGACGCTCGAGCCGAGCGCTCGGGCGGAAGTCCGCATGGTGCACACCGAGGCGTCCGACCGCCTCGTCGTACGTCAGGGGCCTTCGCCAGACCTCCCCCGTCCGGGAATCGACGAACGCCTCGGACTCCTTCTCGAAGACCTCCACGAGCCCACGCAGGGCCGGAAGGCCCAGATGGCCGTACCCCTGCGGCAAACGGACCCCGGAGACGAACTCCGCCGCATCCGGAGAAAGGCCGAACTCCCGCCGAAGCCAGGAACACAGGCCCGCTTCGTCCTGAACCTCCAGAAGTCTCTCGACGACGGCGCACCGCCGCTCGTGCGGAAGTCCGTCCCAGACCCGGTCGAACGCTTTCTTTGACCGCAGCTTCAACGAGGTTTCGTCACAGGCGAACCCCTTGCGGCGGTCGGCCGCCCCCTCGTAGTTGAGCCGGGCTCCGTCCAAAAGCCCCGCCTTGGCCCGAAGCCTCTCGAAGGGAACGATCCCACCAGAACCCGCACCTACACAGGAGGCCAGCGCCAAGACGACGTGATCGCGCTCGTCGAGGCGCAGGGGACGCTCGGAAAGCCCCTCCCTCACGCGCAACGAACCCACGTCCTGAAAGATGCGGAAGCGCTGAAAGAGAGGGTGCGCCTTGGGAGCCCGCTCGTCCTCGGAAAAGAGCGTGCAGCGCCCCGGTACCTGTGGCTTCAACGGACGCTGATCGACGATGATGTGTTTGATCTTGCGCAGCAGCTCGTCGGTCAGAAGATCCGAATGCCACCTTCTCTGCGACTTCCAGATCGCGTCGACCTCCGATTCGATCATCGACCGGGTCGGATAGAACGCATACAAGTTCTTGGACCCTTTCCTCTCCGGGCGGAAACGGACGGAGCCGCCACCGGGGCCCAACCTCCGCATTGGCGAGAAGCTCGCCGAGCGTTCGGACCCCTGCGCTTTCAAGCTCGACCTCCAAACGCTTGATCCCCTGCTTCATCGAGCTTCTCTCGTCGTGGTCCGAATCGGAGATCCGGTTGGACTTGAAGCCTCGACGCTGGTTGAGGTGGAACAGAGCCCGGCCGATCTCGGAGGGAGAAAGACGGCGGTCGAGAGCCTCCTTCCGGAGGGCATACGGGTCGAGCCGCTCGAGAGATTTCCGAACGATCCGGTCGACGGGCATCAGCCCCGCCCCGACGAGGGTCTCCATCAACCGATCCCGGCGGCGGACGAAGCGCCCGCGCCGCCTGCGGGCACTGCGGGCGTCCCGCCTCTCGGCCGCCAAGGAAGTCTTCGACTGCGGATCTCGACCGGCCTCCTCGTTCGGGGAGAGGATCCGGACGCCGGCGTCCCTCACGCCACAGGGACGGCCTCCGGCGTCGAGATCCAAAACGCACCAGCCGATGGAATTGGATCCGAGATCCAGCCCCAGGCGGTAGCGGAAGGGCTCCGCCGGGCCAGCGGGAGGGCCGGGTCTGACGGCCGGATTGACAGGGAGGCGAGGTTCCACAAGAGTACCCTCAAGTAGACGCTGGTCTCCAGGCCAGCGATTCGTCGGGACTTGAACAAGCGACCTTGGATCTGGGGGCCGCCGTTAACAAGGCCCAACGAGGCCGGAAATTTCCCCCTTCGCGGGGGGAAACGCGCGGGGGGCTCCGGCCCACCGCGTATCCCCTGTACCTCAGCTCGCTGAACGCTTTTTTTTTGCGGCGCTTTCATCGTCCTCCCAGAGCAGACCATCCGCGCCGCGCGGCCCCAGGTCGGCGATGACGGTCTCGTGGAGCACCCCGTCGACCTGCGCGGGCTCGCGTCGCGCGTGGAGGCCGATCTCAGCAAGGAGCTCGCACGCCTTTGCGGCGATCTCCGTGTTGCCGTCCGCCGAGACCGAGGGCGTGGAGATGAACCGCTCGGCCCACTCCAGCAGATTCAACACGGTGCACAGCAGGGGCAGAGGCTGCGGAGGTACTCGAACGTGTGGATGCCGGTGTTGTGACCGTCGCTCCAGGTGAACTGAATGGCGTACCGACCGACGGGAGAGATCTGCACGGGTCGGACGTCCAGGGGCACGTTGGTCTCGTCGAGCAGCGGGCGGCCGGTGCCCTCTTCCCACACAGTGCGCGCAGCGACACGCTAGCCGCAACGCGCGCACCGAATAGAGGCTCTCGTGCCCATCGTTCCAGACGATCTGCAGGGTGTCTGGGCCGGCCTGGTTGATAGCCGTGGGCGTCGCGGGCTCGCTCACGCCATGAGGGTAGCTCACCTCTGCTAGGATCCGCTGCTCCGGAGCGAGGACCGCGGCCGGGGCACACGAAGGGATGGAGATGTCGAAAGAAGTGGTGGCGATTCTGGGCGGAACTGGCGAGCAGGGTCTCATCCGCCAGACCAATCGAGAGGATTTCGAGATCTATGAGGCAGCGCGTTCGATCAATCTTCGTCAGATCCGACGATTCTCAAACTGACCCACTGCCCAGCCGGACCGTATGTTCCGGCGGGGTGCCGGCTTTGCCACGTTTTTGGCGGCGCTTTCAACGTCCTCCCAGAGTAGGGCCTGATGGAGCCGATCCCCCACGCCGTCGGCGACGCGCTTCACCTACTCGGGCAGGGTGACGCCCGAGCCGCCGAAGTTCTCTTTACGACATCGACTCGTCGCTCGGCGAGTTTGACGTGATTTTCATGCTGGCAGTTCTGTACCATCTAGAAAATCCTGTTCTTGCTCTGCGGAGGGTCGCAAGTCTGAGTGACCTACTCTATGTCGAGAGCATAACTGTTGATGATGAAGACCACTCCTACCTTTACTTGAGAGATCCTTCCGAGAGTTCCTCCCATTTCGTCCCGAAATGGCTTCCTACCAAGAAGTGTCTCAAGGATATTCTGGAGTGGGTTGGCTATAACGAGATCGAAGAAGTTGGCTCGCTAGATGAGGGACGATCGATCTACGTTGCTCGAAAGTAGCGCTGGCCTATGCTGCTTACTCTGGCTTGCGGTACTCATGACGAATCCACGGTCCCCATTTGGACTCGTAGTAGGCCCTGTTCTTCTCGAAGAGTCGCTGCTTTTCAAGCTCACCTAAGTGTGGGACCTAACAGGCTGCGGAGAAAGTGACTGGGTTGGGCGGGACGCCTCTGACGGGAGGCGTGCCGAGCAGGGAGAGGGATCGCCGTTCCCGGTACGAACCGGTTCGGTGTCGCACGGGTAGATCTTGCGGGATCATGAGCTATGTCGCCTCCAACAGGTTGCGGATACGGACCAGGTTGTAGGCCGCAGCAGTGAAGGTGAAGACCCAGCCGACCCGATCCGTGCCCCGGTGCCGGGTCTTGCGCATCAAGCCCACCGTCTTCATCCAGCCAAACACCTCCTCCACCCGTTTGCGGAAGCGCTGGCTCACCTCGTAGCCCGGGTGTCCTGTGGTCCTTCGATCGATCGCGCTTCGGCGGTTCGTCGTGTTCTGTGCCACGTGCGGGGTAACGCTCCAGGCCCGAAGCGCCTGCACAAAGCTCTTGGCGTCGTAGCCCTTGTCTCCAGCCAGGGTGATCCGGCGAGCGCCCCCCAGACCCAGCACCATCTCGAGAGCCGCTTCGCGCTCCGCATACCCCGACGCCTGAGTGAGCTTCGCCGCCACCACCAGGCCGTTGCGGTTCTCCGTCACGACGTGTCCCTGATACGCGAGCCGCGCGCCCTGGCCCCTCATCCCCGCCAGTCGGGCGTCCGGATCCGTCCTCGACGCATGCGTCTGGTTGCTCCGCTTCTCGCCCCGGAAGTTGACCGTCGGGTTGCCCGGGTCGTCATCGTCCCTGCGCTTCTCGTCCTTGCGCACGAAGCTCTTCTGGCTCGCCCACGCCTCGATCAGCGTCCCGTCCACCGTGAAGTGCTCCGATGACACCAACCCCTCCGACTCCGCCTGCGCCAGCACCGCCTCGAAGAAATGCTGAGCGATCTCGCCCTTCAGCAGCCGTTCCCGATTCTTGGTGAACACCGTCGCGCTGAACACCTCATCGTCCAGCTCCAGGCCCACGAACCAGCGGTAGAGCAGGTTGTAGTCGATCTGCTCGATCAGCTGGCGCTCGCTCCGGATCGTGTACAGCACCTGCAACAGCAGCGCCCGCAACAGCTGCTCCGGCGGGACCGACGGTCGGCCGACCCCTTTGGCGTAGATACCATCGAAGCGTCGCGACAGCTGCTCCAGCGCCGCGTCCACCAGTCGCCGGATCGCTCGAAGCGGATGGTCCTCGGGAATCCGGGACTCCAGCGATACGTAGCTGAAGATCCCACCCTGGAGCGTCTGCGGTCCTCTCACATCTCCCCCTTGGGGCTTCCCTCAAAGGTACCCTTCGATGAGGAGTTTTTCAGCAGCCTGTTAGGCCACGCCGAGGACGGAGCCCAACCCTGGTCCGCTGCAAACGCACGTGTTCCAGCATCACTTCGCCGGGGGCGGTTGGGGACTCCGATGGTTTGGACCCCCTATCCCGCTGAGAATCGTCGATTTTGTGTGAAAGGGCGGGAGCGGTCTCCGGCGCAAACGGAATCGCCGGGATGCGCGCCTCTGGAGGAGTGATTTTCCGTTGGCGCCCTCGCGCGCGACCCTCGTCGTGATAAGCGCTCGGCAGTGGCGATTCGCGAGCCGATACTCGGGCTCGGCGTTGCAGGTGTCGAGCGCCAGAGAGACGCATGGACCGTGGTAACGCGGGTGGTCCAGGCAGTCGATCGCGGCGAGGCAGATGTCGTACCGACGAGCTCGAGTTGGGCTTCTTCGGAATCGAGATCGTCGAGCAGATGGCTCGGGAGCTGGGCATTCACCGTCCGTTGGTCGCATCGCTCGACAAGCAACTCCGCAGCGTGATCGACCGCTACGTGCTTGGCATGGGGAGGGTTCTCAATTCGCTCCGCTCAGTTGCCCCCGAGAATCAGTGGGAGGCCCTGCGGTCCCGAGCCGATCACGACGACCTTAGCGTTGTCGCTCTGAGAGAGATTCTGGGTGGCCTCGATGCCCTTCCAGCGCAGCAGGTCTGGCGTCAGCCCCTCGGACACGATCCGCTGGAAGTCCGCTATGCCCTGGGCCTCGATGGCCTTGCGCGCTGCCTCCTGGCGTTCCCGTTCGATGGTGAAGGTCATCTTCTCGGCCCGCTGCTCTTCCTCGAGCTTCTCCGAGATCGCGATGCGGAGCCTCTCGGGGAGCTCGACACTCCGGATCAGGATGGCCTCGACGACGACGTGCCGGCCCGTGAGCGCGCCCTGGATCCGCTCGATGATGTTGGTCTCGACCTCCTGTCGCTTCGTGGAGTAGATCTCCTCGGGTGTGAATTGGCCCACGATCTTGCGAATCTCGCTGCGGATGGTGGGCCTGATGATCTTGGCGTAGTAGCCCGGCCCGATCTCCTGGTGAAGGGCGGGAAGCTCCGCGCCCTGCGGCTGAAAGCGGATCGAGATGTCGAGGCCGACCGAGAGCCCGTTGCTGGCCAGGACGGTGAGTCGCTCGGGCCCGTCCTGGACGCGAACGTCGTAGACGTACATGGTGTCCCAGGGCCAGACGATGTGAATCCCCTCCCCGATGAAGTCGCTCTGCGTGCCTCCCCAGAGCTTGAAGAGCACGCCCTGGCTTCCCGGCCCGATTCGCACGCAACCCGTGATCGTGAGAGCCGCGAGCGTCAGCAGGGCGGCCTTGCGTAGCCTCATCACTCCTCCTTGTCTCGACAACGAGCCGCGGTCGTGAACTCGGCCACGGGCCTCCCTACGTGGATTCCAGAGTACAGCAGCGTGACGCCAACGGCCCCCAGCGCTCAGTGCCGTCGTCTCCTGGACCAGCTTCAGAGGTCTGAAGCTACAGTCGGTGCAGGTCGGACACGGTCGTCGCTGCACTATCTCGCGGCTATGAAGGCGATCTCCGACGGTGTGTGGATCTCCTTAGACGCTCGGACTGCCTCGGAGAAGCCCTGCGGGTGGACTCGTCGGAAGCGGCGTCGCTCCGTTCGCTGCGTCCCCTCGACCACGGGGCCGAGATAACCTGCAGGGCACCGCGCGAGGGCCTCAGGTTCGAGGCGAGCGTCAAGCCGCGCACCTCCGCCAGTCGATAAACGCCCGAAGAGTACAGCTGCGGCTCACGGACCCGTGAACAGAGGGGGGGGGAGGGATGCTGAAAGATGCCGAAGTCAAACGATTCATCGAGGCGATCACCGAGTACAGGGAACTGCTGGACCACTCCAGCGACATGCGCGACCAGTTGGAGTCCCTCCACAAACGCTGGGAGCGGTCTAGCGCGGGGGACCTCTTCCCCAGCGGGTATGCGACCCGACTCATGAGGATCGGCTCGTCGAGAGATACGCACCCCAAAACGGGCCAAAATCGGGGCACGAGCCGGCCCATTTGGCACTACGCGGCACTACGTGGCACTACGTGGCACAAGAGTGCCCCCTACATCTAGTGGTGCACCCCCGCTATCCTAGCCGCGCCCCCCGCGCTTGTGTTGTTCGACGTCTGGGAGGACGCTGAAAATATCACGGGCATGGGGCGGGAGCTCGCGCGCCACGAATCGGACGGTAAAAGCGCCGCCAAAAACGGGACAAAACGCGGCGCCAGGCGAGCATTAGCCGGCCGCAATTGGCACTACGCGGCACTACGTGGCACAAGATCAACCCCTACATGTAGTGGTGGGGGGTTGTGCCCTCTCTTCCGAAGGGGTGTGCATTCTTGGGTTTAGGCCCGATCTGCACCGGGTGCAGGGGGCCGTGGCGACCTGGGTCAAAACGGGGGAAAACCCGGCGGCCGCGAGACGCGCAGGAGGGAAACGAGGCGGCATGCAGGGCCCGTGCGGCTGCGCGCGCGGCACCCCCTTTTAGGTAGGGGGATTATTTCTCCAGCGCTTTCATCCCACCCCCGCACTACGTGGCACAACATCTTTTACCTAGTCGCAGAAGCAGCTCGGTTCCGGTTCCTCTTCGTCGAACAGGCTCTTCTGGCGAGTGTACGTGGCTGATCGGGGGTTTCATTCCGAGTCATCGCTGGTCTAACAACTTCTTCTCGCAATCAGATCGTACATCTAGTGGTATCTAGTGGCCGAATTCTTGTGCCACGAGGTGCCGCTAAGTGCCACGGTGGGCTCTGCTCTGAGCGGACGCTGAAGATGTCCCGATTCGGACGCTGAAAGTGTCCCCAAAACGCGCAAAAATCGGGCGCCAGCCGCCCCCATTTGGCACTAGGCGGCACTACGTGGCACCTCGTGGCACAAGAACCGTCCAGTGCCGAGCGCATTGCAGAAATAATCCCCCCTACCTTAAAGGGGGTGCCGCGCGCGCAGCCGCACGGGGCCCTGCCGCGAGGCGCGCAGGAGGGAAACGAGGCGGCGTCCCTACACCCAACTAGATCTAGTGCTCGAGGACTTGTGCCACGTAGTGCCAATTGCGGCCGGCTAATGCCGCCTGGTGCCGCGTTTTGTCCCGTTTTTGGCGGCGCTTTTACCGTCCGATTCGTCACATTCCCCGTGGTCATGGGCGACGGCTTGTACTCGACCGGAACCGGTGCCAGAGCCCGGGAGCGCCGTCGAGCTTGTGCCGCGTAGTGCCAATTGGGGCCGGCTAATGCCGCCTGGGTGCCGCGTTTGTCCCGTTTTTGGCGGCGCTTTCAGCGTCTGATTCGTGCTGTCCGTAAGGACCGTGTTCGATCAGTCCGGTGAGCGGGTGCTTAGGTGGATCGAGGTGTCGAGCCACTGAGTTTGTCTCCATTGAATAGGACAGGTATATCGACAAACTCGACGAATGAATGAAGAAACCTACGGGCGTCCGGTACCGACATTCTACTTTCCGGTGATAGTAGAGCTTCGACCACGGTTCCAGGTTCGCCGGTAGCGTTCATTGAGACGATCCGAATGCTCTCAGCTTCGGTGTCCAGCTCCGACTTCCTCACCGATGATGTCGTCCTCTCGCCGGTCACCGCGGACTCGCTCTCGACCCGAAGCTCATCTGCCACGCCGAAGTTGGCCATTGCTCCTATGCCAAACGTACCAACTACGCCCGCCGCCCTTGCCGCATCGGTGTTCTTACTGCTTCTGCCGGCATGCCAGAAGTTCTTCTCCATTTCATCCGCCGACATCCCGATGCCGTTGTCACGCACAACAACGCGACTACCATCAACCGAGACTCGAATTGAAGGGGAAAACTCTTGCGCGGAATCCGCCGTTCTCATTCGTATCGCATCGAATGCGTTCTGCGCGTTTTCACGGAGCAGTGACAACGGCGACTGATAGATCTCGTCAGCGAGTAGTTCGAGCATTCGGGGTAATGACAGCTTGAACGCTATCTTCCTCTCATGAGCTTTCATTCAGTACTCTCCTTGCTCCGGGCCGCCCGCTCCTCGAGCGATTTTCTCCGCCAAGCGGTGCAGCCGATGAGGGGTAATAGCTACAAATAGGCCGCGGCGCGCAGCGAGACCGGTTCGCTCCGGACTCCCCCCACCGCCAAGCAGGCTGCCCAATCTCGACAGGGAGGAGACGAGGGCGGGTTTTCCGTACGGTTTCCGGGGTTTTGCCGGAGTCGGTGCAACACGAGACGCGCACGACGGGCGAAACGCCCCGCATTATCGGTCCCGGTCTCGTCTCCCGATTTCCGGGGGGAGCGGTTGTGCCGACGGCTTCCCAGTGGGTGTTCCGTTTACGCTACAGTGGCCACCGATGGCCGTTTGGGCTGCGAGTTTGCAGTCCCGCCATCGTTGCATCGGCAGTGCCGCGTAAGTGCCAATTGCGGCCGGCTAATGCCTGAGACGGACACTTGGGGCCGCCGTCCGGGGGGGCGGGTTAGGGATTTTGGAGACGGGCGGCAGCAGATCTCAGTCTCAGAAGGTCCCTGTTGGGAGTGGATACCAGGGAAGGCTCACGCCGGAGCCGTACTCCGCCTCGACGTTGATGATCCTTACCACCTTCTCGTCTGTCTTCAAGGTGGGTCAGCTTGCCGATCCAGTCCCGCACGTAGACCACGTAGAACCAGCCGGATCACGTCCTGGAGAAGACTCAACCGACATTAGGTTGTGTCTCCTCGGTCATCGACCTGTCTTTCAGCTCCTGCTCGATCCAGTCAGCAACATCGTGCCTGGACATGCCACAGAAGACGGACCGGACCGGCAGGTTGTACTCACGGGCGGTCTTCACCTGCGCGTTCGTCACTCCTTTTTCTTCGGGCACGACGGTCGTCCACTCCACCCGCACGTGAAACTCGTTGTCCCGGTCGAACACGGACGATCCTGCCTCTACGTTGCTATCACGGATCTTTCCAACAGCAAGTACTCCCATCTGGTTGACGTACGCGAAGACTCGCTGACCGTCTTGGCTGCCAGCAAGATTCTCTGGACCAGTCTCGTATTCGCAGATCGCGATGACGCCCTCCTCGAACATTTTCTTGTAGGCTCCCGGCGCGTACGTCTCGTTCGTGTTGAAGAACCAGTCGCCCTGCCACTCACCGGCTGGTACTTCCATGGGTGGCGCTGGCACTGGCTCGATATCCAGGAACACCTCGCTACGGTCTTCATTCGAGTAGAGGGTGAACGGAACGAAGTCGACGAGGATTCCGCCCTCCTTCAACCACTCGACGATGTTGCGGAGCCCGGTATCCGATGCCGGCGCCACAATGCAAAGCCGTTGCGCCTTCCCAATCTGGTCCGGGCCGATGGTCTCGTCATCGACGAATTCGCGGAACTGCTCAAGCAGCACATCGGACTGCTTTCCGTACTGTTGAGCGATCTCGGCCAGGCCCTCGTAGCGGCGCAGGGCAATTGCCGCGGCGTACTCCAGGAGCTGGCCAACCGTGGACCGGTCCGACCAGTCTCGCTTCATCTCGACGACGACTACTCTGCCAGAGGTGTCGAGCGCAAGAATGTCGGCCATGCTCTGGCCGCTCACCGACTGGGCGAAGACGAGGACGCGCTCACTCCCGAACAGGAGTTCGGGGTGTTTCGCTATCCAGTTCTCTAGGTCCTTCTCGCGGAGCCCAAGCTCCCCTGCGGAACGCGACCGAAACCGTTGGAAGACATGGTTGCCGCCATCACGCTGCATGCGAAAGAGCATAATGTTCTCCGTCAGTAGCGACCTCTACAACACGTTCCGAAAGACACATGGGCGTTACCCACAGTGGCGCCTCGTGGCACAAGAACCGACCACTAGATGCAGTGGTGGGGGGACGGAGCAGGAAATCATAAGCAGTATCTTGTCGGAGGTTCTCGAATTCCAGGTATCTTGCTCCCAGATCCGGAGAAAAATTACCAGCGGCAACAAAACGCCTCAAGGCGGGGGTCGAGGTCAGCGAGGGCGCATCCACGAACACCTACCTTAAAGGGGGTGCCGCGCGCGCAGCCGCACGGGCCCTGCCGCGAGGCGCGCAGGAGGGAAACGAGGCGGCGTCCCTACACCCACTAGATCTAGTGCTCGAGGCTTGTGCCACGTAGTGCCAATTGCGGCCGGCTAATGCCGCCTGGTTCCGCTTCCAGGTCAGCGGGGCATACGCCTGCGTACGCGGCGCCGTTGCTTCCGAGTGCAAAGCCCTTGGTCGGTATGACGTCTTGAGTTCCTACCTGAAATAGCTCCATAGGACCGGGGCCGCGCTCGCGCCGATTATAGAGCCCAGTCAGCGTGCGCCGGATCGAAAGCGAAGAGCCCTCCACCAGGCGGAAATCGGGGCACGAGCCGGCCCCATTTGGCACTACGCGGCACTACGTGGCACAAGATCAACCCCTACATGGCCCTCAGCGGTCAGACGCGCTCCGGGCGTTCGGCTTTCCAGACCGCAGCCAGATCGGCCATTTCACTGTCCGAACCTCTGTGCCATTTTCACTGTCCCCCCACTTTTTGTCGTTGCTGGCACTCAAGCGAAGTGGACGGGGCGAACACCGGGAGGATCCGAGATGAGCGAAGAAGACGATTTGCGAGCCGAGATCGAACGGCTGCGAGCCAAGATCGAGGCCATCGATGCCAACAAAGACCGGATCCGGCTGCAGGTCAGCGTGAAAGGGGCTCTGTCCCTGTACGGGATCCGCCGCTTCCCGGTCACGTTCTACGCGGACGAGTGGGAGACGATCCTCGAAAAGAGCGGCGAGATCCGCCGCTTCATCGCAGAGCACCCCGCGGAGCTCAAGCGCAAGGGCGCATGAGCGGCTACTGAGCTACAGACCCTGGAATCGAAGGTAGATGTCCGAAATGCCGTAGGTGGCGAGAACTGTCACCGGGGACACAGCGCGGCGGCAGGGGAGTTTCTTCGGGACGTCGGGCGAGTTCTTGGCTCAACCTCCAGGAGCTCCGCGAGGCGCCGCGCGCAGGACAGAAGACGGGCGCGGCGATTGCTCGGCTACAGTCGGTGGATTCCGGCGATCGGCTGCGGGGTTCGGGGTGAGCTTCCGCCGTGAATCCTCCCTTCCGTAAAGGGGGTGCCGCGCGCGCAGCCGCACGGGCCCTGCCGCGAGGCGCGCAGGAGGGAAACGAGGCGGCGTCCCTACACCCACTAGATCTAATGCTCGAGGCCTTGTGCCACGTAGTGCCAATTGCGGCCGGCTAATGCCGCCTGGTGCCGCGTTTTGTCCCGTTTTTTGGCGGCAGCGTCCTCCGAGAGCTCACGGCCGCTATACTTTGACACGCAGTACCTGTCCCGGCTGGCCAACTCCCACGAACTCCTAACGTGCTGCTCGCGTTTGAGGTCGAATAGCGATGAAGGCGGCAAAGCTCATCTCGATCGTGCTGCTGGTTTACGTGGGAATCGTGGCCGCGTTTGAGTCGTTGCTCGGCTATTTCCAACCCGTGGACGCCGATTCGGTCGTCATAACCACGACCGGTGAGGACGGAACGTCGAACGACAGGGTCTTGTCTCTTCTCGAGAGCAGTGGTCAGCTCTACGTGTCTGCCAACCACTGGCCTAGAGCCTGGTACAACCGAGCGCTGGAGAATCCGAGGGTGCTAGTCACTTTGGATAGCGAGAAGGAAGACTATCTCGCAGTACCCGTCAGCGAGGAAGAGCATGATCGCGTCAACGCCGAGCACCGCCATGGCATCGTGTTTCGCATTCTGACCGGATTTCCGCCAAGGTACTTTATCCGGCTAGATCCACTCTAGCCGCTGTGGAGGCGACCGTTGATGGCCGAGCTCGAATTTGGGTCTCTCGCTGCGCCGGCTCGATGCCGTTGCCGTGGCCGCACGCCAAGCCGAGGACCTCGGCTATCAGTTCGTCACGGCCGGAGAGCCACGTCTTCTTCCACGGGCCGACTGGCAACAGCCTGATCTCGCTGGGCGGCCGCAGCGGGCGCGACCGAGCGCATCAAGCTGATGGCACGATCGTCCTGGTTCCCCTCTACGCCCCGGCACTGCTCGCGAAGCAGGTCACCGCTCTCGACCTCGTCTCCGGCGGTCGCTTCCACCTGGGCGTGGGAGTGGGCGGTGAGTTCGCCCCGGAATTCGAGGCCTGTGGCGTCTCCGTGAACAGCGCCTCCACTTAAGAGTACGCGCGGCCAACCCCCTGTACCGCTGAGATCGTGGAGCGGTTCTGCATCCTCGGGCCACCGGCCAACCATATCCGGCGCGGCCAATCCCCTTCACAGAAGTGATGCCAGCGAGCGGGACATCGCCCACTGAAGTGGTGCGGGGAGGTTTCCTCGAAGACGCGCCTGCCTACGCGAGTCGCCCATGACCACGGAGAATGTCACGAATCGGACGGTAAAAGCGCCGCCAAAAACGGGACAAAACGCGGCACCAGGCGGCATTAGCCGGCCGCAATTGGCACTACGTGGCACAAGCCTCGAGCACTAGATCTAGTGGGTGTAGGGACGCCGCCTCGTTTCCTCCTGCGCGCCTCGCGGCAGGGCCCGTGCGGCTGCGTTTCCCCAGCGCTTTCATCCCACCCCCGGCATCTTTTACCTAGTCGCAGAAGCAGCTCGGTTCCGGTTCCTCTTCGTCGAACAGACTCTTCTGGCGAGGATTGAGCGCTTCCTCTCGGAGATCCTCGTAGGTGTACCTCTTTGAGAAATGCGCGCCTTGGGGTGGGAAAAGGGAGAGCCGAACTCCCTCCCTCAGAGCGAAGGCCATGGAAGGGGTGAAGAACTGGAGTTGACCCGGTTTCGTGGACACCCTCAGACTTGGGGGAGGAGGACACGATGCCGAGGAGCCGACCGCCGTATTCGCCGGAGTACCGGCAGCAGATGGTCGACCTGGTGCGTGGGGGGCGGACGCCCGATTCGCTATCGCTGGCCGCGGAGCCCTCGACGAAGGAGCGCTGCTTGCTCGAGAGTTCGAACCAGTCGATCAGCGCCGCGGTGGAAGGGGTGTAGTCCGCGTTTTGCCTTCTTCTTCCGGTCCCCAGGGCGGAGATCGCGCACGCGGAGCGCGCCCGCATCCGGTCGTGCATGGAGCGCGTGCTCGCCAGCGTTTGGCGGCCACCCCGCATCCATTGTTCCTGCAGCGTACTCTAGTGTCCCGAAAACGGGCCAAAATCGGCGCACGAGCCGGCCCCATTTGGCACTACGCGGCACTACGTGGCACTACGTGGCACAAGGCGCCCCCTACATGTACGCGTACATGCGCGTTCGAAGGACCTCTGGGATCGCCACGTCGTGCCATCCAGCCCAGCTCCCGCGAGAAGACCGCGCACGAGTCCCCCCAGACATGACCCGAGAGGCGGGAAACCGCATCCCCTCGCGAATCGCGGGCTCGAAAGCATCCGCGTCGATCGTGACCTCGCAGTCGAGGACGGGGGAAACGAGGCGGCGTCCCTACACCCACTAGATCTAGGGCTCGAGGCTTGTGCCACGTAGTGCCAATTGCGGCCGGCTAATGCCGCCTGGTGCCGCGTTTTGTCCAGTACACGAGGCCGCCAGCCACGACGATGACGATCAACACGATGAGAAGGGTGCGGCTCAAGAGATGCTCCTGCGCTGGTGGAGATCGTCATTCAATCCCTGTTGCGGGCATTCTGCAAGCAAAGAAGAGTCGCGGAAGGCGGACATCATCCCCCCCAACCCGGAACGTGAGAGAATCGCGTCTGGAGGAAGCCATGAGGATCCTGCGCTGGCTGGGGATCGCACTGGGGGTCGTACTCTTCGCCTTGGTCGCGGTGCCCGTAAATCGCAGGCCGCTACGGCTTAATCGTCGATCATCCGCGCGTCTCGCTGGTCCTGGACGCCGACGCGCAGGACCTCAACCGCGAGGTCCGGCGCGCGACCCGGCTCGTCGACCTCTCATAAAGGAAGGACGGGAAAGGCGAGGATTCGATGTGCGGACGCTACCAGGAGTCGGCATGGTAGATGATGGAGCTGGCGCGCGTGGACACGTGGGCGCGGCGCTACGATCTTGCCGGTCGGACAGGAGAAACACGGATGCAAAGCGGCGACAAGCAGAAGATCCGGTCTCGCCTGCGGAGCTACGAGCGCAAGCTCCAGAAGGAGAAGAGGGAGCAAGGCTTCTACCGAGACGGCGCGGGCAAGCGCTACCAGATCGGACCGTACTACCTGCTCCTGGGAGACAACGAAGGTGCTCTTGCGGCCTTCCAGTGGTTCGAGAAGGAGTTTTCGGAGGACGCTGGCGAACCGGGGCACCTCCTGTGCTGGACCCTCGCGCTGCATCTTGCGGGGAACGAGGTCGGCGCTGCCAGGAAGCTCCGCCAGACCATGCTGAGCAACCTGTACCTAGTGCCGCACTTGCTGGGCTCGCCGATCGCCAAACTCGATATCTGGCACGCTTCGAGCGACGCCAAGCCGGGCTACATCGAATGTATTCCCGAGTCGTACTTCCTGCTCTGGACCGAGGCGGAGCGGGAGTGGGTAGCGGGCCTCTATCACAGCCCGGGATTCCAGTCCGTTCGAGCCCGCTACCTCGAGATCAGCAGGGCGCTAGGTACGACACCGCCCGGCGCGGAGAGGAGTCGTCTGGTCGAGGAGATGTACGAGCTGGAAGACTGAGACCGATCAACTGCCCGCCTTCTGGGCTCGCGCGAAGGCCGGGCGACCCAGACAGGTGTCGCAGTGTTCCGGGCGCATCATATTCGGCAAGATTGACCCCGCTGAATCGTCCGCTAGCGGCGTGAGAGGACGGGAGCTGGGCGCGCAGGGTTGCGCCGTCTAGGTGCTCGAACTTGCGTGCCCGCCTAACAGACAATATGTGTATGAGCAGAAGGTTGCTGCGAAATGAAAAAAAGCAATACCAACAGCACGGCCAAAATACGCCGGATACGAGAACATCGTTGTCGATTGTCCTATATGCGATTACGAGCTTATATTTAATCGTGCGTCGGATCTCTGCACGTTCGAGCCCGTATCTGGAACCAATGTATCATGTGAAGAATGCTATAGATGCTTTTGGCTCAATGGCGACCATGTGAACGAACGGCATGAGTCTCTCATTTATGATTGTCACGACCTTCTGGAGAGAAAGCGCTATAGCCATTGTATTCTCAACGCGTGCCAAGCATATGAAATGTTCTTTAGCTTATATTTGAGAGTAAGACTGCTTTATATACCGTTTGGATCCAACTACTCCGATCAGAATTCCGCATCCTCCTCCTTGGCTCAATTGAAGCAATTGTCCAAGAAACTTAAGGACAAAATAAGAACCTTCCCTTTTGGCAATATGCGCGAGTCTTTCCTGCGTCTTGTCGCTGAAGAAAATCCCCCGGGTACGCTTAACGAGGCCGAACTATATGTTTGTGGGAAGCTTTCTAGAAATATAGGTTCGTCAGATCTCGATCTGAGTTCAACGAAAGATGGGAATCTGGAAACACTTCTTAGGCGTGTACGTGACACGAACATTAACAAATTAAGAAACGACGTTGTTCATGAAAGCGGTTATAGACCGATGCGTGAAGAGGCCGAAGAAGCATTAGAAGAAGCGAGGTCGGTTCTCTTCCCTTTGACCTGGTGTCTAGATCTACACGACGACATTACTTGGTACTATAAGAGTCCGACTCGAAACTAAAGTTACATGAAATCCGATAGATTACGGGAGAGTCTCGCTGCGCCTCCCCCCCGGGGGGGGGGCTGACCTGACCCCCCTTACTTTCCCTCCACTCTTTCTGACAGCTTTCCTCTAGTTGTCTTCGTTCTAGGGACCCTGGCTCAGACCACCTGCCTTGAAGAGGAGATCGTCGCTGGCCCTGACTCATCGACGAAGGAGGAGGCTCTCCACCGCTATGCGGCTGTTCGCGCGTACGTCGCAGGGGGGATCTGCGCGACGCAGGTTCCGACAACGATCGGCGTGTCGGATTTGCAACATCGCGAGCGCAAGCCGTGCCAGTATTTCACGAACGACGAGAATGGAAGGCCAAAGCTCTTCCTCTTTCGGCGTGCCACCTTCATGAACAATTGAGTTTCTCAGGCGAACCAGACGCTTAAGTTCGCTATCGTCTATCGCGATGTTCGAGCAACATGCCATCGTTCCAACAGGGCGCCGAGCTTGTCTGTGAATGAGTACCGGTTCAATTCCGGAATCTTCCGTTTGATCGCATCTTTGACAGAATCGTCGAATTCCTCCCGTTCATCGACCAATGCGCGAACGCGCTCCGCGAAGCTATTCGATGCCGCGCTGCCGAGAATCAATATCTGCGACTTTTCCAGCGATCGCGACGCCAGACTTTCCAGCGCCGTCATTCCTGTCAGAAATCGGACCTCGTCAATTAGGTCGTTGGCACCAACGGCCAGCCGATCGCCGTCTCGAACGCTTCTCGATAAGACAGCCTCGGCTCTGGCCGTCGATGCTGTAGAGGTAGCTTGGAGATTCCCGTGGAACTCGCGAGCTGATACGATCGAACGGTCGACAATGGAGAAAGCGCCCGATGAGCAACAAGCTGGATGATCCCCAAATCGATCCCCGCGTTGGGGAGGCGTTCAAGGGCTTCGCGCTGGACACTGTCATGCTTGGCAGTAATGTCGAGAGCCGCGACGTCTTGCTGGCCGAGGCTGCGACTGCTGAAGCCAAAGCGGCGGAAGAGGCAATCAAAGCTCATTTCAACATCTGCGACACAGAAGAGATCGCGCCATCGACCGGTCTGGCGATCAGCAGGCAGGAGTTCACCTCCAAGCCGGATGGCAACACAATCAACATCCAGTTCATTCGCCCGGAGTCGGATGAGGCGCTACCGTGCGTCTACTACATTCACGGCGGCGGAATGCAGACGATGTCCTGCTACGATGGCATGTATCGCGCGTGGGGCAGGATCATCGCGCAGCAGGGTGTCGCCGTTGCGATGGTGGACTTCCGCAATGCCTTGACCCCGTCCTCAGTACCGGAGGTGAAGCCGTATCCCGCAGGCCTCAACGACTGCGTGTCCGGACTGGAATGGGTCGCGGCCAATGGCGACACGCTTGGAATTGATCCGGGCCGCATGATCATCGCGGGCGAAAGCGGCGGTGGCAACTTGACACTCGCCACGGGGATGCGCCTCTTGCGCGACGGGCGGATCGACCTGGTCCAGGGGCTATACGCGATGTGTCCGTACATCGCGGGGATCTGGCCGCTTGCGCAGAACCCGTCCTCGATCGAGAACAACGGTTACCTCATGGATCTGCACAACAACCGCGGTGCGATGGCGTACGGGATCGAAGAGCTCGAGCGCAAGAATCCACTGGCTTGGCCCGGATTCGCGAAGGGGGAAGACGTGCGAGGGCTTCCTCCGACCGTGATCAGCGTCAACGAGTTCGACCCGCTGCGAGACGAGGGCGTCAACTACTATCGCCTGCTGATTCGAGAGGGCGTCCAGGCGGCGTGCCGACAGGTTATGGGGACGCCCCACGGCATCGAGGTCTTCCCGATCGCCTGTCCCGAGATCAGCCGCGAGACGGCGCGCAGCATCGCCGACTTCTGCCGGGGAGCGACGAGGTAGGCGGCGGCTCAACGAGTTGCTGAGCCTCCTTTACTGGCCCCCGCCCCCGGGCGAGCTACTCTTTGATGATCTTCTGGCGGCGGGCTCTTCAGGGAGAACGCACTCCTGGTCCTTCGCGGTGTGCTCGCCCTGGCCGAGGGAGACACGGAAGCCGCCATCCCGCTGCTAGAAGCGGGGCTGCCCCTAGAAGGTACTGTCAAGTTCAGCGGGAGAGTGGCAGACTTGGCCGATGAAAAGCGACACGCCGAGCTACCATGGATATCGATTCCCGCCCGAGATCATCAGCCACGCCGTATGGCTGTACCATCGATTCTGTGTGAGCTTTCGCGATGTAGAAGATCTCCTGGCCCAACGCGGCATCACGGTGTCCTACGAAGCGATCCGGCTTTGGTGCATCCAGTTCGGCTCGGAATACGCTCGCAGGCTCAAGCGTCGACAGGGCCGGCTGGGCGACACATGGCACCTGGACGAGGTCTTCGTCACCATCCAGGGACAGCGGCACTATCTCTGGCGTGCCGTCGATCAAGATGGCGACGTCATCGACATCCTCGTCCAGTCGCGTCGCGACCGCCGGGCTGCCAAACGCTTTATCCGCAAGCTGTTGAAGGGTCAGGGGAGTAAGCCCGGGTGGTTGGTCACCGACAAGCTGAGAAGCTACCGGGCTGCGCACCGAGAGGTCATGCCGTCCGTCGTCTATAGCACGGAACGGTACGGGAATAATCGCGCCGAAGTCTCCCACCAGCCAACACGGCAACGCGAGCGACAAATGCGACGGTTCAAATCCCCCGGTCAAGCGCAACGATTCTTGTCAGTGCACGGACTCGTCCGAAACCTTTTCCACGTGGGCCGTCACCTGTTGCGAGCGGAGCATCATCGGGAGCTACGAGGTGCTTGTCGCAGAGATATTCGAAGTCGGCCTTGGCCGTGATCGATGCGTCGATCTCTCGCTGACGGTCGGTATGGCTCTTCCACCACTCCGCGTGCAGTTTCACTTCCGCATCGGGCCAGCTTTCACCGGTCTCAAGCGGGACTTCCCTACGAGGACAAGGGAAAGGTGCGCGTGGCAGGCCCCTTCACGGTAGAGAGCCTCTCGCCGCATCGAGTTATGGGCGTGGACGAGAACGACGAGTTGCTTGACAGTCATCGGGTCTGTCTTCTGGCTTTCGCTGAAACCAGCCGTATAACCTTCCGAGGCCACGGCTCAAGGGGCTTGGGTTGTTGCGCTCCCAACAGGGCGTCTAGACGCCCGAGGCCGGGAGCGTCAACTCGCTAGAGCCGCCACGGCGCCAGATTCCGCCTTGCTCACGCGATCAGCCGGCTGTAGGCAAGCGGACGGATTGGCCGTTCGGCCCGACATCGGCGGAAGGTTCGCGACGCCACCTCGCCGCTCTAGGTCGCCTCAGTGCGCTGGTGTTGGCCTATGAAGCCGATCACGACCTTCTGCGCATCGGCGTCCCATTCGAATGCTACGCGAATGGTGTGCCTCGAATCCTTGACACTCCCGATCTTCACGTGTGCACCGAGTTGGTACGTAGTGCCGTTCCACTGTGTCGTGTATCAGCTCTTGAATCGCGACATCGTGATCTTGCTCCCCGACCAGGCACGAGATGGTGGCGCGACGCGAGCAGGTCCTCCGACTGATCGACGCAACGGGCTGAGCGTGTCGAGGTCGCTCGGGTTCGTTGCGGGAGCCAAGACCCTCGGGCGCGCACTGTCAGTGCTGCGTCCGCTCAGACCAGGCATCTTGAATCGTCCTTGCCAGTACGTCGGCCGCTGGTCCGCTGCCGTTGAGCTGGGCCATGGGCTTGTTGGCGTGGGTTCCGAAGACGAAGCCTAGCTCGAGCGTGTGGCACGCGCCGAGCGCACCGCCCTGTGTAATCTATGTCCTGATGTCGATGCTGCTTCTGTTCCAGATGGTCGCGCTTCCACCGGCGAGGTGCGGCCAGAAAGGTATCCAGCGCCACCTTCGCGAGACGCGGATCGCCCTCGAGTATCTCGAGAAGTACATCGGCGACCAGGGCTGCGCTGCGGGCCTATCCTTGACGCAGGCGGATTCCGAATCGGGCTGCTGGCCGTCGAGCGGCTTCCGATCTTCCGCGGTCCTCCCCCCGGGTAAGGGGTGCGCGGCCAGGGATTTCGGCGCCCGTCGAA